>NC_009659.1:2400000-3000000 GCF_000013625.1 Janthinobacterium sp. Marseille | reverse complement strand
CGTCGCCGAAAATTACTTCTTTAGCTGCCATGTTGATTGCTCCTGATTATTCGTTGAGTGACTGAATCACTGAATCCCGACTAGGGATGACACCATTTCGAGCGCTACGGCATGGCCGTCACGTCCGAAAAACGGCATCACTTTTGTACGATTGCCATGATGTCTTCTTCGCGCATCACGAGAACTTCGTTGCCATCAACTTTGACGGTTTGGCCTGCGTATTTGCCGAACAGAACGCGATCGCCGACTTTAACGTCGAGTGGGCGAACTTTGCCGTCTTCGAGGATCTTGCCGTTGCCGATTGCCAGAATTTCACCTTGATCAGGCTTTTCAGCAGCTGCTTCAGGAATGATGAGGCCGGACGCAGTTTTTGTTTCCTGGTCGAGGCGCTTGACGATGACGCGATCGTGCAAAGGACGAAGGTTCATACAAACTCCTTAGTTTTCAATAGGTTATGGTGATTTGCGGCAGTGGGCTGCAAAGCGTGCTTTACAGTGCATTCATGCCGCACTAGAAAGTTGGTCGTCCGGGGTAAGTTGTTAGCACTCTCTCCCGACGAGTGCTAAGTATAGGGACGCTTGTTGGATAATTCAAGTCGGCTGGGCGTACAAAGATGAAATAGTGGAAATCCTGTTGTCGGATTTCGTATCGAAAATCGAGTAATATTTAAAAGGCAACTTTATTTGCCGTAATGAGCAGGATATATGGATTGACAGGAGCCCCTGACTTTTCGCGTCACCTTGCTACAACAAGCTTGTTGCACTTCTTGAGCCTGTTTGTAAAATGTTGTCAGAAAAAACAACAAACGCTACAGGGAGTGGCAATGGGTCGGGTGAAATCCAACAAGCTTAGGATCGCTGTATCTGTATTTTCGGCTTGCGTCAGTGCCGGGGCATACGCGCAGAATGCCGGACAAGAGAAATGGAGCACCTATCTCGACCTGGAAGGTAAAGTCGGGTCCAAACGGGATATCGGTGAAGCGAATCTCTTTATCCCTGTAGTGCAGGATGCGCGTTCGCTTTATTTTGCGAACGTTCGTGCCCGTATGGCGAATGGTGGGGATTTTGAAGGAAGCCTGGGCGGTGGTATGCGCCACATGCTTGAGACTGGATGGAATCTCGGCGCATATGGTTTTGTCGACAGACGCAGGACTACTTATAACAATTCCTATGATCAGGCCACATTAGGTGTCGAGGCGCTCGGGCGTCAGTTCGATTGGCGCGCCAATGTGTATCAGCCATTTGGCAAGAAGAGCACCACTTTATCCAGCAGCAACACAGGATCGGTGTCCGGTGGTTCCCTCTTTGTGACAACGACTGCGCAAGAAGAGCGTGCGCTACCAGGTTTTGATATCGAAGCTGGATGGCGTCTGCCTGTTTTCGACGAGGAAGATACGCGACAGGTTCGGGCTTACCTCGCGGGCTATCGATTTTCAGATGATGGTCTCAAGGTACAAGGCACCCGCGTGCGGGCCGAGTATGTGATGGCTGAATTCAGCGATACGTGGAAAGGCGCGCAGTTAACGATAGGCGCGGAGTACCAGGACGACAATGCTCGCGGTAGCCAAAGTTTCGTGGCACTGCGCTTGCGCATCCCATTGGGGAACGTGGCTTCCTCTGCGCAACGCATGACGGCGCAAGAGCGCCGCATGACTGCGCCTATCGTGCGAGATGTGGATATCGTCAGCCAGGTTGGCACGCGACAAATTGCGCATGAAAAAGCATCTACAACTGCCGGAGGGCAGGCGATAGTCGCTATTTCCAGTGAAACCACTACTGGCGCATCTCTTCCCACCGAAGTGGCTTTAGCAGGCAGCAATAGCACAGTGGTGTTGGCGGGAACATTCAATACCACTGCCTCTACTGTGCTCCAGGATGGCCAGACCCTGATCGGAAAAGGCTCCCTGAATGTCGTTACTGCAAGTGGACGTACTGTTACAGCTTCATTGCCAGGAGCAACCATCCATTCGTCGTTTGCATCCTTTGGGTTCGGCACCAGAGCAACGGTTGCCATGGCTAATAACAGCACCATTAGCGGCATGAACATTATGTCCACTGATGTCGCCGGCGTTGGCGTGAACTACCGTGGCATTAACGCCTTAGGTGTAAATAATGTGCGTATTCTGGATAACACGGTATCGCTTGCATTAAACATTTCTCCGACCAGTAGCGCCACAGCGCTAGGCGTTGAAAACTCGACAAACGTCATCGTCGGCAACAACATCGCTAGCGGATATAACCAGAACTCAAATGCGGCCGCGCTCGTTGTGGCCGATTCGATTGTGCAGGTATATAACAATCGCTTATCCGGTCAAGGTGCAACTGCCGCACATAGTTTTGGTATTTTGTTGGCGGACTATACAGGCTCGAGTCTTACAGTACTGCCAAACTCAACAGGCAATGTAATCCTTGGCGGACAATGCAGCATTCCCGTTGCAACTCCAATTGGTGCGGTCCATATGGTAGACGGGACGACTTGTCCTTAATGTGCTGCCGACCCCGTCTTGGGGTGCGACGGTTCAGGGATAGCTGAGTTTCGATATTTTGTTGCTTCGTTCGCAGAGTCACCCATCCAAGCCGTTTTTTTCCGGGAACCTGAAACAACTTAAGCAAACATTGCATGCCGAGACAGTTGCGCCAGGCCGCTAAAGGCTCACGGTTCAGAATATATTCTTCGCCAGATATACCCGTCTGCCGGAGAATTTTTTTATCTGCTTCAGCAATTCCTGCACGCTGTTCAGCTCGTCTTTGCACATTATCCGGCACGCCCGATTTTTAAATCTCTTATTCAAAAAATAATCTGCACAGTTCGAAGCCGTTTGGAATTTGCTGAACTTCAAGCGAAAACACTTTCCATGGAAGTTGTGTTTTTGTCTTTCTTTGTCCAAAAAATATAGCCTGATTTCGATTCGAAATAGGTGCGGAAACCCTCATAAACACTCGATTTATCAATCTTTAACAATCCCTTCGCGTTGTCTGTATTTTTCCTGTCGTTTGTTAGCATTTGTTGACATTGTGTTTTTTCTCGCTCTGATACAGTCCGCTCTAATTTCCAAGAGTCGTCTTACGCGACCGCACTGATTCCAGGTGTTCATGGCCAGATACTGATTCAGATAATTCTCGTGCTTCATGAAATTTTTAGCGTGAGAAAATTCGCATCCATTTTTGCGTGCGTAGGAACTCTATGTATTTAAAAGCATCCCTTTAGTTGGATGTTTTTATTTAATGAAAGCGGGCGCAACTGGTCGGCGATTCGCTCATAAAGAGGTGTCTTTACTTTTGTTCGTAAATGCACATTCATTTTATTTAGCGAGCTCATGAGAAATAAGCGCAATCGTTTGCAAGCAGCAGTTTCAGGAATCACTTTTTGTTTTTTGGGTTTAGGTGTCGCAAATTTTACGCAGGCGGCTATCCCATCGACTGAATATGATGCCGTGATCCATGCTGCGCGCGACGGTCAGACCGCTTCTGCGATTGAGAAACTGCAGGCCTGGCATCGCGAGTACCCGGAAAATCAAAAAGTCTTGTATGACCTGGTCGTCGTCCTTGCCTGGGCGGGCGACTTTAACAATGCACTCACATACGCGGATGAGTTAACTGTAGTCGGCACACCGCTTTATGTATTGAAATCACTCGGGCAGTCGGCGCGTTCCGCCGAACGGTGGTCGCTGGCAGAAAAAATTTACCGCTTCGCACTGCGCAATGATCCGAATGATATGGAGTTGCGCACGGGGTTGGTCCATGCGCTGCTCGGGCAAAAGCAATCCGATCTGGCTTTGCAATATGTGCAAAGTTTCCTGCCGACTTTCAGTTCGGCATACAAGCGTAGTGATGCGCCCATGGTCACCTTGCTGGGTTTTGTTTACAGCCGTCGTGAAGAAGCCCTGTATGCAGCGAATGGCTATCAGGACGCCGTGCGGCTTGATCCGCAATCGCGCGAAGCTTATCGCGGCTATGTATTCGCGCTGAATGGCGCGGGTATGCCTTATCTGGCAGCACGTAGTGCGGATAAGCATTTGGACTGGTTCAGCAAGGAAGAACAGTTGCAGTTGGCGCATTCCGTTGCCGGCCACACGGTCAATTTTGGTGAAACCCAGTTGACGGTCGATGAAAGGAAGCCGCGCTTCCAGACCACCGATACGGCACTGGCTGAAACGGCCAATGTCTTGAATCGTTTCGGCCCTCAAGCGGCAACCAGGTTTGACCGTATGGTTGCCTTGCGTGATCGCCAGATGATGAAAGAGGTCGTGCAGCTGTATCAGGAGTTGCTGGCTGCAGGTGTTGCGATGCCTTCGTATGCAAAAGCGGCTGCAGCTGATGCCTACCTCTATCTGGAGCAGCCGGAGCAGGCGCGTGATTTGTATATCTCGGCGATCAATGATGCCGGTCGTGGTGATGTGGCGAATATCGATACCTGGCGTAACGGCCTGGCATATGCGTATAGCGAAGCCGAGCAACATGATGAGGCACAGGCTCTGGCCGATGGCGTCATGCAGGTGACCCCGACTTTGGCGAACCGCGGCATACCCTCGGTGGAAGCACCGAATGGCGATTATCCGACAGCAACGGTAACACCGGCATTGATACGCATGTATGCGGATCGCCTGAAGGAAGCCGAGAAGCACCTGGCGGAGTTGCGCGCGATTGCACCATTCAACGGACAGACCAGACTCGCTTGGGCCAGCCTGCAAAGTTCGCGTGAACATCCGCGTACGGCACTGGATGAATTCACGCTGATGCAGCTCGACGATCATAAATCCCTGGGGGCGCAAGTCGGACGTGGCGAAAGCCTGCTGGCCTTGAATGAGTTTGCCGAGGCTAAAGCCGTCTTGCCGCCATTGCAGGCTGACTATCCGGAAGACAAGGGGGTACAGAACCTTGCACGCAAGCTGGATATCCACGACAGGCCGTTTTTACGTGTCAGCACAACGATAGGTAAGGGCGGGCAATTGGCCGGAGCCGAGTCGATTTTTGATGCGCAGCTTTACTCGGAACCTTTAACGAATTCTTTGGGCGAAGCCTTCCGTGTGTTTACGCATCTGTCGCGTTCAACCGGCAGCGTTGATCGCCGCTTGCCGACGGAAACGAGCGTGCCGCGGACCCGTATCGGTGTCGGCCTGGATTACCGGGTACGCGATCTGGAAATAGAAGGTGAAGTTAACCAGGCTACACAGAACGCAGACAAGAGCGGCATCGCCTTGCAGGTCGTGAAGTATTTCTCGGATCACTGGCGTATGCGCTTGGCGGCTGATAGCAACGTCAATGATTTGTCGGCTGCCGCGTATAACGCGAATGTGACGGGACGCCGCCTGCTGGCCGGGCTGACCTGGCAGCAGAACGAATCGCGCAGCATAGATACAGAAGTATCGACTACCAAATTCAGTGATGGCAATCAGCGCGATGTGTTCGGTATCGCATGGACTGAGCGCTGGATGAGTGGTCCCATTTTCAAACTGGATTCGATGGTCTCGCTGGCGACCTCGCGTAACAGTGCGCGGGATGCGGTGTATTTCAATCCGATCAGCGATCGCGAAGCCACTGTCGCATTGCTCGGCGAATGGCGCACCTGGCGGCGCTATCGCCGTTCGATGGTGCAGCAAGTGCAGGTTTATACCGGGCGCTACTGGCAGGAAGCTTTCAACACCGGTTCTACTTCCGGCCTGCAGTACGGGCACCTGTGGTCATTTGATGACGTGTTCAGTATCGGCTACGGCCTTGGAGTCAGCATGCACCCGTATGACGGCGTGCGTGAAAAACGTCATTACGGATATTTGAATTTGAATTGGGCAATAAAGTGAAGAACATGTTGACGATAGCGCTCAGCAGTCTGCGCAAACCTGAAGACATTATCCGGCAGCTAATGTGCATGGTCCTTATCGCATTGCTGCCTGCCTTTGCATCGGCGCAGCAAGCTGCCGGTGTTGAAGTCCCGCGCCTGCAAATACCGGCGCAGCGTATAGACCCACCGCAATCGTACCGTGTGCTGTGTTACCACGACGTGCGTGACAATGTGCGCGAAACTTTCAAGGTATGGCCGGAAGCGACAGCGGTGGATACGCGCGACCTGACCGCACAACTGAGCTGGCTGGACCAGAACGGTTACCACCCGGTCAGCCTGCAGCAAATTATCGATGCGCGTGCAGGCAAGAAGCCATTGCCGGAAAAAGCGATCTTGCTGACTTTCGATGATGGCTTTGAAAGCATGTACACCAAGGTCTTCCCTTTGCTCAAGCAATTCGGTTTCCCGGCCTTGATTGCAATCGTCGGCGACTGGATCCAGACACCGCAAGACGAGTCGGTACAGTTCGGCGATATCAAGGCGCCGCGCAAGGCGTTTGTGAATTGGGACCAGGTGCGTGAGATGCAGGCTTCCGGCCTGATCGAAGTCGCCTCGCATTCGCACAGCCTGCACAAGGGCATCATTGGTAATCCGCAGGGCAATATGATGCCGGCGGCCATTACGCGTTTTTACTGGCCACAGAATAAGCAATACGAAAGTGATGAAGCCTACACCAAGCGCATACGTGCAGACCTGGAGCGTAGCGCCAGTCTGATCGAAAAGGAAACCGGCAAGCGTCCACGTGCGATGGTATGGCCGTATGGCGCCAATAGCCAGATCGCGAACAAGATTGCGGCCGAAGTAGGGATGCCGATCTCATTGAATCTGGAGCCGGGTCCGAACACAGCTAACGATGATCCGAATTACATCCGCCGTACGCTGGTGGTGTTCGATACCGAACTCAACGGCCTGGCCGAAATCCTGCGCCAGCCTGCGACTTACGATGGTGTCGAACGGCCGATGGAGCGGGTAATCCATGTCGACCTGGATTATGTCTACGACCCGGATCCGGAAGTGCAGGAAGCGAATTTGTCGAAACTGTTGGACCGCATGGTGCGACTGCGGCCGACGACTGTCTATCTGCAGGCTTATGCCGATCCGGATGGTGATGGAGTGGCCGATGCATTGTATTTTCCGAATCGCCATATGCCGATGCGCAGCGATTTATTTACACGCGTCTCGTGGCAGTTGCGTACGCGCGCCGGGGTGCGGGTATTTGCCTGGATGCCGGTGATGGCGTTCAAACTGCCTGACTCGAATCCGGCCGCTACCCATTTGGTGCAGACCATGCCGGGTGCACCTGCATCCGCGTCGCAGAACCGTTATTTGCGCCTGTCACCTTTCGATCCGTTAGCACGCCAGACCATTACCGAGATATACGAAGACCTGGGCAAGCATTCGGCCTTCTATGGCGTGCTATTCCATGACGATGCGACTTTGTCGGACTACGAGGATGCAAGCCCGGCAGCACTCGCCGTATATCGTGACCAATGGCATTTGTCGGGTGTGATGGAAGAGATGCGCAATGATCCGCAGGTACGCCGTTTGTGGGCGCAAAAGAAGACGGCTTACCTGAACGATTTCACCCTGCAGCTGGCCGCGACCTTGCGCAAGTACCAGCCGGCATTGATGACGGCACGCAATGTTTATGCAGAAGTTATCCTGAATCCGGATTCGGAAGACTGGTTTGCGCAGACTTACCCGAGCTTCCTCGCGACTTACGATTACACCGCGATCATGGCGATGCCCTATATGGAAGGGGCGAAGGACGCCACTGCCTGGCTCGCACGTTTGATGGATACCGTGAAGCAGACGCCGGGTGCTTTGCGCACCACGGTGTTTGAATTGCAGAGCAAGGATTGGCGCAGCAATACGCCGATTCCATCGGCCACGCTGGCGGCACAGATACGCCAGTTGCGCCTGGCCGGCGCGCGTGGAGTTGGCTACTATCCGGACGACTTCCATGCGAACCAACCGGAAGAAGACATCATCAAGCCTGAAATCTCCGTAGAAACGCATCCGGCGCGGAGATAGCCATGACTTTTGAAAACGTCCTCTTCGGTTTTACGTTTTACTACCCATTGTTCATGGCTTATGTCTGGATCATTGGTGGGATTACGTATTACCTGCGTTATGAACGGACCAGCCTGCACGATCAGAATCCACTGACGGAACTGAAATCAACACCACCGGTTTCAGTGATCGTGCCGTGCTTCAATGAAGGCGACAATATCCGCAGCGTGGTGGATGCCTTGTCGCGCCTGAACTATCCGGATTACGAAATCATTTGCGTCAACGACGGTAGCAAGGACAATACCGGCGCCATTCTCGACGAACTGATCGCAACGCATCCCAAGCTGCGCGTCGTGCACCAGGCGCGTAACCAGGGCAAGGCAGTGGCCTTGAATACGGCCGCGTTGATTGCCAAAAGCGAATTCCTGATGTGTATCGATGGTGATGCGATCCTCGATCCGGACTCGATCCCGTGGCTGCTCAAGCATTTTGAAACCGGTCCGCGCCTCGGTGCCGTTACCGGCAATCCGCGTATCCGTACCCGTTCCACTTTGCTCGGACGTTTGCAGGTTGGTGAATTTTCTTCCATCGTGGGCCTGATCAAACGTACCCAACGCATTTACGGTCGCCTGTTCACGGTATCCGGTGTCGTAGTGATGTTTCGCCGTCGCGCCTTGCTTGATGTCGGTTTCTGGAGCCCGGAGATGCTGACCGAGGATATCGACATCAGCTGGAAGTTGCAGGCGAACCATTGGGATGTACGTTTCGAGCCGCGCGCATTGTGCTGGATCCTGATGCCGGAAACCGTCAAGGGTTTGTGGAAGCAGCGCCTGCGCTGGGCGATGGGTGGCGTGCAGGCGATTTTCAAGTACGCCTACATTTTCCGTCACTGGCATCTGCGTCGCTTGTGGCTGGTTTATATCGAATACAACCTGTCGGTCTTGTGGGCCTACACGATGGTTACAGTGCTGGTCTTGTACATCCTCAGCCTGTTTATTTATATCCCGCCATTGTGGCGTGTAGAGATTTTCCCGAGCTGGCACGGGGTGTTGATCGGTACCACCTGTTTGTTGCAGGTGATGGTCGGCATGATCCTCGATCGCCATTACGACAAAAAGGTATATCGCCATTTCTTTTGGATGATCTGGTATCCGGTCTTTTATTGGATGCTGAATATGTGTACCACCGTCTGGTCCGTGCCCAAGGTCTTGTTCCGCAAGAGTGGACGTCGTGCCGTATGGGTGAGTCCGGACCGCGGTGTCGGCTCGGCAGACGGCGTGCACGTGAAAGCGCTACCGCCAATCAACACCGAACCGGCACCGCAGCCGCATCGAGGTAATCATGACTAGCGACCTGCAAGAACAAACCAATCCGCTCATCCTGAATAAACCGCACCTGGTGGCGCCACTGACGAAATTCGTGAGTGCGCTGGTCACCATCGTGTTCTGGGGTTTCTTCGTTTACCTGTGGTGGCCTTTGCTGACCCTGATCGCCGGCATGCTGGGCTATCACTCGATCAATGAACTGACGTATGCGGCCGATATGCTCAATGTGCGGCATTTGACGGTGTCCTATGCCCTGATCGTGATCGCGCTGTCCGGTTCATTATTGTTATGGGCGGCGATCGAGTACTTCCGTTTCCGCAACCTGAACCGTCGCCGTTGGCCATTTGCGGTGGCAGTGGCGGACCTAGCTTCCTATTCGAAATTGCCGGAACCCGAGCTGGCGCAATTGCAGACCGAGCGTCGGATGGTTGCACATCATGATGATCGTGGTGGTGTGATGCAATTTGACAGTCCGCGTATTGATAGGAAGGTCGTTGCGACCGGCAAGGCTGCCGGGCTTTCACTGTCCCCTGTGCTGCTACACGATCCGGCCTGATTCCACTGCAAATTCCCCGGCTTCGCATTCCCTTCATGGCAGGGGAGTGCCTGCCGCGTGTCTCCACCTTTGCCTGATATTCCCACCTCCCGGTTTCTCCCGCCTGCATGCCCGGCCCCCTGGATGCTTATTAAAAAGCAACAATAATTCGTATATCAGGCATTTACCACTGTTAATGATAATCATTATCGATTAAAATGTTTCCGTTTTGGGCGAGTGCCGTCTTGCCGATCATGTTTGCCGAGCAGGCAAATGTTATTGCCCTATATGGCCGAATCTTGATCAATGGGCCGTGCAATACAAGTAATTTCAAACAGATGAAACTGAACGAAGAATTGCAATACCGTCTGGGCGTTGCCTCACGCGCCGTAGCCGCCATCCTTGGTGGCTACGCGGTGACGGCGCTGGCGACCGCCTTGCTGGCGGTCATTTTGCCCATGGTGCGGATCGATGCCGTGCTGACGGCGACTTTATTATCTTTTACCGTCTATACCTGCGCGGTGTTGTGGGTGTTTGCCGCGCGCAATGCATTCCGCGCCTGGATCGGTATCGTGTTACCTGCTGCCATCCTCGGATTGGGTTTGCTGGCACATCGGAGCTTCGCATGAAAGAAGGATTCCGCCAGTCGATGGCGTGGTTGCATACCTGGTCAGGTTTGCTGGTGTGTTGGGTCTTGTTCCTGGTTTTTACTGCGGGGACCGCTTCGTATTTCCGTGACGAGATTACGCTGTGGATGAAGCCGGAATTGCATGCGGCGGCAGCGACGCCGGTGCCGGCAGCACAGGCGATAGACCACGCGGTACGCATGCTGGAAAAAGAAGCGGCCGGTGCGTCGCGCTGGTTTATTACCTTGCCGGACGAACGCAACCAGGCTTTGAACGTGACCTGGATCGGACAGCCTGAACCGGGTAAAAAAGGTCGTGGCAAACTCGAACGCGCGCAATTGAATCCTGCTACCGGTGAACGCCTGGCCGAAGTACGCGAAACGCGCGGTGGTGAATTTATCTATCGCCTGCATTACGATTTGCATTACATGCCGGCGATATGGGCGCGCTGGATCATCGGTTTCTGTGCGATGTTTATGCTGGTGGCCATCGTCAGCGGCGTGATTACGCACAAACGGATTTTCAAGGATTTCTTCACCTTCCGACCGAAGAAGGGCCAGCGCTCATGGCTGGATGCACACAATGCCGTGGCGGTACTGGCCTTGCCGTATCACCTGATGATTACCTATACCGGGCTGGTAACGCTGATGTTTTTGTATATGCCGTTCGGCGTGCAATCGGCGTACAAGGGCGATGAAAAAGCCTTTACTGCAGAAGCGTTCCGCCAGGCGGAAAATAAAAAGCCGGCCAACAAGGCCGCGCCACTGGCCCCGATTGGGCCGATGCTGGTGCAGGCTGAAAAACACTGGAATGGCGGACAGGTCAGTCGCGTAACGGTGAATAATCCGGGCGATGCGAATGCGACCATTCAAATCACGCGTGAACCTGAAACCAAGTTGTCGAATACACGCCAGTCAATGCAGTTTGACGGTGTAAGCGGTGCTTTCATTTCTTCCATAGGTGACGAGACGAGTACTGCGGTCGAAGCACGCGGCGTGCTCTACGGTTTGCATGTGGCCGACTTCGCCAATCCTTTATTGCGTACTTTATTCTTCCTGTGCGGACTTGCAGGTTGCGCGATGGTGGCGACCGGTGCCTTGCTGTGGGCGGTCAAGAAGCGACAAAGCTACGCGAAGGTATTGGCTAAAGGCGGGCGTGTCGGCTTTGGCTTGCGCTTGGTCGACGGTTTGAATATTGGCGCGATTGCCGGCTTGCCGATTGCGCTGGCCGCTTATTTTTGGGCGAATCGCCTGCTGGCGGTCGGTATCGAAAAGCGGATTGAAACCGAAATCAGCTGGTTCTTTATTGCCTGGGGCGCGGCTGCAGTGCTCGCGCATATCCGCCCGAATCGCCGCATGTGGCAATGGCAGCTGACTGCAGGCGGCTTGCTGTTTGCGCTGATACCGGTACTGAATGTATTTACCACCAACTCGCATCTGGGCGTGACCCTGTTGCAGGGCAAAGGTCCATGGGCGGTGGCAGGTTTTGATTTGTTTGCGCTCGGCTTTGGCTTGTCCCTGATCTATGCGGCGAAACGACTGGCGCAAAAGAAACCGGTAGCCAAGGCAAAAGCAGTAGAAAAAGCGCTCGAAAGGGGCGATAGCGATCGCCCTATGCAGGAGGCGGTATGAGCATGTTTGGATTCATAGCAGCACTGGCACTGTCTTATGGCGGCTGGACTGCGCTCAGCCTGGGCATGGACCGGCATTACGCAGATATACATGGTCGCGGCAAAGAGCCGCAGCAGCGCGAACGCAATCTGTATCGGATGCTGGGAACGCTGGCTTTGCTTGTTACTTATGCGATTAGCATCCAGTTGCAGGGCTGGACCGTAGGCTCGGTGTTATGCCTGGGAACCATGACGGTAGGTGCCTTGCTGCTGGTGCTTTTACTGACTTATGCACCACAACGGACCGTCCTGATGGGCAAGGTCGCCACCGGCCTGGCCGTCTTGCTGGGTGCTGTATGGTTGCTCGGCTAGCAGGGTAGGCGTAGCCACCTCCTTTCCTAACAACGGCCGCATTTGCGGCCGTTGGCATTTGGGCCTTGTTTGGATCTTATTTGGATCTTAACCGGCTGGTCATATTGCATCGGCATACTCTTTGCCTGTCTTTTAGCTGTAGTGTTTATTGAATTAATTTCTGAATAATCGATCTTATCGATCGTAGATGCCCGCTTCATTCAGGGCAGGCTAGTCCAGGTTCGGCCGCTGCAAATTTCAAAACCCTTTCAAGAGGTAATAAAAATGGCAAATGCTCAAACGGATACGCTTAACTCCCCCGCAGATACGCTGGACTCCGACCAGGTCAAGGGCTACAAGAATCGCTGGATGCAACTGGTCATCGGGATCTTGTGTATGGGCCTGGTCGCTAATTTGCAGTACGGCTGGACTCTTTTTGTCGAGCCGATGGAAAGCAAGCATCACTGGGGTACTGCTTCCATCCAGCTCGCATTTTCCATTTTCATCGTGATTGAAACCTGGCTGGTGCCGATCGAAGGCTGGCTCGGCGATAAATTTGGCCCGCGTCCGGTGGTGGCTGGTGGAGCTATCTTTGCCGGCCTGGGCTGGATCATGAATAGTTATGCCGATTCCCTCACCATGCTGTATGCAGCGGCGGTGGTCTCCGGTATCGGGGCCGGTTGCGTTTACGGTACTTGCGTCGGTAATGCGCTGAAGTGGTTTCCCGACCGGCGTGGCCTGGCTGCCGGCCTCACTGCCGCCGGGTTTGGCGCGGGCGCTGCGGTGACCGTGATTCCTATCGCGAACATGATAGGCAGTGCCGGCTACGAAAAGACTTTCCTGACTTTCGGCATTATCCAAGGCGTGGCGATTTTCATTCTGGCACTGTTGCTGGTGCGGCCACAGGCACCTAAACATGCACAAAGCAAAGTAGCCAATGTATCGAAAGTTGATTACACCACACGCCAAATGCTGACCAAGCCGGTGTTTTGGTTAATCTATGTGATCTATGTGTTGGTAGCGGCGGGCGGCGTAATGGCGACCGCGCAACTCGGACCGATTGCGCATGATTTCGGCATTAGTTCTACGCCAATGACGATGTTTGGCGTGACGCTGCCTTTGCTCACGCTGGCGCTGTCGATAGACAATGTAGCCAATGGTTTGACGCGTCCTTTATGCGGCTTTATCTCGGACAAGATAGGCCGTGAAAATACGATGTTCCTGGTGTTCATAGGCGAGGGCCTGGCTTTGCTCGGCTTGATGCAGTATGGCCACAATCCATATCTGTTCATTACCTTCGCTGCCTTGATCTTCATGTTCTGGGGCGAGATCTTTTCGATTTTCCCTGCGATCTGTGGTGATACCTTTGGTAGTAAGTATGCGACCGCGAATGCCGGGACCTTATATACGGCAAAAGGTGTGGCGGCACTGATGGTGCCATTGGCATCGGTGCTGGCGGCGGGTGGCAACTGGAACCGGGTATTTATAGTTGCGGCGGTCGTTACGATAGGCGCCGGTATTGCGGCCAAGTTTATATTGCTGCCTATGCGTAAGCGCTTTATCAGTGCCGGTGACGATACGAAAAATTGATGGAATGAGCGTAATAAAAAAGGGCGGACATTATTGAATGTCCGCCCTTTTTATTTGTCGGCACTTTCGTGCCTTACTTAAATACTAGTTCTTGATTTCCAGTGCCCGGTTCAGGCTCAAGGCCGCCAGCGAACCAACTGCGCCGGACAACAGATAGAGGCTGACATAACCGAGGCCGAAGTGCGCCGACAGTCCGAGTGCGACCAGCGGTGCAAATGCAGCACCAACCAGCCAAGCCAGATCGGAGGTGAGGGCTGCGCCGGTGTAGCGGTATTTGGCATGGAAGTTGGCCGAAACCGCACCAGCCGCCTGGCCGTAAGACAAACCGAGCAGCGCGAAGCCGATCAGGATGAAGAGGTCTTCACCACGGGTGCCGCCATTGAGCAGCATCGGCACGAAACCGCTGAAGATCGCGATCAGGCAAGCCAAGGTACCCAGCGTGGTGCGACGGCCGAAGCGATCGGCAATCAGGCCGGAGATGACGACACCAACGGCCGCCAGTGCCGCGCCCATCATTTGTACATGCAGGAAGGCACTGATCGAGCGGTCCGAATACAGGCTGATCCAGGACAGCGGGAATACCGTGACCAGATGGAACAGCGCATAGCTGGCCAATGCTGCCAGTGCACCGATGATCAGGTTGCGACCTTGCTTTTGCACGATTTCAGTAGCGCTGACCGGTTCCAGTTCCTGTTCATCCAGCAGGCGTGAGTACTCCGGTGTGGAAACCAGGCGCAGGCGGGCGAACAATGCCACTACATTGATTGCGAACGCGACATAGAAAGGATAACGCCAGCCCCATTCGAGGAAGTCGGCACGCGACAGTTCCGACAACAGGAAAGAGAACAGTCCGGCCGCGATCAGGAAACCGACCGGTGCGCCCAGTTGCCCCAGCATCGCATACCAGCCACGACGGTTTTGCGGTGCATTCAGCGCCAACAGTGATGGCAGGCCATCCCATGAGCCGCCGAGCGCAATGCCTTGACCGATACGCAACAGCGACAGGAAAAGGATGGCGCTCATGCCCAATTGCGCATAACTTGGCAGGAAAGCGATACCGGCAGTAGAGAAACCGAGCAGGAACAGCGCCAGCGTCAGCTTGGCTTCGCGGCTAAACCTGCGTTGAATTGCCATAAATGCAACAGTCCCCAGCGGTCGCGCCAGGAAGGCAAAGGCGAACACGGTGAATGAGTACAGCGTGCCTTCGAGGGGTTGTGCAAATGGAAAGAATACGGATGGGAATACCAGCACAGAGGCGATGGCATAGACAAAGAAGTCGAAATACTCTGATGCGCGACCAATCACTACACCAATGGCAATTTCCCCGGGGGCGATATGTCCGCCGCGAGTGTTGACCAGTCTGGGGCCATTACCTGGTGAGGCAAGTTTGGAGTCATCTGGAAGTCCGGTGTCATACGTGGTGGCCATAATTTGTCTCCAATCATGTTGATCAACGCGCTGACGCTGCCCCACACCACAAGTCCCTTACCCGTAGGGTGGGACAAAACGTCCAATCGGCAACGCGCGCTGTTTGTATTACATTAGCACGATCTCCCAACCTCCGTAATGCATTGAATGACTTCTTTGATAACTCGTCGCGGATTAATGCTATTACCACTCACATTGCTGGCCGGATGTGACTGGGTAGTATTGAATCCATCAGGTGACATTGCCGCTCAGCAGGGACAACTGATCGTTGTTTCCACGCTACTCATGTTGTTGATTATTGTTCCTGTCATCGCCCTGACGATTTTGTTCGCCTGGCGCTATCGCAAGAGCAACACCGAAGCCAAATACGACCCCGACTGGGATCACTCGACCCAACTCGAATTAGTGATCTGGGGCGCTCCACTGCTCATCATTATCGCATTGGGCCTGATTACCTGGATCAGCACCCACAAGCTGGACCCATACCGCCCGCTCGACCGCCTGGATGCGAATCGTCCGATTTCGGCCGCTGCCGAGCCGTTGACGATTGAAGTTGTGGCGCTGGACTGGAAGTGGTTGTTCATCTATCCGGAACAAGGTATTGCGACTATCAATGAATTGGCGACACCTGTTGACGTGCCTATCCGCTTCAAGATTACGGCATCGACAGTCATGAACTCCTTCTATATTCCTGCACTGGCTGGCCAGATCTATGCAATGCCGGGTATGGAAACCCAGCTCAATGCAGTTATCAATGAGCCAGGCACTTTCGACGGTTTCTCCGCGAACTTCAGTGGTGCAGGCTTCTCGCACATGCGCTTCAAGTATCACGGCATGGATGTGGCTGACTTTGACCAGTGGGTCAAGGATGCGAAGAAAAACGGCTCGACCCTGGACCGTGCGGTATATACCCAACTGGAACAGCCTAGCGAACGTGAGCCGGTACGTCACTTCGGCAAAGTAGCGCCGGATCTGTATCACGCCGTGTTGAATCGCTGCGTGGCCGAAGGCACCGTCTGCATGAACAAAATCATGCACGAAGATGCGAATCGCATGAAGGTTCAGGCTGCAGCCCGGAATTTCCTCAGAGACGAAAAGACAGTACTGGCTGAAATCGATGCAGCGGTATGCACTCCGTCCACCAATTTATTGAAGAGTAACTAATGCAAGACCATACTGATCTGACGAAGCTTATCTTCGGCCGTCTGAGCTGGGACGCGATTCCATTCCATGAGCCTATCCTGCTGGTAACCTTTGCAATGGTTATCCTCGGTGGCATCGCTGTTCTCGGTGGCATCACTTACTTCCGCCTGTGGGGCACTTTGTGGCGCGACTGGATCACCAGCATCGACCACAAGAAAATCGGCATCATGTACATGATCCTCGGTTTGATCATGCTGATGCGCGGCTTTGCCGATGCATTGATGATGCGCGCCCAGCAAGCGATTGCTTTCGGCGACAATCCGGGCTTCCTGCCACCACATCACTACGACCAGATTTTCACCGCGCACGGCGTGATCATGATTTTCTTCGTGGCGATGCCGCTGGTGACCGGTTTGATGAACTACGTAGTGCCACTGCAAATCGGTGCGCGCGACGTGGCTTTCCCATTCCTGAATAACTTCAGCTTCTGGATGACCACCTTCGGTGCTGTCCTGGTGATGGCTTCGCTGTTCGTTGGTGAATTCGCGAAAACCGGCTGGCTGGCATATCCGCCGCTGTCGGGTATTTTGGCGAGTCCGGATGTCGGGGTTGATTACTACATCTGGTCATTACAGATTGCCGGTGTCGGGACGTTGCTGTCGGGCGTCAACCTGATTGTCACCATCGTCAAGATGCGTGCGCCTGGCATGGACATGATGAAGATGCCGGTGTTCACCTGGACCGCACTGTGTACCAACGTTCTGATCGTTGCTGCTTTCCCTGTGCTGACCGCAGTGCTCGGTATGCTGACACTGGATCGCGTATTGGACACCAACTTCTTCACGAATGATCTGGGCGGCAACGCGATGATGTATGTCAACCTGATCTGGATCTGGGGACATCCTGAAGTTTACATCCTGATCCTGCCATTGTTCGGCGTGTTTTCGGAAGTGGTATCGACCTTCTCGGCCAAGCGCCTGTTCGGTTACACCTCGATGGTGTACGCGACCGTGGTTATTACCATCCTGTCTTACCTGGTGTGGCTGCATCACTTCTTCACCATGGGTTCCGGGGCCAGCGTCAACTCCTTCTTCGGTATCACCACGATGATTATCTCGATCCCTACCGGCGCGAAGATTTTCAACTGGTTGTTCACGATGTACCGTGGCCGTATCCGTTTCGAACTGCCTATGATGTGGACCATCGGCTTCATGATCACCTTCGTGATCGGCGGTATGACCGGCGTTCTGCTGGCGGTACCACCAGCCGACTTCGTATTGCATAACAGCCTGTTCCTGATCGCTCACTTCCATAACGTGATTATCGGTGGTGTGTTGTTTGGTCTGTTCGCAGGTATTAACTACTGGTTCCCGAAAGCATTCGGCTACAAGCTCGACGTGTTCTGGGGTAAATGCTCGTTCTGGTTCTGGATCGTCGGTTTCTGGATGGCTTTCATGCCGCTGTACATCCTCGGCCTGATGGGTGTCACCCGTCGTATGAGCCAATTCCAGGATCCATCGCTGCAAATCTGGTTCCAGGTTGCTGCGTTTGGTGCAGTCCTGATCGCGCTTGGTATCGCTTCGATGCTGATCCAGTTCTACGTCAGCTTCCGCCGTCGTCATGAATTGCGCGATGTGACTGGTGATCCATGGGATGGCCGTACGCTGGAATGGTCGACTTCGTCGCCACCACCAGACTACAACTTCGCGTTCACACCCAAGGTCCACGATAACGACACCTGGGCTGACATGAAGAAGAATGGTTACAAGCGTCCGCTGGAAGGCTTCACCGCGATCCATATGCCGAAGAACACTGGTGCTGGCTTCATCATTTCGGCCATCAGCGCAGCGATTGGTTTCTGCCTGATCTGGCAAATGTGGCTGTTGGCTGGTGTGAGCTTCGTTGTCCTGCTGGCAGTGATCATCATCCATACCTTTAATTACAAACGCGATTATTACATCCCGGCGGAAGAAGTAGCCCGTACCGAAAATCTTCGCACTCGCTTGTTGGAAAGCCATGTCTGAAATTACCGCAAATTCGAGCGCTCTGAGCGCTGACCCGAGCGCGCGTTACTACGTGCAAGAGCATCATCCGGAAAACGGCACTTTGCTGGGTTTCTGGCTCTACCTGATGAGCGACTGCCTGATTTTCGCGTGTCTGTTCGCAACCTATGCAGTATTGGGTCGCAACTACGCAGGCGGTCCTACCGGTGCTGAACTGTTTGACCTGCCACTGGTTGCGGCGAATACAGCGTTCCTGCTGTTGTCGTCGATTACCTATGGTTTCGCGATGCTGGAAGCGCAACGCAAACGCCTGAAAGCCACCATGATCTGGCTGGCTATCACCGGTTTGCTGGGTGCAGCCTTCCTGGCACTGGAACTGTATGAGTTCAGCCACCTGATCCATGAAGGTGCAGGCCCGCAACGCAGCGCGTTCCTGACTTCCTTCTTTGCCCTGGTTGCTACCCACGGTCTGCACGTGACCTTCGGTATCATCTGGTTGATCACGCTGATGTTCCAGTTGAAACGTCACGGTTTGATTCCTGAAAACGGTCGTCGCCTGATGTGCCTGTCGATGTTCTGGCATTTCCTGGACGTGATCTGGATCGGTGTATTTACCTTTGTTTACCTGATGGGAGTGTTGCCATGAGCGATCATCACGCACACGGCGCACATGGCGCCGACCACGGCCATGGTCATGGCCACGACGATGGCCACGCCCACGGCAGCCTGAAGAGCTACACCATCGGTTTCATCCTGTCGGTGATCCTGACGGCGATTCCATTCTGGCTGGTCATGGGCAAGGTATTTGACAGCTCCAGCACGACCGCATTCGTCATCCTCGGTTTTGCTGCAGTTCAGATCGTTGTGCACATGGTTTACTTCCTGCACATGAACACCAAGTCGGAAGGTGGCTGGTCGATGTTGGGCCTGATTTTCACGATCATGGTTGTCGTGATCATGCTGGCTGGTTCGATCTGGGTCATGTACCACATGAACCACAACATGATGCCGCATCTGAGCGATCCTACACATGAGTTGCACACCTCATCGACCACGATGCCGGAAGCAACTCATCAGATGAATCATCGGTAATGACTGATAAGTCTGTACAGACAAGCGGCTCGGTTTCGAAGGAAGCCGGGCCGCTTTTTCGTTCACGTACCTTCCTGGCGGTACTGGCCGTGATCGCGCTCGTCCTGTTCACCGGACTGGTCGCGCTGGGTACCTGGCAGGTATATCGCCTGCAATGGAAGCTGGCGCTGATCGAGCGTGTCGAACAGCGGGTGCATGCTGCGGCCACACCGGCACCGGGGCCTGAGCAATGGTCGCAAATCAATGCGGCCAATGATGAATATCGCCATGTCAGCGTCAGCGGTAGCTACCTGTATGAACAGTCGGTCAAGGTGCAGGCCGTCACCGAATTGGGTGCCGGTTTCTGGGTGTTAACACCCTTGCGTACGACCGATGGCAATATCGTCCTGATTAACCGCGGTTATATCCCCGAACGCGCTACGCCATCAGTCGGCACGCCGGATGAGGTGCAGACGGTAAGCGGCTTGCTGCGTATCAGCGAACCGGGTGGTGGCTTCCTGCGGCATAACGACCCAGCGGCCAATCGCTGGTATTCGCGGGATGTGCAAGCCATCGCGACACAGCACAAGCTGGCACCGGTCGCGCCCTATTTCATTGATGCAGAAGCCGGCAAGGCAGTTGTTGCCAAGCCAGCCACAGACCCGGCGTTGGCAGAGCCGGTTGGTGGTTTAACGGTCATCTCATTTCACAATAACCATCTCGTCTACGCACTTACTTGGTATGCTCTTGCCTTGATGGTGGCAGGCGCGGCTTTTTGGCTCCGGCGTGAAGAGCGCAAAGTGCGCGCCACCAGTGCCGACCGTATAGACCGAGATACTGAAGATGGTGGGAAAAACCGAAGCTCCAGTGAGTAAAGATGCGTTAAAAGAACGCTGGGCGACCACGGATGGCGAAAACTCCGTCGGTCACAAGAATATGCAGCAGTTGATACAACTGCGCTGGATCGCCGTCGTCGGACAAATCACAACGATAGCGGTGGTCACCCTTGGCTTCGGCATCGAATTGCCGGTACGGCATATGCTGGAGGTCCTGGTTTGCCTGGTGGCCTTTAATATTGCCAGCCACCTGCGTTGGCATGAACGTCCCAGTGTTTCCAACAGTGAATTATTCCTCGCCTTGCTGGTTGACGTCGGCATCCTCACGGCCCAGCTTTACCTGAGCGGCGGCACCACCAATCCTTTCATTTTCCTGTACCTGTTGCAGGTCATCCTCAGCGCGGTATTGCTGGAAGCATGGTCCACCTGGATCATCGTTGCCATTACCAGTGCCTGCCTGGTTGCCTTGTCCATCCTGTCCAGTCCGCTGACATTGCCTTACGATCACGAATACCGTTTCTTCAGCATGTATGTGCAAGGCATGCTGATTTGCTTTGCGCTGAATGCGATCCTGCTGGCCTTCTTTATCACGCGAATTAACCGCAATCTGCGCGCTGGCGATGCGCAACTGGCGGACTTGCGCAAGCGCGCGGCGGAAGAGGAAAATATCGTCCGCATGGGTTTGCTGGCTTCCGGCGCCGCACATGAATTGGGGACACCACTGGCGACCTTGTCGGTGATCCTCGGTGACTGGCGCCGCATGCCGGAGTTCAGCAATAACCCTGAACTGCAGGATGAAATCATCGAGATGGAAACGCAGCTGAAACGCTGCAAGGCGATCGTCAGCAGCATCCTGTTATCGGCTGGTGAAGCGCGCGGCGAGTCGTCGGTAAAAACCACGCTCAGTACCTTCCTCAACGATTTGGCGGAAGAGTGGCGCCATAGTCGTGCGATTACCAGCTTTGAATACAAGAACCGGATAGAGCAGGATATTCCGGTGGTGTTTGATTCCGTTCTCAAGCAAATGATTTGCAATGTATTGGATAATGCGGTCGAGGCATCGCCGCACTGGTTGAGCCTCGAAGTATCGCGCAAGGAAGATTTGCTGACCTTGCTGATTACCGATGCCGGCCCCGGCTTTGCACCAGGCATGTTGTCGCAGATAGGCAAGCCTTATCAATCGACCAAGGGACGGCCCGGCAGCGGCCTCGGTTTATTCCTGGTCGTGAATGTTGCACGCAAGCTGGGTGGCACTGTTGCCGCCCGTAACCGCGCAGAGGGTGGGGCGGCAGTCGAGCTGACATTGCCACTCTCCGCTATCAGTCTCGACGAGGATGATGAAGATGTCGGCTGATAACCGTTTATTGCTGATCATTGAAGATGATGCGGCTTTTGCCCGCACGCTGGGACGTTCCTTTGAACGGCGCGGTTATACCGTGCTTTTGGCCGCCAACCTGGAGGCCGCCAGCGCATTGCTGCGTGAGCATAATCCCGGCTACGCGGTAGTCGACCTCAAGTTGGAAGGAAATACTTCCGGCCTGGCTTGTGTACAGATGTTGCACAAGCATGATCCGGCGATGTTGATCGTGGTGCTGACCGGTTTTGCCAGCCTCAACACGGCGGTTGAAGCGATCAAGCTCGGTGCCTGCCAATACCTTGCCAAACCTTCGAATACCGATGATATTGAAGCCGCCTTCGGTCATGTGGCCGGTGTTGTCGAGATTGAAGTGAGCAATCGCTCGACCTCGATCAAGACGCTGGAATGGGAACGCATCCACGAAGTATTGGTGGAAACCGATTTCAATATTTCGGAAGCGGCACGTCGCCTCGGCATGCACCGGCGGACGTTGGCGCGCAAGCTGGAAAAGCAGCGTATCAAGTAAATTTCACTCTGTCTCTTGGCAAGCGGATATCGGCCGGGGATTTGTCTGGATGCTGCTTATTTACAGCCGCTGACAAGCTTTCCGGATTTCCTTTAAGCTTCTGCCATGTCAACGCCTGATCCTCATTCTCCTGTCGCCGTTCCTGTAGCTCCGCCCAAATACCTGGCCACTTCAGCCCTGCTTTTGATGGCGCTGGCTTCGGGCCTCTGCGCCGGTGGCAACTACTTCAATCAACCGCTGTTGCGTTCGATTGCGCTCAGCCTTAACGTTAGTGAAACCACTGCGGCATTGACGGTGACGATGGCGCAAGTCTCGTATGCGTTCGGCCTGGTGTTGTTGGTTCCGCTAGGTGACAAGCTGGAGCGGCGTGGCCTGGCGGTTACCTTGATGTTGCTGGCGGCGGCCGGTCAATTCATCAGCGGTTTTGCTTTCAATATCACGATGCTATCAACCGGCATCATCATGGCCGGTTTGTTTTCGGTAGCGGCGCAAATCATGGTGCCGATGGCGGCGACCTTGTCCGATCCGGCGCGTAGCGGGCGTGCAGTTGGCCTGGTGATGAGCGGTTTGCTGATTGGTATCCTGACTGCCCGCAGTGTGGCCGGCTTATTGTCAGAGCTGGGTGGTTGGACCACGGTGTATCGGGTGGCAGGTGTCATCATGCTGCTGGTCGCTTTGGCACTGTGGTATCTGTTGCCACCATCACGTAATCCGGCGCAGGTCAGCTATCTGCAGGTCTTGCGTTCGATGACGGCATTGATAGGACGTTACCCGCGCTTGCGCAGCCGTTCACTGATGGGGGCTTTGACTTTCGCTTCGGTGAGCGTGCTGTTTTCAACGATGGCTTTGTTATTGTCCGGACCGAACCATGGCTTGAGCGATGCCAGCATCGGCCTGGTCGGTTTGGTCGGGATTGCGGGTGCGCTGATGGCGAGTGTGGCCGGGCGGATGGCGGATAAGGGAATGGGACATGTGACCAGCATCGGCTGCCTGTTCCTGCTCTTGCTGGCGTGGGCTTGCTTCTGGCTGGGCAGCACCAGCCTGATATGGTTCCTGGTGGGCATGCTAATCATCGATCTGGCTTTGCAGGGTTTGCACATCACGAATCAAAACGTGGTCTTGCAACTGGAGCCGCAAGCGCGTTCACGGCTCAATGCCGTGTATATGACGAGTTACTTTATCGGTGCTGCATCGGGTTCGGCACTGGGTTCACTGGCATGGCGTTTGGGTGGCTGGCATGCGATCTGTGTTGCCGGTGTGTTGCTGACGCTATTGGCGGGAACGGTGTACTTATACGACCGTAAATTGGCACGTGCAGATTTAATATGAACAAGAATATTTCAAAAGTGGATGGCAGCGAGTTTGTGCTGCTGACAGAAATCTGGGAGCAGTCGGTTCGGGCGACGCATGACTTCCTGGGTGAAGCAGATATCCAGGATCTCAAGCCCAAGGTATTGAACGACTATTTACCCTTGATGGCCTTGCGCGCCTACCGTGACGAGCACGGCACGATACTCGGATTCATAGGTGCATTAAACGGCAAGATTGAAATGCTGTTCATCGCACCCGGCAGTCGTGGCAAGGGCGTCGGCAGGGCGCTCATCGAGTATGCGGTCGCTATCATGGCTGCGCATGAATTGGATGTGAATGAGCAAAACCCGCAAGCGCTCGGTTTCTATCAACGCGTTGGCTTCCAGGTCACAGGCCGTTCCGCAGTCGACGGGCAGGGCAATCCTTTTCCCTTGTTGCATATGAAGTTTATCGGCACAGCCCCTTAAGGCTGTACCGGTGTTTTCCGTTGACTTGTGCAAACATAATATTTCAATTATCATTGAAATATGGAAAATAAAGACGTTGTTCTCGCTCTCGCCGCCCTGGCGCAAGAAACCAGACTCGCCATATTTCGTGCTTTGGTGCAGGCCGGCCCTGCCGGCATGTCGGCGGGTGATATCGCCAGGCATCTGGACGTCGCGCCGTCGTTACTCACTTTTCATCTCAAGGAATTGATCCATGCGCGCCTGATCAGGCAGGAGCGCTCTGGTCGTTCGCTGATCTCATCGGCCAACTTCGAGGTCATGAATGGTGTGCTCGCTTACCTGACAGAAAACTGCTGTGGTGGTAATCCCTGCACGCCTGCGGGCCAGACTGTCTGCACCGAACAAGGCAACTGTTGACCGCTTTTATTGAAAGGCTGGAGAGAGTTCCATGCTTGTTGCCTTACTGATTTTCCTCCTTACGCTGACACTTGTTATCTGGCAGCCGCGTGGCCTCGGCATAGGCTGGAGTGCGATGGGCGGCGCGGTGGCTGCGCTGCTGCTGGGCGTGATCCAGCTCACGGATATCCCGCTGGTATGGCATATCGTCTGGAATGCCAGCGCTACCTTCATCGCCATCATCATCATTAGCCTGTTGCTCGACAAGGCAGGTTTTTTTGCCTGGGCTGCATTACATGTTGCGCGTTGGGGCGGTGGTAGTGGTCGCAAGTTATTCGTGCTGTTGATCTTGCTCGGTGCGGTCGTAGCCGCCTTGTTTGCCAATGACGGTGCCGCTCTGATACTGACACCCATCGTGATTGCGATGCTGCTGGCATTGAAATTTTCAGCGCGCGCCACGCTGGCTTTTGTGATGGCCGCGGGCTTTATTGCAGATACCGCCAGCCTGCCTTTGGTCGTTTCCAATCTGGTCAATATTGTCTCGGCCGATTATTTCAAACTCGGCTTTGCAGAGTATGCAGCCGTCATGTTGCCGGTGAACCTTGTGTCTGTCGGCATGAGCTTGCTGGTCTTGCTGTATTACTTCAAACGCGACATTCCGGCCAGCTATGCGCTGGATGATGTGGCTGAACCGCGCAGTGCCATTCACGATGCAGCGACCTTTACTGCCGGCTGGTGGGTGTTGGCTTTGTTGCTGGTCGGCTTCTTTTGGCTGGAGGACAAGGGCGTGCCGATTAGTGTGGTGGCCGCGGCAGGTGCATTGATACTGCTGGTGGTGGCGGGCAGGGGGCACCTCATCTCGACCCGTGAAGTGGTCCGCGATGCACCATGGCAGATTGTCTTCTTTTCCCTGGGTATGTATCTGCTCGTCTACGGCTTGCGCAATGCCGGACTGACAGATTATCTGGTTGAACTGCTCAATGTATTTGCACGCTATGGCGTATGGGGCGCCGCCCTGGGTACCGGCTTCCTGACTGCACTGCTTTCTTCGGTCATGAACAATATGCCGACGGTGCTGGTCGCAGCACTTTCCATCGATGCCAGCAATGCCGAAGGCCTGGTGCGGGAGGCCATGGTATACGCCAATGTAATCGGCAGTGACCTCGGTCCTAAGTTCACGCCTATCGGCAGCCTGGCAACGCTGCTGTGGTTGCATGTGCTGGCGAGCAAAGATATCAAAATCAGCTGGGGCTATTACTTCCGTATCGGCGCAATCCTGACCTTGCCGGTATTGCTGGTAACACTTTGCGCTTTGGCTGTGCGACTGGGCTTGTGATGAAGTTTGCAAAGCACGCCTATCCTTTACTTTCCCGATAGAGATATGAATATGCACGTCAAAATCTTTCACAACCCCGATTGCGGTACCTCACGCAACACACTCGCACTGATCAGGCATCTCGATATTGAGCCGGAAATTGTCGAATACCTGCGCACACCGCCTGCGCGCGACGAATTGAGCCTGATGATAAAAAACGCCGGACTCACGGTGCGGGATGCGCTGCGCAAAAAAGGCACTCCATATGCGGAGCTGGGACTTGATGATCCGGCACTGGGTGACGATGCACTGCTGGACGCGATGATTGCGCATCCGATTTTGATAAACCGGCCTTTCGTCATCACGCCTGTGGGCACACGCCTGTGCCGTCCTTCCGAATTGGTATTGGATCTGTTACCGCCGTCTCCGGCCAAGGCCTTCATCAAGGAAGATGGAGAGCTGGTGATTGATGAACACGGCCAACGTGTTTCTTATCTGACGGACGGTTTGCCGAATATTGTTGACGACTTGTTTCACAAGCCGGATACCGCTGTTTTTGCGCGGGCAGATCGCTTGCAGCATCGCCCGCGCTTCCTGCTCTTGTATGGCTCGGTACGCGTACGCTCGTATAGCCGCCTCGTCACGCTGGAAGCGGCACGACTTCTCGAAACGATGGGCGGGGAAGTCAGGATTTTCGATCCGCGTGGTTTGCCTTTGCCGGATGGCGCAAGCGAGTCGCATCCCAAGGTACAGGAGTTGCGCGAGCTGGCGCAGTGGGCGGAAGGTATGGCCTGGTGTTCACCAGAACGTCACGGTGCAATGTCCGCCATCCTCAAGGCACAGATAGACTGGATTCCGCTCACGATGGGTGCCGTCCGGCCAACCCAGGGCAAGACGCTCGCCGTGATGCAGGTATCAGGTGGCTCGCAGTCTTTCAACGCGGTGAACCAAATGCGTGTCCTCGGACGCTGGATGCGCATGATCACCATTCCCAATCAATCGTCTGTCGCCAAGGCCTTCCTGGAATTCGACGATGCCGGAAGGATGAAGCCATCCGCTTACTATGATCGTATCGTGGACGTGATGGAGGAGCTATTCAAATTCACTTTGATGACGCGTGATGTTGCCGGCTATCTGGTTGATCGCTATAGCGAACGCAAGGAAAGCGCGCAAGACTTGAGCAAGCGCGTCAATCAAAAATCGATATAGTCAAAAACGATTTAGCTTCATCCATGTGCTTCCGCCCAGACGCCGGTCCTTGCGGTGGTCGGCGCTATTTCGCGCAAGGTCCAGCGCAGTGGAATCGCATTGCTTTTGTACCAGCCATTTTCAATATGAAAGCGCCATAAGCGTTCCGCACCGGTCAGCGCTACTGCTTCCGCCGATTGCCACAGGATTTCAGTGCGGCCTTGCAGGTGCAACAGGGTGCCGCTGGCGAAGTCGATGAACAGCAATGCTGCACGCGGTTCCTGCACCATATTGCCGAGCGTATTGAAATAGCGATTGCCATTGAAATCAGGAACCGTCAGCGTGTTGCCGTCGATGCGGACAAAGCCCGGCATGCCACCCCGATGCGAAATATCGGGTCCGCCCCTGTCGTTTTCGTGTGCATCCGAGGTGGTCGCGATGAAGAGGGTGTCTGCCTTGCTAATCAACGCGCGTGCTGTCGCATCCAGGTCGGTGAACTTGCGGGTGGCAGGGATTGCACCGCCCTTGTGCACTTCATTCACGTCACGTAGTTGTATATACCGTGGGCAGTTGCCGAACGATTGGCTTACCTGAATGTGCAAGCCTGCATCGTCGACGTCCTGCACAATACCGTTGGCCCGGTTGCGGCGACGCGTACTGAAGTCTATGCCCAGCATGCCGATTTTTTTACCGGGTACGAAGTGTTGACGACTTTCGCTTTGCCAGTGTGCGTCAGCTGCTATCTGCAGATGCCCCGCATCCGGCGACGATAAAAATCCGCGCTGCCCCGTCACCACCGTGGCTATCGGCCAGCCCTGCTCATCCGTGCTGGCCAGCAGCGTGTACGGCAGCAACGCAAAGAATTCCCGGTGCTGGTCCGGCATGAAGTTGCGTATTGCAGCAGGCGGCGTACCAGTGCCGGCCAGGGCTTGGGCTTGCAACTCGCCCGCATGGAAGAGTTCGGGCTGGATGTTCATGCTGCTTCCGGTATCGCGGAACGCGGCATGGCGACAAAGGCGGGCAGCTTCTCTATCCGCGCCAGCCATGCACGCACGGCCGGATATTCATCAAGCGGGATGCCGCCTTCCGGTGCGTGCGCAACATAAGAATGACAAGCCAGGTCTGCGATTGTCGGATATTCGCTTGCGAGGTAGTCACGGCTTGCCAGATGTTGGTTCATGAAGCCGAGCAAATCGCGACCGATTTCTGCCGCACGGACCGGATCATCCTTGCCCATTTTCCATAAAGCATAGATGCGTGCATTGGCCGGGCCGTAGCGCAATTCTCCCGCGGCAATCGAGAGCCAGCGCTGGACCTGGGCGGCACCCATCGCATCTTGTGGCAGCCAGGTGCTGTCGGCGGCGTAGCGTTTGGCGAGATAAACCAGGATGGCATTGCTGTCCGAGATTGCCAGGTCGCCATCGATCAATACCGGGATTTGTCCGAGCGGGTTGAGTTTGCGGAATTCGGCAGTGGCGCGCACGTCGGCGTTGGCGTCGATTTGCTCGTACTTGACGCCGAGCAGGTGCAGGAAAAGTTTGACGCGATGACAGTGGCCCGACAGCGGGACGCCATAAAGCTTGATCAGCGGCTGGTTCATACGATGCTCCTTTGGATAAGTGGAGACTAGATGGTATGTATTCCGTAAATTGATGTAAATTAGGTGAAATTGAAATTTACTATTTCAAAAAGAGGAATAATAAAAATGGACCGCCTGGATGAGCTGGAAATCTTTATCGCGATACTCGACAGCGGCAGCCTGGTTGCTGCCAGCCGTAAACTCCGACGTTCGCCGCCTGCCATTACACGGGCTTTGGGGACACTGGAAGAGCGTATAGGGACGCGTCTGATCGAGCGCACCACGCGGCATCTGGTGGCAACCGAGGCGGGTTTGCACCTGGCGCAGCAGGCGCGGCGTCTATTGGCGGACTACGAGCAGACGGTACAGGAAGATGCCTCGGCACCGTTGCGCGGCACATTGAAGGTGACGGCACCGGTCGTGTTTGGACGTCGGCATGTCGCACCGATCGTCAATAGCTATCTCGACCAGTATCCGGAAATGCGTGTGGAGCTCATCACCAATGACCGCAACCTGGATTTGATAGAAGAAGGGATAGATGTCGGCGTACGCATAGGGTCGCTGGCCGACACCAGCATGGTGGCGCGTCGGGTCGGGCAAGTGCAAAGCGTGCTGGTCGCAAGTCCCGACTATATCGAGCGCCGCGGCGAGCCGAAATCGATTGCCGATATTGCGCACCATGATGTGATTTTTACTGCGATCCGCGAGAAAGCACCGGAGTGGCGCTTCCGGCATAACGGCCGTGAACAAATCGTGGCGTTGACACCGCGCCTGATTGTGAATGAAATCGATGCGGTATTGCTGGCGGCCAAGGCCGGACGGGGCCTGGCACGGGTACTGTCTTACCAGGTGGCGGATGAATTGCAGGCCGGCACCTTGCTGCGGGTATTGCCGAAACTGGATGCGCCTGATTTGCCGGTTCAACTGATTGTGCCCAGTGCACGCCTGATGGCACCGAAGTCACGTGCCTTCCTTGATCTTGCCATCGACAAGCTCAGCAAGCTGAATGTGCTGCATGCGCGCTGATCAAGGTGTATCGCTGAAGTAAGTACTTCAGCGCCTGCTTTTTTTGCCCTCCGTTTCCTCCTCCCAGACATGCGCATTGCATGCCTTGAATCCATTTTTTTGCTTGCTGCGTATAAATTTCTGTAACGAATACGTTTTGATTTGGTCAACGATTGTTACAGTGCAAACGTTTCAACAGATGTAAGCAAAAAAGTTGACATATGTAAATTAATTGATAATTAATCTATAACTCATGTTATAAATATTGATATCAGGTCATACGTCTGAAAGTATTGTTTCCGCATAAGACGGGGAAATAGTACTGAGTCTCAAGCGCTGCAAATCTAAAAACCAATCAATAAATTGCTGTTAACACCTGGCAATTTTTTAGAAAGGATAGTTTGCGCATGAAAATACTCTCCATTTTCGGTACCCGCCCCGAAGCCATCAAAATGGCACCGCTGATGCGGGCACTCGAACAAGCCAACGGTATTGATTCGGTCGTGTGCATTACGGGTCAGCACCGAACCATGCTGGAACAGGTGATGAGCCTGTTCGATATCAAGGCCGATCATGACCTTGATGTCATGGTGCCGAACCAATCGCTGAATTCCCTTTGTTCGCGCATCTTTGCCAAGCTGGATCCCATCCTCGAAAGTGAGCAGCCGGATCGTGTACTGGTACATGGTGATACCAGCACCGCCATGGTGGCCGCGACTGCGGCATTCCATCGTCGGATCCAGGTCGGGCATGTGGAAGCCGGCCTGCGCACCGGTGACCTGACACAACCATGGCCGGAAGAGATGAACCGGCGCGTGATTGATGTCATGAGTGACTTCCTGTTTGCGCCGACCATCAGTTCCCGCGACAATCTCTTGCGTGAAAACCTCGGCGGCCGCATCGTCGTGACCGGGAATACCGTGATCGACGCCTTGCAGTTGACGGCACAGCGCCTTGAAAAAGACGCGAAGCTGCGTAGCACGCTGGATGCAAAATTTCCTTTCGTTTCACCGCAGCGCCGCATCCTGCTGGTCACCGGCCATCGGCGCGAAAATTTCGGTGACGGCTTTGCGCATATCTGCGAAGCGCTGGCCAAGCTGGCGGAACGTCCTGACATCGACATTGTCTATCCGGTGCATCTCAATCCGAATGTGCGTGGCCCGGTACTTCAATTGCTATCGAATCTGCCGCGCGTGCATTTGATCGAGCCGCTGGATTACCTTGAGTTTGTGCGTTTGATGCAGCTGTCTTATGTAGTCTTGACTGATTCCGGCGGGGTGCAGGAAGAAGCGCCGTCGCTCGGCAAGCCGGTGCTTGTCATGCGTGATGTCACCGAGCGTCCGGAAGCGGTGGCGGCTGGCACCGTGCAACTGATAGGTACCAGCAAAAAACGCATCGTCGATGCAGTCAACTTCCTGTTCGATGACGCCAAAAGATACAGTCAGTTTTCGAATGTCGTGAATCCCTATGGTGATGGCCAGGCCTCGTCACGTATCGTGCGGGCCTTGCAGGGCCAGCCTTTTGAAGAATTTAATGCTGACGGTAATGCATCCCTGAGCGAATTTTTATCCCGAGGAAATTATGCGCGTACTTAATCGCATCCCCAATCAATCAGATATCCGGGCGCAAGCTCCGTCTTCCATGTTCTTGCCGTTGCTGGCTTTGCTGGCCATGTCTGCGCTGCCACACAAGGCGTGGTCGGCGGATGGCATAGGGCGCTACTTCCAGCAAATGTCGGCGGAACAGTCGGTAACGCGCCAGGTGACGCTGAAAGAATTGGGCATTACCGCACCATTGATTTTCACCGGTGCTGATAGCCAGCGCGAATTATTCCTGCCGGTGCCGGCCGGAGTGCCGGTGATGAACGCAGCCTTGCAATTCAATGCCAGTTATCTGCGTGCGGACGGTGGCCGTACTTCGATGGCTTTGTCAGTCGACGGCTATCCGGTGGTCGCGCGTAAGCTGGCGGAAGAACAGGGCGATCTCAGCCAGGGTGTGGCGCTTGCAGGGCAGGCGCGCAATGACGGCTTTATACGTTTCGGCATCCAGTGGTCTTCGGTAATGTCGGAAGCGATTTGCGCCGACCAGCGTGCGCCAGGGAATGCCTTGAGGGTGGAGCCGAGTTCACGTTTTACATATAGCTATGATCGCAGCGCGATCAAGTCGATTGCGACAGCATGGAGTGCCTTGCCACCGAACCCGGTCTTGCTGGTATCCGGCAAAAACTTGTCGGTAGAGGCTTACGATACTGCATGGCGCATGGGCCTGACACTGAAACGTGCCGGTAAAAAGCCGCGCTGGATGGCGGTGCCTGCAGTTGGCGATACAGTCGATCTTTCTGCGATCAGCGTACCGCCCGAGTTACGCGGGATCCCCTCGTTTGCTTCGCTGATGCGAGGTGAGGCGCAATACAAGATCAAGAATGATGCAGAAATAGCCGCCTTGTTTATCCTCGGTAATCAAGGCCCTTTCCGTGCTGACTTAATGGTGGCCGATGCAGCGCTCAACACCATTCTCCGTAATGCCATGCATGCACTGGGTGAGGAAATCCAGGCCAGCTCGGCGGATGCCGGTGCGGTTTACCAAAACTGGCTGAAGACTGATGTCGCGATCCTGGATCAGGTCAATGCAGCGGACCAGGTACGCCTGACATCATTTGTCGGGAGCCCGGTGATTGCAGTATCGGCAAAGGGCGGCACCAAGGCTGCGGCGATGTTCGATACCTTGTGGCGTCCGATTGCCGCATCCAGGGATTTGACGGTAGAGACCGCTGAAGCATTGCGGGCCAAGGCGTCTACCGTATTGCTCAGCCAGTTCGGCACGATCAATGGCACAATGGAAGTGGCGGAAAAAAGTGAACGTTCGGTCACGTTTGAAATTGGCGAACTGGTTGGCAGTGGCCGCCTGCCAAGCCAGGTCGTGTTTGATGTCTCCGCCGCTCCCGGCACCAATGGTGAGGCGCCGGTAGTGTCCATTTTCCTGAATGATTATTTGCTGGGTGCGAATGTGATGACGGTAGACGGGCAGCCGCACCGGATTGCGGTGGATATTCCGTATTACACACTGGCAGCGCGTAACACCATACGCATTGCGTTTATCCGGCAAACATCCAAACAACATTGCCATGACGTCACGGTGCCTTTCCCGGTTTCCATTTTCCCCGGCAGTCATTTGAAACTGAAACAGGTGACGGTAGGGAATAACTTCGTCGGCATCGCCGCACGTTATGCGAAGGAAAGCACACTCATCCTCAAGGACGAGTGGTTGAAGAACTCGCTGGCGATGCTGCCGATGACGGTACGCCTCGCTGATGCAGCCGGCTTGTCATCGATACACACGCAATTCCAGGTACTGAAGCAAGGCGAGGCGCTCAAGCCGACTACGCCTTTCCTCGCGCTGGACGTTCCGCTGGAAGGCAAGGCGTCGACCGAGCAGCATAACGGCATGCTGGTATTGAATGGTGCAGAGAAGACTCCCATCCTGCAATTGAAAGGGCTGGATCGGATCGGCGTTGCCGAAGTCACCGAGATCAATGGGCAGAGTGGTATCCGCTACTACACGGTAGGGAAAAGCATGCCTGTTATCGGCAGCTCTTTCCGCCTGGCACATGGCAATCTGGCCGTGTTGACCGATGCCGGCCCGGTGCTGCAGATCGACAAAAATGATCCGACCGACAGTCGTTTTGCGAAAGAAGATAATCCGCAATCCCTGTGGCAGCGCCATATGGAATGGTGGCTGGCGGCGATTGCCGTGATCATCTTTATCCTGATTTCGGCGCGTGTGGCACAGGTACGTCGCAATAAACGCAAGGCACTGGAAGCACAACAGGGATTGTGATTTGAGTTCTTCATCACTCTTTTGGCCGGTATTTTTTGCGCAATACTACAGCGCACTGGAGAGTATCGCCGTCGTGGTGGCGATACTCATCCTGATATCCAGTTTCGATGATTTATTTATTGATGCCTGGTACTGGACGCGTGAAATTTATCGCAAATTCACCGTCAAGAACAGGGCAGGTTATCGTCCGTTGACGCCGGAACAAATCAAGGAGCGTGACGAACAGCATCTGGCGATCATGGTACCGGCCTGGCTCGAATACGATGTGATCGCGCAGATGATAGAAAGCATGGTGGCGACGCTCGACTACCGCAACTACACTGTGTTCGTCGGGACTTACGTCAACGACCACAGGACGATTGAGGAAGTGGAACGCATGCGGCGTCGCTACAAACAATTGCGCCGCGTCGAGGTGCCGCACGACGGCCCGACCTGCAAGGCAGACTGCCTGAACTGGGTGATACAGGCGATCTTCCTGCACGAGCAACAAGCCGGGATAGAGTTTGCGGGTGTGATCCTGCACGATAGCGAAGATGTGCTGCATCCGCTGGAACTGAAGTTCTTCAACTACCTGCTGCCGCGCAAGGACATGATCCAGTTGCCGGTCGCTTCGCTGGAACGTGAATGGTATGAGCTGGTGGCAGGCGTCTATATGGATGAATTCGCCGAGTGGCATGCGAAGGATTTGGTGGTGCGCGAGAGCGTGACCGGTACCGTGCCATCGGCCGGCGTCGGTACCTGTTTTTCACGCCGGGCCTTGCTGGCATTGGCGGCGACTACCAATAACCAGCCCTTCAATACCGAGAGCCTGACCGAAGATTACGACGTCGGGAATCGACTCGCAGCGATGGGGATGAAATCCATCTTTGCCTTGTTCCCGGTGGATTTCGTGACGCGTGGTCGACGCTGGTTTGGCCTCGGCCCGGATAAGGAACGCATCATCCGCATGCCTTTATGTGTGCGCGAATTTTTCCCCGATACCTTCCGTACCTCGTATCGGCAAAAGGCGCGCTGGGTGCTGGGTATTAGCATGCAGAACTGGGAACAGATGGGTTGGCGCGGCTCAATTGCGCACAAGTATCTTCTGTTCCGCGACCGTAAAGGCATACTGACCTCGATCGTCAGTGTTGTCGCCTATGTCTTGTTCTTCCAGTTTATTTTGTTTTACCTGGCACATCTGGCTGGCATTTGGACGATGGAGTTTCCCAGTCTCTTTGTCACCGGCAGCTGGCTGGAAGTGGTTGCGCAATTCATCCTGTTTGCCCTGGCTTTGCGTGTCATCCAGCGCTTCTATTTTGTGCGACGCCTGTATGGCTGGGAGCATGGACTGATGTCGATTCCGCGCATGGTGATCGGCAATTGCATTAACTTCATGGCGGTATGCCGCGCCTGGAAGCTGTATTCCGGCCACCTGCTGATGGGGAAAAACATGGTGTGGGACAAGACCATGCATGATTTTCCGTCGACTTCGCAGTTGGTACAGAAGCGCCAGTTGCTGGGTGAAGTGCTGACCGCGTGGCAAGCCGTCGATGCAGCGAAAATCAATGATGCCCTGGATGAACGCGGACGAACCGAAAAGCCTTTGGGGCGCATCCTGGTTTCGAATGGCTGGCTGGATGAAGAAACGCTGGCTGAAGCCATCGCCTTCCAGGCGGATGTACCGCGTGCGCATATCGACGCCGGGATGATTGAAAAATATGCCGGTTATGTCCCTCAGGAATTATGCGTGCGCTTGCGTTTGCTATACATCGGCAACGATGTACGACAGCGCCCACTCGTGGCGGTAGCGGCACCATTAAGCACTGAAGAAATGCAGGAAGTCTCCATCGTGTTTGGCCAGGATCCGGCGCAGCGGATTGCACGGGATAGCGAGATCGCCGCCGGCTTGCGTTTGTTGAGTGGTGATGCCGACGCCTTTAAAAACTTGCAAGAAGGCGTGGCCGGTGTGCCGCTGCTGGGCGACCTGCTGATAGAGCGCGGGCTGGTGCAGAAAGCTGCATTTGATGCAGCGATGGATGCCTACCGGCCAGATGAACATGGGCGTATCGGTGACTATCTGGTCGCCAGCGGTGTGATCGAACGTCATGTCATTGAACAGGTAGTGGAAGAGCAACGTCATTTACGTGCAGCACAAGAAAGCCAATAATGAAAAAAACAAAACTTCTTTTATTGCTGCTGATGAATGCAGGGATGCTCACGAATGTTGCGGCAGAGGAGGCTGAGCTACCGTTGAGCGGGCCTGCATATGAAATGGCGGATGCCGCCTATAAATCCTATGCGCGCGGCGATTATGCACAGGCGGTACAGCAGGCGAAGGAAGCGGTGCGCTTGCGGCCGGATGTGGCGCGCTTGCGGCAATTGCAGGCGCAGGCAGAAGCTGCACAACGCAGCCAGCAGCCAGCTGCTACGCCGGTACCAGTAAAGGCCAAGGCTGCCGGCAATCCCGCTTATAGTGCTGCCGATAAAGCCTATAAGGCCTATGCCGCGAAAAATTATGCCGGTGCCGTCAGCCATGCCCAACAAGCGGTGCGGCTGGCACCTGCAAATTCCGCTTACTGGACTTTGCTGATCAATTCGCAATTGGCCGCGCAAAGATTGAATGATGCAGACCAGAGTGTGAACGAAGCCTTGCAACGTTTCGGCCCGAATTCTTCGTTTGCGCGCCAACGTGCAGTCGTGAACCAGGGCTTGGCTGAACAAGCTGGCGCACAAACCTATCAAGCCTTGCAAGAGCAGGATTTCACCAGGGCGGCGAATGCCGCGCAACGTGCCGTCAGCTATGCGCCGGAACGACGGGTGTATCGCTTATTGCTGGTGCAATCCTTATTGAGCGCGAACCGACTGGAAGAAGCGGAACAGGCGCTGGCGCCCTTGCTGCAGAAAGGAAATGATCCGGTCGCATTGGTGTGGCGTGGTTATATCCGGCAGCGGCAAAATCAACGGGCGGCGGCGAGCGCCGATTTCACGCAAGCCTTGTCCTTGCGCGGTGAGCTGACGACGGAAGAGATGGTGAACCTGCGCCTGATCGTGGCTGATGCCGGCCTGAGCGCCGGCGAGCCGGATGCGACACTGGAAGTCTTGCAGACACTGGATGGCAATGCTGCGGTAGCGGCGCGCAAGCGTAGTGCCGCGGAATTGCGTTTGCGCCAGGCGCAGCAGGGCAATATTGCGGGCAACACGGCCATGCCGCTGCCATCCTTGCGCTGTCGTAGTACTGGCAACACTGAAGTATGCAGCCTGGTGCCGGGAGCCGCCCCTGCAGATCCGGCTTTTGCCAGTGCCGATGCCGCTTACAAGGCATTGGCAAAGAATGATTACCCGCTCGCTTTGGGCAAGGCACGCGAAGCCTTGCAACAGTCGCCCGGCAATCCTGCCTATCAATTGTTGCTGGTGAATATCCTGAGTCGCGACGGCCAGCTGGATGCGGCCGAACGCGAAGCCACGCTGGCCCTGGAGCAGGGCAATCGCGATCCCGAGTTGCGGGCGCAAAGGGGGCGGGTGCGACAAGCTTTGGGCAAAGCTTCAAGCGCGGATGAAGATTTCAAGCAGGTCTTGCAGTCACAGCAGGCATCCCTGCCGTTGCAAATCGAAATGCTGTCGCGACTGGGCCAGCGAGATGAGGCGCGCCAACGTTTCAATGCAGGCTTGGAAGCCGGCGCTTTCGCCGGCATGTCCAAGGTCGAACTGGCTTATCTGGCGGCAACGGCCGGTGACAGCCCGCGTGCTTACACCTTGTTTGACCAATCCTATCAGGAGGGTAGCCTGCCACCTGCAGCGATACCCGACACCGGCTATGCCGCCTTGAATGCGCGTCGTGATCCGTATGCATCGACATATTTCAGGCGTACCGTGGATGCGGTGGATAGGGGCGATATTTCACTGGCACCGCAACAGCTGTTTGAAACCCGCCGTGCGATTGCCGATATCGAACGGACCTGGGGCGCGACCGCCTCGCTTAACTATCGCGGTGCCAGCCTGCAACCGGGTTCCGGCATTGCGCCGAGCGGCACGAATAACAGCGCGCAGATCGGTGGCGAAGTTTACTGGCGGCCGTTTGGTTATCGTAGTGGCCGTCCGATAGAGGTGTATGCCAGCGTGTTTGAAACGGTGTACAACAAGGATCATTCGATTACCGGCGCGCCGACCGCGCAAGGCGGTGTCGGTGTGCGCTGGAAACCGTTCAGCGAGACCAATTTGATTGTAGCCTTGCAGCGCCAGATCAAGATCGGCTCAGCTTCCGGTGATGGCGACTGGCTGGCACGTCTCGCTTACTCGAATTCCTTCGGCACCGATTTGCGTGTCGATCAACCCAGCTGGTGGAGCGGACAAATATTCGGTGAGGTCGGGCGCTATATCGATCACGAGCAAACCTATTCGATTTTTGAAGGACAGCTGGGGCGTACATATCGCCTCGACCAGATCAATCCAAAGCTGACCGTCACACCGCACCTGGTCATTGGCTCGGATTTCAATTCGAGCTTGAAAGCACCCGCCGAAAAAACTGCAATCGGCATGGGACCCGGCGTGAATGTTCGTTACTGGTTCCGCGAAGACCATTACAAGGCACCGCAATCCTATGTCGATTTCTCCCTGCAGTATCGTTTCAAGTTGTGGGGTGACGACCGGGCCGAAGGTGTGGTCTTGCGCACTACCTTTTCTTATTGATGCATATCATCTATTGCCACGCGGATATGGATGGCATGTGTATTTCCCCCTGACGCTTAAAAAGTGCACAATGGGCTACTTTATCGTCAGGGATAGCCATGTCGTTGGCAACTGAATTTCACCCTCGTACCTTCCTCCTTTGTAGCCTGCTGGCAGCGGTATTGACCGGGGTCGGCATGGGTGCAAGCTTTGCAGCATCCATCAGTGGCGTCGTATGGCAGCCGGAGAATGCACTCATCGAGCCAAAAGGAAAATGGCAAGAGATAGGTGCACGTCAATTATTGATCCAGTGGACGGCTGTCGACAACCTGGCGTTCGTCAGTGGTGCGGGAATTCCTGAAGCGCCGCAATTACCGGACTGGAAACGCATTGCCGGTGAACCGTGGGCGAAGGAAGTCATACTCGGCCTGGCCGGCTATTTTGATGAAACGAAAGCACGTGCCAATCTGGATGAACTGGGTGCGCTGTCTGCCCGTTTGGCAAAACTTCCCACTCCCTTGCATGTAGTTGGCTGGTATTTCCCGGTAGAGATCGATCCGACCTGGAATAATGCCGCGCAGCTGATTCCTGTATTGGCGAAGTTGCCGCGACCTTTGTGGATCAGTGTTTACGACAGTGCGAATGTCGGACCGGACGATTTGGCGAAATGGCTGGCATCCTGGTTGCCCAAGGATGTAGGCGTGTTCTTCCAGGATGGCGTTGGTGTGCATGCGCGTGAAGCACGTGTCGCACAGGATTACCTGGTGGCGCTGGAAAATCGCCTGGGAAAGAATCGCGTACGTGTCATTGTCGAAGCATTTCGGCCTCAAGTCGGTGGTGGTTTCCGTGCCGCGACCGCTGCCGAGTTAATGCCGCAGCTTAATACCTATGGCACACGCAAGGCTTATTTATTCGATGGCCCGCATTATGTGCCGGACAGCCTGGTAGATGAACTCAAGGCTGGTTTAGCCAGGGACAAAGCTAAACCGAAACCTTGAGTGCCAGGCATCACGAATAGATGGATGGCGTCGGGACTTCACCGGTCAAGACCCACTGGCCGACGTCCTTGAGTTTGTAGTCAAGCGAGTCATGCAGGGTATGCACCCGCACATTGCGCCAGAAGCGATCGAAACCATATTTCGCCGCGGTCGCACGCGCTCCCATCACTTCAAAAATCTTCGCAGTAATATCCAGCGCCGCACGTGCCGCGGCAATCTTGGTTTCATAAATAGCGACTGCCAGTTCACCGCGTTCCGCTGCGGTCAAGGCATCGCCACGTTCCCACGCTTTTTGCAATCGGGCGGCTGCATCTTCCGCCAGTGCGATCGCAGCACGTAAAGCAATGCGCAAATCACCGTAATGCTGTTGCGTGAAGGGATCGTCTATCGCGCGTGCGACGCCGGAGGTGAACCATGGGCGACCCTGTTCATGCGTGTACTGCCATGCATTGAGCAAAGCCCCCTGTGCATTGCCGATATAAATTTCAATCAGGATCAACTGCGATACCAGGGTGCGCAAGGTCGCGCGCGGTGTGCCGGAAGTGCCCGGCGGTCCGAGTACTTCATGTGCTTCCACCCTGACTTTGTCAAAGGTAACGGAACCGCTATCGGTCTGGCGCTGGCCGAGGTTATCCCAATCGTCGAGCACCTTGACGCCGCTTCTGTCCGTCGGGATGGACAGGAAGACACGATCCGCCGGATCGGCCGAGCGTGGTGCGGTGATGTTGAGCATATCGGAGCCGGTGGCACCGGAGCAAAACGATTTGATGCCATTCAATTCGTAGTGACCGTCAGTACCATCCTTGCCATCACGCCAGACCAGCGTGGCGCGTGTGTCCAGCCCATTGGTGGCATTACCCCAAAACCAGTTTTCGCTGACGGTTTTGCCGAGATAGAAAGCCTTTTGCTCCGGATTGCCGAAGAGGGCGACGCTGGCAACCTGCAAATGCTGGAAACCAAACAAATGTGCGAGCGAACTGTCGACTTCGGCAAAGCGCCGGATGATTTTGTAAATAGTCGGCCACGGGGTTTCGGGCCCACCGAAGGCGGCCGGGACTGCCAGCTTCAGCAAACCGCTGTCGCGCAAGACCTGGCGTTCGGTCCAGGCGGTGCCGCCACTGCGATCGCGCTCAGTCGCGGTAAGCGCCAGCGCCGCTGCGGTATGTTCGACCGCCTCGGTCAAGGCGCCGAAATCACGCGCGACCAGATGCCCGGCGGTGTAGCTTGCTGCGGCTTGCTCATCGAGCTTCAGTAATTGACCCATGATCTGCTATTCCAATACGTGGCGATAAATTAAAAGACTGGTACGGCGGTGGCATTGACCTTTTTCGGCAACAAGCCTTCGGCCAGGAATGCATCGGCGATTTTTTGTTGCTCGCCCAGGCGTTCCGGTAATACCGCACGGACTTCATAGCTGCGGCGCGCGTTCGCCTGTTCTACTGTAGGAACGTCCAGGCCCCACACCGGTGCCAGCAAGGTGGCTGCATCTTTTGGCGATTGCTTGACCCATTTACCGGTTTCCTGCAAGGCATCGACGATCACTTTCACAACGTCAGGACGCGCCTTGGCGAACGGGGTCGAAGACAGGTAGTAGCGCTGGTAATCAGCCAGGCCGCGACCGTCGGTCAGGACACGTACTTGCGACTGGCGTTGTACCGCGGCGAGGAAGGGATCCCAGATGACCCATGCATCAATCGCTTCACGCTCGAAAGCGGCACGGCCGTCGGCCGGTGCTAGGTAGGCGAGCTGGATATCCTTGAGCGAGAGACCGGCTTTTTCCAGTGCGGCGATGAGCAGGTAATGCGCGCCGGCGGCCTTCGCGAAGCCTACGCGTTTGCCGCGCAGGTCAGCCAGGGTTTTGATATTTGAATCAGCCTTGACCACAATTGCTTGTGCACTTGGGGATGGCGATTCCTGGGCGATATAAGTCAATTGCGCACCTGCGGCCTGCGCAAAGACCGGGACCGTATCCGCGACATCAGCCGAGACATCGATTGCGCCGACATTCAATGCTTCCAGCAAAGGCAGGCCGCTGGCGAATTCATGCCAGCTGACTTTCACGCCCAATGCACCGAGGCGCTGTTCCAGCGTACCGCGGGTTTTCAGTACCGTGATCAGAGTAGATGATTTTTGATAACCGATGCGTACCGTGTCGCCGGCTTTTTGTGCGTGTGCCGGCAGTGCAAACAAAGGCGTGAATGCGAGCAGTGTCAGCAGTGTGCGGCGCAGGTTTGAATTTTTCTTCATGGTGTACTCCCGATGTTGAATAGTGATGCCGTTTAAATGGCGTGGATTTCTTCCAAAACTTTGAGGATGTCGTCGCGTGCAGTAGCGAGGTCGACGGAATGACGGTTGCGTGGACGTGGCAGGTTGACCTTGGTGTCTTCGATGATTTCTCCCTGGCCCATAGTCAGTACGCGATCACTGAGATAGGCTGCTTCATCGATGTCGTGCGTCACCAGCAATACGGCAAAGCCGTGTTCCGCTGCCAGCGCCAGCAAGAGGTCTTGCAGTCGCATACGGGTAAAGGCATCGACTGCAGAGAAGGGTTCATCCAGCAACAGGAGTCGCGGCTGGTTGAACAGACCGCGGGCAATCGCCGCACGTTGTGCCATACCGCCGGATAATTGTTTTGGCAGAGAGTCAATTGCTTCGCTCAGCCCGACTTCATGCAGCAAGGCTTGTACATGCGGGTTGGCATTGGCGCGCGAGCGGTCCTGGTCGGGGCGATTAAAGCCAACGTTCTCGGCGACGCTGAGCCAGGGCAAGAGGCGCGGTTCCTGGAAGATCAGGCCAATATCCGGCGTCACGCATTTGAGTTTGACGCCATCGAGGAAAATTTCCCCGCTGTAGTGTTTATCGAGACCGGCGATCAGCCGCAGCAGCGTGCTTTTGCCGCAGCCTGATTTACCGACCAGGCTGACGATTTCGCCGGCAGCCAGCGTCAGCGAGACGTCCTGCAAGACATTGCGTTCGCCGAAGTTCTTTTCGCGTACATCCAGCCTGAGTAAGGTGCTCATCTGTCCAGCCTCAGACCGTGCGGGTCGCGAGCGAATCGGACCATGCGAGCTTGCGCGTTTCCAGCCACTTCAACAAACCGTCAGTCAGCTTGCCGAGTATGGCCAGCAGGAAGATCGCTGCCAGTACGACGTCCGGACGACTGGTTTCGCGGCCGTCCGTCAGCAAATAACCTATACCCTTGGTGGCGGCGATCAACTCGGCCGCGACGAGGAACATCCATGCCAGCGACAAGCCGTTACGCAAACCGGTGAACAGGCTGGGCAGGGCGGCCGGCAACACGATGCGACGCGCCAGCGCCGGTGCCGACAAGCCATAAATTTCGCCGAGTTCGATCAGCTTGCGATCTACATTGCGGATGCCGGAGACCAGGCCGAGATAGATGGGGAAGAAAGCGCCGATCGCGATCAAGGTGATCTTCGGTGTTTCATCGATACCGAACCACAGCAGGAGCAGTGGCACCCAGGCCAGGCTGGGGATGGCGCGCAGAGCCTGGAAGGTCGGTTCGAAGAAGGCTTCTGCATGTTTGCTGAGGCCGACGAACAAACCGAACAGGATGGCCAGCACGGCGCCTATGGCATAACCGGAGAAGACACGCGCGACGCTGGCACTGATATGCACCAGCAAACCTTGCTCCAGCAATGCCGACAGGGTTTGTACGATTTCGGATGGCGGCGGCAGCAGGCGTGCCTGTATCCAGCCCAGCTGCGCCGCTACTTCGACAAAGCCGAGTACCGCCAGCGGCAGGATCCAGCCGAGCCAGCCCAGCTTGCGTGCTTTCGCTACAGGCTCGGCCGCAGTGGTAGCTACGTCCTTGACGGCTTTCTTGTTTACAGTCGCATGCGATGGACGGATGGGACTGGTATTAACAGGTATAAAGCTGGCGCTGCTGCTGTTATCCATGATGCTTACATTCCCTTATACGATCAGGCCGCGGGTTTCTTCGGTGCCAGCGACTGCACGAAGCTCGGGTCGATCAGGTCGTTGATGACTTTGTTCAGGTCTGTGCCTTTCTTGACCAGGTCTTCCTGCAACAGGATCGGTGCGGCCGCCTGCAAGGCTTCACGATGTTCACGGCCGATGTATGGATTGGAAAAATCGGTACGGTTCAATTGCACCTTGGCGACTGCCAGCGAAATCTTCGCTTCGTCAGCCTGGATTTGTGATGCTTCACGCGGGTTCGCCAGGATCCACAAGCGTGCGCGCTCGTAGGCTTGCAGCACTTGTTTGACTTGCTCCGGATATTTCTTCGCGAAGTCTTCGGTCACGTTCAGGAAGCCATAGGTATTGAATGCGACATTGCGATACAGCAGGCGCGAACCGGCTTGCAATTCGCTGGAAGCCATATGCGGATCAAGACCGGCCCATGCATCGATGCGACCGCTTTCCAGTGCGGCACGGCCATCGGCATGTTGCAGGTGGACGATTTCAACGTCGGATTTTTTCAGGCCGTTGACTTTCAGGGTACGCAGGAGGAAGAGGTAGGGATCGGTACCCTTGGTTGCGGCAATCTTTTTGCCTTTCAGGTCGGCTACGGTCTTGATAGGCGAATCCTTTGGTACCAGCAAGGCGGTCCATTCCGGACGCGAGTAGACATAGACACTTTTGATTGGATTGCCATTGGCGCGCGACAGTACTGCGGCGAGGCCGGCGGTGCTGCCGAAGTCGATACTGTTGGCGCTCAAGTATTCGAGGGCGCGGTTACTGCCTTGCGACAAGGTCCATTTGACTTTGATGCCGCTGGATTTGACTTGTTCTTCGAGCCAGCCAAAGTGTTTCAATACCAGGCTGGTTGGCGAATAGTAGGCATAGTCGAGGCGGATTTCTTCGGGTGCTGCGGCAGCGTGTGCGGAGAGCGAAACGCTCGTGCTCAGGCCGGCCAGGGTCAGTAGTGCGGTATTTTTGATAAAGAATCTGCGATCCATGTTCTACCTTGAATAGTGAAGCAGGCACTTGATCGGTGCCTGGTTTATCGAGTCGTGTCGGATGTGAGATTGCGGGAAGGCTGCTGGATTGGATGGCTGCGTTTGCGACGCAAGCAGATGGCCAAAGCAGTGTTCACTCAATCGTTATCGTTGTTGGGAATAAGATTAACGAGAGCGGCAAATTAACGGAACGAATCTCTTCGTTGATGCATCATCGGTTTTCGCATAAGCCGGTTTTGGCATAAGTACATGCAAAAATTGCGCGGGATGTTGCTGCTGTTTTTGTCGGGTTCGACAAGGAGATCAGTACTTAGGCGACCAGTGCCGCACTGCTTTCGTTCAACAAGAGTGTTTCAATCTGATCCGATGGCAAGGGCTTGCAAAAGTAATAGCCTTGTATTTCATTGCAACCCTGTGCGCGCAGGATATCCATCTGGCTCGCGGTTTCGACACCTTCCGCAATCACATTCAGTTTCAGGTTATGCGCGAGCGAGATAATCGATGACACGATAGAAGCGTCATCCTGGTTGATGGCGATGTCACGTACGAAGGAGCGATCTATCTTGAGGGTATCGATGGGAAAACGTTTCAGATAGGCGAGGCTGGAATGGCCGGTGCCGAAATCATCGACTGACAATTGCACACCCAGCGACTTCAGGTCGCGCAAGGTGAGGATATTGCGTTCTATATCCGCCATGACCGAGCTCTCGGTCAATTCGATTTCGAGGAAACGTGCTTCGAGTCCGGTTTCCTGCAAGGTATCTTTGATGGATTCGAGCAGGCTGGCTTGCGTGAACTGGCGCGCCGACAGATTCACCGCGATGCGTAACTGGGTAAATCCCATGTCTTGCCAGGCCTTGGCCTGGCGGCAGGCGGTTTGCAAGACCCAGGCACCGATAGGAATGATGAGGCCGGTTTCTTCAGCCAGGCTGATGAAGCTGCCCGGTTGCACCATGCCCAGTATCGGATGGTTCCAGCGCACCAGTGCTTCCAGCCCGACGATGGCACCGGTATGCAAGTCTACTTGCGGTTGGTAGTGCAATACCAGTTCATTGAGTTCGATCGCATGGCGCAATTCACCCTCTATGCGCAGGCGTTCCAGTGCCTGGTCATTCATTGCCGGTGTATAGAACTGGAAGTTATTGCGTCCCAATTCCTTCGAGCGGTACATCGCGACGTCAGCATGTGCCAACAGTGTGGTCGGATCGGCACCGTCATTCGGATACACGGCGATACCCATGCTGCAGCTGAGGAAGAATTCGCTGCCTTGTATGGTCAAGGGCTTGACCACCGCTTCCATGATGCGCTGGATCACATCGGATGAATAACCGGACGGACCGTCGCCGCATTCAGGCAGGACGAGGACGAATTCATCGCCACCAAGGCGTGCCACGGTATCGGATTCGCGCACCGAGGCCTGCAAGCGATCCGAAATTATTTTCAGCAGAACGTCGCCGGCCTGGTGTCCCATCGTATCGTTGACGAACTTGAAGCGATCGAGATCGACCAGCACCACCCATACCGCATGGCCGTTGCGCGCCGAATAGGCGATGGCGTTTTCCAGCCGGTCCTGCAGCAGTGCGCGATTCGGCAAGCCGGTCAGGACATCGTGGCTGGCTAGCCGGTGCAAAGTGGTTTCATACTGCTTCATCGGTGTGATATCACTCATCGCCGCGACGAAGTGCGTGGTCTTGCCTTCATCATCCTTGACTGGTGCGATGTAGAGATCGTTCCAGAACAGTGAACCATTCTTGCGGTAATTGCGCAGTACCGCCTTGCCTTCGCGTTTTTCCGCCAGTGCCGCACGTATTTCATACAGGCCGGCTTGTTCATGGTCATTGCGCAGCAGGAAGCTGCTGCTGCGACCGATGGCTTCGGCGGCGGTATAGCCGGTGATGCGTTCGAATGCCGGGTTCACATATTCGATCGCGAATTCCGGCACCTGCGCGCTGGAGATGATGACGGCATTCGCACTGCACTCGATGGCGCGTTCGCGCAGGCGCAGCGCCGCTTCCGCCGCCTGTCGGCCATGACGGTCGCGGTGTGCGCGTATTTCTACCGTGACCCTTTGCGCCAGGCTAACCAGTAATGCGACTTCCTGGGCATCGAAGGCGTCAGGTTCGGAAGCATAGACATTGAAGACGCCGATGACATCTTTATCATCGCCCATCGGTAACACCAGCTTGGAATAAAAGCCACGTCGCATGGCTTCCGCCCGCCACGGCGTAGGGCTCATATCATTGGCGAAATAGTTGGCGACGGCCGGGCGTCGGGTTTGCAGGGCGGTATTGATGGCGCGGGTGCCGACGCCGCCGGCTTGCAGCGGGATCTTCAGCGCGTCGAGATAACCCTGGTGTTCCTGCGTCAGGCCCACCGGGATGATTGCGCCATCGGCAGCCAGGATGCCGACCCAGGCCATGCGGTAACCGGTGGCGGTGACGACGTCACAGATACCTTGCAGCAAGGCGTTTTCATCGACGGCTTCCGAGATGACGTCTTCACAATCATGGATGGCACGCAAGGCGCGATTGCTGCGCGCTAGTGCAATTTCCAGGTGATGACGGGTCGTGATGTCCGTGCCGATCAGCTTCACATGTCCGCTGCGGCCATCGGTATCGGGAATAAAGCGCGCATGGTATTCGATCCAGCGCGGGCTCCCGTCGCTGCGATTGATGCGCAAGCGCAGCGTTTGCTGCGGTTCGTGCAGGATGCTGCCCAGGAGTTCAAGCGCGGGTTCGCGGTCGGCCGGCGCGATATTCTCCAGCCATAGGCGCGAGTTGGCATAGAAGCGTTCAGGGGAACTGCCGTACAAGGCTTCCACCGTTTTGCTGGCGTAGATCACCTGACCATCCGGAATGCGCAAGACCCACACGATCTTGTCAGCTGCCAACAGGCTTTCGGTCGCCGGATCGGCCAGGAAGCCGGCCCGCCTGCGCGTGGCATAGCGACGCAAGAGGTTCAGCAAAGGCGAGGCGAGCGCATATAAGCCTGCTTGCAGCAGGTTCAGATTGGCGCCGTGCGCTTTGCGGATAATGCGTTCCATACTTCAGTCGTTTCGATCTAGGCCCGGAGGCGGGGCAGGACGTGTTGCCGGTGTTTGCGGGGCAGATGGAAGTTGATTTTCTGCAATACGATTCTAAGATAAGTAAAAATGAATTCAGTCTAATTTTTCTGAATATCAATATACGTTTGCTGACGTCTGCTATGGTATTGACTGGCTGGCAGAAGAGGTCTGTCCACAAGCATTTTCAAGAGGGGAATATGGGTTTTATCGATACCGACGTCATCGCCTTGTGCGCGAGCGGCTTGCTGCTGCTGGCTTACTATCTCTACCTGGCAATGCGGGTCAGGCGCGATCCTGACTTTACCGTGCATTCGGTTAATCACCGTGCGCGTGCATTGTGGGTGAAAGATGTGATGGCGGCGCAGGGCAAGAAGGATGTGATGGCGGTGCAAACCTTGCGCAACTTCGGCATGACTGCGACTTTCAAGGCTTCGTCATCGATCTTGCTGATCCTCGGCACGCTGACTTTATCCGGACAAGCCGAGAGCCTGGCACGCACCTGGCATGTGCTCGACTTTGCCGGGGGTTCACGTGCGGCGGAATGGTGGGTGATCAAGATCATTTGCCTGCTGACGGTATTGCTGGTTGCTTTCTTTGCGTTTGCGATGGCCTTGCGCCTGCTGAACCATGTAGTGTTTATGGTGAATCTGTCGCAAACCGATGCACAGGGCTCACTGTCGCCGGAACGGGTCGGGCAGCGCCTGAATAGTGCGGGTGTTTTTTATACGCTCGGCATGCGTGCCTTCTTTGTCGCGGTGCCATTGACCTTCTGGCTGTTCGGTCCGCTCTTCCTGTTTTTGTCGACGGCGGGTTTGATCGTCGCCCTATATCATTTGGATCGCAGTCCGTTAGCGGAAAACTCCTAGTACGCAGTCGCTGCAGGCAAATGCGCTTTGCAGTAGTCTTTACTTCTTTCCAGTTAAATCAGGATCAGTCATGACGACACGTATAGAACGCGATACCTTCGGCCCGATAGAGGTGGATAGCCAGCGCCTGTGGGGGGCGCAAACGCAGCGCTCGCTCGAGCACTTCAAGATCTCCACCGAAAAGATGCCACAGGAATTGATCATCGCGCTGGCCGAGGTCAAACGCGCTGCGGCCATCGTCAACCTGGACCTGGGCAAGCTGGCCAAGGATAAGGCGCAGGCGATTGCGCAGGCGGCGGAAGAAGTCATAGACGGACGCCATCCGCTGGAATTTCCGCTGGCGGTATGGCAAACCGGCTCCGGTACGCAGAGCAATATGAATATGAATGAGGTGCTGGCGAACCGCGCATCCGAATTGCTCGGCGGCGAACGCGGCGAGAAGCGCTTGGTGCATCCGAATGATGATGTGAATCTCGGCCAGTCTTCCAACGATATCTTTCCGACGGCGATGTATGTCGCCGCCAGTGTGGCAGTCAGCAAGACCTTATTGCCGGCCGCCACAGCCTTGCAAGCTACCCTGAATGGGAAGGCAGAGGAATTCGCCGATATCGTCAAGATAGGGCGTACCCATTTGCAGGATGCAACACCGCTGACACTGGGACAGGAGTTCTCCGGCTATGTCGCGCAATTGGCGCAGTCGACCGCCGCCATCCATGCCTTGCTGCCACCGCTGCAGGATTTGGCAGTTGGCGGTACCGCGGTCGGTACCGGCCTGAATACCCATCCGGAGTTTGGTGTACGGGTCGCCGCCGAACTGACGCAACGTACCGGCGTGACTTTTAAAAGTGCGGACAATAAATTCGCGGCCCTGGCCGCTCATGATGCAATGGTCAGCGTGCATGGCGGCTTAAAGACGCTGGCGGCCAGCATGATGAAGATCGCCAACGATGTGCGCTGGCTGGCATCCGGTCCGCGTTCCGGCCTGGGTGAAATCAGTATCCCGGAAAACGAGCCGGGCAGTTCCATCATGCCGGGCAAGGTCAACCCGACGCAGAGCGAAGCGGTGACCATGCTGTGTTGCCAGGTCTTTGGCAATGATGTGGCACTCAATTTCGGCGGCGCATCCGGTAATTTCGAATTGAATGTATTCAAGCCGCTGCTGGCGCATAACTTCCTGCAAAGCGTGCGCTTGCTGGCAGATGGCATCCATAGCTTTGATGAACATTGCGCACACGGCATCGTCGCCAATCGCGATCGTATCGCCGACCTGATGGAACGTTCACTGATGTTGGTGACGGCCCTGGCACCGCATATCGGTTACGACAAGGCGGCCAAGATTGCGAAACAGGCGCATCAGCAAGGAGCGAACCTGAAGGAAACCGCGCTGGCGCTGGGTTATGTGACGAGTGAAGAGTTTGACCTGTGGGTCAAGCCGCAAGACATGATACATCCGGGCTAAAACAGGATAAAAGCGGGACGAGAAAAAAAACGGCCCCGATAAAATTTACCGGGGCCGCATACAAACTATGGTGTAGAGACAGGGCGATACTTAATCAGCCTGTCACCATTGCTTATTTGCTGGCGTTGGCAGCAGCGATACAACGTGATTTTTCTTCACCTGCAAGAGCATCACATTTCTCTTTTTTCACTGCAACGTTAGCATCGACTTTTTCGTCGCGTGCATCTTTACGTGCATCAGTCACTTCTTTCGATGCTTTTGCATCGGCAATTGCTGAAGTGTGAGCCGCTTTGGCTTCTTTTACACAAACATCTTTTTGATTGCCGTTAAAGTCGTCACATTTTTCTTTCGCGACTTTATAGTTGGCATCGGCGATGTCAGTGCGTGCTTTTTTATGGGCTGCAGGTGTGCCTTTATAGGCAGCTTCAGCTTCGGCTTTGGCTTTTACTTCACCAGCCTTGGCTTCTTCCTGGCAGACGTCTTTGGCATTGCCTTTCAGGCTATCGCAGTGGGCGCGAGCAACTTTGTAATCGGCTTCTGCGCGTGTTTTGGCCGCGTCGTAGTTAGCCTTGGCTTCGTTTGGTGCTGCAGAGGAAGCGCTCATGAATCCGAAGCTAGCTGCAGCCATGACTATCATAGAGAGGGATTTTTTCATTTTGTATCCTTATGTTTTATTTAGAAGGTCTTGCTGCTGGTGAGCTTTAAGCCCGCACTGCAAAGAGGGCGTTTACAGATAACGCTTGTCGTTGCGGTTGCGTTCTTCGAAAGCCTGGATCTGTTTTTCGGCCTCGTCTTTATTGACGCCGTAGGCTTCCTGAATTTTGCCTGCGAGCTGGTCGCGCTTGCCGGCGATCGTGTCGAGATGATCGTCAGTCAGCTTGCCCCATTGCTCTTTGATATTGCCCTTGAGTTGTTTCCAGTTACCTTCAATAACGTCCCAATTCATAGCATTCTCCTTTTACAAATTTCCAGCGAATAAATCGCTTAAAGGCAAAAGTGCCTGCCTTACATAACGCAAGTCGCAGGCCAGCTCGCAGCCCTATATGAATCAAGGACTTATGTTTATTTTTTGCTATTTTTGTAAATATTCCCGGGTAACTTGAAAACGCTACATGTGGGAAAAGAGGAGTTTATTTTCCCGGTGGAAAGGGAGTTGCCCCGGTCATTGCCCAAAACAATTTGTTGTCTTTTTGGAACTATTTTATTTGGGCAGCATCTGAACAAACGATTTGCCGCCATAGCTTGATAAAGAAGATGTTTTCAGATGTTTGCAGTGTCCGTGCTTGCTGCTATCCTGATTTGCATCACACATATATTCATACAGGAACACTTGCTGTTGCTGTGGATATAGCTTCCGGCGACTGCGTCGCCGCGATCAGGACAGCAAGTGGTGGATGGAAACGTCAGTCGGCAGCGTTGAAAACCGATCGTATGCATTGTTTCGATCATCATTTATTCACACAGGATTCTTTATGCTGACAAGCCCGCGCGCTCGTACTACTTACACGCCCCTGTGGGCACCGTTATTGGCTGCCTTGCTGATGGTGGGTGTGGGTATGCTTGCGATGGTCAATGTGCGGCAAGACCTGTGGGTCTTGAATTACCGCCTGTTCGACCTGGTTCCTATCCTGGCAAATACAGCGCTTGCCTTTGTGCTGGCCGGACTTGCACTGGCATTGCGTTCCTTCAAGGTATCCACGCCGCGCGCGCAAACCGTGTTTGCGGTAACGGCGGTGATCGTTTCACTGTGCGTCGCTTTACTTGGATTGTCGACGCTGCTGCAGTTCATGTTTGGCGTCAATGTCGGTATAGAGCGTTTGATCCCGGCACTGGCGACGAATGAATACAAGGCTTACCTTGAGCGCATGGCACCATTGCCGGCACTGGGCTTCACACTGGCCGGCCTGAGCCTGTTGCTGCTGGATTACCGTACTGCGCGTGATCACTATCCATCTGAATACGGCGCTTTTGTACTGGCCGGCGTGATGGGTATTCCGCTGATCGGTCATTTGTATAACGTGATGTCGGTCGATGAATTGAATGCGGCGCATACCGTTACGCCGTTTATTTCCATCATCTTCTTTATCCTGGCGCTCGGCATCCTTTCAGCACGCCCTGAGCATCGCCTGATGAGCCTGTGGAACAGTACATCGCCCGGCGGTCCCTTGCTGCGTCGTTTATTACCGAACAGCCTGATCCTGCTGGTGATACTTGATTTCGCCATCAAGTGGGGCGTACAAAACCGTTTCTATGATGCCGACAAGGCCTCACCGCTGCTGATCCTGCTGAGCAGCTCGCTGCTCTTCATTATGTTTTGCCGTACCGCTGCCTTGCTCAACCGTGAGTACGAGGGGCGGCAACAGGGTGAAGCGGCGCTGGCGGAAAGCAATGCCTTGTTGCGCGCGGTCAGCGATAACACACCGGATGCTATTTTCGTCAAGGACAACACCGGTCGCATGGTGTTTGCGAACCCGGCCAAATTGCGTTTGCTGGGCAAGCAAAGGGAAGAGGTCATCGGTTTCCGCAGCATAGATCTGTATCCGCTGAAAGAAGATGCGGAAAAGGTCAAGCTGGAAGACCAGAGTGTGCTCGATGGTGGTGTACCCAAGGTATTTGAAACGACGATACGTTTTGCCAGCGGTGTGCACACGATGCATTCAACCAAGGCACCATGGCTGAATGCGAACGGCCAGATCATGGGCCTGGTCGGTATCAGCACCGATATCACCGAACGCAAGCGCATGGAAGATTCGCTGAAAGCGCATGAAACGCAACTGGAAGCATTGGTGGCGGCGCGTACCTTTGAAGTCAGTGAGTTGATCGGCCATCTGGAAACCACGCGCGAAGAAGAGAAGCGTTCGATCGCACGGGAGTTGCATGATGACCTGGGCTCGGCACTGACTGCGCTGAATATGCATTTGTCGCTCTTGTTCCAGCAAATGCCGCCGGAACCGAAATTTACTGAACGTTCGTTAAAAATTAAAGCCTTGCTGAGTTCGATTACCGATGCCACCCGGCGCATCCAGAATGGCTTGCGTCCGGACAAACTGGACGTCTTTGGTGTCAAGGTTGCGATTGCCGAACAGGCGGCAGAGTTTGAAAAATACACAGGTGTAACCTGCAATGCGAGCCTGCCGGATGACAGGCTGATTTACGCGCCGCGCGTGGATATCGCCTTGTTCCGCATGGTGCAGGAATCCCTGAATAATATTGCCAAGCACGCGCAGGCCACGCATGTGGATGTAGTGCTGGACGATACCGAAGATGAAATCCTGCTGACCATACGTGATAACGGGGTCGGCATGCCGACAGCACAGTCCGGCGTCATGACACATGGCTTGCGCGGCATGCGCGAGCGCGCCGGTTACCTGGGTGGCTCGGTACAGGTCACCAGCGTGGTGGGCAGGGGTACAACTATTGCCATCTCCATCCCTAAAACAGCGGTGAATATGCAGATTGAAGTCGAAGAAGAGAACGAAGAAAACGACGAGACGGAAAAGTCGCGCTAGCGATTTCCGGTGTGGCAGGGATTTAAAACAGCGGTTTAGCCGCGGCCGTTGTATTCAAGCCTGGCGCAGCTCAGGTTTTTCACCAGTTCAAACAATTGGGGAAACTCGGAAGTTTTGTCAAAGAAATGGTTGACGCCGTACTGGCGACCGACACGACGGAAGACTTCAGTAGCGTTGTTGCTGCAAATGATTTTCAGCGTATTCGAGATTTTGGTTTTTTCGGAAATCTGGCGCAGCAGGTTGATGCCATTGCCTTTTTTCAGCTGGATATCGACGATCAGCACATCGCAGGGCAATGCATTCAACTGATTCAGTGCATCACCTTCCGATTCAGACACGCCGGCTACGACGACGCCGGGGATCATCGCCAGGTTCTCTATCATGAGCTCGCGTACATCCAGTGAATCTTCAACCAGGAAGATACGTAATGGATGACTCACTGAATTTTCAAAAGTCGTTGCTTGGCTCATATTTCAACCACGGTTAAGGACTGCTGACTGCTGTATCGGCACATCTTTACATTCGTTTCCACACTCTTCCAGCCGGCTTTTCAGTCGATCAGGTTTTGCTTGATTGCGTAATAAATGATGCCGGCGTTATTTTCCATATTCATCTTTTGCAAGACACGGGCCCGATAAGTACTGACGGTTTTGACACTCAGGCAAAGTTCGTCAGCAATCTTGGTGACGCCATGACCCTGGCACAGCTTGTAGAAAATTTCATATTCGCGTTTCGACAGCGTTTCGTGCAAAGGCTTTTCGGTGCTCGTATCCAGTTCTGTCGTCAGCAACTCCGCGACCGTATGGCTAATGTATTTGTGGCCGCGCAGGATAGTCTGGATCGCGTTGACCAGTTCTTCTGCCAGCGCTTCCTTTTGTACATAGCCGCTTGCCCCACTGCGCAGGATTTGTACCGCGTAACGGCTTTCCGGATGCATGCTCAAAATCAGGACCGGCAGCTCAGGTTTTTCGCGCTTGATTTGTTTTAATACTTCGACGCCGCTTTTGTCCGGCATATTAATGTCGAGCAAAACGATATCCCAATCCTGGGCACGAACCAGACGGATGGCTTCTTGCGCAGTAGCGGCTTCGCCTTCAATTTTCATGTCCGGTACCTGTGCGATGAAATACTGCACACCGGCTCTTACTACTGCATGGTCATCGACTACCAGAATTTTTATCATTATAAGTATGTGCGTTTAACTAAGCACTTCGCCGATCATTGATTCCTGCTTTGCGCGCCATACGGTCGCGCATGCGGGATAACATCGCCCAGGAAGAGTTTGGCCTGGTATTCATTCAAACGATTGTAAAGGGTTTTCAGGCTCACACCTAACACCTCGGCGGTCAGAGTCTTATTACCGCCACAGTGCCCCAAAGTGGCATAAATCAGGCGTTGCTCGGCATCGGCCAGCTTGCTGCCCAGCTGCACGGTGACACAGTCGCCGATCTGGTCACTGACCATGGAGCGGTTCGGGTTCACGGCCGGCAACAATTCCAGCTCCTGGTCGGCCATGATGTAGGCGCGGTGCACGACGTTTTTCAGTTCACGGACATTACCCGGCCAGTTGTATTCATTCAACAGGCGCCACGAAGCCTTCGAAAAGACCCGGTTGCGGCCGTCTTCTTCATTCAATTGGTCGAGGAACAGGCCGGCCAGCAGGCGGATATCCTCGCCGCGCTCACGCAAGGGTGGCAAATCGAGCGGGAAGACCGCGAGGCGATAAAACAGGTCGCTGCGCAGGATGCCGCTTTTCATCGCTTCCACCGGGTCGCGATTGGTCGCGGCGACGACGCGTACTTTGACTTCGGTTTCTTCTTCGGCACCGATACGGCAGAAGCGGCTGGTTTCGAGGACACGCAAGAGTTTGACCTGCATATCGAGCGACATTTCAGTCACTTCATCGAGGAAGAGGGTGCCACCGTCGGCACGTTCAAAACAGCCTTTTTGCATGCGGATCGCACCGGTAAAGCTGCCGCGTTCGTGGCCGAATAGTTCGGCTTCGATCAGCTGTGGCGATACGGCGCTGCAGTTGAGCGCGACGAAGGGCTTGTCCTGTTCCCGGCTCAACTGATGGATGGCTTGCGCAACCAGCTCCTTACCCGTGCCGCTTTCGCCGGCGATCAGGACGTTGGCGGTGGTAGGGGCCACTTTCCCTATCATTTGGAATAACTGCTGCATGGGCGCCGAAGCGCCATACAGATCGCCGCAACGCGCAAGTTTATTGAGCGAAATAGTGGGGGAGCTATTCTGAGCTTGCAATACGGCTATGTTATGGGTGTTTGAAATCGGCAAATCCACGACTTCACCACATACATTCAATCCGTTCGACATTCACTTCTCCTCTGTTAGACGGCTACGACTTTTACAGAGTAGATTGTGAGGTAGTTGATAACATCGCAGAATCGGCGCTTTTCCGATTCTGTTGTGGGAAAGCGCTTACAAAACTGTGCAGTGCAGCAGAGTGTGGTGACCCTAGCGTGCCATCCAGACCGCGCTTTGTTGACGTACGACATCACTCAGCGAGCCGGATTTTTCATAACTGGCACGCAGCCAGTCGGCATCGGATTGGCCGGCCTGTATGCGCTGGCGCAATAACTCTATTGCTTCCGTGGTGCCGAGCTCCTGCGCGATATCAGCCAGCATCTCGAAAGTCTGCAGGATGTCTTCCTTGATCGAAGTCTGGGTGCCGTTGATCGGATTGATCAGTGCGCCATTGAGTCCGAAACGGCAAGCCTGGAAGCGGTTATAGGAATAGGTCAGGTAAGTGTCTTGTGCCGGTTTCAATTCTTGCTGGGCAAAGAAGAATTTGCTCAGGGTTTGCGCGTAACCGGCCAGTGCTACCGCGACTTCAATCGACAGTGGTGTGTCGCAGACGCGGATCTCGACCGTGCCGTATTCCGGTTTAGGACGGATATCCCAATAGAAATCCTTCATGCTGGCGACGATGCCGAGGCTGGACATTTTGTCGAAGTAAGCGTTGAAGGAATCCCAGTCAGTGACGAAAGGCATATAGCCGCTCAGCGGGAAGGCGTTGATGCTGGTCAGGCGCGACGACTGGAAAGTGGTGTCCACACCCTGGTAAAACGGCGACGAAGCCGACATCGTGATGAAGTGCGGGATGTAGCGCGCCAGCATATGGGCGAGGCGTATCGCTTCATCGCCGGTGGCGCAGCCGATATGGATGTGCTGGCCATACACGGTGAATTGCTTGGCCAGGTAGCCGTACAGTTCGGAGACCAGGCGATAACGGTCAGTCGGGTAGATGCGCTGGTCTTCCCAGTGCTGGAAGGGGTGCGCACCGCCACCGGCGAGGCCAAGGTTGAGCTTGTCCGCAGCACTGATGAGCAGGGTACGCATGGCGGTCAGTTCGGCCAGCATTTCCTTGTGATCGGTATGCACCGAGGTCGCAATCTCGATCATGCTCTCGGTGATTTCCGGCTTGATATCGTAGCCGTGGTCGGTCTTGTCTATGATTACCAGCAAGTCGCTGGAACCGCGTGTCAGATTGTAATCACGTCGATTGACGATCTGCAGTTCCAGTTCCACGCCCATCGTCAGCGGGGTTGAATTATTGAATTCCAGCATAGGGTTTCCTTGTTTGCTTATTGCTTGGCTTCACCGGATGCAACGAGTGCATAACGGGTGCAGACCGGGCCTATGATTTCCAGGATGACGAGTATCGATACCACCAGCGCAGCGAGTTGCGAACCGAACTGCGGGTAGTAGCCGACCGCATGTTGCACCATGATGATGTTGAAGCCGGATAAAGGCATCAGGCCGATCCCGAGCAAAGCGCCCTTGCGCAAGGTAACACCATTGATGCGTGCCATCGCAGTCGTGGTTGTCATCGCGATGACGAGGCGCAATGCAATGAAAGCGAGTACCGCCGGCCACAGTGTCAACAGATGTGACAACTCCAGCTTGGCACCGGCAAAGACAAACAGTGCGACATAGAACAAGCCGCTGAACTGACTCAGGTCCGGCTCTACGATCGCGTGCTTCGCATCATAACTACGGCTGGCGATACCAAACACCAGCAGGGCGATCAGGGCTGACAAATTGAACATGACGGAAATGCCGACCGTCGCGGCAATCAGTGCCAGTACCAGTATCAGTTGTGCCTGGCTATCGCGTCCCAGCCATTGGCCTATCCATACCAGCAGGCGGCTGATGATCCAGCCGAGGGCGGCCGAACCCAGCAAGAGATAGAGCGGGTGCAGGATATAACTTTCCCAGCCGGCAGAGTATTCGACGTGGACCGCTGCGAGTCCCATTGAAAAAATAATAAAGGCCAGTGCGTTGCCGATGACCACGATATTGAGCATGCGTTCGGTCAGTTGGCCTTCTGCCTTGACCTCGCGTACCACGTTGAGGATGACGGCCGGTGAGGTAGCCATACCGAGTGCCGCCACCATGCTGGCGACCAGTTTGCTGACACCGAATTGCGTCAACAGCAGGAAGAGGGCGAAGAAGGTAACCAGGCTCAGCAGTATGCCGGTGATCAGCAAGCCTCTTTCGCGCAGCAGCCATTTGTAATCGACGCGCCGGCCAAGTTCAAACAGTACCAGGCCCAGCGCGAGGTCCACCATGATGCTGATTTCTTCAAGCATCGGGGCATCGATCAGGTTCAGTACCGAAGGGCCGATTAGCAATCCGGTCAGCACATAACAGGTGATGGCCGGGATTTGTGGAAAGAAGCGGCGCAGGAAATGCGCGCCCAGCACACCGACGATCAGGATCAGGCCGGTTGCGGTAAGCACATTCAAAGCGTGCGGCATGGACGGAAAAAAACTATGTGATGTCATGTTGTTCCCGGCAATTTAAAAGAGTGTGTTCCATGCAAAATGAAACGACATATATAGCAGGGCGCCTTGTCTATTCCGCAGACAGTACGGGCGACCATTTGTTTGGTCGAGCAGCTCTATTCACAAGCTATATTCACAGATTGTTTTCGGATGCGACTGCCTGCACTCATTGCAGGTGTCACCCAGTTTGCCGTGCCGTAATATTGACGGAAACTTAGCAAGTAAGACTGTTAGGTTCTTAACGGAGATACCGTTTTATTAATTTGACTGCCGAAAGTGTAGCAGCAGTTTTAGCAAAAAGTCGTATACATTTTTTTGCGGAGCATATTACAAAAAACGCCGCATGCCTGATATGCAGGCAGCGGCGCATTATAGAGCAATTATTTTTTTTCTACATCTGTACGGGCTGAAGATGTGTTTAGTGCAATTTTACGCGGGGTGATGTTTTGCGCCGCAACCAGTGTGCGACAGTGTCGGCGCAAGTACGTACTACCCCGTGCAATGCGACCAGATGCATGCGGTACAGCGAGATGTATAGCAGGCGTGCCAGCACACCTTCAATAAACATCGCACGACCGAGCAAAGGTCCCATCAGGTTGCCGACCGCATCGAAACGTCCGAGCGATACCAGTGAACCCAGATCGCGATACTGGAACAGCGGCAGTTCTTGATTGTCCAGGCGTTTCTTGATGGCATTGAAGAGGAAGCTCGCCTGTTGGTGCGCAGCTTGTGCACGCGGCGGTACCGTACTGTTTTTTTCCGGCCACGGACAGGCGGCGCAATCGCCGAATGCAAAAATATTCGGATCGATTTCGGTTTGAAGGCTTTGTGTCACTACGACTTGCCCGAGACGGTTTACCGGCAAGCCGAGTTCACCGAGGATTTGCGGTGCGCGGATACCGGCAGCCCATACAGTCAGGTCGGCGGGGATGCTGGTGCCATTGGCCAGCAGCACGGCATGCTCCTGTACTTCGGAAACCTTGGCTTCAGTCAGCACTTCGATGGCCATGTGATTGAGCAGTTCCGTGGTTTTGCTCGATACGCGGTCCGGCAATGCAGACAGGATGCGTGGTGCCGCTTCAATGATGCTGATGCGGATATCACGGTGCGGATCCAGCTGATGCAAACCATAGGCGCCCAATATCTCTGCCGTATTGCGTAGTTCGGCTGACAGTTCGACGCCGGTTGCACCACCGCCGATGATCGCAATATTCAGCTTGGATTGCGTCTGGTCGGCGCGTACGCACAAACCTATCATGCGACGACGGAAGTGCTCAGCCTGCAGCATATTGTCGAGCGATATCGCATTCTTTTCCGCGCCCGGCACATTAAAAAAGTTGGTGACGCTGCCTATCGACAGCACCAGCGTGTCGTAAGGAATGTCACGACGCGGCAGCAGCTCGACACCATCGACATCGTTCAAACCACTGACGCTAATGGTTTTGCGTTCGCGATCCAGGCCCAGCAATTCACCGGGCTGGTAGACGAAGCGGTGCCAGCGCGCTTGTGCGGCGTATTCGAGCTGGTGTGAGTTTGCATCCATGCTGCCGGCTGCGACTTCGTGCAGCAGCGGTTTCCAGATGTGGGTGTGCGCGCGGTCGACCAGCACTACGCTGATGCGTCCGCTCTTGACGAGCTTGTCACCCAGTGCGGTTGCCAGTTCGAGGCCACCGGCACCACCACCGACGATGACGATGCGATGTACCGCCGAGGCATCGTTGGCAGCTGCTGCAGTAAGCGGGCTTGTATCAACTGTCGTCTGGTTTGCTTCTCCATCAGGGTTGCTAGACATACTATCTCTCCAATTGTTGGTAATCGTGAGCCGCAGGGGCTATCGGCATTAGGCCCTGCGATGCATGTCTTTCTCGGAAACGGCGGGTACACAGCGCGGTTTCAACAAGAAAACATGCGCAATAGTGTTGTTATAACAGTTTCAGACCGTTTAGGTAATAGTCAATCAAAGGCAAAATTGTAGAACACAGATAGCGCACTGCTGGTACCGGCTTCGCCTTCGAGCGTGATGCGCGGCGTCAGCGTATAGCGCAGCAGGAGCACACTGCCGACATCGTCCAGGCTTTGTTTGAAGCTGACATAGAGCTTGTCCGAGATGCGTTTACCGAGCGTGATGATGCGGTCCTGCAAATCGGTACCGCCTTTGCCTATGCTGACGTCGTCAAAGCCGAAGGCACTGGCAATCTGTGATTGCAGGCCGGCCGCCGCGCCGCCTGACAGCAAGGAAGTAGCGGCGCTTTGCAAGGCATCGCGATCGGCATCACCGGTACCGGACAAGCCACGTCCCAGTACCAGCCATGAAAGTTTTTCTGCATCGGTTACGGTCGGTTCGGATACCAGCGTGATGCGTGGTGCCAATGCGGTGCCGCGTATCGATACACCGGCTTCCACTTCCTGGCCACGCCGCATGGCACGGATATCCAGCGCCGGATTATTCAGCGGGCCGCTGAACAACACCGAACCCTGTTCTATCTTCAGTTCGCGTTGGTAGGCCTTGAAGGTGCCGGACGCAACACTCAAGGTCCCCTGCGCGCGCAAGGCATCACCGGCGCTTGCCAGCAAACGAACCTGGCCAACCAGCAAGGCATCGAGGCCGCGTCCTTGCAGGCGTATGCCGTCACCGAGGCTGATGCTGACATCGAGTGAGATTGCCGTTTTCTTGCCGCTATCGTGGCCTTTGCCGACGATGACCACATCATCCGAAAGTTCGGGCGTGCCGGATACTCCGATATCGACAAAGCCGGAATTCACTTCGAATTGGCCTTTGGCCTTGGCCACACCTTCCTGCCAGCCGACCACGCTATCGCCACTGATAACCAGCTTGCGGTCGCTGCGGTCTATCAATTTATAACGTGTGACCTTTACCTTCAGTTCCAGCGCCAGTTGTTCACGCAACAGGCTGATAGGGCCGGAGATCATCAGCTCGCCTTCGTTTTTGAAACTGAGCTGGTTGATCACCAATTGGTCGGTCTGGAAGCTGCTGCGCAATACACCTTGCTTGAGGTCGATGCCGGTGTCGGTAAATAACAGCCGTAAACCATCGGCATTGACCGGTCCCGTCAAACGCGGTTTGCCAAAGCTGCCATCGAGTACCACATCGGCTTGCAGATTGCCTTCCATCACCAGTGAAGGCGAGATCAGCGGACCCAGCCAGGCGAGGGTAGGGGTGTTCATCTTGATATTGCCGGCCAGCGGGGCATTCGGTGCAATCGAGAAGCGGCCGTCACCACCTATTGTGGTGGCGAGATTGATGTCGATGCGACCGGTGCGTTTGCCATCTGCCAGTAATTGCAGCCGGACTTGTCCTTTGGTTGCGGTCGCACTTGCTTCAAATGTTGTCAGGCCGAGTGCGGTTGACGCGCTGCCATGTATTGCCATATCGCCGCTTTCACGGCGGATGCCGACTTTACCATCCAGCTTGTCGGCCATCACCAGATTCCATTCACCGGCAAGTGCCAGGTCGCCGCTGAAGATGGAAGCAGGATTGAGCGAGCGCAGCAGTTCGCCGATTTTCAGGTTTTTGAAGTTGCCGCGGGTGCTGATATTGCGTTCCGTGCGCAGGAATTGTTCTACGTTAAGGCTGGCGTTCGGTGCAGTCAGTTTGAATTGGTCCAGCTGTACCTGCTTTTGCGAAATCAGTAGAGGTGCCGGGGCATCCAGCTTGGCATTGAAACGGCCGGAGGTATCCAGCGCATTGATACTGCCTTCCCAGCGTGCGGCGCGCGCGAGGTTTTTCAAGCCGCCGGCTGCGACCAGTTTCCATTTCTGTTCTGGTTCATTCAAGCTGGCGTTCAAGGTATGTTGATTGGTACTGCCTTTGACATTGAGGTCGAATGTATCCGCACGCAATTGTCCGGCGAGTTTTTCTGCACGCAGGACGATTGAGAGCGGCGCATTATCCTGCGCGGCAAACTCTGCCTGCGCGGTCAATTTGGCGACTTGTTGCCCGCCAGCCTGCAAGGTCATCGCGCTGGCATTGAGTGTCGCATTGGCGAGCAGGAAGGCATTGTCCTTGAGGTTCAGGCTGAGGTCGGCTTTGCCTTCGGTACTGCCGATCCGGGTCTGGCCCGGCACGCGGATGCGATTACCTTTCCAGTCGGCGATGAGGCGTGGTTGCTGTAGTTTTCCGCGCATCTCGCCATTGATTTGGACGTCACCGGCGAATTCCGGGCCGAGTTGTTCCAGCGCCGGTGCCTGCAAATTGAAGGTAAGGCGCGAATTGCTTTCAGCCAGCTTGCCTTGTGCGCTTAATTTGTTTTTACCGGCGATCAGGAATAGCTTCGGTATATCCAGTGTTTCCGCATGCAAACGCACTTCGCCTTCACCGCTTAAGGGATTGCCGGCGAGCTGGCTGTCATGGATGCGGAAATTGAGTTCACTTTCCAGGTGTGGCTGACGACTGCCGCTGACGGAAAAATTAGCATTCAGGTTCAGGGCCGGCAGTTGCGGGAAATCACCCAGCACGCGCGGATTGAATTGTTTGATCACACCCTTGGCGCTGAATTTTTGTTTGCCGCTGAAAGCGACTTGTGCGCTGGCATCAATGGCGCTTGCATCAGCACGCAATTCCAGGCGATCGACAGTCAATGCCTCATCCGCGATCACGCCATGTGCATTCAGGCTCAACTTGTTTTTCTTTAATGCTTCGGTCGCTGCCAGTGTGATGACTTGCTTGCCGTCGGCATGATCTACATCCAGCTTGATCATGAGCCGGGTGGCGCGCATGCGCTGGTCGAGCTTCTTCAGGTCGAGTGCATCGGTCTTCAATGTGATGTTGAGTGCACCATCCGCGTACTGGCCTTTGCCCTGGATGCTGCCGGCGGCTTGTTGCGTGCTGCCGAGTTTGGCTACGATGGGATCCAGCAAGAACTTGCCGTCTTTTTGCATGAAGCTGAGCGACAAGTCAGTCAGGGGAATGCGACCGGCGTCGTACAGGCCGGCGGCGGCATTACTGATCTTGAGGGTGCCGCTGCCGCTTTCAGTCGCATGCAATTGCAGGTTGATATTGGTCTTTGGTAAATCGTCGCCGAGTTCTGCGAGGTTGAGCGCTTGTGCCGACAGGTCGGCCGCACCCAGCATGCTGTCTGAAAACGGTTTCAGTATGACTTTGCCCTTGACCAGCGCCTTGTTCAATTGCGCATCGATGGAGGTCACGATTTCAGCCAGTGAGCCGTCGAGGTCTATGCGGGCGTTTGCGCCGATATTGCGTTCATCAAGCACCGCTTCGGTACTGCTGACCAGGCTCGCCTGTAATGGGTAAGGTTTGGTCGTGGAGAGCGTCGCATGGCCGTTGAACTTGCCACTGTATGCATTAGTGCCGGAAGCAGAGCGCGCGGTGAGCTGGTCGAGGTTCAGCAGGTAACGCTTGCCATCGAAATCCAGATTGACGGCGAAGGCACCGAGGGTAATCACATCGACCGGACCCCAGGCCACGCTGCCGCCATTGACCTGTATCTGGTCAACCTTCAGTTTGACTGGAAGGCCAATGCTGTCAGGGAGTTTCGAAGGCTCTTTGCTTTGATCTATTTTGCTGATGATGCTCAGCTTGCCGATTTGCAGCAAGGGGATGCGTACCTGTCCGGCCAGCAGTGCGGACAGTTGCGTTTCAATCAGCACATCATCGAGGGTGATGCTCTGGTTTTCCAGCTTGATTTTTAATTGCCTGATTTGCAGCGGTCCGCTTAGCCGGCCGCTGACGTCCTGGCTTTGCACCATGCCATTCGTCAGTTTGCCGACCAGATTGAGGGTGAATTGCGCGCCGCTTTCACTTTTGAGCAACCAGCCAACAGCCGCAAACACGGCCAGGCCCAGCACTAATGCGCCGAGCAGCCAGTTGCGTAATCTGTGGCGGCGCACCGGCGCCGTCTTTGTTTGGTCGTCAGAAGCCATAGCCGATAGAGAAGTGTAAGCGCACGTCTTTGCTGGCGTGACCGTAAGCGAGATCGAGATTCACCGGGCCGATAGGGCTGCGCCAACGCGCGCCAACGCCACTGCCTTGTTCGAGGCGGAAACCATTCCATGAGTTGGCGGCATTACCGGCGTCGGTAAATACGGCTGCACCCCATTCAGGTGTGATGCTGTAAATCATTTCAGCGCTGACGACAGCGGTCACCGTGCCGCCGACGATTGCACCATCCTGCGCTACGCCAAGGCTGTTGTAGTCATAGCCGCGCACGGTCTGGTCGCCACCGGTACGGAATAGCAAGTCGGCCGGTACGGTATCGGAATTGGCACCAAACACCTGGCCGACCTGGCCGCGCAATACGGCCTGGAAGCGGCCATAGCTCGGCGAGAGCCAGGTAAAGCGGCCCACGGTACGGACCAGGCTTTTTTTATTGACCACACCGGCAGGGCCTACATCCACTTCTACCGACGCGTAGTAACCGCGCGTTGGCGAGATCAGGTTGTTGACGCGGCGACGGGTGTAAATATAGGAGGCGATCAGCGCTTCCCGGTTGTTGCCGTAGACATTGCCGATGCGCTGTCTATCTGTCAGGAAGCCAACGCTGAGTATGGTTTCATTGCGCTTGTCGGGGCTGGTCAGGCGCGCACCGGTACGGAATTTATCATTGGTTTCGCCGGAGCTATCGGTGTATTCATAATGCGCACCAACGCTGGGTCGCCAGTCGTTCTGGAGAGTCGGGAAGTAGACATCGGCACCCAGCAGTCGATTGTCGCGATCGCCACGCAATTGTGATTCGAGGCGCCAGTCCTTGCCGAGGAAGTGACGGTCGGTCCATTTCACCTGCGCGCGCGGACCGGAGTCAGTGGAGAAACCGAGACCCAGTGACAGCCGTCGACGTTCATTCTCGGTCAGGTCCAGCTTGATCGGCACATTATTGGGCTGCGCCGGATTGACTTCAATCGTCGCGAAGGCAGAGCGGAAGTAGCCGGTGTCCTGCACCCGTGCCTGTAGCTCATTGAGTTTTTCCTGTGAATAGCGCTCACCCGGTTTGATTGGATTGAGCTTTTCCACCATCTCGCGCGAATAGCGATTGAGGCCAACGATCTCCAATGGACCAAAGGTAAACGCGGGGCCGGAATTGACATGCACCGTCAGTGTTGCGCTATTGGTGGCCGGATCTATCCTGGCTTCGCTGTGTGCAATGGCGGCGGCCGGATAGTCGCGATTCAGCATGGCCTTGAGCAAATCACCCTTGGCGCTATCCCAGGCGCTTTGGCGGAATACTGCACCGGTTTTCAAGCCCCAGTTTTCGCGCAATTGTTCTATGCGTCTCGGATTCTTTGCTTCGATGTCACCGCTGAAGCTGATGTCGACTGCTTCGATTTTGGTCGGCGTGCCGGGTTCTATATTCAGGTGGGCAACCCATGGTGTTTTTTCCTGATCCAGCGTGCTGCTGACGACCGGCGAAAAATAGCCTTCGGTTGCCAGCAGGGAACGGACTTGTTCGGGGGCGACCGCGACCAGTCGCTGGACTTCTTCTTCACTGATACCTTCGGTCTTGCTGCGCTTGACCACATCCAGGTGTTCGTTAAACAGCGAGGTATAACTATCCGCACCGCTGATGGAGACAGTGTAGGAAGGTGCGGCTTCGCTAGTGAAAGGCAGACATAATGCGATCAGTAGAGAGCAGAACAGGAGCCGCCATGCTGAATGCGTGTAAAAGTTAACTCTCGGCACGTTGTTGGTATTGAAGGGTAAATTGAAAAAGCGGCATGACAAGACAAGCATGTCGATTTTGCAAATTCGCTGACAGCCACGAGTTGAGCAATCTTATCAGTATTATCAGTATTTGCTCTGGGTATGGTGCTTTTGACAGCGTTAATCCGCCCCATTTTCGCTGCCATACCGGGCAAAGCTTGCCGCTGCGGGGCAAAATCCCTATAGTGGGCGCACCCCAAGATCACGGAATTCCGCCAGATGAGCAACACGCATGAAATACGTCCCGGCCAGTCGATAGAACTGCTCAAAGAGCTGCACATCCTGACGCGTGACGGCAAGCTGAACCAGGATAGCCGTCGCAAGCTCAAGCAGGTCTACCATTTATATCAGTTTATCGAGCCGCTGCTGCAGGAAATCCAGAATGATCATCCTGATATTACGCTGGCCGATCACGGTGCCGGTAAATCCTATCTGGGCTTCATTCTTTATGATTTGTTCTTCAAGGAGCGCAAGGATAATTCGCGCATCTACGGCATAGAAACACGTGACGAGCTGGTACAAAAGTCTGAGGCGCTGGCGCAGAAGCTGGACTTCCCCGGGATGTCTTTCCTTAACCTGTCGGTAGCGGAATCGATTACTTCGGATTTGTTACCGGAAAAAATTGATGTGGTCACTGCACTGCATGCCTGCAATACAGCCACCGACGATGCGATTCATTTTGCATTGAAGAAGCAAGCCAAGTTCATCGTTCTGGTGCCATGCTGCCAGGCCGAGGTAGCTTCGGTATTGAAAAAGAACAAAGGCAAGACGCTGGCGAAGAGCGCCTTGACTGAAATCTGGCGCCATCCCTTGCATACACGCGAGTTCGGCAGCCAGGTGACGAATGTATTACGTTGCCTGCAACTGGAAGCGCATGGCTACCAGGTCAATGTGACCGAGCTGGTCGGTTGGGAACATTCGATGAAGAATGAATTGATCATCGCCAGTTACAAGGATTTGCCGCGTCGTCGTCCGACCGAACGTTTGCAGGAAGTATTGCAAACACTGGGACTGGAAGAAATGCAGCCGCGTTTCTTTACAGACGAGACGCCTGTCAATTAGTCATTTCACTTCTGCAGTGCCATCTGGCGCAGGTAGGCCAGCAAATCATCCATCTGTGATTCACTCATGACGTTGTCGGCAAAGCCCGGCATCGTCATGCCGGGCCAGCTGCGTACCGCTGCCGGATCGCGCAGGTATTTCCTTAAATATACATCATGAAAATATTCGGTCGGATTGGCCGGGCGATTCAAGTCCGGGCCGACCGCCGCATCACCACCGCCATTGACTTGGTGGCAGCTTGCGCATTGTGTCGCATAGACTTGCATGCCGCGCCAGGCTGCACTATCGACTGCAGCATCCGGTTTGATTTGCGGGTAACGACTGTGTAATGGTGTGACGTCGCTGATGACGGCGATTTGATAGGGCCATTGTTCCTGCGTGATATGGCTTTTTCCCGGTGCCAGCCATACCAGGTAAAACGGACCGGCACTGGGGCCGCCGGCTTTTAATGCCGGCCACGGTGTTTGCGGCACTTCGATTGCCAGCCATGCTTCTGCACCGCCGCGGAAGGATTGTGCCGGGATATTCGCCACGAAGCCGTCGGCCGCCTTGAATTGCAGGGTATCGACCTGGCTGATATCGCGCAGTATCGCCAACAAAGGCAGCGCGCGATATTGCATCGGCTTTTTGTAACTGACGTCAGCCGGGATCGTGATCGTGCGTAGTGCCGGATGTTTCAGCAAATCGGTGCGCGCCAGGCTTTGCTGTTGTTTGCCGACACGTACTTCCAGCACTGCATCCGCCGCTCGCGCTACGTGCAGTTGCGCGCATAGCAGAGCGACGACCAGGGTCATGAAGCGAGAGATGGAAATGGCTGGCATAGAGGTGTCAGATGCAGTGTCGGGTTTGTCTCAGTATAACCAAGCTCGGGCACGACGCAGCGCCGGGAGTACAAAAGCTCTCTATACTATCCGCCATGACATGGTTTCTTTATCTCCTCGAATGCAGGAACGGCAGTATCTATACCGGTATTGCCGTCGATGTGCAGGCCCGTTACAAGGCACATATGGCTGGCAAGGGCGCGCGCTATACCCGCTCGAATCCGCCACGGCGCTTGCTGGCGGTGCTTGAATATCCGGACCGTTCCAGTGCCTCGAAGGCCGAGTATGCAATGAAGCGTTTGAGTGCCGCCGAGAAGCGCGGCTTTTGCCTGCAGCGGGACGCGCTGTGGAGTATCACGGTAGCAGGCCACGTATCACAGTTGGCAAACCCCTTTTCAGATTGAGATATGAGCAAACAATTTTCCGGTGCCAGTGAACGTAATCGCGATCCTATCCTGGCGATCCTGAGCGAAGAACTGGTCAACTGCCGTACGGTGCTTGAGGTCGGTAGTGGTAGCGGCCAGCATGCGGTGTTCTTTGCGGCACACATGCCGCATTTGATCTGGCAATGCAGTGACCTGCAAATGAACCATGCCAGCATCAACGCGTGGATGCAGGAAGCGGCTTTGCCGAATGTATTAGTACCGCTGGTGCTGGATATGGAGCAGCCGCACTGGCCGACACAAACTTACGATGCGGTGTTTACGGCTAACACCTGTCACATCATGGCCTGGCACCAGGTGCAGAATATGTTTGCCGGTGCGGCGCAACGCTTGAATGCAGGCGGTAAATTGTGCGTCTACGGGCCCTTCAATTACGAAGGGAAATTTACCAGTGACGGCAATTTTCAGTTTGATGCCGCATTGCGTGAAAAAGCGGCGCATATGGGCATACGCGATAGCGAGGCGGTAGATGCGCTGGCCCAGGCGCAGGGTTTGCGCTTGTTGGCAGATCACGCGATGCCGGCCAATAACCGGCTCTTGGTCTGGCAGCGCGCTTAAGTGTAAGGATTACTTGCCTTTGGCTTGTGGGGACGGTGCCGGAGCTGCCGGTGCGGGCAGCGGATCTGTTTTGCAACCCTTGTAGCTGACGCCATTCATTTCGAACAGTGCTTCATTACCTTTGTTCCAGAAGGTAGTGGAGCCGTCGGAATAACGTGCACCGGAGCCGGAAATGACGTGCGGCAAGATGACAGTGCGTCCGGCCAGCATGATCTCTACCTTGTCATTGTTGGGGAATTTGGCGATGAATTCGATATCGTCGCATTTGAAGGCGGCTATATTGCTTTTCGGTGCTTCGGCCGCGACCGGGTTGGCAACTCGTTGCAGCAAGATGGTGAAGGCTTTGTCAGGTTCACTGAAATTGACCGGGTAGGATTCGGTCGATGTCCACATCAGTTCGTCGCGGCTGTCGAGGATCACCGCGCGCAAGCTGTAACGATGGCGCAAGTCGATGGCGGACGGGATGTAGCGCAGTTCAAACGGGATAGGCACCTGGCCGCTCGGACGCAGCGTTTGTTGTGCGACGAAGATGCTGCTGGCATCGGCGCGGCTGACGTCTTCCAGGCTGACTATGATTTTTGCATCCGGTGGCAGCGCGATGCGTTCGCGATAGGTGACTGTGCCGCTGACGCGTCCGGATAAGCTTGGTTTGCTTTCCGATTTGTACCATTTGGCACAGCCGCTCGCGGCCACTGTGAGAGCCAGCAAGGCGAGGATGGTGCGCAGGGTGTGTAAATTTTTCATGTTGGTTGTCCTGAAAATGACATGCGATGAAGCAGTGTAGCGCTTGCCATCGCAAAGTCCAGTGTTGCTGTTTATCTTGTCAGCGTTGCCTGTGAGGGCCCTATAGCTTGACGCATGCAGGAGCGCCAAGTAGTCTTTGCTTTCCGGTCAGGCAGGTGGTGATGGACAGCATTCTTCGATCTGCGTTCCCGCCGGCACGCGTTAAACATTTCTCTACCCTTTAAATTTAATGCATATAGACCGTCACTTCCGCCTGCGTTTCCCCCATCTCGTCATCGCTGCACTATTCGCTTTTTCTTCCGGCGTGGTATGGGCTGACGATACATTGACTGATAACGAGGTGTGTACGTCCAAGCCCGGGGTTCGGGCACTGAAAAATTATCCGGACGTGTACAACTTCTATTATGAAAACGATTTGTTTTCAGGAACCGATAATAATTACACCAGCGGCGCAAAGTTTTCGTGGATCTCGGCCAACCTGGAAGATTACATCCATGATCCCTGCCTGCCCAAATGGGTGCGGCAACTGAACCGGATTTCGGAAATGGTGCAGCCGGGTGTATTCGATTCACGCAATATGGTGGTCAGCATCGGGCAGGAAATGTACACGCCGACCGATAAAACGCGGCGCGACCTGATCACTAATGACCGGCCGTATGCCGGCTGGTTGTATCTCGGCCTGGCTTACAACGCGCGTAACGATACCGATATGGAAGTGACCGAAATCGATATCGGTATGGTGGGGCCGGCTTCGCTGGCACGCCAGTCGCAAAACTTTATCCATCGCATACGCGGCATTGATCGCTTCCAGGGCTGGGACAACCAACTCAATAATGAATTGGGTATCCAGTTCGTGAAGGAAAGAAAGACCAAGATCTTTAACTGGGCGAGTTCAGGCTGGCCGAAGGTTGATGCGATCAGCCATTACGGTTTTGCCATCGGTAATGTGAATACCTATTTGAACGGCGGCCTGGAAATTCGCTTCGGCAGTTTCCTGCCCAACGATTTCGGTACTGCGCCTATTCGTCCGGCCAGCGACAGCAATGCACCGTTACCGGTAAACGCATCGCGCCGCATGGCAGATGGCGGCGTGCATTTCTTTGCATCGGTGGATGGTCGTGCGGTTGCACGTAATATTTTCCTCGATGGAAATACCTTCTCCGACAGCCATAGCGTATCCAAGCGTTACTTCGTTGGCGATGTCGCAGCGGGTGTGGCCTGGCAGTGGGTAGGTGGCAAGATCACCTATGCGCAATACCTGCGCAGCAAGGAATTCCGCGGCCAGGACAAGCCGCAAAGCTATGGCTCGATCACGCTCAGCCTGGAATATTGATAGCGGGGTTTGAGCCTCATGCACGGGACGCATGATCCCATGCATGAGTTGTAGCGACCTTAGTCCTGGAAGTCAGCCGGGAGTCCGTCGAAGAATTCCACTTCGCCGGTTTCCAGTGAATACTCGGCTCCGACTACCAGCAAACCTTCGTTTTGAATCAGGTTTTCCAGTATTTCCGAGCCGTGGCGCAAGTGGTTGACGGAGGCGCGGATGTTGGCGCGTACCGATTGATGTACCAGCGCATCATGATCGTGCTTCAACTCGGTTTCCATCAGGGTTTCGATGGAAGGGCGGATGCGGTCAACGATGGACTTCAGATTGCGTGACTGGTTTTCGCTCGGACGCTTGAGCTCGTCCAGCGTCGCCAGGATGGCTCCGCATTGCGAGTGGCCGAGTACCACCACCAGCTTGGTGCGATAGCGATCAGCGGCGAATTCAACGCTGCCAACCTGTGATGGCGCCACGATATTACCGGCGACGCGGATCACGAATAAATCCCCCAGGCCTTGATCGAATACCAGTTCTGCCGGTACGCGCGAATCGGAGCAGCCAAGGATGATGGCGAAAGGTTCCTGGCCGGCGGCGATTTCGCTTCGGCGGGCATGGGAGGAGGCATTGTCGGGATTGCGGACGTCTGCGACGAAGCGGCGGTTACCGTCGCGCAGGCGCTTGAGTGCGGCTTTTGCTGTATCCATAATTTCTTTCTTTCGATTGCTGTTCTGGTGCCTGCGTGAGGAGTGCATTTGCTTGGGGAGGCACGCAAACGCGCGGTGGCGTTGACGTGTGCAAAAGCAGGCGTTCGCTACTTTAAAGCATTCTTTCGCGGCTTGCTTTGGAAATTTTGCAAAGCGGAAGTGCGTGCGGGAACCACCGTACGATGGCATTGTGCATGCACGATAAGTGATTTTGCTGTTATTTGACGGGAGAAGTGCGGAAAGATGCAGGAGATGTTGCGAGGATAAAAGCAAATCGATGGCAGCTTTGCCATCGATCCATACCGACTATTCAAAAATCGAATAATTCGCCGATCAAGTCTTTTTTGCGTTTTTGGCCGTAACCTTCCTTGTTGTAACCGTGCTGGACGGTCCGTACAGGGCTGGTGCGCTCACCGCGATAGCGCGGCAGCGGCGGTGCTTCCGGCGGCAGCGCATTGGCAGAGCGATCGATCAGTTTGTCGAGTTCGCCCCGATCCAGCCACACACCGCGGCAGTTCGGGCAGTAATCAATTTCAATTCCGTGGCGATCTGATGTGATCAAATGCATTTCATTGCAGGCCGGACATTTCATCTTGATATCCTCGTTGGTAAGTCGTGCTGTACTTAGTCGCATTGCTAGCGATGAATTGCACTCTAGGCCGTCTTTAACCATTTGAAAATTCGAATATAATCAATTTTTCATTCGAAAAAACAGAAGAGAGATCTTGCATGAGTGGAATAAATTACAAGCATTTGCACTATTTCTGGGTGGTCGCCAAGTCTGGTGGCATCGGGCGTGCCAGTGAGCGCCTGCATTTGACGCCGCAGACCATTAGCGGCCAGATCAGCCAGTTCGAGGATGTGCTTGGTTATAAATTATTCAACAGGGTCGGGCGCCGGCTGGAATTGAACGATGCCGGCCGTGTCGTGCTCGGCTATGCGGATGAAATCTTCACCCTGGGTGAGGAATTGCAGGAAGTACTGCGCTTCCGCCCCGGTGGTTGGCCCTTGCAATTTCGCGTTGGCGTGGCCGATGCGGTGCCAAAGGCGATTGCCTACCTGCTGCTGGAACCGGCGATGGAGTTGCCGGAATCGCTGCGTATCGTATGCCGCGAAGGCAAGCTGACCAATCTGCTGGCAGACCTGGCGGTACACCGGCTGGATATCGTGATTGCGGATAGCCCGATGCCGGCGAATATCGACGTGCGCGGCTATAACCATTTACTTGGTGAATGCGGGATGACTTTCTTTGCCACCGACGCGCTGGCGAAAACATATCAAAAGGATTTTCCGAAGAGCCTGGATGCGGCCCCTTTCCTGATGCCGGGTGAAGATGCGGCGGTGCGTCCGCGCCTGATCCGCTGGTTCGAGAAAGAAAAAGTCCGTCCGCGCATCGTCGGCGAATTTGACGATGGCGCATTGCTGCAAGCGTTTGGTGAAGCAGGTAAAGGTATTTTCGCCGCGCCTTCGGCCGTGGCCGAGCAAATCAAAAAGCAATATGGCGTGACCGAGATTGGTCGTACCAATGCAGTGTCTGAACAGTTCTATGCGATTTCGGTAGAACGCCAATTAACGCATCCGGCTGTGGTGGCGATCAGCTCGGCGGCACGCGAAAGCCTGATTCGTTAATCGCCGGCAGGACGGCGCAGCTGTTTCGCATTTGCAGGTGAGTAGACATGCTCCGGTCGCACGCCAACACCGACCGCATAAGCCGGTATCCCGCGCAGTAGCGGTATCAGGTTCAGCAGGCGTAAAGGCCAGGGCACGGACAGCGGCTTGTCTTGAGTGCGATTGACGACCGGTACCAGGATGCGATCCTGGATTGCGACCTGCGCCGCTTGTGTAACGCGGGTCGGGAACAGTCGGCGGGTTTGTACCTTCGCCAGGAAGGGTGTCAAAGCGAGCGGATCTATCGCCGGATTGGCCAATGACAGCGCGAGGATGTTTGCGCTTGCCACTGCATCCTGTATCGCCAGGTTGATGCCGATACCGCCGACCGGTGACATCGCATGCGCGGCATCGCCTATACAGAGCAAGCCCGGCTTCCACCACTGTTCGAGCCGGTCAACCGACACGCTCAGTAATTTAATATCGTCCCAGCTTTGCAGGCTGCTGACGCGATCCGCGAACATCGGCGCGATCCTGCTCAATTCGGCGTGGAAGGCAGGCAAGCCGGCCGCATGGATTTTTTCTATCCCGCCTTTTGCAATCACATACGCGCATTGCCAGTACGTACCCCTATGCAGCATGACGAAGAATTGTCCGGCATCGAGACGCGCACCGGTACTGTTTGGATCGCCCGCAGCAGTTGGCAGGCGTAACCACAGGACGTCGATAGGCGCACCCAGGTTGTGTACTTGCAGACCGGCTGCTTCACGTACGGTGGAGTGGCGGCCATCGGCACCTATTACCAGGTCGGCATGTACCCGCAATGCTCCGTCAGCCGTTGTCACGTGTACACCGGTGACGCGTTCGCTGTCTTCCAGCAAGGCATCCACTTTGGCATTCTGGATCAGGCGGAAATTCGGGTAGAGCACCGCTTCATCACGCAGGAAATCGAGGAAGTCCCATTGCGGCATCATTGCGATGAATTTGCATTGCGTTTTCAGGCGGGAAAAGTTGGCGACCTTGACCACGCGATCTGAAATATTCACGCTCAGTTCACGCACTTCATCATGTGGTCTTTGCAGGAAGGCTTCCAGCAAGCCGAGTTCATGCATGATTTCAAGTGTTGACGGATGTACGGTATCGCCGCGGAAGTCGCGCAGGAAATCGCCATGCTTTTCCAGCACGATGACATTCACACCGGCACGTGCCAGCAACAGTCCCAGCATCATGCCGGCCGGACCGCCACCGGCGATGCAACAGCGTGTATGGATTTCATCCGGCATGGAAATGCTCCCCGCAAGTGGCACATTGCAAATGCAGCGGCCTGAAATGATTATGGCGATTGTTATGCTGGCAGGCAAAGGGATTTGCGACTGTCACTATATATAAGCAGCGCACATGGCTACGCGCCTGCCGACGAATTTATCGTGGGCAAGACGGGTGGCTTTGATACGGGAAGTGTTGCTGGGCGATCAGCCGCGCGCAGCGCGAATCTGATCGAACGAGGATGTCTTACTGGAACGAACCGGTTTGTGTCGTGTTGAACGGCACGACGATAGTGGTAGAGCTTTCCGACTTGTCTTGCAAGTCTGCCGATTGCTCATCAGCCTGATCCTGCTCTTTACCGACATGGCTATGATCCTTGTCGGAGATATGCTTGCCAGCGTGGATAGATTTAGCCGAATGGTTGGCGTTGTCGTAGTTTTTGTACATGGTCGATATCCTTATTGATCACAGCGATCAAATTTCGAAAGCTGCTGATTGTTGTGATGGCATGTCGCACTGCCCGCGCCGCTGTGTTGCCTTTGGCGCGACCTGAGTTGCGAGAATAAAGGAGCCGTCCGTAGATGGCGATCAGAAATCATCCCAAAGTTTTGTAGGAAGACACTGACTTGATTGTGCAAATGGCATGCTTGCTTGCCATGTTGCCGACTATGGGTGGAAACAAGAGGCACAAAAAAATTTGTGCCGGCGAACGATACTGGATTGGAGATCCTCGCAAAACGAGGACGATTGCTGCGGGCAGATGAGCCGCAGCGACGTAATGATAGTTGATTTTGCCGCGGGATGGGAAATGATGCGGAGTGTTGCTTTGTTAGCTAGTTTTCCTGTCCCGCGGCGAGATGGTGCTTGCTGAAGATATGTGCAGGGATTAACCCATATGCACTTCTGCAGGCTCCGCTTCGCGTCTTTCCTGACGCCATTCCATCAAAGTCTTCAACACCAGCGTCAGCAATGCCATACATGCCAGCAATGCGGCTGCGGTGAAGGCGGCTGCAGTTTTGTAATCGTTATTCAATTGTTCAACCAGCAAAGGCAGCGTCAGGGTTTGATTCATGATGGTGCCGGATACGACAGCCACCGCACCGAACTCTCCGACTGCGCGTGCATTGGTAATCACCGCACCGTAGAGCAACGCCCATTTAATATTCGGCAGGGTCACGCGCCAGAAAATTTGCCAACCGCTGGCACCCAGCGAGAGCGCGGCGATTTCTTCTTCGGTGCCTTGCTTCTGCATCAATGGCATGAGGATACGTGCGATGTAAGGTGCAGTAACAAAGACCGTGACCATGATGATGCCGGGCCACGCGAACATCAATTGCACATCGTTCGCATACAACCATTTACCGATCGTACCTTCGAGGCCATACACCACCAGATAGCAGAAGCCTGCTACCACGGGCGAAGTCGCATACGGGATCTCGACCAGCGTCACCAGCAGGCGGCGGCCGAAGAAGTCGTAATGCGTGACGCACCATGCGAGCAGGATGCCAAACACCAGGTTGATCGGTACCGTCAACACGGCGGCCGTCAAGGTCAGGCCGAGCGCGTGCTTCATGAAATCTTCATTCAGGTTGGCCCACAGGAGTTCGAGGCCGCCGCTGAAGGCTTGCGTGAAAATCAGTACCAGAGGCAGGACCAGCAACAGTATCGTCATGATGATACCGAGGCCGATCAAAATCCATTGATGGGTTTCGTTAGGATGCTTGATTGCTTTAGCCATGTCGGTCCCCTTATGCTTTCTTGAAGAATCGTCCCTGCACAACCTGCAGCAGGAACAAGAGGATGAGCGAGGCCAGCAGCACGACCGAGGCGATAGCGGCAGCGGCAGGGTAGTTGTACTCCTGCAGGCGCACGAACAACATCAGCGAAGTCACTTCGGTTTCGAATGGAATATTGCCGGCGATCATGATGACCGCACCAAATTCACCGAGGCTGCGGATAAAAGCTTGTGACGAACCGGTGATCAGTGCCGGGATCAGCGTCGGTAAAATCACGCGCCAGAAAATTTGCCACTTATTGGCACCCAGCATCAGTGCGGCTTCTTCCAGTTCCTTTTCCATGTCTTCCAGCACCGGTTGTACCGAGCGCACGATGAAAGGCAGGCTGGTGAAGGTCATCGCGACGACGATGCCGGGGAAGGCATAGGAAATTTTGATGCCGAAGATTTCAAACCATTGTCCGAGCCAGCCGGTCGGGATGAACAAAGCGGACAGGGTAATGCCTGCGACCGAGGTCGGCAGTGCAAACGGCAGGTCGACCAGTGAATCGATCAGGCGACGGCCGGGGAAATCGTAACGGGTAATAATCCACGCCAGCAGGAAACCGATGAAGGTCACGATGATGGTGGAGTAAAACGCGCCCTGGATCGTGATCTTGTAGCTTTGCAGCACGCGCGCATCGGTAATCGCAAACCAGTATTGATCCCAGCTCATGCCGCTGACGTACAGCAACAGCGCCGAAATCGGCAACAGGATCACCAGGCTGATATACAGCGTCGAGAAGCCGAAGCTCATCGAAAAGCCCGGCAGGATAGGCGTACTACGGAAAAAGCGAAGAGACAGGTTCACGGTATGTGCGGGTCAGGGCAGTGCGGCGTCACTGCAAAACGGTATCTGTAAAAACAAACGACCATCCAGTAACGGATGGTCGTGTGGATGGCGGCATTGTAAACCACCATCATCCTGTATGACAAAGGTGATGCCGGCGAAGTGTCAAATTCACGTCGCCGGCCCTCTATCAACGACGTTGCGACAGCAATTGGTCGAGTACGGCACCACCGGCAAAATGCTTGGCCTGGATGTCATCCCACGAGCCCAGTACCTTGGTCGGGTCGATCAGGCGGACTTTTGCGTAACGGTCAGCAACCACTTTAGCGACGTCCGGGTGATGGACGCGGTAGTTGAAGGTGGTCAGCAAGAGCTGGATTTCACGCGAATATTCATAGTTCAGGTAAGCCGTTGCGACTTTACGCGTGCCTTTTTCATCGACAACTTTGTCAACGACAGCAACCGGGAACTCAGCCAGTACCGAGACTGGTGGTACGACGATTTCATAAGCGCCGGACTTGAATTCATCACTCTTCGCGATGTTGATCACTTCCGATTCAAAGGTCAGCAAGGCATCGCCCTGATTGTTTTGTGCGAACGCTACAGTTGCGCCACGGCCACCGGTAGGGAAGTTCACAACGTTGTGCAACAGTTTGCCGACGAATTGCTTGGTTTGAGCCTCATCACCTTTGAACTTCTCGTTCGCGTACAGCCATGCGCCGAGGTAGGTGTAGCGTGCGTTACCGGAAGTTTTCGGGTTAGGGAAAACGACTTTTACGTCATCACGTACCAGGTCATCCCAGGTTTTGATATTTTTTGGATTGCCTTTGCGCACCAGGAAAGCGATGGTGCTGTAGTAAGGCGAGCTATTGTTAGGGAAGGCTTTTTGCCAGTCCTTACGCACCAGGCCGCGTTGCGCCAGGATGTCGATGTCGGTGACCTGGTTGAAAGTAACGGTATCTACCTTTTTACCCTGGATGATGTCTTGTGCCTGACGCGAGGTGCCGGCAAACGATTGATCGATCTTCAGGTCCTGGCCGGTTTCGGCTTTCCATTTAGCCTGGAATTTAGGATTGATCGCAGCGAACACTTCACGTGCCACGTCATACGACGCGTTGAGCAAAGGTTTTTCCTGTGCCTGGGCGGCGCCGGACAGCAAAGTGGCGGTTGCCGCTGTCAGTAAAACAACTTTCTTAAACATGAACATTCTCCATATTTTGGTAAAAAGGGGTGGTAAGGGGATTGCCGGCGATTCGGTTTCCGCGACGAAAACTGCCTCATTCCATCGATGCAATCGGGTAACTTACCGAATGGAAATGAATATAACAAATTTGCTTATTCGTTCAAACTATAGTTTTTGCATGTCTTCATGCTAAAAACGCATAAGGGAAGGTTTTTGTTATGAGTTCGGGGTTTTGAAGGCGTTTTTTGCTCCGGTGGTTCTGATGCTGTTTTCTCTCCGTGGAGAAGTGCGTTGCCGGGCTACCCCCGGCAATCCAAGCGTGATCGAAGGAAGAACAGCATTATTCGCAGGATACCGAAAACAAACCGCAAAAACAAAAACGCCTCGATCTCTCGAGGCGTTTTTTGCAATCAGTCCAAAAGCATTAGCTAAATAAGCCAACACCTTAAAACATTAATTAAGCCAGGTTCTTCGCAACGAAGTCCCAGTTAACCAATGCCCAGAACGATTCAACGTACTTAGGACGCGCATTGCGGTAGTCGATGTAGTAAGCGTGTTCCCAAACGTCGCAGGTCAGCAATGGCTTGTCAGCGCCGGTCAGTGGGCAGCCGGCGTTCGAGGTGTTAGCCAGATCGAGCGAGCCGTCAGCTTTTTTCACCAACCATGTCCAGCCGGAGCCGAAGTTGGTTACGCAAGACTTGGTGAACTCTTCCTTGAACTTGTCGAAGGAACCCCATTTTGCATTGATCGCATCAGCAACTGCACCAGTTGGAGCGCCGCCGCCGTTTGGCTTCAGGCCGTTCCAGTAGAAGGTGTGGTTCCATACTTGAGCTGCATTGTTGAAAACACCGCCGGAGGATTTCTTGATGATTTCTTCGAGCGATGCGTTTTCGAATTCGGTACCTTTGATCAGGTTGTTCAAATTCGTTACGTATGTCTGGTGATGTTTACCGTAATGGAATTCGAGCGTCTCTTTCGAGATGTGTGGAGCAAGTGCATCCAACGCATAGGGCAGTGCCGGCAGGGTATGTTCCATGGTCGTCCTTCTATATGGGGTTGAAAATGAAGATGTTCTTTTTGAAAGGCGTTCATTGTAAAGCGGTTATGCCTTGCTTGCACACGACGCAGGTCAATTTCCGACAAGCTTGAAAACACAGTGAAAAAAGCTGTCGCAAATACGCTGCGATATTTTTCTTCAACACGGCGCAAAGCCAATGCACATCAAGCTTTGTGCAACTTGCGGTAGTTTGCTTTGAACTGTTAGAATGCGAATTATTCTTATTTGCATTTAGTGCTTCAATCCCTGAAAAGGAAGCTCATGTCGGCTGCCGACTCTGTTCAACAGCAACAAGTTCATCTGCTCTATACCGAGCATCATGGCTGGCTGCATGCATGGTTGCGCAAACGTTTGGGCAACTCTTTCGATGCAGCCGATCTTGCGCACGATACTTTTTTGCGCGTGCTGACCAAGGATGTGCCGCTCGCGATCCGCGAACCGCGTGCCTTGCTGACCACGATTGCACAAGGCATGGTCGCCAACCTGTATCGTCGGCGCCAAATCGAACAGGCTTACCTCGATGCATTGGCCGTGCTGCCGGAGTCGCATGCGATCTCGCCCGAAGCGCGCGCAATCATGCTGGAGACATTGGTCGAGATTGATCGCCTGCTTGACGGTTTGGCGCCATTGGTACGCAAGGTATTTTTGTTGTCGCAACTCGACGGTTTGGGCCAGGCCGAGATTGCCGAACGGCTGGCGATTTCAATTCCTACAGTTAAACGTTATATCGCCAAGGCTGTGGCGCAATGCTGCTTCACGGAGTTGAACTGATGTCGGCCCACATGCCGCTGCAGTCTGCCGCAGCGATTCCACAAGAAGTGCGCAAGCGCGCAGCGGAATGGCTGGTCGAACTGCAAGCAGACACGGTAACCGACGACACGCGCAAACAGTGGCAGCGTTGGCGCGACGCACACCCTGATCATTTGCGTGCGTGGCAAAAAATCGAAGCCTTCGGCGAAAAACTGCAAACACTGTCTTCGCCCCTGGCGCATGCGGCACTCACCACGCCGGGTTCGGCAGGGCGCCGCCAAGCCATCAAGACTCTGGCAATCATGTTGTTTGCAGGTGGTACGACCTGGCTGGTAGAAGAACAATTGCCGTGGCGGCAGTGGTCTGCGGATCGCCGCACCGGTGTCGGTGAACGCGCAACGATCACTTTAGCCGATGGCACTCTGCTTGAACTCAACGCAGAAACTTCGGTGGACATTCATTACAGCGACACGCAACGTATTGTGCGCCTATTGAGCGGCGATATCATGATCACGACTGCGCATGATCCCCGGCAGGCCAGCGGTGGTAAGGCGCGTCCCTTTCTGGTGGAAACAAGGCAGGGCAGCATACGGGCACTCGGTACGCAGTTCTCGGTACAACAAAGGAATGAACAGCGCGGCGGGGCGAGCAAGGTCTCGGTATTTGAAGGGGCGGTTGAAATACGTCCGAACCTGAAAGGGGAGGCACGCATCCTGCAGGCAGGCCAGCAAACCAGTTTCACCGCCGACGGTTTTAGTGCTATCGAAGCGGTGGATGAAGCAGTGACGGCATGGCGGCAAGGCATGATAGTGGCGCAAGACCTGCCATTGCGTGATTTCCTGAAAGAGTTGGGCAACTATCGTCCCGGCCATATTGACTGCGATGACAAGATCGCGCAGCTTCCCGTCACTGGCACTTATCCCCTTAAGGACACCGACAAGGTGCTCGATATGCTGCAAACCACCTTGCCATTGCAAGTGCGTTTCGTCACACGCTACTGGGTCACCTTGCATGCTGTGTAAGGCCGTACAAGGTCATTTCAGAGCAGTCGAAAAAATATTTCAAAAACTTGATCCCTTTTTTCATCTTGCGGGGCAATGAAGATAAGAAGCCCAACTTCATTCAACCTTCAGGACTCATATGAACGCCCACCGTAGTCGTACGCTAGCGTCAAGCTTGCCCCACTTTCGTTCTTCCACCATTGCTTATGCTATTAGCCGTGCTTTGCTGGGGGGCGCAGTTGCCTTGCCGTTAAGCTTGACGGTCAACAGTGCCTATGCGCAAGAGGCGGCCGTTCGGACTTACACCGTTCCAGCGGGTTCACTAACGAGCGCGTTGAATCGTTTCGGGCGTGATGCAGGCATCATGCTGTCCTTCTCGAGTGAAACTACCAATAAACTGCAAAGCAAGGGTTTGAACGGTAGTTATACGATCACTGCGGGCTTGCAGGCATTGCTGGCTGGTAGCGGGCTGGAAGCAGTGCGACAGGCAAACGGTGGCTATACATTGCAAGCCAGTCTCCAGTCATCGCAGCAAGATGCAGTGTTGGCGCCTGTAACAGTGCGGGCACAAGCTGATGAAACGACTGAAGGCAGTGGCTCTTATACGACGCGGGCAACCGGTGCCGGAACGCGTATGAGTCTGTCCCTGCGCGAAACACCGCAGTCGGTCAGCGTCATCAGTCGCCAACAAATGGATGACCAGAATCTGGTGACCCTGACCGATGTCTTGCGCCAGACGCCTGGCATAGTGGTTGATCGTGTCGACGAACGCGTGTTGTTCACCTCGCGTGGCTTCGATTTGAGTCCCATGATTAACGGGATACCGACGCTGGCCTTTAATAGCGTGGCGGGTGAGTCCGGTTTGTTAAGCACGGCCATCTATGACCGGGTGGAAGTGGTGAGGGGCGCAGCCGGATTGTTGAATGGGGTCGGCTCGCCAGGTGGTTCCATCAACCTCGTGCGCAAACGCCCGACTAGTGACTTTTCCGGACGTGCTACGGTCGGCCTGGGCTCCTGGAATCAATACAATACTGAAATCGATTTGAGCAATAAGCTTAATGCCGCAGGTACGGTACGCGGTCGGGTGGTGGGTTCCTATACTGATGGCGATAACTTCATCGATTACAAGCAGCGCCGCGAAAACGTGTTCTACGGTGCCGTTGAAGCGGATATCGCGCCGGATACGATCGCCAGTGTTGGGTATGAATTCCAAAAGAATTCGATTAAGGGCGGCAACTTTGGTCAGGCCCCCTTGTTTTTCAGCGACGGTAGCCGCACGAATTTGCCGCGCACATTTAATTCGAGTACGCCGTGGAGTAGCTGGGATGTGCAGCAGGACAGGTTCTTCCTGAACCTGGAGCACAAACTCAACAATGGCTGGAGCATCAAGGCCGAAGCAGCGCAAACAAAAAACAAGCGCGATCGCGTGGGTGGCGATATCTGGCTCTATCCGTCGGATGTGGACGCTGCCACGGGTAATGCCAGTATCGACCAGGGCGCGGATCAGGCGCGCGGCACGAATAAATCCTTTGATGTCTTTGCCAGCGGACCGTTTGAGTTGTTTGGTCGTACGCATAGTGCCAGCCTCGGGCTTAACGTGAACCGTTATTCATACTCGGTAGCGGGTGCCTTGTCGGTTCCGGCATGGCCTGATCAAATCATCCATAGTATTTATGATTTGCGTGGGCTGCCCCGGCCTGACTTTAAATACTCCAACGGAGCCTTCGGTGCGGACACCACACAAACCGCTGTGTATGGATCTACCCGTCTGAAACCGACTGATAATCTCGCCATTTTGCTGGGTGGGCGCCTGACCTGGTATCGCAATACGGATTGGAATATGAGTCCGACCGGAGAAAAGACCTCAGCAGAGCCGAACCGCGAAAGCAGTGTCTTCACCCCGTATGCCGGCATCGTTTATGATTTGAATAAGGAATACTCGGCGTACGCCAGCTATACCGATATTTTCCAGCCGAATACAGTCAGGGATAGCAGCAATAGTGTGCTCGACCCGAAACGCGGACGTAACCTGGAACTTGGCTTGAAAGGCGAGCATTGGGACGGCAGGCTGAATACCAGCCTGGCGGTTTTCCAGACCGATGAAGATAATGTGGCGGTGGTCGACGCGGGTGCGCCTTTGCTGCCGGATGGCACGGCTCCTTCGCGTGCGGTCAAAGGTGCACGCAGCAAGGGCTTTGAGCTGACGGCTTCAGGTGAATTGGCGCGGGGCTGGCAAGTGATGGGTGGTTATACTTATTTTGCCAAGCGGGACGCTGAAAAAATAATGCTCAATACAACGCTACCGCGCCGTTTATTGCGGATCGCAACGAGTTATCGTTTGCCGGGTAGCTGGAGCAAACTCATCGTGGGCGGTAACGTGAGTTATCAAAGCGAGATTTCGTACGACGAGTATTACGGTCTTGGAAGTAGTACGCAGGGTGGCTTAACCCTGCTCGGCTTGATGGCGCGCTATGAAATCGATAAGAACTGGAGCGCCGCGCTGAATATCGAAAACGTCACCGATAAATACTATTACAGTGGTCTCGGCGGTTATAACGGTTACACCTATGGCAATCCGCGCAATGCGTGGCTGAAGTTGAGTTATAAGTTTTGATTCGAGTTTGAAGTCTGGCCAGCCGCGCATTTATTCGATGCGCGGTTTCTTTACTCCAGCGTTTCCTGCACGCTGGCGATACCCACCTGGGCCGTACCATCCGCCAGCCGCACTGTCACACTTTGGCGCGGTTGCAATTCTTTCGGTGCCCGCACGATCTTTCCTTTTTCATCAGTGATCATCGCGTAACCGCGCTCCAGTGTGCGTTGCGGGTTCAGCATTTCGAGTTGCGCGGAAAGGGCGGCCAGGCTTTGTCTCTGGCTCGCGATATGGTTGTTGATCTGATTGCTCATGCGACGCGCATGATTGATCACGTGCAAACGTTGCGCCTGCGTATCCGGTAATTGTGAGAGCCAGCGATTGCGCAATTGCGCCAGCGCGAACTGCGCCTTGCTGAGCGGGATGCGGGTTGCATGGCCGAGGCGTGCCTGCAGGTTTTGCAGCTTCATTCTTTCATGCGCGATATATGCGGCCGGGCTGATCAGGCGGCGTGACAGCCAATCCAGCGTTTGTGCGGTATCGGACAACTGTCTCTTCAACACGTAACGCATGTCATCAGCTTGTGCTTCCAGCCGGGCTAACCAGTCGGCGCGTGGAGTCGCCGCGAGTTCCGCAGCGGCGGTCGGGGTCGGTGCGCGCAAGTCAGCGGCGAAGTCGGCGATGGTGAAGTCGGTTTCATGGCCGACGCCGACGATGACCGGGATGTCGCAACCGACGATAGTGCGTGCCACCAGTTCATGGTTGAACGACCACAGATCTTCAATACTGCCGCCACCACGACACACCAGCAGCACATCGCATTCGGCACGGGCGGAAGCGGTCGCTATCGCTTGTGCAATCTTGTTGGCCGAGCCTTCGCCCTGTACCGGCGTCGGATACAGGATCACGCGTACATGCGGTGCGCGGCGTTGCAGTGTCGTCAGGATGTCGCGCAAGGCGGCAGCCTGGGGGCTGGTGACTATGCCTATAGTGCGGGCAAAGCTTGGGATAGCACGCTTGCGCGCCGGATCGAACAAACCTTCGGCATTCAGCTTTTCCTTCAATTGCAAAAAAGCTTCGTACAAATTGCCGACGCCGGCACGCCGTATCGCTTCCACACTCAATTGATAATCGCCGCGCGGCGCATACAGGGTGACCAGTGCGCGCACCTCCACTTTGTCGCCTTCGCGTGGCATGAAATCTGCATATTGGGCTCGACCACGGAACATCACCGCGCGCACCTGGGCGGCACTGTCCTTGAGTGTGAAGTACCAGTGTCCGGATGCAGCACAAGTGAAATTGGAGATTTCACCGGAAACCCAGGACAAGGGGAAATTGCGCTCCAGCATGCGCGAGACGGCCTGGTTCAGCGCGGACACGCTGAGTACGGCCGGAGCGGAAGACGGAGGGGACGGGGAGCGGTCAGAAATCATAAATGTTCGTGCTTGGGGCGATTCGCGAGTGCAAAGCGCTGCTTCATGCACGAAATTAGTGCAATAGGGCAACTTTTGCAGGTGGCGATGCTGACAATAAAAACAGATGGTAATGGAATTTGACTCATGAAATGCGACGGCATCCAGAAATAGGTGGCGTCATGACTTGTACAGGGAAAATAAAAATGAATATCTTGAATGTAAGGATTGGCGCCCGGCTGGCCATGGGTTTCGGGGCGATATTCATCCTGATGGCGACGCTGATCGTATTGGCCTTGCTGCGCTTTAACAGCATAGGCGAGATCAACCATCAAATGGTCGACAGTGATTGGGTCAAGGCCGAGGCTGCGGCAACCATAGACGTGACCACGCGCGCCAACGCCCGCCGCAATATGGAATTGCTGATGGAAACCGAGTCGGCCAAGGTCGCCGCGCTGTTTGCCGATATTGCGAAGAATAAAAAGGCGATAGATGAAGCGGTAGTCGTGCTGGACAAGCTGATTTACACCGACAAGGGCAAGGCGCTGATGCAGGAATTCAAGGAAGCGCGCGGCAAGTATGTGGCTTCATTTGGCAAGGTCGGCAAACTGGTGGCCGACAACCACAGGGATGAAGCGAGGCAAATCTTGTTGTCTGAAACCTTGCCGGCGCTGGACGTGGTGCAGGGTATCGTCGCGCAATTGACAGCTGTGCAAAAGAAGATGGTGGAAGAGCGCGGTGCAACGGCCGCCGGCCATATCGATGCAGCGATCCAGATGATGATGGTGCTGGGCGCGCTGGCAGCTGTTGGTGGTATTGCGCTGGCTTACTGGATCACGCATTCGATTACCAAGCCGCTGCATGAGGCGGTGAAGATTGCGCAAACCGTCGCGGCAGGCGACCTGACCAGCGTGATCGAAGCCAAATACAAGGATGAAACCGGCCAGTTACTGCGGGCGCTGAAGGATATGAATGGCAGCCTGATACGCATAGTCGGTGAGGTACGTCACAGCACCGAAGCGATTGCGATTGCGTCGACCCAGATCGCCAGTGGCAATATGGATTTATCGTCGCGTACCGAAGAGCAGGCGAGTTCACTGGAAGAAACCGCCTCGTCGATGGAAGAACTGACCGGTACCGTGCGGCAAAATGCAGACAATGCGCGCCAGGCGAATCAATTGGCTTTGACTGCTTCGTCGGTTGCAAGCAAGGGTGGCGACGTGGTGTCGCAGGTGGTTGATACGATGGGTTCCATCAATGATTCGGCGAAAAAAATCGCCGACATCATCGGTGTCATCGACGGCATCGCTTTCCAGACCAATATCCTTGCCCTGAATGCTGCAGTGGAAGCGGCGCGTGCCGGCGAACAGGGGCGTGGCTTTGCCGTGGTGGCAGGCGAGGTACGCAGCCTGGCACAACGTTCAGCGGCTGCGGCGAAGGAAATCAAAACCCTGATCGGCGATTCGGTACAGAAAGTAAATGCCGGTTCGCGCCTGGTCGACGATGCCGGTAGCACGATGCAGGAAGTGGTAGCCAGCGTGCGCCGCGTGACCGATATCATGGGTGAAATCACCGCTGCCAGCCAGGAACAAACCACGGGTATAGAACAGATCAACCAAGCCGTGATCCAGATGGATAGCGTGACCCAGCAAAATGCTGCGCTGGTTGAGCAGGCTGCCGCTGCGGCTGCGTCGCTGCAGCATCAGGCCGGTAGCCTGGCGCAGGTGGTCGGGGTATTTAAACTGCATCACAGTGAAGCGCTGCATGTGTTGCCGGCAACGCCGAAAGCAACGGTGTCGGTATTGCCGCAAAAGGCTGCTGCGGTACAGATAGCGAACAAGGCTGTGCCACCGCCAAAGGAAGGCAAGCGTCCCGAACTGGCCGTGGCCGGCGATGAATGGGAGCAGTTTTAAGGGAGGAGGAAGGCCGGGAAGTCTCCGGCCTTTTTTAAATCTTCAGGTTGTGACGTGTGTAAACATTCTTCACGCCTTCGACGATCAACAGCAGGACTGCAATCCAGATCGGGATATAAGTCAGCCATTCCGCACCGTCTATGGTTTCACCCAGCAGCAGGGCGACTACCACCAGCAAGACCGGTTCCACATAACCGAGCAAACCGAACAGGCTGAGGCTCAGGGTTTGGCTGGCGATCATATAAAACAGCAGTGCAAACGCGCTGAGGACGCCGAGCACGGGGATCAGTACATACAGTCGCGGGAAATCGCTGAGTGACGCTATGCCGACATCGCCGGCGTAGACAAACCACACACCAGCGGGGATCAGGAACACCATGTCAAACCACAGCCCGCCAATATTGTTTGAGCCGAGGCGACGACGCAGCACGAAGTAAACCGGATAGCCGAGCGCAACCAGCATGGTTTCCCATGACAGGCTGCCGATTTGCAGCAACTCATTCGCGACGCCGACGGCGGCACACATCGCGGCCAGGTTTTGCAGGCGCGACAGGCGTTCCTTGTAAATAATGCGACCGGTCATCAGCATCGTCAGCGGCAGCAGGAAGTAGCCGAGCGACACATTCAGCGCGCGACCATGCAGCGGTGCCCACATGAAGAGCCATAGTTGCACACCGAGGAAAGCCGAAGTGGCGAGCGCACCCAGGATGAGCGCAGGATTTTGCCGCATCCGGTGCAGCAGGTTCAGGATCAGGCCTTGTTGCCGCCGCGACCAGATGAATAGCGTCAGGAAGGGGAAGGTCAGCAGCGTGCGCCAGCCAAAGATTTCCTCGCCATTCAGCGGTGCCAGCAGGGTGGAGTAATAATAAAGGACCGCAAACAGGATGGAGCTGGTGACGGAAAACGTAATACCTTTGGACACTGAGACTCCGTGATAAATTATTCGTGTTGGTCGTGCGCTTAGCGCGGCTAGTATAAAGACTTTCGTTTCATAAGGTTATTAGCATCATCCGCAGCAGCCCGGGCAGTGAATTCCGTGTTTGGCCGGATATGCGCGCTGTTTGGCTGGATATCGCCCATGCCCCGTCCTCTACGGACAGGCCCCCGGCTTCACATGCCCAACTTAATGCTTTATGATGAGCGAGGCAATGCGGGAAGGATATGTTCCCAGAGACATACAGTAGCGCACTGAAGACGGGAAGACATGACAGAGGTGGGCTGCTGAAAATCATTTCCGGCAACCGGCATCACACATACAGAAGGCTTCCAGATATGGAAGCCGTTTTATTTTGTAATGTTGCATTGCACACTGAATATCAGTTTTCCAGGTTTCTGCCTTGATCACGCCCGGAAGTTTTGGGCATTTACCTGTGCCGAGCACGAAATTAGCAGGGAGTTGTGATGGATTTTGAAATACCGGAATCGATGGTAAATGTGCTGTTGGAGATGATCGAATCCGAATCTCCACTGGCCAAGCGTCTTTCCGAACATGGCGTCTGCCATGGCCGCATGATAGTCAACAGCAAGCTGTTCGATGCGAAAGCAATGAATACGCTGTATACCCTGTGCAAGGCACAGGATGACCGTGCGTTGATGTTCCAGATGCTGGCTCTGGATAACATCCTGGGCGCGCCACAGGCACGCAAGATTCCCGACCTCGACAAGCTGGTCCCTGGCCTCGCCGCGTATTTCTCCCGCGATGTGATCGACGGCTGGCTGTACAAACGCAATAAGGATGGCGTCCTCTTGCCATGGCTGATCCATCGCCTGCGCCATGTGGTGCCGGACCAGGGCGCACCTTACGTCGTGATCGACCTGATCGCCAATACCATGCAGGCTGCCGGCCGCGAAGAGTCGTCCGACCTGCGCATGCGCCGTGCCGGCATGACGAATGCGATCGTCATTAACTCGCACGACATCGCCAATCGCACGATTCCGGAATTGCTGACCGAGCTCGGCTATTTCAAGGAATGCCCGGAATTCAAGCAAGAGTATGAAGTGCAGGCCAAGCGCTTCTTGAAATACCAGCGCCAGTTCGGCAAGCAATTCATCGCGCGCAATGCGGCGTTTACGATGGATGAAAAATTCCGCATCGGCATGCTGCCTTTCAAGGCGGGCACGACGGCGAAATGCGTGAACGATGAAGAAATCCTCGATCGTCGCTTCGAAATGATGACGGACGCAGAATTCTGGCGTCAAAACGGTTTCGAGCAGGGCTTTGAAAAGATACCGTTGCATTGCTATGTGCATCTGTTCCATCTGGAACTGCATCAGAATATCTGGGTACACGTACAAAACCTGACTTCATATGAATACAAGCCGGAGCTGCGTGAAAAGCTGATCCTGCCGGTGCAGCATCGGGAGCTGATCGATATCCTGACCGCCGATATGAATGTCTTGATGGAAGATATCGTTGAAGGCAAATCAGGCGGTACGACTATCTTGTGTAAAGGTGCGCCCGGCTTGGGTAAAACCCTGACCGCCGAAGTGTATTCGGAAGTAGTCGGCAAGCCGCTGTACCGCGTGCATTCCGGCCAATTGGGTATTACCGCCGCTTCGGTGGAGCAAAACCTGTCCGAAATCCTGCGCCGCGCCGCGCGCTGGGATGCGATCCTGTTGCTGGATGAAGCTGACGTTTACATCCGTTGCCGTGACAATGACTTGCAGCACAATGCCATCGTTGCCGAATTCCTGCGTACGCTGGAATACTTCAAGGGCTTGTTGTTCATGACCACCAACCGTGTTGGTGACGTTGATGATGCGATCCTGTCGCGCTGTATTGCGACGATCAAGTATGAAGTGCCGCCGAAAGAAGATGCGATGCGTTTGTGGAAATCGCTGGCGACGCAATTCCATGCGGATCTGTCGGATGAGTTGATTGACTCGCTGAGCAATATTTACGCGAAGTGCAGCGGCCGCGACATCAAGGAATTGCTGAAGCTGACGTCCAAGTATTGCAAGAGCAAGCAGATACCATACTCTGAAGAGGCATTCAGGCAATGTGCGGTGTTCCGCGGTATCCAGTAAGTGAAGCACAATTAAAAAACGCCCGGCATCCCTAACAGATGCCGGGCGTTTTTATTTGTTCCTTATCTCCATGCACCGGTTCCGGCACAGAAACCCGGTGTCAGACACACAAGCAGGCAGATTTGCATCGCCTCATTTCTATGCAGCAGAAAAAATTTCTTTGAAATCAAGGGCTTCGACTGCTTACACACAGTTACGCACAATGTTATCCACAGAAAATGTGTACAAGGTGAATAAGTTGTTCGACGGCTGTTAAAAGAATTTCCTGCCGCGCTACGGATGCCGTTAACATGGCGGTATCGGTCCTTATGCAATGTGGGCAAGCCCTTGCGGGAAACTTGCTCTCCCGGCGTCAAACCGTTACATTCTCCATCCATATTTAACGAATCCCACTGAAGGAGCTTACTTTGCTCGCCATTATTCATGCAGCAGGCTGGCCGATCTGGCTGTTGCTGATCGCTTCCGTTATTGCATTGACCCTGATTATCGAACGCAGCATGTATTTGCGCCGACGCCGGATTTTGCCGCCGAGCCTGCTGGAAGAAGTGGTACGGGTTTATCGCAGCGGCCGGATTGATGACAATGTGGTCAATACGCTGGAACAGAATTCACCTTTGGGACGTGTACTCGCGGCCGGCTTGCGCAATGTCGATGCACCACGCGACGTCATGAAGGAATCGATTGAAGAAGCAGGGCGCGGTACCGCACACACGCTGGAACGTTTCCTCACGACCTTGGGTACGATTGCTACGCTGGCACCTTTGATGGGTTTGTTCGGGACCGTGGTCGGCATGATTGAAATCTTCGGTTCACAAAATGCGACCGGTACCGGCGCCAACCCGGCGCAACTTGCACATGGTATTTCAATTGCCTTGTACAACACCGGTTTCGGCCTCGCGATTGCGATGCCTTCGCTGGTGTTTTACCGCCACTTCCGCGCGCTGGTCGATAGCTTCATCATCGATATGGAGCAGCAGGCGGTGAAGTTTGTCGACATCGTGCACGGCGCACGCAAGTAAGAGCCTGGAAAGAGACGCCTGATGAATTTCCGCAAAGGACAAGGCCGCGAAGATCCGGAAATCAATTTGATCGCCTTCATTGACGTATTGCTGGTGATTTTGATTTTCCTGATGGTTTCGACCAGCTATAGTAAATTTACCGCCTTGCAGATTACGCTGCCGACGGCCGACGCCGAGAAGGCGATGGATCGCCCGTTTGAAATCAATGTCGGCGTGGATACGCAAGGCCGCTATTCGATCAATAACACACGCATCGCCGTGCAAAATCCGGAAGCGCTGGCGGCGGAGCTGACCGCGGCGGTTGCTGCTTCCGGCAAGACCAACACCGATCCTGTCATCATCATTGCAGCCGATGCGACCGCGACGCACCAGACCGTGATCAACGTACTGGAAGCCGCGCGCATCGCCGGCTATCCTAAAGTCACGTTTGCCGCGCAAACCAGCGGCAAGAAATAAGTTAGCTCACACACTGGTACCGACTGAGTCGGTGCCAGTGCCTTCATATGGAATCCACCCTTGGCTCTTCAGCGCTCCAATCTTGAAGAATTCCTGACGCAGACCTGGGCGCAGCGCGGGTTGGCGGCCTGCATGCTGCTGCCGGTGTCGGCCGTGTTCGGCGGACTGTCGGCCTTGCGTCGGGCAGCATATCGCCTTGGCTTGTCGAAAAGCGAGCGCTTGCCGGTGCCGGTAGTGGTGGTGGGCAATATCTTTGTTGGTGGTACCGGCAAGACGCCGCTGACGATCTGGCTGGTACATGTCTTGCGGCAGGCCGGCTATACGCCCGGTGTGATTTCCCGTGGTTATGGCGTGCATAACGATGTGCCGCAGGCGGTGACGCCACAATCGCTGGCGCAGGAAGTCGGCGATGAACCTTTATTGATTGCTTACCGTGCCGAGTGTCCGGTGATGGTCGGGCGTGACCGGGTGGCGGTGGCGACTGCCTTGCTGGCCGCGCATCCGGAAGTCGATGTACTGTTATCGGACGATGGCTTGCAGCATTACCGGATGGCACGCGATGTGGAAATCGTCCTGTTCGACGGGCGCGGTGCAGGTAATGGCTGGCTCTTGCCGGCGGGACCTTTGCGGGAACCGGTTTCGCGCCGCCGCGATTTCACCGTGCTGAACGGAGCCGCCGATGCGCCCGGCTTGCCACCTGATGCGATCCGTATGCAACTGGTCGGCATGACTGCGGAAAAACTGAATGATCGCTCTCAAACCAGTGCGCTGAGCTCCTTTGCCGCGAGTGACGGCAAGCATGCGCCGACTATCCTGGCGGCAGCCGGGATCGGCAATCCGGGACGCTTTTTCGGCTTGCTGCGCAGTGCCGGTTTGCAATTTGAAGAAATGGCTTTGCCTGACCATTACGATTTTGCCGACAATCCCTTTGCCCATGTCAAAGCGGATGTGATCCTGATTACCGAGAAGGATGCAGTAAAATGTCGGCAAAACGAAGGTTTGAGAAACGACACCCGTTTGTGGGTCGTGCCTGTAACAGCGCAGCTTGACGGCGCGCTTGCTGAAAAAATTGTGGAGAAACTCCGTGGACGCTCGATTGCTTGATATTTTGGTTTGCCCGATCTGCAAAGGTCCGCTTGAGCATGACAAAAAAGCGCAAGAACTGATTTGCAAGGCAGATAAACTCGCCTATCCGATACGCGACGGTATTCCTATCATGTGGGCGGACCAGGCGCGCGACCTGCAAGTCACACCTGGCACAAACTGAGCCGGCGCCTGCGTCGCTCTAACCGCTGCTTTAACGGAATCCGCTGATGTCCTTTACCGTCATTATTCCTGCTCGCCTGGCTTCCACCCGCTTGCCGAACAAGCCGTTGGCTGATCTCGGCGGCAAACCGATGATAGTCCGTGTCGCCGAACGCGCGATGCAATCCGGTGCGGCGCAAGTCATTGTCGCGACCGACCATGCCGATATATTTGCCGCCTGCGTACAGCACAAGGTGGCAGTGCAAATGACGCGTGCCGATCATCCGTCAGGTACCGATCGGATTGCCGAAGTGGCCGCACTGATAGGTTTGCCGGATGAAGCGGTGGTGGTGAACGTGCAGGGCGATGAACCATTGATCGATCCTTCATTGATTGCCGCGACCGCGACACTGATTTCGCGTGATGTACCGATGGCAACCGCCGCGCATGCGATCAGTGAAATCGAAGAAGTATTCAATCCGAATGTAGTGAAGGTGGTGCTGGATAAATCCGGACGTGCGCTGTATTTCTCGCGTGCGACGATCCCCTGGCACCGTGACGGTTTTGCCGTGAGCAAGGATGCAATTCCGGCTGGCTATGCGCCTTTGCGCCATATCGGCCTGTATGCCTACCGCAATGCTTTTTTGCAGGAATACCCACAGCTCAGCGTTTCGCCGCTGGAGCAGCTGGAAGCCTTGGAACAATTACGTGTCTTGTGGCACGGTGTACCAATCGCCGTACACGTGACGCCGCATGCCCCGGTAACCGGGGTAGATACGCCGGAAGACCTGCAGCGTGTAAGGCAATTTTTTGCTCAATGATGCGCTGCAGCACGAGCAAAACTGTGCCAAAACAGCGGTTTGATATAATTTTGTGGTAAGTTTCGTGCAAAGTTCATAGGTCAAATCTATAAATCACGACTATCCTCCGGTGCCGCATTAGCGCCCTTCGGTAATAGAATTCAAAAACTCGTTTTAGGAAAATTTCATGCGCCTCATCCTTTTAGGAGCGCCTGGTGCCGGTAAGGGCACGCAAGCTGGTTTCATCAAAGATAAATTCAATATCCCGCAAATTTCGACCGGCGACATGTTGCGCGCGGCGGTCAAGGCCGGCACGCCGCTTGGTATCGCCGCGAAAAAAATCATGGACGAAGGCGGCCTGGTGTCGGATGACATCATCATCGGCTTGGTCAAGGATCGCCTGAAAGAAGCGGATTGCGCGAAAGGTTATTTGTTCGACGGTTTCCCACGCACCATCCCGCAAGCGGATGCAATGAAGGAAGCCGGCGTGGCCATCGATTACGTATTGGAAATCGACGTACCGGACGAAGCCATCGTCGAGCGCATGAGCGGTCGTCGCGTACACCCGGCGTCGGGTCGTACTTATCACGTCAAATTCAATCCGCCGAAAGTGGCAGGCAAAGATGACCTGACCGGTGAAGAATTGATCCAGCGTGATGACGACAAGGAAGAAACGGTCAAGAAGCGTTTGTCCGTGTATCACGAACAAACCGAAGTGTTGGTTGGTTACTACAACCAATGGGCCGCTTCCGGACAACCGGGTGCGCCAAAATATCGCAAGATCGCAGGCGTCGGCCCAGTCGATCAAATACGTGACAGCGCCTTTGCAGCGTTAGCAGGTTAAACAGGGGAAGCGGACACTATGTCCGCTTTTTTCTTATTTGCTCAAATTGCCTTATCGCTATAGCATCGGTATTGTATTGATGCAGTACTAACAGAATCAGGGAAGCAATCCCGCAACAGACTTAGGTAACAAATTCAGCCAGCCCTGGCAGACCCTATCCAATAATAAAAAGGGCGACAGAAAGTTTTGCAGTACGCAGTTAGCACGGAACATTTTTATGTCTGTTGCATTGTCGTAGTGGTCAACTTAGTCGTGAAAAAACAGGAGGAGTCGATATGGCATTAAGTCTATGGTTCGCCATTGCGTGCGGCATTATTGCCGTCGTCTATGGCCTGATCTCACGTAGCTGGATACTCAAGCAAGACGCCGGCAATGAACGCATGCAGGAAATTGCCGCCGCCATTCAACAGGGGGCTGCCGCCTATCTGGCGCGCCAGTACCGCACGATTGCCATCGTCGGCGTCGTCTTGTTCATCATCATTGCATTGGTGCCCGGCCTCGGCCTGATGACCGCGCTCGGCTTTTTGACCGGTGCAGTATTGTCCGGTGCCTGCGGTTTCATCGGCATGAATGTCTCGGTACGGGCCAATGTGCGTACCGCCCAGGCAGCGACCAAGGGCATGAATGAAGCCCTGGACGTCGCATTCAAGGGCGGTGCGATTACCGGCATGCTGGTGGTCGGCCTGGGTTTGCTCGGCGTAGCGATTTTTTTCATGATCCTGACGGCTATGGCCAGCGGTGCCGGTGCCTATCACCTGACTTTGCATGACGTCATTACACCGCTTATCGGCCTGGCGTTCGGCGCTTCGCTGATTTCGATTTTCGCCCGGCTCGGCGGCGGTATTTTCACCAAGGGTGCAGACGTCGGTGCCGATTTGGTTGGCAAGGTGGAAGCGGGCATTCCTGAAGACGATCCGCGCAATCCTGCGGTGATTGCCGATAACGTTGGCGACAACGTTGGTGATTGCGCCGGGATGGCCGCCGATCTGTTTGAAACTTATGTGGTGACGTTGATCGCCACCATGTTGCTGGGTACGCTGGTGATGCAGGGCATGGAATTGCAGGCGGCGATTTATCCTCTCTTGCTGGGTGGTGTATCCATCCTCGCTTCCATCGTCGGCTGTTCGATGGTCAAGGCCAAACCGGGCAAGAAAATCATGTCGGCGCTCTACACCGGTTTATGGTGGGCTGCGGCTTTGTCTCTGATCGGCTTTGCCGTTGTTACATGGCTGGTGATCCCGCCTCCATTGCAGCTCGCGATGATGGGCTCGGCGGTGGTCGGCATCGTCCTCACCGGTTTGATGGTGTACATCACCGAGTACTACACTGGTACCGATTTCAAACCGGTGCAACATGTGGCGCAAGCGTCGACCACCGGTCATGGCACCAACATCATCGCAGGTCTCGGCGTGTCCATGCGTTCCACGGCGTGGCCGGTAGTATCGGTCTGTGCCGCTATCCTCGCTTCCTACTGGCTCGGTGGTTTGTACGGTATCGCGATTGCCGCGACGGCGATGCTGTCGATGGCAGGCATCATCGTGGCCCTCGACGCCTATGGTCCGATTACCGATAACGCCGGCGGCATCGCCGAAATGTCCGGCATGCCGGAATCGGTGCGTGCAATTACCGACCCGCTGGATGCAGTCGGCAATACCACCAAGGCGGTCACCAAGGGTTATGCGATTGGCTCTGCCGGCCTGGCGGCATTGGTGCTGTTTGCCGATTACACGCATGCACTGGATTCGGTCGGCAAGAGCACATCCTTTGACCTCTCCAATCCGATGGTGATCGTCGGCCTCTTTATCGGTGGCCTGATTCCCTATCTGTTTGGTGCGATGGCGATGGAAGCGGTGGGGCGCGCCGCCGGTGCGGTGGTGGTGGAAGTGCGACGCCAGTTCCGCGATATCAAGGGCATCATGGATGGCAGCGGCAAACCGGAATACGACAAGGCGGTCGATATGCTGACCACCGCCGCCATCAAGGAAATGATCATCCCGTCGCTGCTGCCGGTGGTGGTCCCTATCCTGGTTGGCCTCATTCTCGGACCGGCTGCGCTTGGCGGTTTGCTGATGGGTGCGATCGTCACCGGTATCTTCGTCGCGATTTCGATGACGACTGGCGGCGGTGCATGGGATAACGCGAAGAAGTACATCGAAGACGGCAATCACGGCGGCAAAGGTTCCGAAGCGCACAAGGCTGCGGTGACCGGTGATACGGTTGGTGATCCATACAAGGACACGGCCGGTCCTGCCGTCAATCCGCTGATCAAGATCATCAATATCGTGGCCCTGCTGATTGTGCCTTTGCTACCCGCCACCGGTTTGCAAATGGTCGATAGCGTGACGAATGTCACAATCGTGACGCCGGCCGCCACTATCGTGGTGCCGATTGATTCGGCACCGGTGACGCCGACCCGGCCCTGAACGGTTGGCGATGTGAGTTGAGAAAAAGCAGCCGCGGCTGCTTTTTCTTTATCTGCGAGCTTAATTTCTGCCTTTATTTTTGAACCAAAGCGTAAATCCCCGGTTTAACAAACTGACAGTCAGGCACAAGCGGTTTACACTGGGCGCGCAACCATAGCCTTCCTTTTTGCCTCTCCGGGACCTTGCATGATTAAAACGACCGTTCTTGCCGCCGTATTGTCTGCCTTGCTTGCCGGGTGCAGCAGTGCTCCCGTAGTCAAGCCATACATCCCGATCGAACCTGAAGGCAGCAGCGGCTACACCGAAAAGAGCGGCTGGGTCGCGAAGAAGTATATGGTGGCAGCAGCCAACCCATTGGCGGTGGATGCCGGTTACCAAATGTTGAAGGCGGGTGGTTCCGCAGTCGATGCCGCGATCGCCACGCAAATGGTGCTGGGCCTGGTCGAGCCGCAATCATCGGGTTTGGGTGGCGGCGCTTTCATGTTGCATTTTGATGGCGCGCGCGTGCTGGCTTTTGACGGTCGTGAAACCGCACCGAAGAATGTGACCGGTAAATTATTCCAGGCCGCTGATGGCAAGGCCATGCCTTTCCATGAAGCGGTGGTCGGTGGGCGTGCGGTTGGTGTTCCCGGCGTATTGCGCATGCTGGAAATGGCGCACAAGCAATACGGCAAGTTGCCATGGGCGACATTATTCAATCCCGCTATCAAGCTGGCGACTGATGGCTTCGCCGTCAGCCCACGACTGGCGATCCTGCTGCAGTCGGAAAGCTATCTGAAACAAGACCCGGTTGCGGCCGCTTATTTTTATGACGCGCAGGGCAAGCCACGCCCGGTCGGTTATTTACTGAAAAATCCGGCACTGGCCGCTACCCTGAAAACAATTGCGCGCGATGGTGCCGATGCTTTTTACAAAGGCGAGATTGCGCGTGATATCGCAAGCAAGGTGGCGCTGCATCCTACTAATCCAGGTGACATGAGTTTGCATGACATCGCCCACTACAAAGCCAAGGTGCGCGAACCTATCTGCAGCGATTACAAAGCCTGGACAGTGTGTGGGATGCCGCCACCTTCGTCGGGCGGGATAGCGATTGCGCAAATACTCGGCATCCTGGAAAAGAAAAACATTGCAGCATTCCCGCCGGTCAATGGTGAATGGAATGCGAATGCGGTGCATCTGTTTTCGGAAGCAGGGCGCCTCGCCTATGCAGACCGGGATCGCTATATTGCCGACCCCGACTTTATCCCATTGCCCGGCGGTAGCGCCTTGCCCATGCTGGATAAAAAATACCTGGCGCGCCGCGCCGCCTTGATCAGCGATACCTCGATGGGCAAGGCACAGCCGGGTGATCCTTTCAATACCCGCCTGGCCTGGGGTACGACCACTTCACCGGAACTGCCGTCGACTTCGCATATCTCGGTAGTCGATGGCAAAGGCAACGCGGTATCGATGACCACCACGATTGAAAACGGTTTTGGCTCGCGCCAAATGGTCGACGGCTTCCTGTTGAATAATGAACTGACGGATTTTTCCTTTGATCCCGGTGACGCGAATGGTTTGATTGCGAACCGCGTGCAGCCGGGCAAGCGGCCACGCAGCTCGATGGCGCCGACTTTCGTGTTCGAAAAAGGCACGAAGAAACTGGTACTGGCAGTTGGTTCGCCGGGTGGTGCTTACATCATTAACTATGTCGGCAAGGTCCTGGTAGGCATGATGGATTGGGGGCTGACGGTGCAGCAGGCGATAGATTTGCCGAACGTAGGCAGCCGCAACGGTCCGACCGAACTGGAGCGCGGTCGCGTGCCGAAGTCACTGTTCAATGCACTGGTCGAGAAGGGGCATGAAGTACAAGTGGTCGAGCAAACTTCCGGCTTGCAAGGCATTATGCGTTTGAATGTGCACGGTGAAGAAGTCTGGTTTGGCGGCGCAGATCCGCGTCGTGAAGGAATTGCAAAGGGAGACTGATGCTAGGCATCGCGCCTGCTTGTCCGAAATTCGAAAGGCCTGAATAATTGGTGGCTATGCGAGATCAAAAGAAAATTGGCCTGGTATTGACCGGAGGCGGGGCGCGCGCGGCTTATCAGGTTGGCGTGCTGGAAGCGGTATCGACCATCCTGTGCGAAGCCGGTTGGGCACCGGAGAAAAATCCTTACGACATCATTTGCGGTACTTCTGCCGGTGCCATCAATGCGACAGCGCTGGCCTGCCATGCGGATGATTTTTGTCCTGGCCTGAAACGGGTCGTGCATGTGTGGGAGAACTTCACGGCGGAACAGGTCTATCGCTCAGACTCACTAGGTGTCCTGCGTTCCGGTGCGAAGTGGTTATCGCTGCTGTCCTTTGGCTGGTTGCTGCGCACCTGGAAAGCCAATCCACCCAATTCCCTGCTTGACAATACTCCTTTGGTCAGCCTGCTGAACCGCATGCTGAACCTGCCGCGCCTGGATGCGGCGCTGGCGGATGGGAAATTACACGCGCTGGCCGTGACTGCATCTTCATATACGGCCGGCAAGCATATGACCTTTTATCAGAGTGAAGTTGATATCGAACCATGGGTGCGAACCCAGCGCGTGGCGATACGCAGCCAGATCGGGGTCGAACATTTGCTGGCCTCGTCAGCGATTCCATTGATCTTCCCGGCCACGCCGATTTTTTGTGAAGGGCGGCGCGAGTATTTCGGCGATGGTTCAATGCGCCAGCTGGCACCGATTTCACCGGCCATTCATTTGGGAGCCGACAAGGTACTGGTGGTCGGGGCCGGTCGTTTGATGGAACCGGCGATAGACCAGTCACAAAATGCGCAATACCCGAGCCTGGCGCAAATTGCCGGTCATGCAATGTCCAGTATTTTCCTCGACAGTATTGCCGGCGATATCGAGCGTATGAACCGCATTAACCAGACTCTATCGGTATTGACTGATGAACAACGAACCAAGACTCCGTTGCGGCCGATAGAGATGCTGACCATTGCGCCGTCAGAAAGATTGGACACCATTGCAAGTCGCCACATCGGTAGCTTGCCGCGCCCGGTCCGTATGTTGTTATCGGGCATAGGTGGTGCCGAAGTGCGAGGTGCGGCGTTGGCTTCCTACCTGTTGTTTGAAAAAAGCTACACCTGCGAGCTGATCAACCTCGGGCGCAAGGATGCGCTCGCGCACAAGACCGAAATCCTGTCATTTTTCTCTACCCAGGACACTGGCCAGGCTGAAAACGCTGTCGTCTAGACCCTTGGGAATTCCCTGCTTGTCAAGCAATTACGTGTTGATTCGGACAACACAACACGTTACTCTCGGGTATTGGACGCCTTAATTTGATAGAGTGCGTCAATAGGATGCGTCAATTATTAGTAAAGGAATGTCGGTGAAAGTTAAATTCATCACACGTTTTTTCCTGTTTTTCGCTACATTCTTACTTTCTTACAACGCTTTTGCTTTCGATTCCGGCGCGCTGGGCGTTGTTTCAGTTAATGATTTGCCGCGTGAAGCGCAGCAGACCATCGCCATGATTCGCCAGGGCGGACCTTTCCCTTACGACAAGGATGGTTCGGTATTTGGCAATTATGAAAAGGTTTTGCCGCAGCAAAAGCGCGGGTATTACCGTGAATACACAGTAAAAACGCCGCGCGCCCGCAATCGCGGTGCGAGACGCATCATTACCGGGGGCGAGAAGAGCAAGCCGCGCGAATATTATTACACCGCCGATCACTATAGAAGCTTCAAAAGAGTCATGGAGTGAGCGGGGTGTGTTCTGTTAATAATAAATTGCTGGAGATGAGGGATAAATGAGTTTGTTTAAAACCGTGCCGCTCAATGTAGTGCAGTCGATCCGAGCGTTCCGTGTCGCTGATTTGCAGGCTGAGGCTGCGCATCTCGGACAGCACTTCCTGTATGCACATTGCGCGCATGCGACTACCAAGCAGCAGGTATTGGCCGCGATTGCGGAGGCATTCCAGTTTCCCAAGCATTTTGGCAAGAATTTCGATGCCTTGTCCGACTGCCTGACCAGCCTTGCACACAAAGCCGGGCCGCAGCCGGGTTTCCTGGTGGTGCTGGAGCAATTGCCGAATACACCAAAATTCGACAAGGAAGCGCGCGAAACCCTGCTCGACGTATTCCGCGATGCAGCCGATTTCTGGGCTGACAAAAAAATCGCCTTCCGGGTGTTTTACTCCTTCCAGTAAGCAAAATCTACGTAGCCGCTGGTGCCTGGCGGCTCGCTACCTCGCCTGAATTCAAGGCAAATTTACTCCTTTTTTCCTTGTTGCAAGCGCTGTTCGGCAAGCAAAGCCTGCATGTATAGTTGCGCACGCCGCTTCCCGGCTTCGGTCCGATCAGGCCGCGGTACGGTACAATGCGCGCCATGAGAAGAATCGTCATTTTGATTTCGGGGCGCGGCAGTAATATGCGGGCCATCATCCGCGCTGCGCAAAATGAGGAATGGCCGGCACGGATTGCGGCCGTCATCAGCAATAAGGCGGATGCATCGGGTTTGGCTTATGCCGCCGAACACGGGATTTCTACCCTGGTGGTCGCCAATAAAGACTATCCGAGCAGGGAAGCCTTTGATGCAGCCTTGCAAAGCAAGATCGACTCTTTTATGCCGGATTTGGTGGTTTTGGCTGGTTTTATGCGGGTGTTGACGACACCTTTTGTCGCGCATTATGCCGATCGCATGCTGAATATCCACCCGTCGCTGTTGCCAAGTTTTGTTGGTTTGGCAACGCACAGACAGGCGCTGGCGGCCGGGGTCAAATTGCATGGTGCGACCGTGCACTTTGTGACTGCCGAGCTGGACCATGGTCCTATCGTGGCGCAGGCGGCGGTGCCGGTGCTGGCCGACGATACCGAAGAAAGCCTGGCCGCACGTGTGCTGGAACAGGAACACATTATTTATCCCCGCGCGATACGCTGCTTCCTGGATGGACGTTTGTCCGTGCATGACGGTGTAGTGCGTATTCGTCCGGACGCAAGCGAAGCGCAAGCCGGCTAATCAATAGCTTGCTTGGTCAGCGCTTGCTGAATGTCCTGACAGACAAAAATATTTTATGAAGGAAAGTGCATGAGATTGCCTCCCGCGATCATTAATAACACCGAAGAAGTATTACGCGAGATCCTGCGTTTTACCGGCCCGGCTGACGGTACCTTATCGCGTTATTTCCGCGACCATCCAAAACTGGGTTCGCGTGAACGCGGTGTTGTGGCCGAAGCGGTCTACGGTTTGCTGCGTAACAAAGCGGTGTACACCAGCTTTGCCGAATCCGGTAACGGCCCGACCATGCGTCGCATGACCTTGCTCGGCCTGGCCGATGCAGTCGGCGTCGAGTCGCTGGGCGGCCTGACCGAAGAAGAAACCGAATGGCTGAACCATGTGATGCAAATCGATCGCACCTTGTTGCCATCGCTCTTGCGTTCGAATATGCCGGAATGGCTGTTTGAAAAACTGGTGGCACGTGACGGTGAAGCTGCCGCGCTTGAATTGGCGCATGCAGTGAACCAGCCGGCACCACTGGATTTGCGTGTGAATGCAATCAAGGCGACACGTGAAGACGTAATCATGGCCTTGGCCGAAGCGCCTATCCTGTGTGAGCCTACGCCATACGCTCCGCTGGGTATCCGCATCATCAAGAAACCGGCTTTGCAAAACCTGCCGCTGTTCAAGAACGGCTCCATCGAAGTGCAGGACGAAGGCAGCCAGTTGCTGTCGCAAATCGTTGGTGCGAAACGCGGTGAAATGGTGGTCGATTTCTGCGCCGGTGCCGGCGGCAAGACTTTGTCCCTTGGCGCGGCGATGCGCAACACCGGTCGTCTGTACGCTTTCGATATTTCGGAAAAACGCCTGGCCAAACTGAAGCCACGCTTGGCACGCAGCGGCCTGTCGAATGTGCATCCGGTGCAAATCGCACATGAAAACGATGCCAAGGTGAAGCGCCTGGCAGGCAAAATCGATCGCGTACTGGTCGATGCGCCATGTAGCGGCCTCGGTACCTTGCGTCGTAATCCGGATGTGAAATGGCGCCAGACCCCGCAATCGCTGGTAGAGTTAAATGAAAAGCAGGCATCCATCCTCGCCGGTGCGGCACGCCTGGTCAAAGCGGGTGGTCGCCTGGTTTATGCAACCTGCAGTATTCTGGATGAAGAAAACGAAGCAATCGTCGCCAGTTTCCTCGCATCACGCGACGATTTCGTTTTGATTCCGATGAGCGAAGTGCTGGCCGAGCAAAAGATAGATCTGAAGATGGATGATTATCTGAAGCTGTCGCCGGCCCTGCATCACACCGATGGTTTTTTTGCGGCGGTACTCGAACGTAAAAAATAAATGAAACAAAACCTGCTATCTACTCTCTGGACTGATTTGTGGACTGACCTGGGTATTCCGGGTTTGCGTTGGCAATTGATTGCCATGGTGCTGTGTTTTGCACTGGCTTGGGGAATCGCCCGCATCATACGTAATTTGCTGGCGACGCAGGAGCCGCAACAAAATGCATTGCGGCGCTTGGGAGTAGAGAGTTTTACGCGGGTTTTGTGGCCATTGCTGACCTGGTTATTGCTGGCGATTGCGAAAGCCATCCTCGAACGCCTGGATGGCGTCGACGGTGTGGATGTCTTGCGCGTGGTGATGCCGCTGGTCGCTTCGTTTGCGCTGATACGGCTGGCTTTCTATGTCATGCGCCGCGTGTTTGCGCGTGGCGGCAAGACCAGTGCCTTCGTCCTGCTGTTTGAAAGAAGCTTTGCGTCGCTGGTCTGGATTGTAGTCGCGCTGCACATTACCGGTTTCCTGCCGGACATCATCGAATTCCTCGACGATACCTTTGTCCCGCTCGGGAAACATAAAGTCTCGATGATGACGATGCTGCAAGCCGTCGTCTCGGTCGGCGTGACGCTGATCATCGCCTTGTGGGCTTCCGCCATGATCGAAGAGCGCCTGATGCGCCTCGACGGCATGCATTCGTCGATGCGTGCGGTGCTGTCGCGCATGAGCCGTGCTGTACTGATCCTGATTGCCTTGCTGGTCAGCCTTTCCATGGTGGGGATCGACCTGACCGTGCTGTCGGTATTCGGCGGTGCACTGGGCGTCGGTCTCGGCCTGGGCCTGCAAAAGATTGCCAGCAGCTATGTATCCGGCTTCATCATCCTGCTTGAGCGCAGCATGACGATAGGCGATACCGTCACGATGGATAAATTCACCGGTCGCGTGGCCCAGATCAATACCCGTTACACCGTACTGCGTGGCGGCGATGGCAGCGACACCATATTGCCGAATGACTTGTTTGTCTCAAATGCAGTGCAGAATTTGTCGCTGAGCGATACTGTGGTGCAATTGACAACCCGTATTTCAGTGGATTATCGGACCGATATCGATTTGGCATTGCGTTTGCTGGAAGAGGCCGCACTTAGCGTGGAGAAAGTGCGCAAGGGGCCAGATCGCGTACCGGGCGCCACCATGATGGCCTTTGGTGCGGACGGTATTGACCTGCAACTGGGCTTTTGGGTGAATGATCTGGATGGACGTGGTACGGTTTTGTCTGATGTCAATCGTGCAATCTGGCGATCATTTCAGGCAAACGAGATCAATGTACCGTTCCCGCAACGTGAAATAAGGTTGATTGACGAGCAATACGGACCGATAAAAGAACGTTTAAATACTGCGAAAAACCCCGCAAAATCGGATATAGGCCCTTAAAAAGGCTATAATTCGTCTCGAAAATTTGCCAGATAGCCCTAGCTTTTCCATAAAGCGCTACCATCTAGGGGAGACCATATATCTATGGCATTCATATTGGAGCCACAATGATTGACGCAGTACTCGATTTTTTAGCTAACGGCCTGACCCGCGCCAGCGGTTGGGAAGTGTTTTTCTACGCGCTTGCCGTGACTCACATCACGATTGCAGCCGTAACGATCTATTTGCATCGCAGCGCCACGCACCGTGGACTGGACTTGCATCCGATCCCAAGTCATTTCTTCCGTTTCTGGTTGTGGCTGACCACCGGTATGGTTACCAAAGAGTGGGTTGCGATCCATCGCAAGCACCACGCCAAATGCGAAACCGAAGAAGATCCGCACAGCCCGGTCACCCGCGGCATCAAGAAAGTGTTTTTCGAAGGCGCCGAGTTGTACCGCGCCGAGTCGAAGAATATGGAAACCATGGAAAAGTATGGTTACGGTACGCCTGACGACTGGGTCGAACGCAATATTTACACTGGCCGCAGCGCGACCGGCATCGTACTGATGCTGTTCATCAACGTCGCATTGTTCGGTGTGATCGGTGTGTCGGTATGGGCCTTGCAAATGGCATGGATTCCTATCACTGCAGCCGGCATCATCAACGGTATCGGCCACTATTGGGGTTACCGCAACTACGAATGTAATGATGCGGCAACCAACATCTTCCCGATCGGCATCCTGATCGGCGGCGAAGAGTTGCACAATAACCACCACACTTTTGGTACCTCGGCCAAGCTGTCGGCTAAATGGTATGAGTTCGATATTGGCTGGATGTATATCCGCATGCTGGAAACAGTAGGCCTGGCCAAGGTCAAGAAAGTCGCACCGCAACCGAAGTTCGACCCGGCCAAATTGCATCTGGATTTCGACACGCTGCAATCGGTCATCGCGAATCGTTATGACGTGACTGCAAAATATGCGAAATCGCTGAAGCAGACCTGGCACGATGAAGTCGAGCACCTGAAAGAAAAAGCACAGCTGGAATCAGGTTTCCTGCGTTCGGCGAAGAAGCTCTTGCACCGTGAACCAAACAAACTGGAAGCGCCGCATAAAGAACAGTTGACGGAATTGTTTGCACACAGCAAACCGCTGAAGACCATGCACGAAATGCGCGTGGAACTGGGCGCGATCTGGGAACGTTCACACGCCAGCCGCGATCAGTTGCTGCATCAGTTGCAAGACTGGTGTGCACGTGCTGAAGCGTCGGGCATTACTGCCTTGCGTGATTTCTCCTTGCGCCTGCGTAGCTACGCTTAAGTTGCTGAAGTTTGAAATTAAAAAGCCCGGTTCTCCGGGCTTTTTTTATGGCTGATGAATTTCGGTTTACTGGTGTTGATGCTGTCCTTTCTTTGATCAGACCTGGGTTGCCGGGGGCGGCCCGGCAGCCGCCTACTTTCTTTGCTTCGCCAAAGAAAGTAGGCAAAGAAAGGCGACCGCGAAGCCGCAGCCCCTGCGGGGTTCCCGTCTGTGCAAGACAAAAAATGGGAAGCGGACGAAACTCGCTTCGCTCAGACAACGTCCACTTCTTTTTCCATTTTCTGTCCCGCACAAACGGCAGCGTCAAAGCGGACAACAACCACAGCCTCTCAGATTCACCGCTATCCACAACTACAAACCGCAAACTCTAAGCCGCTGTGCATAAGTCCCAAAGTTATCCCCGTTTTTTGTGCACATGCTTGTGGATAACCTCAGGGAAAGTGAGCTATGTCCTTGATAGATAAGCGATTTCATTTCATGCTCAAATGTGGGCATACACTGCTTTGAGCGGTGGTCTTATTTGTTGCCGGCTTGCGGCTTGACCCATTCAATCAGCCATCCGCTGGGTGCGACCCAGTCCGGCAGGCGCGCATCTTTGCTGGCGATCATGCTGGCGCGCAGGACGACCTTCAGCGTGTACATATCGATGATCTCGCCTATCGCCGGATTGCTGAGCGAGGTGACGAAGGTTTGGAAAGTCTTTTGGCATTCATCGACAGAGCCCATCGTCAGCAGGTCGCCTATGCCACCTTTTTGTTGCCCTGTTTCCCATGCGAATAATGCGTACATAGTGTGCTTTCTGCTTTAGCGCTTTCCACTAAATTGCGTTTGCATGATGATGGCGTCGGCGTCATGCGTTGCAATCGATGCGAAGAAATCCTTCAGGCGTGCGATCTCGGTGTAGCCGCTGTCCTGGTAAATTTTATGCGCGCCTGTCCATTCTGCACTGAGCAAGAGGATGGAACCACGTACATGCGTTAGTTGCGTGCGTAGCATATGCACCGACTGCTGGAAGAATTTCTTGCCAAGTCCGCTGCCACGATATTCGCGGGCGACAGTCATGGACGAAATGTAGAGTTGGCTACCATCTGCACGATGGGTGTCTTTGATGTCATGGCCCAGAGCGAACGCTGATTCATGCAAAGAACCGTCGCTGTCCCAGAGTTCCGAACACAGGTAACCTGTAGCCACATCACTGTCATTCGCCAATACCAGGAAGCCTGCAGGAAAATGGCGCATGCGTTCCATCATTACGATTTTATCTTCCTGTATGTGCTGGTGGAAGCCGCCATCTTCCAGGTGCATGATGCGCTCTATATCGTCAGCGCGGGCACAGCGTATGTTCAAGTTATGCATTGGATCTTGCACTGTCTTGCAGCATGGTGATCAGGTTTTCCGGCCATACCTGTTCTGTGGTTTGTTCCAGTTCTGCTTGCGACCACCAGTGATGTGCTGTCATGCATTCCACTTCTGCTGCAGTCCAGCCGCTACGCGATAACTGTATGTCGCTGACGTGGATACGAAAGTAGCGCTCGTCTTCGTTGACGTATTCGCCATTCGCTAATTGCAGTATCAATTGTCGCTGCGCAATCTCGGGGCCGACCTCGGTGACTTGTATTCCTGTCTCTTCCCACAACTCGCGGATGGCTGCCTCTTCAAAACTTTCATCACCTTCGACACCGCCACCGGGTGTGGCCCAATAGCTTTTGCCTGCCAGGGCACCAGTCCGGTGTTCGAAGTAGAACAGCAGGACACGGTCTGCAGGATCGGTAATTAGCAAGCGAGAGGCGGGACGTAGGCGCACGGTTTCCCTGGTGGTTAATTTTTTAAAAGTGGAGATGCAGCAGGCAGCGTGGTGAACGCTGATCCGGACACATATTGTATATGCGCCCGGCGTAACAGGTATCAGGCTTCGCTGTTCAGTGCGGAAAGTGAGGCAACCAGGTCGCTGAAGCGCTGGCCCTGGATCATGATGTGCTGGCGTAACAGTTCGGCCGCAAGATCGCCTTTGCCTTCGATGATGGCATCGACGACAGCACCATGTTCATCAAACGATGCCGTGACGCGATTGCGTACCCGCAATTGCAGGCGGCGGTAAGGACGCAGGCGGCGCTGCAGCGCACGTGCCTGTTCTTCGAGGAAGGTGTTTTTGCTGCCGATATAAATTTGTTGGTGAAATTCTTCGTTCTTGTAAAAGTAGGCGTCGGAATCGGCGTCATCGCGTGCCTGCTTGCAGGCCAGATGGGTCGCCATCAATATTGCGTGTTCTGCCGGACTCATGCGGCGTGCCGCCAGTCGGGCGCACATGGCTTCCAGTTCTGCCATGACTTCAAACATTTCTATCAATTGCTGCGGGCCGATCTCGGCCACGATGGCGCCACGGCGCGGACGTATCACCACGATGCCCATCGACGCCAGCTGGATCAGCGCTTCCCGGATGGGCGTGCGCGAGACGCCGAAGCGTTCGGCCAATACCGTTTCATCGAGATGCTGCCCGGGTTTGAGTGTTCCGACGGCAATCATTTCTTCGATTTGCTCACGCAATGTTTCTGATCGCGTTTGAGTGTTGTCCGTCATGTTTTCTGTGTATCTCACAATCTAATCTTGTAGTTTTGATTACGATTTTATGCTTGACAATGTATGCATATAATAAGATCTTGTATACAAGGATAAACCATAAAAACATTTAGTTGAGAAATATATCCATTGTAACTACGGGAAAGGCATGACATCACAGACACGCAGAACTATTTTGAGTGCATATGCTGGTACACCGTTGTCGGGCGTGACTCCGTCTTAATGGGCGCAAAAAGTAGAAATGGCTGCTGCTGCGATGATCCTGCTATGCCTGTTCCCTGAAGTAGCAACAGCGTTGCCTGATATGTTAATGGGAGAAAAGTAAATGCAAGGTAGTAAGCGCGAGTGGGATCATCGCCAGAAGAACCGCGATGCGCGACTGGTGCGGGCGGCCGGCAAACTGGGAGCCGCGCTCAGCGGCAAGCTGGTGCAGGCCGAACGTATGGTCGAGTTGTTGCATAGCGTGATCGAATCAGGTGATCGCGTCTGCCTCGAAGGCAATAACCAGAAGCAGGCCGATTTCCTTGCTGCCGCCTTGTGCCAGCTGGATCCGGCTCAGGTGCATGATCTGCACATGCTGCAGTCGGTGCTGGCTTTGCCTGAACATCTGGACCTGTTCGAGAAGGGCATCGCCTCCAAGCTGGATTTTTCTTTTTCCGGTCCGCAAGGCGCGCAGCTCGCGCGCCTGGTGGCCGCCGGGAAAATCAATATAGGCGCGATCCATACCTATCTTGAATTATTCGGCCGTTATTTCATCGACCTGACACCACGCGTCGCCTTGATTGCGGCGCAGGCGGCGGACCGGCACGGCAATTTATACACCGGTCCGAATACCGAAGACACACCGGCCATTGTGGAAGCGACCGCCTTCAAGAACGGCATCGTGATTGCGCAAGTCAATGAAATCGTCGATGTGTTGCCACGTGTTGACGTACCTGCTGACTGGGTTGATTTCGTGGTGCAGGCACCGACCCCGCATTACATCGAACCTTTATTCACACGCGATCCTGCATTGATTTCCGAAGTACAGGTCTTGATGGCGATGATGGCGATCAAGGGCATTTATGCCGAGTACGGCGTGGAGCGCATCAATCACGGCATTGGTTTTGATACGGCCGCAATTGAATTGATCCTGCCGACCTATGCAGAGTCGCTGGGACTGCGAGGAAAGATAGGGCGGCACTGGGCGCTGAATCCGCATCCGGCGTTGATCCCTGCGATTGAAGCCGGCTTCGTTGAATCGGTGCATTCCTTTGGTTCCGAATTGGGCATGGAGCGCTACATCGAGTCACGCCCTGATGTGTTTTTTGTCGGGCGTGATGGTTCGATGCGCAGCAACCGCGCAATGTGCCAGGTCGCCGGACACTACGCTTGCGATATGTTTATCGGCTCGACCTTGCAAATCGATTTGCAGGGGAATTCTTCTACGGCGACCCTTGGACGCATTGCCGGTTTTGGCGGTGCACCGAATATGGGTTCCGATGCACGCGGGCGACGTCACTCCAGCCCGGCCTGGCTGAAGGCGGGCCAGCAGGCACAGCAGGGCAAGAAGAAAATCCCGCGCGGGCAAAAGCTGGTGGTGCAAATGGTCGAGACCTTCCGCGAGCATATGCAGCCGGCCTTCGTCGAAGAGCTCGATGCATGGCAACTGGCGGAGCAAGCCAAGCTGGATATCCCGCCGGTCATGATTTATGGCGATGACGTCACGCATATCCTGACTGAAGAAGGCATCGCCAATCTGCTGCTGTGCCGTACCGAAGAAGAGCGCGAGCAGGCGATACGTGGTGTCGCCGGTTATACCGCGGTCGGCATGGCACGCGATCGCAAGATGGTGGAAAACCTGCGCGACCGCGGCATCATCCTGCGTGCTGAAGATATGGGTATCGACAAGCGCATGGCGACCCGCGATCTGCTGGCGGCCAAGAATATGAAAGACCTGGTACGTGCTTCCGGCGGCTTGTATGCGCCACCCAAGCGTTTCAGAAACTGGTAGGACTGGATATGGAAACTTTGAATTTTCGTTTTGAAAAAGGCGACAGGCGCCTTGCTTTACAAGCCAATATGGTCGGCGTCGTCAGTTCCGGCAACCTGGAAGTCTTGATCGAATCGATCGACCTGAATGGTGGCTGTGAAGTTGAGATCAAAACTGCAGCGGTTGGCTTCGGTGCGATCTGGCAGGCGGTAGTCGCGGACTTCCATGCGCGCTGGTCCTTGCAGGATGTACGTATCCTGATCAACGATGCGGGCGCAACGCCGGCGGTAGTCAGCTTGCGCCTGGATCAGGCGGTGGAGTCAGTGATGGGAGCGACAGCATGATCAGCTATCTGGAAGCGAATGCACGTCAGCGCATCCATGCTTTGCTGGATGCCGGCTCGTTTGAAGAATTCCTGCCGCCCAGCCTGCAGATCGTCAGTCCGCATCTGGCGCAATTGGATACGCCTGCTTCATTTGATGACGGCATCGTGATTGGACGCGGCACCCTGCAAGGACGCAAGGTGCTGGCAGCGGCGCAGGAAGGCGGATTCATGGGCGGTGCGGTCGGCGAGGTGCATGGCGCCAAGCTGGTTGGCTTACTGAAGCGCGCAGTCAGCGAGGGTGTCGATGGCGTGATCCTGCTCTTGGAAACCGGCGGTGTACGTTTGCACGAAGCCAATGCAGGTTTGATCGCGGTGTCGGAAGTCATGCGTGCAGTACTCGATACACGTGCCGCAAACATTCCTGTGATCGTGCTGGTCGGTGGTACCAACGGTTGTTTCGGCGGCATGGGCATAGTCGCCTGCTGTGCGAACGATATCCTGATGTCGGAAGAGGGCAGGCTGGCGATGTCGGGGCCGGAAGTCATTGAGACCACGCATGGCGTGGAAGAATTCGATTCGCGCGATCGCGCACTGGTATGGCGTACCACCGGTGGCAAGCACCGTTATCTGCTGGGTGATTGCAGCGCAGTGCTGCCGGATGATATTGCCGCTTTCCGTCAGGCCGCATTTGATACGCTGCAGCAGTACCAACAAGGTTCGGCAGAGTTGACGCTGGAAGACCTGGAATCTGAACACACTCTATTGAACCGGCGCCTGCAAGCATTTGGCAATTTTTCCGAGCCTATGGATATCTGGTCACGTTTGGGAGTGGCGGATCCCGGGATATTGCCTATGCTGGAAGCTCAGGCTTTCATGCAAGCGGTTGCCGGTAAGCGCGCGGGAGAACAGCAATGAAATGGCAAACCCTGGCTACACAACTATTTCCGCAAGGACATGACATTGTCGAACATGATTACTTCTTGCGTGGCACCGCCAAGGTTGACCAACAGACGGTCGCGGTCATCGGCACCACCGGTCATACACCGATAGGCGTGGAAATCGCGCTGGCACAGGCAAATGCCATTCTCGATACCATGCGCAATTTCCCCGGCCGTCCACTGGTGATCCTGGTGGATACGCAGGGTCAGCGTTTGCGTTATCGCGACGAGATGCTCGGCATTAATCGTTATATGGCGCACCTGGGCAAGTGCATAGACGTCGCACGGCGGCGTGGTCATAAGGTGATAGGCCTGGTGTACGACCAGGCTTTGTCCGGCGGCTTCATTACCAGCGGTTTGATGGCGGATGCCTGTTATGCCTTGCCCGAAGCGGAAATTCGCGTGATGGGCCTGGCCGCGATGGCGCGTATCACCAAGGTGCCGTTGGAGCGACTGACGGAGCTGGCGCAGGCCAATCCGGTATTCGCACCGGGTGCGGAAAATTATCTCAATATGGGTGGGGTCGAAGCAATCTGGCAGGGCGACCTGGAGTCCTGCCTGGCTCGCGCCTTGCAGCAGGCTGACAGTATTGACCACCGTAGCGCGCGCGGTTTGGAACGGGGTGGGCGCAAGATGTCTTTGCCGGTCACCCAGCTCGTGCTGGGGACGCGCGATGTTTTACCGACATAAGCGGATATGGTTAAGCAGCCGCGGCTGGCAGCGCGCAGCTGCGGCGGTGGATAAAGTGCATTTGCCGGATATGGAACGCTGGGCGGCAAATGACTGGCCGCTGGTGGTGCGACGCAGTGACGTCGGCTTTGAGGTCGAGAGTCTGGCTGTCGGCCTGGCATTGCCACCGGATGCGGATAGCGGCAGGAAGGTCAGGATTCCCTTGTCGGTGCATCCCAACGATGTGGCACGACATGAAACCCCGCTGGCCTTCGTACACGCTGCAAGTGCCTTGCCTCTTGCCTGGCAGCCGGCGTTTGCCGATTTGTCGCATGAGTTGACCGCGGCGCAACTTGAATTCCGTGTGTACGGTTCCGTCGCTTTGCAGGCCATGACCGGTTTGCCTTATGTGACGGCGACTTCCGATATCGATATTTTGTTTTATCCGTGTACGCATGCACAGTTGCAGCAAGGCCTGCACCTATTGCAGCTCTATGCGCAAAGTTTGCCGCTGGATGGTGAAATTGTTTTTCCTTCCGGCCATGCAGTGGCCTGGAAAGAGTGGGTGGAAGCCGTCAAGAGTCCTGACAAGGTAAAGGTTTTGGTGAAGAGCATGCGCACCGTGAACCTGATGGATGTAACAGCTTTATTGTCTGAACTGGAAGAGCTATCGTGAAACGAGCAGACAGGGCATTGCAAACATTATTCACTACTGTGCGGGACGCCGAGCCCGTCAGTTCATCGCTGCGCAAATCCTGCCTGCATACCGCGCTATGCGCTATTCGCAGCCTGCATGCGGAACTGGTGCTGTATCCGAAGCCGGGTCTGGTTTCACCCATAGACAATGGCAGTCATAGCGATATGGACGCAGACTTGTTCATGCGCAGCCTGTTCTCGCTACGTCACTACTTTAAGCAGATGGCGCAGGCTGGCACGCAAGCGGTGCCTTTTGATGTCCTGAAAGACTTGGGGCTGCAGGCCGAGCGGCGGATGTTGGCAGCTACCGGTGGCATCAATACCCATCGCGGCGCTATCTTTTCGCTGGGCATATTGTGTGCGGCAGCCGGTTATTGCCATGCACACTCTTTACCACCGACACCAGATCATTTGCGGGTAGTGGTCCGCAAACTGTGGGGCACTGCCTTGCTTGATCATGCGCGCCCTTCAGTGGCCAAATTATCGAACGGTATTCGCGTCACCCACTTGTACGCAATTAATGGTGCCAGGGGGGAAGGGGCACAAGGTTTTCCTGCCGTATTCGAGATCGGGGTACCGCAATTGCTGCAATCGTTTGCAGCGGGTAGCGATACCTGTGGTGCACAAGTCGATGCCTTGTTCAGCCTGATGGCGCAAATGAGCGATACGAATATTTATCATCGCGGCGGCGCAGATGGTGCTGCATTGGTTCGGCTGGCGGCGCAGGACTTCATGCAATTGGGTGGCAGCAGGCATCCGGACTGGCGCGCGACGGCGCTGGCCTGCCATCACTTATTCGTCAGCCGGAATTTGTCACCGGGCGGTGCAGCGGATATGCTGTCTGCCAGTTGGCTGGTGTATCAACTTGCACAAGCTGCCGAATAAAACGCCCCGGTTTGCAGACTGAATTTTGATGATGAATCGTATTGCTATTTTGTGTTCCGGCCAGGCTGGTCAGCATGCCGGCATGTTTGACCTGGCGCGCGAAGATGCGCGTGCCGGCCGGTTATTGCAAGCATGGCCGCTGGAAGACTTATGCGGCCATCCGCTGCAGGATATTCTGTCCGATGAAAAACTCCTGTTTGCCAATCCGATTGCGCAGCCGCTGGTGGTCGCTTCCATCCTCGCCACCTGGGAAGCGGTCAAAAATATCATTCCAAAACCCGTTGTCGTTGCCGGTTACAGTATAGGCGAACTGGCTTCATGGGCGGTTGCCGGTGCCTTGACAGCGGAAGTGGCGATCCGGCTCGCGGCCTTGCGCGCCAGATTGCTGCAAGCATGTATCGCTGATGGTCAACCGCAAGTGATGCTGGCAGTTTCGCTGTCGCAAGCCTTGATACAGATGGCAGAGATACAGCCCTTGTTGCAGGCCCACGGTTTTTACATGGCGATTGAAGTCGATGAAGATTCCATCATCGCAGGCGGTTTGTTGCAGCAAGCCGATGCGCTGGAAGCGGCGATTACAAATGCCGGCGGCAAGGTCACACGCCTGCCGATAGAGATTGCTTCGCATACGCCATGGATGCAGGCAGCGGTTGCGCCATTGGCAGAAGCATTGGCATCCAGTGCGATCAAAGCGCCGGCCTTCCCGGTACTGGCAGGAATATCCGGTGCGCGTTTGCTGGATAAGGATGCAGCGGCAGGACACCTGTCGCGCCAGCTGGCCGAACCAATACGCTGGCAGGCGGTGATGGACAGCCTGGACGAGGCGGGCGTGACAATGGCGCTTGAGCTCGGGCCGGGTGCTGCATTGGCCCGCATGCTCAAAACGCGCCATCCGCATATCCAATGCCGTTCCATCGCCGAATTCCGTTCGCTGGCAGGGATAAGGAAATGGATGGCGCAGTATGCGGATGCATGAAAAGCGCTGCCTTCGTTCACTAACCGTTGTCGCTACTTTACTCCGTCGTACTGGCGCTCCAGAAGGCCTGCTTGACCAGTGATGAAGCAGTGAACTGCCGTACCAGCGCATCCAGCTCTGCGCCATCCACCGAAGTGGCTGCCAGTGTCGCTTCGATTTCGACATCCTCTTCCCCGAATGCATGCACATCGAGATCACGCGTCGGATAGTTGGCGCGTTCCAGCCTGGCTTCCAGCATCGCCAACACAACTTTTTGATGTTCGCGACTGGTGATCACGCACACCGTGTTGGTTACCTCAGCTGATGTGACGTCCAATGGTTGACGGTTGATGGCATTAACGATGGGGCGTAGCAAGGTGTTCGCAGCCAGGATAAATATGGTGCCCAGTATCGCTTCAAAAATCAGGTCTGCGCCGGCGGCCGCGCCCATTGCAGCAGAACCCCACAGGGTGGCTGCGGTGTTAATGCCGCGCACATTGCCTTCTTCCCGCATGATCACACCGGCGCCGAGGAAACCGATGCCGGAGACTACGTAAGCGATGACGTGTGTTGCGCCGGCATGTCCGTGCAGGCGATTGGCCATGTCGACGAACATGGCGGCACCGATGGCGACCAGCACATTGGTGCGCAAGCCCGCCGTGCGTTGCCGGTATTGCCGTTCAAAGCCGATCAGGCCGCCGAGGATGAAGGCAGTGCTCAAGCTCAACAGGGTATCGAGCAGCGAGTTCAGGTTGATGTTGTGGATTGCTTCCATGTTTTCTCCTTATTGCCAGGGGCGTGCTAATTGGGGGGGCGTGGGTGTACCGCAAGCTCACGGCAGGAAAGGCAGTGACAGCAAGCGCAAGCCGATCGAGAACCAACGCTCGTTGCTATCACTGCCGAAGCGCTGGCCGTAGGTGGTGTCGATCTGGATGCGGTCCGGTAACAGCCAGTGGCGCAAGCCCATTTGGTAAGAAGGTTTGCCGCGGTTTTGACCGAAGCTTTCTGCGATCAACCACGTGCTTGCACTCAACTGCGTTTCCGACCCCAGGCCCCAGGTCAGGGCATTGCTTTCATGACTACGCTGCCAACCGGTATTGCCATGCAGGACAAAGCGATCGTCATTGAAAGAAAAACTGAGTGGTACATAGGCGTACCAGTCGCGGCCGCCGCCTGCTTGCGGGTGACGATTGCTACCAACCGTGAGAGCGGCACCCCAGCCATTGCTTGCCAATGGTTTCAGCAAGGCCTTGCCTTGCAGGACCTGATCCGAGGCAGAGGTCGTGTTGCCCTCATGTGTGACGCCGCCGCCGACAGTTACTTCCAGATCGCCGCCGAAGTTGCAAGCCGGTAGAGCCCAGTACTCTGTGCTGCCACGGTTTAGGCGCGACCAGCTTTCGAGCTGGCACGCCTTGTCATCGACGATGCGGGCATCATCGGTAATCATCGGGCGCGCAGCCTGTACTATCGGTGCCAGCAGGCACAGGAGCAGGCTGATCATGGCGTGCATTGGTGCGTAGCTTGCGTACGAACGCAGTGGATGTTGAAAATATTGAATACGCATGGTGATCCTCCCCAATGGTGAAATGAGGCGGGTACCGACGCAGGCACGAGCCAGCTGTCGCACCGTGCGGACACGGGACGTACAACTGGATCAGCATGCCGCAATGGCATGCATCGTCCGTGAGTGGCTCATCCTGGTCTGGATGGCAACTCAGTCATGGTTTTAAGAGAAGGGTAAAGACGTTTCCAGAACGAAAACGTTTAGAACGTCGCTTCTCGCATTCAGCGAGACAGCGACAGGAAGGCTGCGCTTTATCTCGCCGAGATTTTTCCGGTTACATGAACCGGCCAACTACTACCACTCGAACAAGTGCCCACAAGGCTCTCCGCAATTATAAAAACGGGCAGATTGTACAACGTCAAACTGCCCGGATGGGAAAAGTTTTATTCGCAATTAGCAATCTTTGCGGTCAATGCCACGGACCGTGCCGGTAATGCTGCGAGGTGGAGGTGGTTTATTGAGGGCGGGACGATGATGCATCCCAGGAGTTTTCGTAAACGATTTCGTCGAGCGCCTTACGCTTATCCCAGGCTTCTATTTCCAGCATCGGTGCCGGATAAAATTCCTTCACATGACCCAAGCATAGAATCGCGACCGGCCGGCTACCCTCGGGCATGCCGCACAGCTTGCGCATGGTTTCGGGATCGAACAAGGATACCCAGCCGAGGCCGATGCCTTCGGCGCGTGCCGCCAGCCACATATTCTGGATCGCGCAACTCACGGACGCGAGGTCCATTTCCGGCATCGTGCGGCGACCAAAGATGTATTTTTCGCGCTGATCCGTTAAGCCGACCACCAGTACTTCGGCGCAGGAGAGTATGCCTTCCACTTTCAGGCGCATGAATTCATCCGAGCGCTGTGCCAGGGCATCGGCGGTGGCGATGCGTTCTTCTTCCACATGTTGCCGGATGGTCTTGCGCAGGCCGGTATCGGTGATGCGTATGAAGCGCCAGGGTTGCATCAGGCCGACGCTGGGTGCCATGTGCGCGGCACGGATGAAGCGCTCCAGTTGGCCGTCTGCCAGCGGGGTGGGCAGGAAATGACGCATATCGCGGCGTTCGCCGATGGTCTTGTAGACGGCGGCGATTTCTTCGTCGGAGAACTTGTTTGGATTCATATTTTCCTGCGGATGCCCGGTTTTTTGCTTGCGCCTAGTTTACCGGCTGGCGTGGCTAGGGGCGCTTAAACATCAGGAATAAAAAAAGCCGCTTCAAGGAAGCGGCTTCTCTGCGAAACAGAAGATCGATTACTTGATCTTGGTTTCTTTGTATTCAACATGCTTACGGACTTTAGGATCGAATTTCATGATCGCCATTTTTTCCGGAGTCGTACGCTTGTTTTTAGTCGTGGTGTAGAAGTGACCCGTGCCTGCGGTCGATTCCAGCTTGATTTTGTCGCGGCCTGATTTCGCCATGATTATTCCTTTATTCTGCTAGTTAGACTTTTTCGCCACGAGCGCGCATATCAGCCAAAACAGCATCAATGCCGATTTTGTCGATTACACGCAAACCGGCGTTGGACAGACGCAGGGAAACCCAGCGATTCTCGGACTCAACGAAAATGCGGCGATTTTGCAAGTTAGGCAAAAAACGACGTTTCGTTTTGTTGTTTGCATGGGAAACATTGTTGCCGACCATCGGCCCCTTCCCAGTGACTTGGCAGACACGTGCCATATTTGTGCTCCTAAAGATTTCCGGAATTGGAAAAAAAGTGAGTATAGCCAAAAATTCGAGTTTATTCAATGACTTGCGTGAAATAATTGTGTCTTTGTGCATTCTCAATATTTAACAATTTGGAGGTCCCTGTGTAACAAGTGAGCGATACCCCGGTAAGGGCGGTTTACAGAGTGAGCGCCAGGTCCGGCGCTGCTGCTGCCTCATCGGGCGGGCAGGAGTTCATAAATGCCCGTGTTCGGCAAAAGAATAGACATTTTTACCACCAACTACGAAATGATCGAGCACCCGCACATCAATCAATGCCAGCGCCTGCTTCAGTGCTTGCGTCAGGCTGTGATCGGCGGCGCTGGGCTCGGATGAGCCGGACGGGTGGTTGTGCGCGAGGATGACGCTGGCCGCATTGTGTGTCAGCGCTTCCTTGACGATTTCCCGCGGATAGACGCTGGTGTGGGTGAGGGTGCCGCGGAATAACTCTTCGCAGGCAATCAGGCGATTCTTGACGTCGAGGAAAAGTACGGCAAAGGCTTCGTAGGGCTTGCCGCCCAAAAGTAATTGCAGGTACTTCTTTACCGCCTGTGGCGAATTCAGCGAAATGCCGATTTGCAATTCCTCGCTCAGCGAACGCCGTGTCAGTTCCAGTACCGCCTGCAATTGTGCGTATTTGGCCGGACCTAGGCCATTGAGCTGGGAAAAGTCGTCGAGGCTGGCGGAAAACAGGGCGTGCAGTGAGCCGAAGTGATTGAGCATGTCGCGCGCCAGGTCGACCGCGCTTTTGCCGGCAACGCCCAGGCGCAAAAAAATCGCTAATAGTTCTGCATCGGTCAAAATGGCCGCGCCATGCTTGATCAGGCGTTCGCGTGGGCGGTCTTGCTCCGGCCAGTCTGAAATTGCCAAGATTGCCTCCTGCCAGGGAAAGAATTATCGGTTTGTTATGCTCTTTCAATTATGGGAGGGCTTGAATGCGCAAGGTGGCTTAAAATAGCGCTAGTCGTGCAACCCGGAATTTTCCCATGTCAAATCAACTACAGCCCGTCGTTACGGAAACCGCTTACCTGACGCTGCATTACCGCCTCGCATCCAGCGAAGGGGAAGATATCGTCAGCACCTTTGCGGAAAATCCGGCCACTTTGCAATTGGGACAAGGGCAGTTGGCGCCATTCCTTGAAGCTTGCCTGATCGGTTTGCCTGAAGGCGTGCACCAGACTTTTGATTTGCCGCCTGAACGGGCTTTCGGTCCACGCAATCCGGAATTGCTGCAGCGCTTGTCGCGCAGCGTGCTGGATAAGAATTCGGTGCCGGGCGACGACTATGCGATTGGTGACCTGGTTGAATTCGCTGCGCCCAGCGGTGGACAATTCGCCGGCGTGCTGCGCGAGATAGATGAAGAAACCGCCTTGTTCGATTTCAATCATCCGCTGGCCGGTCAGTCGTTGCAGTTTGAAGTGAAGATTATCGGCATACTGTAAGCAGCGCCGGTGTGGCGACAGACGTCGGCAACACGATACATATAGCCGGTCCCGGCTTTGCGAGGACTGGAGCATCAAAGGATAGAGATGGACACTGAAATTTTACTTGCCCAGCCGCGTGGTTTTTGCGCCGGTGTGGATCGTGCGATTGAAATCGTGGAACGTGCACTGACCGAGTTCGGTGCGCCGATTTACGTGCGTCACGAGATCGTGCATAACGCTTATGTGGTAACCGACCTGCGCAACAAGGGCGCGATCTTTATTGAAGAACTGGATGATGTGCCGGCCGGCAATACTGTCGTGTTTTCCGCGCATGGCGTGTCCAAGGCGGTACAGGCCGAAGCCGAGAAGCGTGGCTTGCGCGTCTTCGATGCGACATGTCCACTGGTTACCAAGGTCCATATCGAAGTGGAAAAAATGCGCCGTGACGGTCGCGAGATCATCATGATCGGTCACGATGGCCATCCTGAAGTCGAAGGCACGATGGGCCAGATCGAAGACGGCATGCATCTGGTCGAGACGGTCGATGATGTGGAAAAGTTGCAGGTACGCAATCCGGACATGATTTCCTATGTCACGCAAACCACCTTGTCGATAGACGACACCGCGGACGTGATCGCCGCATTGAAGAGTCGCTTCCCGAATATCTCCGAACCGAAAAAAGCCGACATTTGCTACGCCACCACCAATCGCCAGGAGGCCGTGAAATTCATGGCGCCGCAGGTGGACCTGGTCATCGTGGTCGGCAGCCCGAACAGCTCCAACTCCAACCGTTTGCGTGAAGTCGCCGAGAAGCGCGGCGTACCGGCCTATATGGTCGACAATGCATCGCAAATCGATCCTGACTGGTTACGCGGCAAGCGTCGTATCGGCCTCACCGCCGGTGCTTCCGCCCCCGAAGTATTGGTGCAGGCCGTGATTGACCGCCTGAAAGAGTGCGGCGCGCAAAGCGTACGCACACTGGAAGGCGTGGAAGAAAACGTTATCTTCCCGCTGCCCAAGGGCCTCAAGCGTTAATTACTGCGGCGTTAATTACCGATTTGTCTTTAGCATCTACGGATAAATTGAATGGCGGCGGCGGTGCATTCGGTATAATCGCCGCCAGCTTCCAAGCTTATCTAGAGACGAACTGGAGACAATAATATGATGATTCCTTCCCGAATTTCCCTGATTCAGGCGACGGTTATTCGTCCTTCCGCCTGCGCTCTCTCGACTGCAGATGTATATCGTGCGGCACCTTTGAATTGATCAGGGTGCCGTTTTTGTTTTATCTGGAATGATTTTTGCGACGTATTTGCATCAATCGGTCGGCTGCACTCGCGCCTTGCGACCAGAAACGACCGGATAGCATCCTTTAAGAGAGTTGGCAAAATATGGATATATTCATCCAGCAAATCATTAATGGTCTGGTGCTGGGCAGCATGTACGCACTGGTCGCACTCGGCTACACGATGGTGTACGGCGTGCTCAACCTGATTAATTTTGCGCATGGCGATGTGCTGATGATAGGCGCGATGGCCGGCCTCACCATCCTCAAAATGCTCAATACGGTGGCGCCCGATTTGCCCGGCATCGTCAAGCTCATCATCGCCATCCTTGGCGCGATCCCGGTATGCGTTGCGGTGAACGTGCTGATAGAACGCGTTGCTTACAGGCGTCTGCGTAATGCTCCGCGCCTCGCGCCCCTGATTACCGCCATCGGCGTTTCCATCCTGCTGCAGACATTGGCGATGATGATCTGGGGCCGCAGCCCGATTCCATTCCCGCAGGAAATGCCGACCGAGCCCTTGCATATCATGGGCGCCCTGATTTCTCCGACGCAGGTGATGTTGCTGATCCTGGCTGCGGTAGCGATGGGCTTGCTGGTCTTGCTGATTGAAAAAACCAGGATGGGTCGTGCGATGCGCGCCACCTCCGAAAATCCGCGCGTCGCCGGTTTGATGGGGGTCGATTCGAATCGCGTTATCGTCATGACCTTTGCCATTGGTGCGATATTGGCGGCGATTGCCGGCGTAATGTGGGCAGCGAATTATTCATCGGCACAATTCGCAATGGGCTTCGTGCCCGGTCTAAAAGCGTTCTCCGCTGCCGTGCTGGGTGGTATCGGCAATATCTATGGTGCGATGCTGGGTGGTATTTTGCTGGGCCTGATCGAAAGCCTGGGGGCCGGTTATATCGGTGACCTGACCGGTGGTTTCCTCGGCAGCCACTATCAGGATATCTTTGCCTTCGTGGTCCTGATCATCGTGTTGACGCTGCGACCGTCCGGCATCATGGGCGAACGTGTGCCCGACCGCGCGTAAGGAGGAGATATGGCGAATTATTTCGATACCAAAAATAATCCACGCAAAGCTTATAGCGGCTTGTTGCTGATACTGGCGATCGCGCTGGTCTTTCCTTTCATTGCGCAAAACTTCGGTAACTCATGGGTGCGCATCATGGACTTTGCGCTGCTCTACATCATGCTGGCGCTGGGTTTGAATGTGGTGGTTGGTTTTGCCGGTTTGCTTGATCTTGGTTACATCGCCTTCTATGCGATCGGTGCCTACCTGACGGCTTTGCTGGCGTCGCCGCAATTTGCGGTGGTGCTGGAATCCTTCGTCAATCAATATCCGGCCATAGGTGAAACCCTGTTATGGGTCTTTGGTCCCGAGATTGCACAGAATGGTATCCATTTATCCCTGTGGGCTATCGTACCACTGGCCGCGCTGGTCGCCGGTTTCTTCGGTGCCTTGCTGGGTGCGCCTACACTCAAACTGCGTGGTGATTATCTGGCGATCGTAACGCTGGGCTTCGGCGAAATCATCCGTATCTTCATGAATAACCTGAACGGCCCGGTCAATATCACCAACGGTCCTCAAGGCATCAATATGATCGACCCGATCCGCATCTTCGGTGTTTCGCTCAACGGCGAAGCCGGTTCGCGGGCGACGGTGATGATAGGCGATTACGCGATGCCGTCAGTGAACGCCTATTACTTCCTGTTCCTGTTCTTGTGTATCGCGATTATCTTCATCTCGGTGCGTTTGCAGAATTCGCGTCTCGGTCGTGCCTTTGTGGCGATCCGTGAAGATGAAATTGCCGCAAAGGCGATGGGTATCAACACGCGTAATGTCAAACTGCTGGCCTTCGCGATGGGGGCATCCTTCGGTGGTATCGCCGGTGCGATGTTCGCTTCCTTCCAGGGTTTTGTTTCGCCTGAATCCTTCTCGCTGACGGAATCGATAGCAGTGCTGGCGATGGTCGTGCTCGGTGGTATGGGACATATTCCGGGTGTGGTGCTGGGTGGCATTATTCTCGCTGCCTTGCCGGAAGTGTTACGGCATGTGGTGGAGCCTCTGCAGCAGAGCCTGTTTGGCGAAGTGTTGATCGATGCGGAAGTCTTGCGCCAGTTGCTGTATGGGCTGGCGATGGTATTGATCATGTTGTACCGCCCATCCGGTTTGTGGCCGTCGCCGAAGAGCGAAGACCGGCCGACTGCGGACAACGATACCGCGAAAAAATCCACTGATGTCGTGGCGGTGTAAGAGGATCCCATGAGCGAGCAAATCATTCTCAATATCGCAGGTGTCAGCAAGCGCTTCGGCGGCTTGCAGGCTTTGTCGGACGTCAACATCAAAATCATGCAAGGCCAGATCTATGGCCTAATCGGTCCCAACGGTGCCGGTAAAACGACTTTCTTCAATGTGATCACCGGCTTGTACCAGGCCGATACCGGCAGTTTCGAACTGGCCGGCAAACCTTATTCACCATCGGCACCACACAAGGTGGCGAAGGCCGGTATCGCACGCACATTCCAAAACATTCGTTTATTCGGCGAGATGACGGCGCTGGAGAACGTCATGATAGGGCGCCATGTGCGCACCCATCAAGGTCTGTTCGGCGCTGTATTCCATCACAAGGCGGCACGGCGTGAAGAGGCGGAAATCCGCCAGCGTGCGATGGAATTGCTGGAGTTTGTCGGCATTGCGAAATTCGCCGAGCGCACCGCGCGCCATTTGTCGTATGGCGACCAGCGTCGTCTCGAAATCGCACGCGCACTGGCTACTGATCCGCAACTGCTGGCGCTGGATGAACCGGCGGCCGGCATGAATGCAACAGAGAAGCTGGGCCTGCGTGAATTGCTGGTCAAGATCAAGGCGGAAGGTAAAACCATTTTGTTGATTGAACATGACGTCAAACTGATGATGGGTCTGTGCGACCGGATCACCGTGCTCGATTACGGCAAGCCGATTGCGGAAGGTGTGCCGGCCGATGTGCAAAAGGATCCGGCCGTGATTGAAGCCTATCTCGGAGGTTCGCACTGATGACTGATACTGTGCTGAAAATCTCCGGACTGAAGGTCGCTTATGGCGGCATTGAAGCAGTCAAAGGGGTGGATCTGGAAGTCCACAAGGGTGAACTGATTACACTGATCGGTGCGAATGGTGCGGGCAAAACCACGACACTCAAGGCCATCACCGGCACCTTGCCGAATTGCCGGGTGGAAGGGCATATCGAATATGCGGGCCAGCCAATCAAGGGTTTGCATTCCTTCGAATTGGTGCGCAAAAAGCTGGCGATGGTACCCGAAGGGCGTGGCGTATTCACCCGCATGTCGATCCAGGAAAACCTGCTCATGGGCGCGTTCACGCGAGACGACAAGGATGGGATCGCGGCCGATATCGATAAGTGGTTCGGAGTATTCCCGCGCCTGAAAGAACGCGCGGCGCAAATGGCCGGCACCTTATCCGGCGGCGAACAGCAAATGCTGGCAATGGCGCGCGCACTGATGAGTCATCCCGAGCTGCTGTTGCTGGATGAACCGTCGATGGGTTTATCACCGATCATGGTTGAGAAAATCTTTGAAGTGATACGTACCGTATCCGCCCAAGGCATCACCATCCTGCTGGTCGAGCAGAACGCCAAACTGGCCTTGCAGGCCGCCAATCGTGCTTATGTAATGGAATCCGGCCTGGTGACCATGCACGGCGATGCGCAGCAAATGCTGAGCGATCCGAAGGTCAGGGAAGCCTATCTCGGCGAAGGCTGATTCAGGTCTTTCGCTTTCTGTTTTTTCTCCGTAGTATTAGGCGCAGTTGGTTCGTGTTAACACGTGCCGACTGTGTCTGCACAATGGCTGTCCGGCTAAAAAAATCACAATTGCTTAGAAATCGAAAATCATAAACATGTTTAAATTTCCTGCTGAGAAATCAATGATTTGATCAGGCGGAACAAGGCCGCACTGGTCTCATCGATCCCTTTATCAAGGAGTTGTCATGAAACAATATGGTGCGGAGTTCTTCGGAACCTTTTGGCTGGTGCTGGGTGGCTGCGGTAGTGCGGTGCTGGCGGCAGCTTTTCCTCATGTCGGTATCGGTTTGCTGGGCGTGGCTGCTGCGTTCGGCTTGACGGTACTGACGATGGCGTTTGCGATCGGGCACATTTCCGGTTGCCATCTGAATCCGGCAGTTTCAATCGGACTCTGGGCTGGCGGACGCTTCCCGGCGAATCAGTTACTTCCCTATATCGTGGCGCAAGTACTCGGCGGCATCGTCGCCGGTGGCGTGCTGTACGTCATTGCCAGCGGTGCGGCCGGCTTTGACGTGGCGCAGGGCTTTGCATCGAATGGTTACGGTGAGCATTCACCAGGCGGCTATTCCTTGCTGGCGGCACTGGTCTGTGAAGTGGTCATGACCATGTTCTTCCTGCTGGTGATCCTCGGTGCAACCGACAAGCGCGCACCGGCCGGCTTTGCTCCTATTCCTATCGGCCTGGCCTTGACCCTCATCCACCTGATCTCGATCCCCGTTACCAATACATCCGTCAATCCGGCGCGCAGTACCGGTGTCGCTGTCTATGTAGGTGATTGGGCGATAGGCCAACTCTGGCTGTTCTGGCTGGCACCTATCGTCGGCGCTTTATTAGGTGCTGTGATTTATCGTTGGATAGGCGGGCAGCAAGACGCCTGAAGATCACCCGGCCGCTTGCGGCCTGAATTGAATCCTCGCCCAAGGCGGGGCGGTACAGATTGCCATTTCGGAGCGCTTCGTCAAAGAGCGCTCTTTTTTTGTGCGTTTTACTGCCGGGTTGAATGTTGTGCGCACGAAAAAGATGCATATCGTGCCTGGCGCGATGGCCTGCTGCAAACGACGGATTTTATGTGCTGCTCAATAAATGACATGGCACTAATCACTTACTGCTTCTTTTCCGATATTTTCATGAACTGGCACCAAGATTGCTTAAAGAGGGTAGATCAGTATTTTATGCAGGTTTCAGCCGAAGCCGTTTGATCGCAATTTTTCAACCCTTGACAAATGTTTTTATGGGGCTTACCTTACGCCTGAATCTGACATGTCAGTGATAGACATGCTTATTTGAAGGACAAGAAGTTCTATAACTACATCGGAGATATTTATGAATCGCATCAGCACAACCAGCTCGAGTTTGTCGAGCAGCACCAGGTGGTGGCAGCTTTGCTTTGGCGTGGTCGCCATGATGGCCATTTCGAGTCCGCAATATGTTTGGGCTTTGTTTACGACTGAATTGACGACTTTGCTCAATGCGTCGCTGACCGAAGTGCAGGTCACTTTCGCGATCCTGATCGTGGCGCAGACATTCCTGTCGCCATTCCAGGGTTTTCTGATCGACAAGTTCGGTCCGCGCATGTTGTTGTCGGCTGGCGCGATTCTGACGGCTCTGAGTTGGGTGCTGGCTGCTTCGGCCACCAGCGTCTGGGGTTTGTACTTTAGCTATGGCCTGTTGGGCGGCGTCGGTACCGGCATTATTTATGTCGGCGTCATCGGCCTGATGGTGCAGTGGTTCCCTGAGAAACGGGGTTTTGCGGTTGGTATGGTGGCAGCGGGTTATGGCTTCGGCGCGATCATGACGACCTTTGCGATTTCCAGCAGCATCAAGAGTGCCGGTGTGTCCAGCACCCTGATGACCTTTGGCTTGATCATCGGTGTGGTGGGCTTCCTGGCCGCGCAAGGCATGCGTCGTCCGAAAGCGGATGAAGTGGTGGAGCTGGCAGTGCGCCATAAGGCCAGCGATGCGAACAAGGAGTCGAAGTACAGCTATAAATCGAGCGAGATGTTGAAGAAGCCGGTGTTTTGGCTGATGTTCATCATGATGACCATGATGTCGACTTCGGGCCTGATGGTGATCTCGCAAATGGGTGCGTTTGCCAAAGACTTTGGTGTGCACGATGCGATGGTATTTGGCATGGCAGCCTTGCCGCTGGCATTAACCATAGATCGTTTTGCGAATGGTTTGACCCGTCCGTTCTTCGGTTGGGTATCGGATCGCATCGGTCGTGAAAACACCATGTTCATCGCGTTCGGTATGGAAGGCGTGGCGATGACTTTGTGGTTGATGACAACTGATAACCCGGTGCTGTTTGTGTTGCTGTCAGGTGTTGTATTTTTTGGCTGGGGTGAAATTTTCTCGCTGTTCCCATCTATCCTGACGGACACATTTGGTACCAAACATGCGACCACCAACTATGGTTTCCTGTACATGGCACAAGGCGTGGGTTCGGTGCTGGGTGGTCCGCTGGCTGCGATGATGCATGAAGCAACCGGTTCGTGGACACCCGTGTTCATGACGGTGATAGGTATGGATTTCATGACTGCGTTCCTGGCCTTGATCATCCTCAAACCTATGCGCCGCAAATTCCTGGCGAATACGCCGCAGGAAATGGAAATGAATAGCGCAGCTGCTCCTGCGGCCGCGCTTAAGTAATACCGTTTTTCCGGAACCGGTGCGGTATCGGTTCCGGAAAAGTGTTTAGGGATTGCCCGGAGTTCGCCGGGCAATGCTGTTTTTATTTATCGATCCAAAAGGTTTTTATGTTGAATACTACCAACGCAACACGTGGCATGGCAGTTGCGCCGCACTCACTGGCTGCACAGGCGGCTTTGTCGGTTCTGCAGGATGGCGGCAACGCCATTGAGGCGATGGTCGCCGCTGCATCAACGATTGCAGTTGTCTACCCCCATATGAACGGCATTGGTGGTGACGGTTTCTGGGTGGTGTCGGAACCGGGCAAACCGGTGGTCGCGATTGAAGCCTGCGGCGTGGTCGGCGCTGGTGTCTCGCTTGATTACTATAAAGACCGCAAGCTGGACACGATCCCGATGCGTGGCCCGGTGGCGGCCAACACGATGGCTGGTACCGTCGGTGGCTGGCAGGAAGCATTGAACATCAGCGCCGGCTGGGGCGGTAAATTGGCATTGAACCGTTTGCTGGGCGATGCTATCCATTATGCGGAACAAGGTATTCCGGTCACCCCATCGCAGTATGCAAGCACTTCGGCCAAGTTGAAGGAACTGGTCAACCAGCCGGGCTTTGCCGATACCTTCCTGGTCGATGGCAAGGCACCGGAAGCCGGTAGCCGCTTCGTGCAAAAACGCATGGGCAAGACCTTGCGCAAGCTGGCAGAGCAGGGCCTGGATAGTTTTTATCGCGGTGAACTGGCAAAAGAAATCGCCGCAGACCTGGCTGAAGTCGGCTGCCCGATCACCTTGCAGGATTTGAATGATTACCACGCACGTACCGGCGTGCCTATGCACCTGAAGCACAGCCTCGGCGATGTGTACAACACGGCACCACCGACACAAGGCGTAATTTCGCTGGCGATCATCGGCATCCTGGATCGCCTGAATATCGGCCAGTACAAGGAAGACAGCCTGGAATACATCCACCTGGTAGTGGAAGCGACCAAGCAGGCTTTCGCGATCCGCGATCGTTATGTGATCGATCCGGCGTATATGTCCATTGATCCGCAAAGCATCCTGACCGATGAATTCCTCGCGCCATATGTCGCCAAGATCCGCGTTGATCAAGCCTTACCTTGGGGCCAAGGTAAAGGACCAGGCGACACTATCTGGATGGGCGTGATTGACGGCGAAGGACGTGCGGTTTCCTTCATCCAAAGTATTTATCACGAGTTTGGCAGTGGCGTGGTTTTGCCGCGTACCGGCATTAACTGGCAAAACCGTGGTTGCTCCTTCTCGCTGGATCCACAGCACCTGAACGTGCTGGTGCCGGGCAAGAAGCCTTTCCATACACTCAATCCTGCGCTTGCACGCTTCAAGGATGGCCGCACCATGGTGTACGGCACCATGGGTGGCGACGGCCAGCCGCAAACGCAGGCGGCGGTGTTCACACGCTATGCGGTGTTCGGACAGCAAGTGCAACAGGCGATTACCGCACCGCGCTGGCTGCTGGGCCGCACCTGGGGCCAGAGTTCGGATTCGCTCAAGCTGGAAAGCCGCTTCGCGCCGGAAATCATCGACGGCTTGCGCAAGCTAGGTCATGAAGTGGATGTGATCGGTGAGTTCGATGAAATGGTGGGTCATGCCGCTGCCATCGTGCGCGATGCCGACGGCATTTTTGCCGGTGGTTTCGATCCACGCAGCAACGGTATCGCTGCCGGTTTCTAAGCTAGGCTGCAGATGTAAAAAAAGCGCAGGCTGATTGCTCAGCCTGCGCTTTTTTCATGTGTGCGGCCCTTACAGGCCACCCATGAACTGCAGTGTCTTGCGCGTATATTCTTCCACGTAGTCGATCAACTTGTCCGACGCATCACGAGCACCTGCTTCATCGTTGGCGGCAATCGCGCGGGCGATACCGGCGTGCAGTTGTGACACACGTTGCAAGTCGCCGAAGCGTTTGAAGTGTAAATACCAGAAGCGGCGGGTTTGCGCTTCTATTGGTCCTATTGCATAGGATACGTATTTGTTTTGCGCGGTCTCTATGCACAGCGAGTTGAATTCGCGGTCTGTTTCGATAAAGATATTGCCGTCGTTCTGCTGCGCGGCGCGGTCGAATTCGCCGGCCAGTTTCAGGAAAATCACGCGCTGATCTTCCATCGCCAGGCGCGCGGCGCGACCCGCAATGATTTTTTCCAGTTCGCGGCGGACTTCAATCATATTCAATTGATCCGCCAGGTCGATATCGGAAACGATGACACCGGAGCGCGGCAGGATCTTGACGTTGCCTTCGATCGCCAGGCGTTGCAAAGCTTCGCGCAAAGGAGTGCGGCCGAAACCGAGCGAGCGATTCAAGGCTTTTTCGGAAATTTTGCTGCCGGGCGGCAGCTTCAGCGTGACGATCATTTCCTCCAGGATGCGATAAGCCATCTGCGCCTGGTTCTCCCCGTTCCCCTCCATCTCGGACTGTAAGGCTTTTACTTGTTCTTCCGTGATCATTGCTCAACCTTTGAAATAGCGAATATTCGAAGTAAGTCAGTATTCTAAAGCGCGCCGCAAAGTCTCATTCCATGCCGCACGAACGTGGCAATTGAAGCATTTTGCATGCCGGGTTGCGCAAATTATACGATTCGCCCTGCCTTGTAATCCAATTATCTTTTTACCCCGGGCCATCCGCAGGCAAAAAAGCGACGCCCATGCAAAAAGCCCGCTTCATTTGCATGAAACGGGCTTTGTCATGGGAAGGGAAGAGCTTAGTAGCGATAAATCTGGTTGTTTTCAACCCGGACGCGTTCGCCGACTTGCAGACCGTTCGGATTTTGCAAATTAAAGGATTGGAAACCACCGTTATTGAGGCGGATATTCACCTGGTAATACTGTTGTCCCGGCGAGGCGTTTCTCTCGATCTGGTTTCCGAGCAAGGCGCCGCCGATCAAGCCGGCTGCGGTAGCCACTGCGCGACCGCCACCTTTACCGACCTGGTTACCCAATACGCCGCCGACTACACCACCGGCCAGGGCACCGCCGCCACTACCTTCATTGCGAATTTGCATAGGCTGGATCGAATCGACAATACCGTCACCGGCGTAATTGCCCTGGTTATGAGCCGGGTATTGCTGTTGTGGGTAGCTTGCAGCCGGGTAACCCTGCGCCGGGTAGGTCGCTTGCGGATAAGCCGGGTATTGGCGCACGTTGTCGTTCGGGTAGTAGGTAGTACAGCCGCCTAATACGGCAGCGGCGAGAAGAACGACGACGATGGCTGTTTTATTTGTTTTCATGATGACTCCGAAGGTAATCCTGTACTAAAGGACAATATTAGTCGGTAATTTGATACTGCGCTGATCCGGCGTGAGCGGTGCGACCGACTGGCAAATCCCGATTGCTTTAGTAGACATCATTACAGGTTGAAAGTGCTACAGAAACTGTGTAAATGGATGCGCTCATTTGTAACAAATGATGAATATCTGCCGCCTGTAGACAGTTGTCATCTTTTTTCTCGGGCACTGTGCCCGGTCAAATCACCTCAGCGAAATTCTCATAATCAAGCGCGTTTTTATTCGTTTGTCGCGTATTTGCTTTCTTATATTCTGATTGCACGAATTCAGGCACGGTCATCAATGATGGCTGTGAGCAGTCAAGCAAAGGAAAACGAAATGAGTGCATCACTTCAGGCTGCAGTCGCAGCCGATACCTACGAAGCAGCGGCGGCATCTGCGTCAGATTCCGGGCTGTTGTCTAAAGACGGCGTCACGCCGCAACTGGCATGGCAGCTTTTTTCCAGTGGTAAAGCAGTGCTGGTGGACGTTCGTACGGCGGAAGAGCGCGCCTTCGTCGGTTACGTGCCGGATAGCATCCATGTGGCCTGGGCTACCGGTACCAGCCTGACGCGCAATCCGCGCTTCGTGCGCGAACTGGAAGCCAAGACCGGCAAGGATAAAACCATTCTGCTCCTGTGCCGCAGCGGCAAACGTTCGGCGCTGGCGGCAGACGCGGCGCAGAAAGCCGGCTTCACCCGGGTCTTCAATGTGCTGGAAGGATTCGAAGGCGAACTGGATGAACAGCAGCATCGCGGCGTGAATGATGGCTGGCGCTATCACCAACTGCCCTGGGTACAAGCCTGATCGCCTGACTGGATACGCGATGAGCAAGCTATGTGTTTCTTTGGGTTTGGCAGTGCGGCAATTGCGTGAGGCGCAGGGGTGGTCGCAGGAAGCCCTGGCGGAAAAGGCACAATTGAATCGCTCCTATGTCGGCGAAGTCGAGCGCGGCAAGACGATTCCGTCGCTGATCACTTTGGACAAGCTGGCCAGTGCCCTCGGTTTGAAAGTCTCTGACCTGCTGCTGCATTGCGAGCGTATCAGTGGCCTGCAAGCGGTCTACAAACTCAACTTGGCGGCTATAGCATGTTGAGGCCAGGGCCGATCCCGCTGACACTCAGCTCCTGAAATATGCATTTGTTATCACCCGCTTTGTTCACTCACTAACACCCTCTCATTTACGGAAATTTTCATGGCAGATACTTCTTCATCGCAAGTGGCTTTGGGCGACAACGCAGCCCGCCAGTTAGCCAATGCAACCAAAACGGTTCCACAGTTATCGATTATTTCGCCGCGCTGGCTGACGCATCTCTTGCAATGGGTGCCGGTTGAAGCAGGTATCTACCGTGTGAATCAGGTTAAAAATCCTGAATCCATCAAAGTCACATGCACGTCGCGTGAGGAAGAAAACCAGTTGCCGCGTACCTTCGTCGACTACGAAGAAAATCCGCGTGAGCATTACCTGAATGCCGTCAGCACCATCCTCGACGTGCACACCCGTATTTCCGATCTGTACAGCAGCCCGCATGACCAGATCAAGGAACAACTGCGCCTGACGATAGAAACCATCAAGGAAAACCAGGAAAGCGAACTCATCAACAATCCGGACTACGGCCTGCTGGCGCAAGTCACGGATGAGCAGCGCATCTTCCCGTTGACCGGTGCACCGACACCGGATGACCTCGATGAATTGCTGACCAAAGTCTGGAAAGAGCCTGCTTTCTTCCTCGCGCACCCATTGACGATCGCCGCCTTCGGCCGCGAAGCGACACGTCGCGGCACACCGCCACCGACTGTCAGCCTGTTCGGTTCGCAGTTCATCACATGGCGCGGCGTGCCATTGATCCCGTCGGATAAAGTCCCGGTCGCGGATGGCAAGAGCAAGATCATCCTGCTGCGCGTAGGCGATAAACGCCAGGGCGTGGTTGGCCTGTTCCAGCCTGGTTTGCCGGGCGAACAAAGTCCGGGCTTGTCGGTACGTTTCATGGGCATCAACAGCCAGGCGATTGCGTCTTACCTGATCTCGCTGTATTGCTCGCTGGCGGTGTTGACACCTGATGCACTGGCTGTGCTGGACGATGTGGAAATTAATAAATACCACGACTATCCGGACACCTACCGCTAAGTCGCAACCATGAGTAACGCATTCAATCCTGTGCAAGTCCCGCCGAGCGGCGAAGCGCCTATCGATCCGGCCGTGCTGGCACGCATGGCAAGCGCCTTCTTTACAGCCTTGCCGAATCAGGGCGCGCCATCCTTGCCCGGCATACAAGCGCCGGTCAATCTGGCGCCGCCGGGTTCCCCGCTGGCCAGTCCGGCCGGCTTCGGGCCAGCGGTACCGGGTACGCCAATTCCGCAAGGGCAGATCCCCGGTAGTAATTTATTGCCTGCCTCGCCTGCGCAATTGCCTTCACTGGCCAATCGCGCACCCGCCTTGTTACCGCATGCGAGCGCACCCAACGGTGTGCCGGATACAGTGATCAGTACCTTGCCTGCATATGAGCCACGCCTTGGTGGCGCGGTACTTGGTGTGCCGCAAGCGACAGCTCCATCGCCTCAGCTTGCAAGTGAAAACACTTCGCCTTATTACTTCTTGCAGCAGGGGCCAGCTTCGGCAACCGGGCGCGATACCGGTCCGGTGACGGCGAGTATCCTGGATCAGCTGGCGCATCAACCGTTTGCAGCTCCGGTGACTGGACAGAAACCGCAAACGCCTGCGTCTGCACCGCAGCCATCGACAGAGCCGAAGTATTATTTCGTCGATTCAGTTGTATTGCCTAACGGTTATGTAACACCGGCCAAAGCGCATCCGCATGGCGATGCGCAAGCGACAGGTATTCCGCAAGCGGATCAAAGCCGTCATCCTGCATTTGATGTGCATGCGGTGCGGCGTGATTTTCCTATCCTGCAGGAACGTGTCAACGGTCGGCAACTGGTCTGGTTTGATAATGCGGCAACGACACACAAGCCACAATCTGTCATAGACCGTATTGCTTACTTTTACGAGCACGAAAATTCAAACATCCATCGTGCCGCGCATGAGCTGGCGGCACGTGCCACCGATGCATATGAAGGTGCGCGCCAACGCGTGAAAAACTTCATCAATGCACCGGATGTGAATGAAGTCATCTTCGTGCGTGGTACGACGGAAGCGATCAACCTGGTGGCAAAGAGCTGGGGCGGACAACATGTGGGTGAGGGCGATGAAATCATCGTCAGCAATCTCGAACACCATGCCAACATCGTGCCATGGCAACAACTGGCAGCAGCCAAAGGCGCGAAGCTGCGCGTGATTCCGGTCGATGATAGCGGGCAGGTCATCCTGTCTGAATACCAGAAACTGCTGAATGACAGGACCAAGATAGTCGCCGTCACGCAAGTCTCGAACGCCTTGGGGACAGTAGTGCCGGTCAAGGAAATCGTCGCGTTGGCACACAGGGCGGGAGCCAAGGCACTGGTCGACGGTGCGCAATCGATCTCGCATATGCGGGTAGATGTGCAGGATATAGGTGCAGACTTTTTCGTCTTTTCCGGTCACAAGGTATTCGGTCCGACCGGTATCGGCGTGGTCTGGGGCAAGCGTGAAATCCTGGAAGACATGCCGCCATGGCAGGGTGGCGGCAATATGATCGCCGATGTAACGTTTGAGAAAACGGTATTCCAGCCTATCCCGAACAAGTTTGAAGCCGGTACCGGCAACATCGCGGATGCAGTTGGCCTTGGCGCAGCGATCGATTACGTCAACAAGGTAGGTATTGAAAACATCGCACGCTATGAACACGAGTTGCTGGTCTATGGCATGCAAAAACTGGGAGCGATTCCGGGTGTCCGCCTGATAGGTACGGCGGCAGATAAAGCCAGCGTCATGTCATTTGTATTGCAAGGCTATACGACGGAAGAAGTCGGTCATGCGCTCAACGATGAAGGCATAGCAGTACGTACCGGCCACCATTGTGCGCAACCGATCTTGCGTCGCTTCGGTGTGGAAACGACAGTGCGGCCGTCACTGGCTTTCTACAATACCTTCGACGAAATTGATCGTTTGGTCGCTGTAGTGACGCGACTGGCATCGCAGCGCAAATTGACGTCCGGCTAAGCATTCCATCCGGGTGGTAAATGGCAGGAAAGCAGCCGGCAGATAGATACTTATCTAAGCGGTGCTTTACCTGCCATTTTTTATGACTATTTGTTTTGCCGGCCCGGCATCACGGTGTTGGCAGATTTTCGCTATCATCTGTTGATGGCTCGCTTGCCCAGGTGAGCAGCTTCAAGTCATTCTTCCTACTACGGCGGTATCTTCAGGAGCCTTTCCTTGGACGGACAAAGCAAACCTTATCAAATCTCCGACATCGAGGCGTTGGAGCGCATCTACGGCAAGCCCATGGCTGCTTCGATACGCAAGGAGATCAACTACATCCATCCGCACTACCGGGCCTTCATCGAAGCAGCACCGTTTGCCGTGCTGGCGACCAGCGGGCCGGATGGCCTGGACGCATCGCCTCGGGGTGATCCGGCCGGTTTTGTGCAGGTACAGGATGAGAAGACTTTATTGCTGCCGGACCGCCGCGGCAACAATCGCATAGACAGCCTGCGCAACATCATCAGCGATCCACGTGTCGCACTGATCTTCCTGATTCCCGGCATAGGTGAAACGGTAAGGGTCAATGGCCGAGCCAGCATCCACAACGATCCTGTCTTACTCGAACGCTTTGCGATAGATGGCAAATTGCCGCACACGGTATTGCAGATAGATGTGGAAGCTGTCTTCTTCCAGTGCTCACGCGCGATCTTGCGTTCGGGTTTGTGGAAAGCGGAGCATCAGATAGAGCGCAGTGCTTTGCCTAGTTTGGGGGCAATCTTGCAGGATTTGAGCGGGTCGGAGATTGATGGGGCCAAATATGATGCGGAGTTGCCGCAGCGTTTAAGAACATCCATCTACTAATGGCGATCATGAACGAAGTTGTCTGTGCCCGTATCCGTCTCAAGCCGGATAGTCTGAAACTGGTACGGGAATGGGCAGCACACCTCGCGGCGCATAGAGAAGAAGCGATGCATATCTTGGCTGCAGAGGGTGTAGTAATTGAGTCCGTATTTCTTGATTCGGTGGAGAACGATGCTGATTATCTGGTCTATTACATGCGTGCGCCGTCTTTGAGAAAGGCGGAAGAAATTGCGATCAAATCACTGGCCGACATCGACCAGTATCACAAGAATTTCAAACAGTTGACTTGGGAGGGAGTTTCTCATCTTGAGTTACTGGTTGATTTTGATCGAAGCAATAGTTGACGTAATTTGGTGAAAATTTCTCTTTGCTAGCCAAGAGAAGGTAGCGCTGCGAATACAACAAATATAATCCCAAGTGAAAAAGAGACTGCAGAAATTGATGCCGCGGCCGCAAATGTCGTTCTTTCACCCTCTGTAATGGCTCCGTCAGCAGCATTCATGGAAAGAACCATCATCGCAACAACGGCCGCAATAATTGAGATGCAAAAACCGCCAAAAGAGAAACGGATATAAAGCGTAGGCGGCGATTCACGAAAGACCTTTTCCAGCAGTGTAATCAATATCAAGATCGAGCCAGAGCTTAGTGTCGTGAGATGCTTCATCAGATCGAACACAAGTTTATACATCTCTATTTTCTTATTCTTTAATTCGGGTGTCTGGCGTCGACCTAGTGTTCGCGATATTTTCATCTTTTAGCCAATATTGGATTAATAGCGGATATGACGAGTAACGGAGTTTTTCTGATCTTGATAGGTATTTTGCAGAACGACAAGACTTTATGGCCTTTTTGTCTTTGGCAAAATGTCAGGAATGGGAAAACGGACGCAGTTGATGCAGGAGGGGTATGGTCCCGCCGACAGGAATCGAACCTGTATCTAGCGCTTAGGAGTTGCTAGTTACCAAATCAGAAAACATAGTATTCATGCGGGTTGTAGCCTTGTGTTTCCATAGAGTACGTTAAAATGGGACAAATTTGGGACAATCTTGCATTGGGATACTATGGCAACCACTACAGAACTTAAAGAAGAAACCATCAAGGTAGGATCTGGCACTGTTCGCAAGCGATACAAGAAGAATGGTAAGCCATCTTTTCAAGCTCGTTTTAGAAAAAATGGGGTCAATGTCTCCGATACTTTCACAGAATTAAAACAAGCTAAAGCTTTCATTATTGAGGCTGAAAGTAATGTAATTCAAGGTAAGCCCGTCACATCACCAAAACTAAAAAAAACCGATGTGGGTGTCATTCTTCAAGAGTTTATTGAAAATAATAAACTGCCTGATTTACAGAAAAAACGAATACAAAGAACGATTAAAGAACTTACTGGTTTTCCTTTGGAAAATTTCAGAACTAAAGCTTTTCAAAAATATATTGATACAAAGCTTGCCCAAGATATTCCAGAACAAAAAAATAAAAAGAAATCACATAAAAATTTTAACGGTGGAATGATTGAAAATGAAAAAGGTGAGCTTGTAAGAAGAAAGTATGCACCCAGCACTGTTAGAAAAATTTACTATGACTTGAGGGTGGCTTTTCAGTGGCATAGCAAGGTCAATGACTACCATTTTGATAGCAAGCCCTTTGATGATGTAAAGGCTCCTCCAGCATGGTCTAGGCCTCGTGAGCGACGATTGGAAGAGGGTGAATTAGAAAAACTTTTAAAAGCCTGTGATTCTTTGAGAGTAAATGTAGAAGAGACAAAAATTTTATTGCACTTTCTAATTTATTCAGCTTTTCGGATTGGCGAAACATTCTTAATTAAATTCAAAGACATTCGTTTAAATGAAGAAAATCCAGAAGAAAGCTATATTTTCATTCCTAAAGAAAATCAAAAAATAGCAGATAAAAAGGGTGCTAAAGATAGGTATGCAAATATTCGTCCAGAACTTTATGCATTGATTAAAGAAAAAATAATGCCTTGGAAAATAAAACCCAACGACATTGTTTTTTCAATGTGGTCAGGTCCAGCTTATTTCTATACAAGATTAAAAACGATCTGCAAAAGTGCAGAAATTAAAAATTTAACTGATCACGATTTAAGACACGAAGGGTGTTCATATTTTTTTGAGAACACTATGCTTTCGGACATTGAAATTTCTAATATTACGGGGCATTTGGATTTGAAGACATTGCGACGATATGCAAATTTAAGACCGCATAAAACAGGTATAAAACTTTGGACTTCTATAGCGAATATGTAAGTCCATTTTACTAAAATGGATTTGGCTAAAGGTTGGGAAATGCAGATTTCCGAGGTCTAAAAAAAGGGGAGCCTATGGAAGCAACTGATTATCCTGCTACTTCGGCGAAAGTTGGAATAGTGTGTTTCATTAAATTTTTTAGTGAAGAAAAATTTGCAGACGATTTTATGAAGGGTGAGATCTACTTCAATAGACTTTCATATTTTAAAAATCTGGAAAATGAAAATGATCGAGGTGATAAGCAGGAGGGATTATGGGCTGTTTGGCAACCTGAAGGGATGACTGTCGAAATTACAATAAATAATAAAGTGTTGAAAATAAATGAGTTGGCGGGGCCAATAACTATCGCTTATGACAAGCACAAGCATTTTCATATTTTCTGTATGTACGCAGCTTATCTAAGTGAAAAAACAATGACTCTTGTTACAGAAGACAAGGAGCAGTTCCTCCAAGATATTGCTAGGGACTTAGCAATAGATGACCGAATAAAGGAATTTGGTCCCTATGCAGTTGTTATTGATAAGGATAAATTCTTAGGACGACTTTCAAAAAAATTTGAAAAATCGGAATTTGGAATTAGAGGAAGGCTTGTTGATTACTATGATGATGTATTTAACGGCCACTTCAGTGATGACGAAATAATTTTTAAGAAGCAGAAAAAATTTAGTTATATGAATGAGTATAGGCTGGCCTTTAACTCTAATACTCAAGGCCACGATCCGCAGATTATTAGTGTTGGAGATTTGTCGGGTATTGCTATGAAGTGGAAAACTTCAGAAATACACGAAGCGATCAAAATTAGCTTGAAAGATTAAAATAATTTTTTCCGTCCATTTATATTTACTTCGTAAATACTTTCCTACGGATTCGTTCTTTATTTTTAGATACTGATTAATGTGCTGTTGTAGATTTTAAATACAATTTGGGGGACTTGTTTTTGACCTTGTCTTTCCTCGCTACCACTCGGATTCGACAAAGTCTTACCCTAACCAAAATTTAAAAAAATTTTAGTCCTGACTTTGTCGTTTATGTCAAAAGCTGACCACATAAAACGAGTAGAGATAATTTAAGGTTTCTCTACTTTGCAGTTCGTATTCCTCAAAATACAATTGGAGGGTCTGCTGATTGTCTTCCCCGTGGTTTTCCAATTTATCCATTCTGACCACTTACCTCTATAAAATTTTAGTTGAGGTTGCAAACTTTCCTGATGACTGGCTACCCCATTGCAGTAGTTTGATTACGGGGCTCTCTGCTTACAGACTTTATTCAGGCTATTGCTGGAATATCCGAATCGTGAAATAAATGGCAGAAACAAGTCCCTGAAGAAAACTGCCAAAATTCGACGCATAAAACATTCAATAATTACTATAAGAAATTTTAAGCAGATGTCAAATCGAGCGTCTATATGGTGTTTCGCAACCGTTTTATTTTTTCTGTAGGCTCAACGATAAGAGCTAAACCTAGCATTAGAAAAGCCTTATTTTTTGAGTCAGAAAAATAAATAATAAGCATAACGAGCAGGAATAAGAAATTTACTTCCTCTTCCTCTACATATTCAAGCTGTCCTTCTTTTGGCCGCTTCATCACTGCATTGAAATATTTTCTATTTAACTCGTCAGCCGTTTTAGCATTTTCAATTTCTTGATTGCTATACAGATTCAATTCGGACCTTATTAAAAATAGGGTCGCAAAAATTTCTGCTCTTAACATTAGAAAATTGTCGCAAACAGGAATATTTATTAGTTTTAATTTCTCAGTCTCTCGTAGCTTCAGCAGTTCTAAGATTCTCTTGTTCGGATTCATATTAATAAAACCCTATTTTGTTTTTCTTCTTTTCTATTTTTTGAACGGCATAAACATCTTCAGCAAACGAGTAATATTTTGGTGACGAACAATCATAGTTTTTGAGATCGCTCAAAGCTATGACTTCATCGAGTTGCTCTCTCATTTTTCTAGCTAGTTTTCGGTGATGACACCTATTCTCTGAGAATAAATCTTCTCCCTTGTATTCCAGTGCATTATCAATTGAGATGTATAGAGTAAATATCAGTAATGAAGTCTGGCCTTTAAGTTCGCAGTATTGATGGCCGTCTTTTTCTATTCCTTCCTTTTCTTTATTAAAAAAGGAAATCGCTGAGCCTACTAGCAACTTCCTGCTAGTAATAAAATCGTCTAGTTCTGCTTTGCTCTTTCCTATAAAAATATTGTCGTCCTTATTTATCAACATCATTTCGTTCTCCTTGTTATATTTTTTTGTTAAGTTGTCTCTTTCTATTTTCTTCAATGCCAGCCAAGGCACGATTCAGAGCACTTCTAGCTATTGCTACCTGTGTTTCAGCTTTAGCTCGTTCTTGTGGTGTTTTTGCATTGGCTAGAGCACTAATTGCACGGTCAAAATTCATTTGTGCTGACATAGCTCCAGTTGTGTCGATCGAGCCTCCTAGATTGCTTTCGTTGGCTATTCTTCCCTTGTCATCTTCCGTAGAGTTGCAACTGTTGCGACTCCCAACGGGTAACACTTGCCCATTGGCTTGATTAGAGGGGCTGGAAGCTGGTTCGGGCGGTTGGGTGGTAGGTGGGACTGGGCCAGGTTGTTTTGGCTCTTTTTGAGTGCTTTTAAAGCTAGGTGTTTTGCTTGTAGGTTTTACTGCATATCGCTTTTCATTGTATGCATTACGGGCATTTAAAATTCTGTTGAAAGTCTCTAAGGTTTTTGATTCGTTAAAAACTGGTTTATCTTTCTGTTCTTTATCGGTCAGGCTGTAATCCTTGCCATCATTCAAAGAATAAAACCCATTTGATAAGCGAATATTTTTTCCTTCTTCTGTTTTTAGGCTTATGTAATCGGTTCCTTTGCGATGAACATTAAAATTCATTTCTTTCTCTAAAAAATCGACAAGCTCATTTCTGTTTTTTACGATGCCTTTTTTTACCAAATCTTTTACAGCAAGATCTAATTTATATTTCTTATCTAGCTGTTTGAACCCTGTTTTATCAAGATGTAAGGCTTTCCATTCATTAGCTGAATATTTTGTTTTTAGTGGGTTGGTTTCTATTTGTTTAAAGCCGAACTCTGCATTTTTAAGAGCTACAAAGCTGTCTTTAAAATCCTGAGTTAATTTCCCTGGAGGGAAGGGATTAAAGGATTTAGAGCTCTCCAAATCAACCCTATTAATAACAAAATGAATTTCGAGGTTTCCTTTGTCTCTATGCTCCACATAAAATGCGTTGGTTCTTGATCTCATATTTCCAAAAAACGTTTTTTCAAAGTCCTCTATTAGTTTTGTTTTTTGTTTTTCGTTTATATCTTCATTTTCTCGAAATGAGATAACCCCGCTGATTGATTTATGTGTGAGTTTTGAGCAATGAATAGAATCGATTTCTTTAGTAAGTTCAGCACTGCCTTTTAATACAACTGGCTCAACATTTCTATTCTTTCCTGTGTAGTCCTTTGAACTCAGAACATAGTTAACAGCACCTACTGCTGAGCTTGAATTTGAGAAGAGTTTAATAATCATTTAAGCCTCTTCACTTCATTCAAAATATCCCTATAAATTTTCTCTATATTTTTTAATGTCGGTAGGATTTCATCTCCTGCTTGCTTTGTTTCGTTCGTGTGCTTTGCAACTTGGTTTAAATTAATGCCTTGCTTACGAAATTCAGTGAGAAGTTTTGAGAAAAGCGAAACATAGATAAATTCCTTATCAATCGTTTTTCTAAAAACATCTGATTTAGTCAGCATTAAAGCTTGACTGTCTTTCTGTAGTTTTATGCTCTGTGCTTCAGTTAAGTAGCAATGGATTTTGTATTTATATTTTTTGCTTTTTGTTTCCATAGTTTGCCTTGTCGTTTGTTAGCTTGTCGTTTAGTTCTCTTGCAAATTCAATTCTCCTGTTTTTTTTATCCAACTCTTTAATGAATTCGTGACTTTGCAAATAAGGGCCGTCCATGTTTATTAGGGAGGAATTCAAATAGGATCTAGTGGTTTTGCAAAAACAAATTCCTGATATTTTTTCAATCTGAACGATTATTTTTTTAAGCAAGATTGTTTTTTCTGATTGAGAAATTTTCTGCTCAACAAATGAGTTTGAAAATATGCTGATCTCATTTGTTTTTAAGTAGGCTTCTCTAATGAATTGTATGTATGTGTAAAAGTGAGTAAAGAAAAAATCTTCGTTTGAAAATAAATAGCCAAATGAATAATCTATAAAATCTTCTGCGATTTTGAATTCTTTGCTTGTCTTAATTTCTGCTGTTGCTCTTTCCATTACGATCCTTCCTTTATGTTTTTAAGGGTTCGGGATATCCCGATAATTTGATTAATCAAATTCAAGAAGTCCGATATATCTCGTAGAGGTATATAACGGGTAGTCTTGCCCTATATTTATCTTTGCAGATTTTTTTCTAATGTCAAATCGATGGAATGAACCGCAGAGTTTTATTGAGCTTCGTTGACATTTTTTGGATATCACTTACCTTAGTCTTGATAACAAAAATAATAAAAGGAGATATCACAATGAATTCAATTAACTATGAAAGTATTAGAAGCTTCGGAGAAAACAGAACAACAAGCACGGGGTATGGGAGCAAGCTGTATAAGTATTGCTCTTTGATCGTAGCTCTTAGGCTATGTAGCTGGAAGCATAGAGATATCGTTGAGTATCTATTGAGTGTTGCTGAGCTTAATTCGTTAATTACTGCTCACAAAATTGATAATCAAAAACTCTGTAAATTGGTTTCTCAGTGGAGGATAAAGAATTTGATTGATTACGAAGCTGTAGAGGAAGAGAGGAGGTTGATACTCGGTGATAGCTATGTGAGTGACACTGATAGAAAAAAAAGTGCCTACGGAGTTTCTATCGTCACTGACAAGCGATGGAACGAATTTCTTAAGCATTACTACAAGTTATCAGGCAAGCCTATTTCAGATGAACTTCCAGACTTAAAAGCTTATTATGAGAATTATAAAAATGTTGATATTGGAATTGAGTATTTAGCTGAGCAATGTCTAGCTGAAAAAAATAGCAGACTATCGCAATAATAGAAGCCTATAAAAAAAACCCTCAACGAGGGTTATTTTTTTATGTAGCCAAGGAGTTCTAAAAATTTGTATTCATCTGGATCTGTTGGGGGCTCAACCATCAATTCACCCATACCATTTATTACATTAATTTTTAGGAGCCCTGCTGTTGCTTCTGGGGGCACTCCTTTCCTCTTGAGGAACGACATTGCATTTATATATTTTTGTTTGCCAACCTTGTCTTGAATTGTCCTAGGTTCAATATTCATTTTCCTGAGACTCTGTTCAACTTTATCGAAGTAAGAGAGTTTCTTAATCACCCCAAAGACGAACCAAGCTATAAAAATTCCACCAATGCTATAAATTATCACGGACATTTTTTACCTTATATTTGAATTATTTATGATCGAGCTTTTTCAAGCTGATCACTTTTTAAGTTCTCTCACTAATTTATTAGTCAGACCTGCCGACTGTTCATAGCGAATTAAACCTTGAGATAAGTTCATAAGGCTTTCAGCCTCTGCTTGAATATGTGTAGCAAAAGATCTGAGTAAAAAAAGGTGAGACAGGTTTGCTGGTGATGAGCTAGCTTTTCCTTTTCTAGTAGACGGTTTGGGCTCTATCTTTTCTTCTTGGCTTGATACTTCGCCATTCATCAAAAAATCTGCGATATGAAATATTGAGTAATAAACATTTCTACCAACCTTCTTATGCGGAATTGGAAAATTTTTATTTTCTCGTAGCTTTGATTGCTGTTTGACTGAAACAGGTATCTCTTCTGATAGCTGTTTTGGAGTCATCACAAGCTTGTTTTTGGTTTTGCTCTTCAAATACTGGACTATGTCGTGATGTAGTTCCATTTGCTTACCACTGGAATATTAAATTGTTGTTAGAACCTACTACTACTCTTTTGGCAGTTGATTTTTTTGTGTCAATTTCTAAAGAGGGTAGGCTGTATTGCTCATAAATTTTATGGTCTAGTAAATCGTCAAATTCGTTGTCAGAAAGTCGTTGTTCAATAACCTCGCTGAATGTGGAAACAAGTTCTTTTTCTCTTTTTATTTGTTCCAGTTTGATCGAAGCTTCATCGTTTGGACGAATTAAAAAACCTGAGTAAACACCTTTTTCTAAAACAGACTCAATAGAAACAATCTTTGCAATTTCTTTGATCTCATCGATTAGTGTTGCAGTATTTTTGGAAGGCTGATTATTGTTACTGAAGGTTGAATTAGATTTATTGGTTTTGGGTCTAGTATCAGCAACAATTTTTCCGTCTATATCGTATTTAACGATTGGAAGAGAAGAAGTATCAAAGCTATATCTGCCACCGTATGAAGCTAAGATTTGACCACCACACGAATGGTTAACCCCTATGGCAATATTATCTTCTGTTACTTCATCAATTTTTGTAGGAACAATTTGATTGCTTCCACATGTGAGGCATATAGGTTTCAGTTCTCTAGAATGGAAATAACTTACTCCCATTTTTAAATTAGCAATTTCTGCTTGCCATTGCAGAATTAAAAAGGAGTTTGGTTTCTTTTTAAAAAATCCAAAAATCCCTTTTTCATCTTTACTTCTTTCTTCTTGTATCCAGCTATTTAATTTACTAACTTCGTCTGCAATTGAATTTTCTGTAATGGGATTAGCAGTAGTGACAATAGAGTCACATTCTTTACACCAAGCCCTATCTAATATTGGCTGATGTTCGTCATCATAGAAGTTTTCAAATTGATAGCGAGTGTCATAGCTGAACCTCTGTTCAAGATTACAGCCATCGCACTTCAATGAGTAAAAAGGTAGTGACATTGCTTCCCCTAGAATTTGCTTATTTTGGATAGTATAAGTTGCTATTTGCAAATCTAGTTGCTACAAAATGGGACAAATTTGGGACAAGAAACCAGGGGAATAGGTGGTATTTGAAGGGATGAGAAACAACTCAACTTATTGATTTATATAGGGGAGTTTTGGTCCCGCCACCAAGAATCGAACTTGGATTTAGCGCTTAGGAGGCACTCGTTCTATCCATTGAACTACGGCGAGACGCTTGAAAGCGGGCACACTTTGCCACTTCCGACCGCGATTATAGCTGACGATATGGCAAAGAATAGCGGGAAAGCTGCCGCTATCGGTACAATGCGGTCTTCATTCTTTTAATTGGTCGCCCGCAATCGCGCGTGAACCTTACACCTTCAGGTATTTATGGCAGTCATTTCCCTCTCGAACGCGCAGCTCGCGTTCGGTCACGTCCCTTTGCTCGATCACGCGGAATTCTCCCTTGAAACCACGGAGCGCGTGGGTTTGATCGGTCGCAACGGCACCGGCAAGTCCTCGCTGCTGAAAATCATCGCCGGGCGTTCCAAGCTGGATGATGGCTTGTTTGTCATGCAACAAGGCATCAAGATCGCCTACGTCGAGCAGGAGCCGCACTTTTCGCCCGAGATGTCGGTGTTCGATGCGGTGGCGTCCGGTATGGGCGATATGCAGGCTTTGTTGGCTGAATACGATGCCTTGACCGGCCAGTTTGGTGGCGACAATGACGATGCGCTGATGGAACGCATGCATGAGATCCAGCTGAAGCTGGATGCGGCGGATGCGTGGAACCTGACGAATAAGGTCGAAGCCACGCTGGATCGCCTGAATCTGGTGAAAGATGCCCTGATGGGCACGCTGTCCGGCGGTATGCAGAAGCGTGTGGCCTTGGCTTGTGCACTGGTGAGTGCGCCTGACGTGCTGCTGCTGGATGAGCCGACCAACCATCTGGATTTCACTTCCATCCTGTGGCTCGAAGGTTTGTTGCGCGACTACAAGGGCAGTGTGCTTTTCATTACCCATGATCGTAGCTTCCTGGATAACGTTGCGACCCGCATCATTGAACTGGATCGCGGCCGCTTGCTGTCCTTCCCGGGTAACTTCAGTGCCTACCAGGTACGCAAGGCGGAACAACTGGAAATCGAAGAAGTCGAGAATGCCAAATTCGATAAATTCCTGGCGCAGGAAGAAATCTGGATCCGCAAGGGCGTGCAAGCCCGTCGTACCCGTGACGAAGGCCGTGTACGTCGTCTGGAAGCTTTGCGCCTGACGCGCAGCGCACGTCGCGAACAACAAGGCCAGGTCAAGCTGGATGTCTCGTCCGGTGACCGTTCGGGCAAGATCGTCGCCGAGCTGGAAAACATCAACAAGACATATGGCGACAAAGTCATTGTGCGCGATTTCAGCGCGACCCTGCTGCGCGGCGACAAGATCGGCTTGATCGGTTTGAATGGCGCCGGCAAGACCACCTTGCTGAAAATGATACTGGGCGAGGAAGAACCGGATTCGGGTACCGTCAAGCAGGGTACCAAATTGCAGATTGCGTACTTCGACCAGATGCGTGCGCAGCTGAATGAAGAAGCCAGCCTGGCCGATACGATTGCACCGGGTAGCGATTGGGTTGAGATCAATGGTCAGCGTAAACATGTGATGACTTACCTGAACGACTTCCTGTTTGCACCGGAACGCGCGCGTTCGCCGGTCAAGTCTTTGTCAGGTGGTGAGCGTAACCGCTTGCTGCTGGCGCGTTTGTTCGCGAAACCGGCCAATGTGTTGGTGCTGGATGAACCGACCAACGATCTGGACATCGATACGCTGGAATTGCTGGAAGAATTACTGGAAGACTATAAGGGCACCGTGTTCCTGGTCAGCCATGACCGGACCTTCCTCGATAATGTGGTGACGCAAGTCATCGTTGCCGAAGGCAATGGTCTGTGGCGCGAATATATCGGTGGTTACAGCGATTGGGAACGTGTGCGTCCGGCAGCGATTCCGGCCGGCTCACCAAAACCGGCAGCCAAGGCTGAAGTGAAAGCGGAAGTTGCCACCGAAGCTGCAGCGCCTGTCGCCAAACAAAAGAAACTCAGCTACAAGGAACAGCGCGAGATGGATGCCTTGCCGGCTTTGATCGCGCAACTGGAAGATGAGCAAAAGGCGATTACCGAGAAATTGGCCGATGCCAGCCTGTACACCAAGCAACCGGATGAAGTGAAACGCCTGAACCAGCGCTTTACCGAAATCGATGGTTTGTTGCTGGAAGCGCTGGAGAAGTGGGAAGAGATAGAAGCGCGCAAGGTTTAAGCGAGCTTGTCCGCCGTTCTCGTCGATGAGGGCGGCGGTTTGTTTAATTCAGGCGACTGATGTCGTCACGCAGTTTCGGGAAGTGCGCTCGCAATTCCGCCGTATCCATCGCATAGGGTCTATGTTTGACATAGGCTTCCAGGTCCTGCAACGCAGCTTGCGGGCATTCCAGGTTCATATATGCAATGCCGCGATCACGTCGCTCGGCAATTTCATGCGGCAATAAAATCAATAGTCTTTCCTGCACTTCCAGCAAACGCTGCCAGCGTTCCTGCTGCATGAAGAGCGTCTTCAGGTTGCGCAGCATGCGTACCAGGATATCGCGCGGGCTGGCTGCGTCGAGGTAGGCGGTCAGTTGGAAGTCATCAGGGAAATCCTGTTCCATGATGTAAGGCTCGACCCGTTCTTCGAGTTCTTCGCGGGACAGGCTGGCACCGTTGAATGGGTCCAGTACCACCTGGCCGGATTGTACGGAGAGCTTCATCAGGAAATGGCCGGGGAAGGAAATGCCCTGCACATCAAGATCAATCTGTTGCGCCAGCTCCATATATAGCACCGCGAGTGAAATCGGAATGCCGCGTCGTGTGTCGATGACACGGTGCAGGTAACTGTTTTCAGGGTTGTAGTAATCGTTGACGTTGCCGCTGAAGCCCAGCTCATTATAAAAATAATGATTCAGCATCCGCAGTTTTTGCAACGTGGAAGCGTCGTCCGGCAAGCGTTGTTTTAATTTGACAGCAAGCGTATCTACTTCCGCTTGCGATGCGGCCAAATCAAGATTCGGCTCGGCATCCTGTGCAATGGCAAGTGCGGCTTCGAACAATGGGATGCTGTCGTCCTGCTGCACCAGCGTGGAGAAATACTCGAGAGATTGGATCGTCATATGCCTCCATCATAGCGATGATGCCGTGATTGTGCAGACCTTCGTTCCGACTCTGGCGATGAGCTTGGATTAGCGCGCAATGCGTTTGAAATCCCGAAAGCGAAATCCCATGGCTAATAATGCGCCGAAATAACTGATTCCGCACGCTGCCATGACAATTAATAGTGCAATTACCCGCATAAATGGTGTTGCACGCAACGCTACCCAGTCGAATTGCCCGGCAGTCCACAGCGCAACAGCGGCCATCAGGAAGAGTGCACCGGCAAGGCGGATAAAGAAGGTGCGCCAACCCGGCAGTGCGGTATAGATACCGCGACGTTTCAAGCCCCAGTACAGGAAGGCCGCATTCAGGCAGGCACCGAGTCCGATCGACAGCGCCAGCCCGGCATGCGCGATCCACGGCACGAAGACCAGGTTCATCAATTGCGTCGCGATCAGGACGCCGATGGCGATCTTGACCGGGGTTTTAATGTTTTGTTGCGCGTAAAAGCCGGGGGCCAGGATTTTTACCAGGATCAGGCCGATCAGGCCGACGCCGTAGGCGACCAGCGCGCGCGAAGTCATTTCCACTGACAGCTCATTGAATTTGCCGTAATGGAAGAGCGTCGCCGTCAGTGGTTCCGAGATGGTGGCGAGGCCGACCGCACAAGGCAGCGCCAGCAGGAAAGTCAGGCGCAAGCCCCAGTCCAGCAGCGATGAATATTCTTCGGTATTGCCTTCGAAATTGGCCTTCGACAGGCTGGGTAGCAGGATGGTGCCGAGGGCGACGCCGAGCAGGGCGGTCGGGAATTCCATCAGGCGATCCGCATACGAGAGCCAGGACACGCTGCCGCTTTCGAGGCGGGATGCGATATTCGTGTTGATCATCAGGCTGATTTGCGCTGCAGAAACGGCGAATACGGCCGGCCCCATTTTGCTCAATACCTTGCGTACACCGGCATCGCCGAGGCTGGCAAAAGGATTGCGCGATACGCGCGGCAGCATGCCGATCTTCAGCAGGGCCGGGACCTGGATTGCCATTTGCAGTACGCCGCCGACCACGACTGCAATCGCCATCGCATAAATCGGCTGATCCAGATAGGGCGCGAGGAAGAGCGTGGCGACGATGAAGGACAGGTTCAGTAAAACAGGTGTAAACGCCGGTATCTTGAACTCGCGCCAGGTATTCAGGATCCCGCCGCTGAGCGCGACGAAGGCCATGAAGCCAATATAAGGGAACATCACCCGGGTCATCCAGACCGAAGCGTCGAATGCCTCGGACTTGGTTTTGAGGCCGGTCGCGATCAGGTAAACAATGAACGGTGACCCGATTACCCCGAGCACGCAGGTTAGCAGCATGGTCCATATCAGGACTGTTGCTACATGGTCAACCAGGCTTTTGGTAGCTTCTTCGCCTTTCTGGCTTTTGTATTCGGCCAGAATTGGGACGAAAGCCTGCGAAAACGCGCCTTCGGCGAAGAGGCGGCGCAGCAGGTTGGGGATGCGGAATGCGATATTGAACGCATCGGTATAGGCGGATGCGCCAAATGCACGGGCAAACAGGATCTCGCGGATCAGTCCTGTCACACGAGAAACCATCGTCATGCCGGAGACCGCCGCAAGCGTTTTGTGCAAGTTCATGGAGCGGAATTATATCTGTTCAAGGGGAAACGATGGGTGCATAAGGAGCCTGCAAACGAGAGATAGCGCTTAGTACCTGTCGGCATGGGATAATTCCATCCGCAGCAATATTTATTAGGTGGCGACGTGCACATTTCTTTCCGGTTCGGCCAGATCGCAATGCGTTGAGATTTGTTGTTGAAAAGACACGTTTTTGCGATTGCAGACCGATTGCAACAATCTTGCACGAGAGTCAGCATCTATTTGCCTGATTGTGAAAATACGGCTATAATCTGCAGCTTCACAGAATTCTGTCTCACTAACATGCGTGTTTGCGAATGCGCGTAGACCTGTTTTTAGGAAATAATATTCATGGCAAATACCGCACAAGCACGCAAACGCGCTCGTCAAGCAGTTAAGCAAAACGCTCACAATTCCAGCCAGCGTTCCACGCTGCGTACAGCTGTTAAAGCTGTTCGTAAGGCAATTGAAGCGGGCGACAAAGCTGCTGCAGCGCAAGTTTTCCTGGCTTCCGTGTCGACGATCGATCGTATCGCTGACAAGAAAATCATCCACAAAAACAAAGCAGCACGTCATAAAAGCCGCCTCGCAGCTGCTTTGAAAGCGCTGGCTTAATAGTTTTTGTTGCTGCGCTACCGGCGCGGCATTGAGCAAGACATTAAAAACCCCGCACGATTTTGGTCGTGCGGGGTTTTTGTTTGTCTGTACCTGATCAGTTCAGCTTGGGCAAGCCTTCGATGATGCTGCCCGGCTTCAGGTTCTTGTGCTTGAACCAGCCTTCATTCATTTCCAGCGCATACGGTACCGGTCGCTTCGAGCAGTGCGAATCCAGGCTTTGCGGCTTCATGTCTTCGATATTCACAATCTTGCCGTCGGCATCGATAAAGGCGACCGATAGCGGGATCAGGGTATTTTTCATCCACATGCAGACACCCGCCGGCGCGCCGAACAGGAACACCATGCCTTCGTTCTGGCCCATGCTGGGCCGGAACATCAAGCCTTGTTGACGCTCGGCTTCATTCGCCACCACTTCCGCCTTGATGATGTTCATACCGGCCGTCAATGAGATGACCGGGAATTTCTTGTCCTGCTGCGCATAGCTGCTGCCGGCGCTCAGGGTGGATGCGAGCGCAATGGTTGCCACGCAAGTGCTGAGGAATTTATTCATGAGGTGATATCGGCGAGGTAAGCAATAAATGGTAATGAGCGGCAATGAGTGTAAATCAAATGAATAAAGTCTGCGTGGCCGCCTGCGGGGTGAGTGGCAGTTGGATCGTTTAGCCCAGTCCCAGTTCCGCGACCGAAATTTCCCGCCATTCACCGGGCCACAAGGGATGGCTTTGCAGTGACACCGGGCCGATCGCAATCCTTACCAGGCGCAGGGTAGGGTAACCAACTGCGCCGGTCATACGGCGCACCTGCCGGTTTTTCCCTTCTGACAAGGTGATGGCCAGCCAACTGGTAGGTGCATTGGCGCGTTCGCGTATCGGTGGATTGCGTGGCCACAACCAGTCGGGCTCGGCCACACGTTTGACTTCACATTCCTGGGTGACGAAATCACCGAGGTCGAGTGGCGCGCGCAGACGCGCCAGCGCATCGGCATCCGGTACACCCTCGACTTGCACCAGATAAGTTTTCGTATGTTTACGATCCGGATGGCTGATTGCGTGTTGCAGCTTGCCGTCGTCATTGAGCAGTAACAAACCTTCGCTATCGGCATCCAGTCGTCCGGCCGGATAAATATTGGGTATATCGATATGGTCGGCCAGTGATTTGCGCGTCGGATGCGGCGAAAACTGGCACATGGTCTGGAAGGGCTTGTTGAACAGAATCAGGGGCATGTTGGATATTGCGTGGATGCAGGTTGCGACTGAACTGTGATGGTAAAGAGATTTTGTCGAATGCGATATCAAAACAATCGCAAATAAATCGTAAAAATAATGTGCAAAATAATTTGTTGAGTGATGTTGGCGCGCGACACTGCGACTGCAAGCGTTTCCCATAAATATGGGAGTTTCCACGATGCAGCATGGTGACGGCCAGGCATAAAAAAACCCCGCCGAGGCGGGGTTTTTCGCAAGCCCTTAAAAAATTAAGGAGCTTGAATGTTGGAAGCTTGCTTGCCTTTAGGGCCTTGCGTGACTTCGAACTGTACTTTCTGACCTTCTTTGAGGGTCTTGAAGCCGTTCATTTGGATTGCGGAAAAGTGTGCAAACAAATCCTCACCGCCGTCGTCCGGGGTGATAAAGCCGAAGCCTTTGGAATCGTTGAACCACTTGACGGTACCTGTTGCCATAAAAAGCGTCTTTCTAATATAGACTTAATCACACGAGCCGCAAAAGAAAGAAGCCTCGTTTACGTTGCCCCTCCTAAAACCTGCTCACTTCTATTGACAAGCCATTGTTGTCAAGCATGTCAATAAGATTCATTCTTTACGCAAAAAATACAAAAGTCAAGCGCTTTTCGTAGGGCGTCTAAAAGTTTATTTTCAGGGGGAAAAGAGGAGGACTCTTGATTTCCTGCATTTGATCGTCATCTGCGTACTCAGAAGAAAACGCGTAATATTAAATTAATTTGTTTCTCTGTTCTTCTGGGCATTGTGCACACGGTCGAACGTATTAGAATAGACCTATGGCAATTAAGCATGACGATGGTACGGTCCTTATGCGGCAAGAGCAAAAACTCAAGCCGCCGTCTATGTATCAGGTGTTATTGCTGAATGATGATTACACGCCGATGGAATTCGTCGTCCTGATTCTTCAGGAATACTTTAGTAAAGATCGTGAGACAGCAACGCAAATCATGCTCATGGTTCACCGCGACGGAAAAGGTATTTGTGGCGTTTATCCGAAGGATATTGCGTCTACGAAAGTTGAGCTGGTTTTGAACCACGCCCGGAAAGCGGGACATCCCCTGCAGTGCGTGATGGAGGAAGTATGATTGCGCAGGAATTAGAAGTCAGTTTGCATATGGCGTTTGTCGAAGCAAGACAGGCGCGCCATGAGTTCATTACCGTCGAGCACCTGCTCCTGGCGCTGCTGGATAACCCTTCAGCGGCCGAGGTTCTGCGTGCTTGCGCGGTCAATATTGAAGACCTGCGGAAAACACTGACGAATTTTATTGGTGACAATACGCCTACGGTGCCTGGCGCCGCAGAGGTCGATACCCAACCTACACTTGGTTTTCAACGTGTGATCCAGCGCGCGATCATGCACGTCCAGTCTGCTTCCAACGGCAAGAAGGAAGTTACAGGCGCAAACGTGCTGGTTGCGATATTTGGTGAAAAAGATTCGCACGCTGTTTACTACCTGCACCAGCAAGGCGTGACCCGTCTTGATGTGGTGAATTTCATTTCGCACGGCGTGCGCAAGGATCAACAGAGCGATGCGCAAAAAGCACCGGAAGGTGCCGAAGATGCGCCGTCTGGCGAAGGTCAGCAAAAAGAAAGCGCGCTTGACCAGTTCACGCAAAACCTGAACAAGATGGCCAGCGAAGGCAAGATCGATCCGTTGATCGGCCGCGAAGGCGAAGTCGAGCGTGTGATCCAAACCCTGTGCCGTCGCCGCAAAAACAATCCTTTGCTGGTGGGCGAAGCCGGTGTCGGTAAAACCGCAATCGCGGAAGGCCTGGCATGGCGCATTACGCAAGGCGATGTGCCTGAAGTTCTGCAAAATGCAGTGGTCTATTCGCTGGATATGGGCGCTTTGCTGGCCGGTACCAAATATCGCGGTGACTTCGAGCAGCGCCTGAAAGCAGTGCTCAAGCAGCTGAAAGATAATCCGAACGGCATTCTGTTCATCGACGAAATCCACACCATCATTGGTGCGGGTTCGGCTTCGGGCGGTACTTTGGATGCGTCCAACCTGCTGAAACCGGCATTGTCGAATGGCCAATTGAAATGTATCGGTGCGACGACCTTTACCGAATTCCGCGGCGTCTTTGAAAAAGACCATGCGCTGTCACGTCGCTTCCAAAAGATCGATGTGAACGAGCCTACCGTTGAACAAACCATACAGATCCTGCGTGGCTTGAAATCGCGCTTTGAAGAACATCATGGCGTGAAGTATTCGGCATCGGCCCTGACGTCGGCAGCCGAGTTGGCGGCACGCTTTATTAACGACCGTCACTTGCCTGACAAGGCGATTGACGTGATCGATGAAGCGGGTGCGGCACAACGCATTCTGCCGAAATCGAAACAAAAGAAAACCATTGGCAAATCAGAGATCGAAGACATCATTTCCAAGATCGCGCGTATTCCTGCACAAACGGTCAATCAGGATGATCGATCGAAACTGCAGACTATTGACCGCGATTTGAAGAATGTCGTGTTCGGCCAGGATCCTGCGCTGGAAGCGCTTGGTTCGGCGATCAAGGTCGCACGTGCCGGCCTCGGTAAAACCGACAAACCTATCGGCTCCTTTCTGTTCTCCGGTCCTACCGGCGTCGGTAAAACCGAAGCGGCGAAGCAACTGGCCTTCATCATGGGCATAGACCTGATTCGCTTCGATATGTCCGAGTACATGGAACGTCATGCGGTCAGCCGCCTGATTGGTGCGCCTCCGGGTTATGTCGGTTTCGACCAGGGTGGTTTGCTGACTGAAGCGATTACCAAGAAGCCGCATGCTGTCTTGCTGCTGGATGAAATCGAAAAAGCGCATCCGGATATTTTCAATATCCTGTTGCAGGTGATGGATCACGGTACGCTGACTGATAACAATGGTCGCAAAGCGGACTTCCGCAATGTGATCATTATCATGACGACAAATGCCGGTGCAGAAAGCCTGCAGAAACGCACCATCGGTTTCACCGAGAAGAAAGAAACCGGCGACGAGATGGCAGATATCAAGCGTATGTTTACGCCTGAATTCCGCAATCGCCTGGATGCAATCATCAGCTTCCGTGCACTGGATGAAGAAATCATCCTGCGTGTGGTCGACAAGTTCCTGATGCAGTTGGAAGAGCAACTGCACGAGAAGAAAGTAGAAGCAATCTTTACCGAGAAGCTGCGTACTTTCCTCGCGAAGAAAGGATTTGATCCGCTGATGGGCGCGCGTCCGATGTCGCGTCTGATTCAGGACATGATACGTAAGGCGCTGGCTGATGAATTGCTGTTTGGCCGTCTGGTCAGCGGTGGCAAAGTCACGGTCGACCTGGATGATAAAGACCAGATCAAGCTGGACTTCAGCGAAGGTGATACGGCTCCTCCAGCGGCAACACCGGAAACTGTCGAAGTCGAATAAGCAGAAGCTGAGCCTGTTAAAAAAGCCCGCACCACGAAAGTGGTCCGGGCTTTTTATTTTGTGTGATTCGTTTTACTGCGAATGCAAGGCTCAGGCGTGCAGCGCGGCCGCGCATTCCTTCACCAGCGCCGGGCCGCGATAAATCAGGCCGGTATAGAGTTGCACCAGTGATGCGCCGGCGGCGATTTTCGCCTGTGCATCATTACCCGACAGGATGCCCCCTACGCCTATGATGGGCAGCGCATCGCCCAGCTCACTCTTGAGCGCGCGGATCACGGTATTCGATGCTTCAAACACCGGTGCGCCCGACAAGCCGCCGGTTTCTTCCGCATACTTCAAACCTTTGACTGCTTCACGACTGACGGTGGTATTGGTCGCGATCACGCCATCCATCTTGTGGCGCAGCAGTGCTTGCGCGATGGTCTGGATCTGCTCCAGTTCCATATCCGGTGCAATCTTCAAGGCAATCGGCACATAGCGTTTATGCTGGTCGGACAGACGTTGTTGCGCTTCCTTGAGTTGCGACAACAAGGCGTCCAGTTCGGATGCACCTTGCAATTGGCGCAGGTTCTTGGTGTTGGGCGACGAAATGTTGACGGTCACATAGCTGGCGTAGGGATAAACTTTTTCCAGGCAGATCAGGTAGTCGTCGACTGCGCGCTCTATCGGCGTATCGGCGTTCTTGCCGATGTTCAGGCCGAGCACGCCTTCCTTGTTTTGATAAAACTTTGAGGATCTTACATTCGCCACAAATGCATCGGCGCCGCCATTGTTGAAACCCATGCGGTTGATGATGGCGTTTGCTTTCGGCAGGCGGAACATGCGCGGCATCGGATTGCCCGGTTGCGCACGTGGTGTTACGGTGCCGACCTCGATCGAGCCGAACCCCAGTGTTGCCAGCCCGTCGATGTAAGCGCCATCCTTGTCCAGGCCGGCAGCGAGGCCGACAGGGTTCGGGAAGGTGATGCCCATCACGGTGCGCGGATCATGTGCCGGTTTGACGATGGAGGAAGTCAGGCCCATGGCCGCGGCACGACGCAGCGCGGGCAAGGTCAGGTTATGCGCGGCTTCCGGATCGATCGCGAAGAGGAAGGGGCGTGCAAGGGTATAAAGGAGTTTGTCGGACACGGTAGGAGTCAGGTTGGTAGATCAAAGCGGTCCAGCCGGGAAAAGGGCTCCGGCTGGTTTTCAAGTTCGCTATTTTAGCGCGTGGCAGCCGGATCGACGACAGGAAGCGGTGTCCATTCGCCTTGTTGCAAGGCTTCCAGCGGCTGGAAATTGGTTTTATAGGACATTTTCGGGCTTTCCTTGATCCAGTAGCCCAGATAGATATAAGGCATCTGCAGCGCCTTGGCTTGTGCAATTTGCCACAGGATATTGTAGGTGCCGTAAGAAGCGTTCGGCGGCTCTGGATCGTAGAAGGTATAAACCGATGACAAGCCATCATCCAGTACGTCGATGATGCTGACCATACGCAGCGTGCCGTCATCTTCGCGGAATTCCACCAGGCGCGTATTTACTTTGCTCTGCAGCAGGAATTGCGCGTACTGCTCACGGCTGTCCTGGTCCATGCCGCCACCGGCATGGCGCGCGGTCTGATAGCGTAAATACAAGTCGTAATGTTCCGCCAGGTAGGTCAGCTTGGTGACAGATGTTTGCAAATCGCTGTGTTTGGCCTGAGCGCGGCGCTGGCTGCGATTCGGGATGAAATCGGCAACCTTGATGCGGACCGGTGTGCAAGCCTGGCAACCGTCGCAATAAGGGCGATAGGTAAAGATGCCGCTGCGACGGAAACCGCTCTTGACCAGTTCCGAATAGACGTCTGCGTTGATCAGGTGTGAAGGTGTGGCGACTTGTGAGCGCGCCTGCCGCCCATCCAGGTAACTGCACGGGTAGGGTGCAGTTGCGTAGAACTGGAGCGTTGAGAACGGTAATTCCTTAGGGTGCGTCATGATTGCGTGCTTAACTGTATTCCGAGTTTGCGAATTCGGCGGTTAAATCAATACCAGACAGCTGATGTAACAATAATGCATTTCAGTCATGTGGAAACAATGCAATTGGCTGCCAGTTGCTGATTTGCGGGCCGCTGACTGCCTGGCGCAGACGGGAAATAAATTCTGTGCGGGCAATCGGTGCTGCGCCGAGTGTAGCCAAATGCGAAGTCTCTTGCTGGCAGTCTATCATCGAAACATCATGATTTCGCAAGAAGTGCACGAGGTAAGCCAATGCAATTTTGGAGGCATCCGGCACGCGCGCGAACATCGATTCGCCATAAAACATCTGCCCTATGCTGACACCGTAAGCCGCGCCCACCAGTTTTCCTTGCAGCCACAACTCGGATGAGTGGGCATAGCCGAGTTTGTGCAAGCCCGTGTAGCCGGCAATGATTTCGTCGGAAATCCAGGTGCCGCCTTCGCCATTGCGAGGGGCAGCGCAGGCGCGCATCACTTCTTCAAACGCATGGTCAAAACGGATTTCCCACTGACCGTCCCGGCTGGTGATGCTGTGGTGGATTTTCTTCAGTTTCTTTTTCAGGCTGGCCGAAATCCGAAAATTCTCGACGAACAAGACCATGCGCGGGTCGGTGCTCCACCACAGGATGGGCTGGCCTTCGGAAAACCACGGAAAAATTCCATGTTTATAAGCCTGCAGCAAGCGCCCGGTAGACAGGTCGGCACCGGCCGCCAACAGGCCGGCGGCGCCATCCGCCTCGGTGAGGGCGCTGGATACATGCGGGAAAGGATCGTCAGCCTCCAACCACGGGATCATGCGGCTTCCCTGTTTTGGCTCGTTATTTCGTTCATTTTTGGTGCGTTATCCGGGCTTTTATCGGGTGAAGAAAATTTATCTTTCAAAATCAGTGACTTATAAATATCACCAAAATGGAACGATTTTTGCTTTTCTGGTGCATACATTTTTCGGTCTTGCACACATATTGGGAGATTTTGCATGGATGCACTTAAACACGGCACAGACGCATTGTTCATCATGCTCGGTGCTGTCATGGTCTTGGCGATGCACGCCGGCTTTGCTTTTCTTGAGTTGGGTACGGTGCGCAAGAAAAACCAGGTCAACGCCTTGGTCAAAATATTAGTCGATTTTGCGGTTTCGACAATTGCCTATTTTTTCGTTGGCTACAGCATCGCCTACGGCACGAGTTTTTTCAGTAGTGCAGAAGTGCTGACCCAACGCAATGGTTATGAGCTGGTTAAATTCTTTTTCCTGCTGACTTTTGCTGCCGCGATCCCGGCGATTATTTCGGGCGGGATTGCCGAGCGTGCACGTTTTCATCCTCAGTTGCTGGCTACCGCCTTGATCGTCGGTGTGGTGTATCCCTTATTTGAAGGTATCGCATGGAATCAGCACTTTGGTATCCAGGCGTGGTTGAAAGAAAGCTTCGGTGCAAATTTCCATGACTTCGCCGGCTCCATCGTCGTGCATGCAGTAGGTGGCTGGATCGCCTTGCCGGCAGTCTTGTTATTGGGTGCGCGACGCGGACGCTATACCAAGGAAGGCACGATCGCGGCACATCCGCCTTCGAGCATTCCTTTCCTCGCACTGGGTGCATGGATACTGACCGTGGGCTGGTTCGGTTTCAATGTGATGAGTGCGCAAACCATGGAGCAAATGAATGGCCTGGTTGCAGTGAATTCATTGATGGCGATGGTGGGCGGTACCTTGGCAGCTTTCCTGGCCGGCAAGAACGATCCTGGCTACGTGCATAACGGGCCATTGGCTGGCCTGGTGGCCGTGTGTGCCGGTTCGAATGTGATGCATCCACTGGGCGCCCTGATTACAGGTGCTATCGCCGGTTTCATTTTTGTCTGGGCCTTTGCGCTGACACAAAACAAATGGAAGATCGATGACGTGCTGGGTGTCTGGCCTTTGCATGGTTTATGCGGTGCGTGGGGTGGTTTGGCGGCGGGTATTTTCGGCTTGCAGGCATTCGGTGGCATGGGTGGCGTTTCCTTCATGTCGCAATTGATAGGAACCGGCCTGGGTATTTCGATTGCACTGGCAGGTGGCTTCCTGATTTATGGCGCGTTGAAAGTAACGGTAGGCATACGGTTGGATCCCGAGCAGGAATTCAATGGCGCTGATTTGTCTATCCATAATGTCAGTGCGACACCGGAGCGTGAAACTTACTGGTGATAATAAGTAACGCATAAAAAATGGCGGCCTGCGGGTCGCCATTTTTATTTGCATCGATAGAAGGGAATGCTTTGTTAGGGTAAAGCGGTCAACTTTGAGCGGTGTCGTACGACATACTCCAGTAGTTCAGTGTGGAACAGTTCCGCCGCTGGCGACAGTGAGCGATTGCGTAGCTGGAAGGTGCATACGGTGCGCGTGAAATTCGATTTGCCAAAGTTACGCACGACGATGCCTTGCGTGCTGGTCAGCTGATGCGCATTTGCCGGCAGGATCGTGATCCCCATGCCATTGCGAACCATCGCAATGATGGTGCTCGGAAAGGATGCTTCATACGCGATGTTCAGCGTGATATCCAGCCTCTTTAAATGTGCTTCCAGGACGGCGCGTATCGAGCTGGACGGCGCCATTGCAATGACCGGATATTGTGAAATCGCCTGTAACGGAATACGCGTCTGTTTGGTCAGCGGATGTCCTTTCGGCATGAGCAGGACAAAGTGGTCTGAGAATATGGGCAACTCGCTGATCTCGGATTCGGGATTGAGCTGGGTGCCGACACTGAAGTCGACATCACCATTGAGCAAACGTTTTTTAATACTTTCCTCGGCGACATCGCGCAGCATCAATTTAATGCCGGGATGGCGTTGTGCAAACTCGCGCATAAACGGTGTCAATAATGTGACTGCCAACACGGTAGAGCAGGCAACTGCAACGCGTCCGCGTTTATAGTTGACCGATTCCCGTGATTGCATCACTGCTACTTCCAGTTCGCTCAATACGCGACGTGCCGTCAGCAAAAACTCTTCACCGTGTTCGGTTAAACGCACCATGCGGGTGTGTCGGTCGAACAGCTTTAACTCCAACTCTTTTTCCAGTTCGCGTATCAGCATCGACAAAGCAGATTGCGTGATATGCAGGCGTTCCGCCGCCAGCGTGAACTGCGATAACTCGGCTACCGCAACGAAGGCGCGCAACTGTCGCAAGGTTAGATTCATCTGATTGACCTTTTATAAATTGGCGAGCGCTTAACTAAGCAAATTAACTAATGAATTGATCAAATTAAGTTGATTGTATTGTAAAAGAATTGCGCCTTTAATGCGCACATATTGAGCGTGATCAGAAGCGGTACACAAGGTATCTGAATAGCATCGCCTGATCGCGATCAATACACGAGGCCATATTGCAAATCAGCAATAAAAGGAGTGGCATCGGTGCGGACTTAAATACAAGACGACCCATGTTGGTGGGAACAGCATCACGATTGAGCGCCTGGCGGTATGCAAGCTTGGTCCAATCAGATGCCATCGCATACGACTCTCGTATCGCTTCAATACCTCCGCTGTTTGCCAAGTGCCAGGTGAGCGCCAGTTATGTGGGCATTCACGCAAAGCAAGATAAAAAAGGGAGACTTAGATGAACGATTATGCAAAGCCAGCCGCTAGCCTGCCATGCATTCCGGATGCAGGTATGTCGGCACAAGAAGACCATCCGGTCAACGAGCGCCTGCCAACGAGCAAACTCACAGTCCTGGGTTTGCAACATGTGTTGGTCATGTATGTAGGTGCAGTTGCGATTCCGCTGATTGTCGGTCGTGCGCTCAAACTCAGTCCGGAGCAGGTGGCGTTATTAATTTCGGCTGACCTGTTTTGTTGTGGTGTTGTCAGCATCATTCAATCTTTTGGCATGACGCAGTGGTTTGGCTTGCGCTTGCCGACCATGATGGGTGTCAGCTTTGTTTCGGTGGGGCCGATGGTGGCCATTGCCAACTCCAATCCCGGAGAAACCGGCGCGCAACTGTTGTTTGGTTCCATCATTGCATCCGGTTTCATTGCGATGCTGATTGCACCGGTGATCAGTCGATTACTGCGCTACTTTCCGCCAGTAGTTACCGGCACCATCATCCTGGTTGTAGGCATTACGCTGATGCGTGTCGGTATCAACTGGATTTTTGGCAATCCTTTCGGTCCGACCGCCCCCAGCATTGTCAATCCAGAACATGCGAAGTGGTTGGCCGAGGCTAGTGCAGCGCAAGGGGTACCGGCCGTGCCCAAAGGCCTGGCGTTGGCGCCCAGCGTGCCGAATCCCAATTACGCTGTACTGGGTGGCATAGGTATCTCCGCCCTGGTGATGGTATCCATCTTGTTCATCGCCCGTTTTGCCAAGGGCTTCCTCGGCAATATCGCGGTTCTGCTGGGCATCGTGGTTGGCGGTGTGGTCGCTACTGCCTTTGGCATGATGAATTTCGACAAGGTCGCCAAGGCACCGATGTTTGAATTGATCAAGCCTTTTGCCTTCGGCATGCCTATTTTCGATCCGATCCTGATTGTGACTTTCACGCTGGTGATGATTGTGATTATGGTGGAGTCCGTCGGGATGTTTTTTGCGCTGGCGGATATTTGCGGCATCAAGCTTGAGCGCAAAGTGATGTCGGCCGGTTTGCGCACCGATGGCCTAGGTACTGTCATTGGTGGGATCTTCAATACTTTTCCCTATACAAGTTTCAGCCAAAACATCGGCCTGATCGGCGTCACCGGTGTCCGCAGCCGCTTTGTGTGCGTGGCGGGTGGCGTGATTTTGATCATCCTCGGTTTCTTGCCCAAGGTTGCCGCGCTGGTTGAATCGGTACCAACGTTCGTGCTTGGAGGTGCCGGTCTCGTCATGTTCGGCATGGTGATTGCAACCGGGATACGGATGCTGAGCGGCGTGGATTTCAAAACCAATCGCAACAATCTGTTCGTTGTCGCGATCTCGGTGGGCATGGGGATGATTCCCTTGATAGCACCCAACTTCAAGCAATGGATGCCGCACAGCATACATCTGCTGATTGAGTCAGGCATCTTGCTGGCGGCAGTGAGCGCACTGCTGCTGAATATGTATTTCAACGGCAGCAAGGAAGACCTGGCTGCTTCTATCACTGCGGCTAAACAGGCCGACACACATTAAAAATCCAATAACAGTAGGGGGAGATCAAATGAAAGCTTTTGCGATGCAGGGCCTGGCGCTTGCCGCCATGCTGGCTTGTGGGACGGCAAGCCAGGCGCAGTCGAGTGTCCAGGTTTATGGATTGATAGACGTGGCACTGGCTTATGACAAACAGCCGGGGAAGGCAGGTGTTACAGGTGTGGAAAACGGGAAGATGACGACCAGCTATTTGGGTTTGAAGGGAAGTGAGGATTTGGGTGGCGGGCTGTCAACCATCTTTGCGCTTGAATCCTACTTCCGGGCTGACACCGGCAGTAATGGTCGCTTTGACGGTGACGGCTTTTGGACACGCAGTTCCTATGTCGGTTTGCAAGGTCGCTTCGGCAGTGTGAGGCTGGGACGCAATTCCGTCCCTTTGTTTATCTCTACTTTGCTGTTCAATCCTTTTGGTGATTCATTCGGATATTCGCCCAGCATACGTCACTACTTTGCATCCGGCACTGTCACCGGGGATAGTGGCTGGAGTGACTCGATCGCCTATGTCTCGCCGAATTTCAGTGGTTTGACGGTCAACCTGATCGCAGCTGCGGGCGAAGGGAATGGTGGCCCTAACGTCGGTGGCAGTGTTCTGTACACGAAAGGCCCTTTAGGCTTGACAGCGGTTTACCAGCGCGTACGTAAGGGAGCAGCGATTGCCGACACGACGACCTGGCAACTGGGATCTTCTTATGATTTCGATGTCGTCAAGGTGTTCGCCCAGTACGGGCAGGTAAAAAATGTCAGTGCCCAACCTGACATCGAATACAAGCTGACCGATTTGGGCGTCGCCATTCCTTTAGGTGGCGGCAAGGTATTGGCGGCCTACGGTTTGCTTGATCCGGTTGTTGGTGCGAAGCGCGAAACTTTAAGCCTTGGCTACGATTACAACCTGTCCAAACGTACCGATGTTTACCTGGTTTTGATGCGAGATGAGCTTGATGCGCTGTCTGCTGGTAAGAGTCTTGCTGTCGGTATACGTCATCGCTTCTAAAACGATTGCTTCCTTAAAGAGTAAGTCCTGCTTTTGCAGCATATCCACGGTCAGTGGTGTGCTGCTTTTTTTTTGTGGTTTTTCGTCTCACTAATTAATAAGCATTTCTAATTAATAGATCAAATTAAGTTGATTGTATTGTTAAACATAGAAAGGTCTAATGCTCGCATATCGAGTGGAATCAAGAAAAGACATGCAAGCATTTTTGAATATTGATCAAACGGTGAAGCCATTGTTGCTGACGCCATTTCGTCGGGTGGTAACAAGAGGAGGCGCTTATGAATGAGCAGGAGACAAGACAGGTCTGGGTGCGAGCAATACGCATAGAGGCTGAGCAGATACGTTCGTTTGAGTTGTGTCCGTTGGCCGGAGAACGATTGCCAGCAGCTGCAGCTGGTGCCCATATCGATGTGCATTTACCTAATGGCCTGGTACGCCAGTATTCCTTGTTGCACCCGGGTGAGTCGAAGGCTTACATGATTGGTGTCAATCGCGATCCTGTGAGCAGGGGCGGTTCCAGCTATCTGCATGAAGCGGTGAAGCCTGGTGATGTACTGACGATCAGTGTGCCTAGGAATAATTTTCCCTTGCATGAAGAGGCAGCACATTCGGTGCTGATCGCTGGTGGTATCGGTATCACACCCATCTTCAGCATGGTGCAGCGCCTGAATCAAATCGGGCGTGCCTGGACCTTGTACTACTGCACGCGGACCGAAGAGCGTGCCGCTTTCCTGGATGAGTTGAAGACACTGGCGGCGACTACAGAAACTGGAAATCTGCACACGGTTTTTGATCAGGTGCCGGGCAATCAGATGCTCAACCTGGCAGAGCTCGTACAGCACAGCGAAGCAGAACATGCCGGTGCCGCGCATTTTTACTGTTGCGGTCCGGGAATGCTATTGCAAGGCTTTCAGCAGGCGACCGCAACCGTAGCTGCGGAACGGGTGCATGTTGAGTACTTCAGTGCACCGGCCGTCGCGTCGAATGTTGCAGCGAAAACCTTCAGCGTCACGCTCGCACGATCCGGCCAGACCTTCCAGATACCAGCCGACCAATCAATCCTCGAAGTCTTGCTCAGCAAGGGCGTGAGTGTATTAAGTTCCTGTCGCGAAGGGGTGTGTGGCTCATGCGAGACGGCAGTTCTGGCGGGTGAACCCGAGCACAGGGATGCGGTGTTGAGTGCGGCCGAGCGTGCCGACAATCGAACCATGATGTTGTGTGTGTCACGTTGCAAAGGAACATCACTGACGCTGGATTTATAGAACCCATTTCTCACATTTAACAAAACATAAAAGGAGACAAGATGACGCATTCATTGAGAAATAAAACCATCATCATTACCGGTGCCGGCGGCAATATCGGACATGCTTATTGCGACGGCCTGGTGGCCGCCGGCGCCAATATTGTCATGGCGGACCTGCAGGATTTATCGGCTCAGGCACAGGCTTACGGGCAGCAGGCGATCGCCATGAAGATAGACGTCAGCGATCCCGCCTCCATCGAGATGATGGCAAAGCAGACACATGCGCATTTCGGTCGCATCGACGGCATCATCAACAATGCCGGTTTTTTCAAGGGCTGCAGCTTCGGCTCTTTCATGGACATTCCCATCGATGAATGGGATCGCTGCTATGAAATTAATGTGCGCGGTGTGTGGCTTTGCTGTCGAGCGGTATTCCCATATATGCGCGAGCAGGGCAGCGGCAAGATCATCAATGTCTCATCGAATACCCCATACAAGGGGGTACCGAATTTCCTGCATTACGTTTCTTCCAAGGCCGCCATCATCGGTTTGACACGTTCCCTGGCGCGTGAGGTCGGCGCACACAATATCCAGGCGAATACGCTCTGCCCGGACTTGATCCCCGATGCAGACATTCTCGCCAAACAAGGTTCGGTAGCGGACGAACGAACGATCGCAGGCCGTTGCCTGCAACGTTCACAGACGCCGCATGACATGGTGGGAGCGGCCTTATTCCTATTGAGTGACGGTTCCGATTTCATCACCGGGCAAAGCCTGCTGGTCAATGGCGGGGCTTATTTTAATTAAGTGGAGGCATAACATGACTGAATTATCGAATATCGGCGTCACCATGACAGGGCCGCACGATCCTGCGAATCACCCGCTGTATCGCGCATTGCGCCGCTTTTGGCATCCGGTGGCTTACGCTTCTGAGCTGGGCGATACTCCGCTGGCGGTAACCTTGTTGGATCAAAGCCTGGTGTTGGCCCGTTTGAATGGCGTCGTTACCGCGCTAGATAGTCGTTGCCCGCACAAAGGGACATCGCTGGCGTTGGGGCAGATAGTTGACGGCACGATTGAATGCCCTTATCACGGCTGGCGTTATGACGACGGTGGAAAATGTGTGCGAGTGCCGGCACGTGAGGAATTGTGCGATGTATTGAAAGCGTCGGTCGCGAAGTACCACGCAGCCGAACACGTCGGCATTATCTGGGTGGCGCTGGAAGAGCCCTTGTATGCATTTCCGGATTTTCCGGAATTTGAGGATGCCGAATATAACGTCCTGCAAGGTACGAGCTATGACTGGGCAACCAGTTCACCGCGCCGACTGGAAAATTTTGTAGATTTTGCGCATTTCTCTTTTGTACACGACGGCACGATAGGTAGTCGTTCCAATCCGCGGGTAGAGCCGGTTGATGTCTGGCGCGAAGGACCGGTATTGCGCTTCAATCGTAGTGGCGTCAAAGAGCCGGGCGTGGGATTGAAGAAGGAATTGCTGGGAATTACAGATGCATTGATAGAACCGGTCAATGAGTACCACGTGACGATGCCGCATACAGTGCACCTGAAGCGCATCTTCCCGAATGGCAAACGCTATGTCTTGTTCATGTCGGCGAGCCCGGTTACTGCTACCCAGACGCGCAGCTTTTGGTGGATCGCGCGGGATTTCGGGACCGACACCAAACACGATGCCTTCTTCCGGGATTTCGAGGACGAAGTGCTGGGACAGGATAAGCCGATTATCGAATCACAACGTCCACTCTGGTTCAATCTTGCCGGCGGCGATCCGGCGCAAAGGGAAACGCCTATGCGCGGTGCCGATGTCGTGACGATAGAGTACCGGCGGTGGCTCTTTGAATTGATGAATGCCAAACCGAAGAGCTGAAGATGATATCGACCACCGCCGTTCGCCATCACTATGTCCAGTCACGTTCCGGTTTGCGCCTGCATGCGCTTGAATTTGCCGGTAAAGGTAGCGACGACAGCAGCGTGCCACCTTTGCTGCTCTTGCACGGCGTGACCGGCCATGCCTGGCTATGGCATGACGTGGCCCATATGCTGTCTGCGGGGCGATCTGTCTTCGCTTTGGATATGCGCGGTCATGGTGATAGCCAATGGTCTGCCAACGGTGCGTATAAAACGGCGCAGCATGTGGAAGACCTGGAGGATGTCATTGCAGGATTGGGCCTGCCTCCACGTATTGATATCGCAGCCTTGTCTTGGGGTGCGCTGGTGGCGATGGCGTATGCGGGAAGGCATCCGGGTATGGTGCGTCGCTTCGCGGTGGTCGACGTCGAACCCAGTTTTGCGCAAAGCGAGACGGAACTATTTCCGCGTCCTGACTGGTTTGCCTCCGGCGCGGAGTTATTGGAATGGGAACGCAAAGCCAATGTATACGCGCCGCAGGTCTTGCTCGCATTGCATGCAGACGCGTCTGTCGTCCCAGGTCGCAATGGTGGTTTTGTGCGCAAGCACGATCCTTATTTTTTCACGCGCTGGCCGTTTCGTTCCGATGATCTGTGGCTCGTCTTGCCGACTCTGACCATGCCTATCCTGATGCTGCACGGTGAGCATAGTTTTGTGCGGCTGGAAGTCATGAGGCAGATGGCAGCCATTGCACCGCAGGCCAGTTGCGAAGAAATTGCTTGCAGCGGGCATTTGATTCCATTGGATGCGCCGCAAGAGCTGGTTGCCCGTTTGCAGTGTTTTTTCGATGGATGATTATTTTGTCTGGTCCCGACACGAGGGAAGTAGCGCTGCATAAGGAGTAAAAGCATTGCGAGATGACCGCAGAGACATACCGCATAGAAGATCCAATCAAAGGAGAAGACGATGAACGCAAGTGCAGGCATAGACGAAATCAACGTGTGCCCACCCCTCGGCCGTACCGCGGCCCTGGGCCTGCAACATTTACTCGTGATGTACGCGGGAGCAGTAACTGTGCCACTGATAGTGGGTGGCGCGCTCAAATTACCGTCAGAACAAATCGCAATGCTGATCAATGCCGACTTGTTGTGTTGCGGCCTCATTTCAATATTGCAGTCACTGGGTATAGGGAAATGGATAGGGATTAGATTGCCGGTGATGATGGGGGTGTCCTATGCCGGGATCGCGCCCATGATCGCGATTGCATTCAGCCCGGGCTTGGGTTTACCCGGCTTATACGGAGCCATTATTGGTGCAGGGCTACTCTGTCTGTTGTTGGTGCCCCTCATCATTCGTGCCTTGCCATTGTTTCCACCCTTGGTGACAGGTTCAACCCTGCTGGCCCTGGGTACCAGCCTGCTCGGGGTGGCGATTACCTGGGCCGGTGGTGGTTATGGTGCGGCTGACTTCGGCCATCCGTTCTATATTAGCGTCGCGGCATTGGTGCTGGCTGTCACGCTGCTGGTTGCGCGATTTGGTCGTGGTTTCCTGGCGAATATTGCGATATTGATAGGGATAGCTGCCGGTACTTTGGTTGCGGTCCTGTTTGGTGATGTTCATTTTTCCGGCGTTGAAGCCACGCCCTGGGTGGCGATGGTGCGACCCTTCCAGTTCGGCATGCCAACCTTCGATCCGGTCGCGATCATCACCATGGCATTGGTGGTGGTGATCACGATGGTTGAATCCATTGGGCTGTTCTTTTCTCTTGGCGAAATACTGGGGCGCAAAATCAGCCGTGATGAATTCACACGTGGTTTGCGTGCCGATGCACTGGGTGCCACTATCGGCGGCGTCTTCAACACCTTTCCTTACACCTCCTATGCGCAAAATATCGGCTTGGTCGGCATTACCGGTGTGCGTAGTCGCTATGTATGCGTTGCCGCCGGTATTTTCCTGATCATGCTAGGTTTGTTGCCCAAACTTGCGCACCTGGTCGCCTCGATTCCGCATTACGTACTGGGTGGTGCGGCGATCGCGATGTTTGGCATGGTGGCCGGCTCGGGAGTGCGCATCCTGCAAAGTGTTGATTTTCGACATAACCGGCATAACACGCTGATACTTGCGATCAGCCTGGGCGTCGGTATGATTCCGACGATGTCGCCCAAATTTTTCTCGGCCTTCCCGGATTTCATGACGCCACTCCTGCATAGCGGCGTGCTGTTGACAGTCATCACCGCGATGCTGCTGAATGTCCTGTTTAATGGAACACGGCAGTTGCAGCAGGAAGATAGCGCTGCACATTCGTCAGGGGCGGACGCACCATCGTCACCGCTTGCGCCGCAGAGCCAGCAACCTCATTAAGTACATTCCGCGGGAGAAATAGATTGAACAGCTGTGACGTTTTATTTGAACATGGAATCGTGGTCACCATGGATGATGGGCGCCGTATCCTTGAGGATGGTGCGGTGGCAGTCAGCGGCAACCGTATTGTGGCTGTCGACGATACTGCGAAGCTTGAGCACTGGCAGGCAGCACGGCGTGTTGACTGTCGCGGGCAGGCGATTATCCCGGGCCTGATCGATTGCCATAACCATTTGTTCCAGGCGGCGGGGCGGGGACTGGGTGACGGTATGGCCTTGTGGCAATGGTTGGGCGAATTCATGCTGCCGCTGGCAGCGAATATTTCACCACATGAAGCACTGGCCGCAGTTCGCCTGGGTGCGCTGGAAGCATTGTCTTGCGGCACCACCACGATCATCGACAATCACTATGCACCGGCTGATGTGGACACCACGCTGGCGGTGGCAGCGGCGTTGCGGGATATTGGTTTGCGCGGTGTAGTCGCACGCGGCATGTTCGGGCCCTTTACAGATGTCGCCAGGAACAATGGCCTTAGTCCGGCTTTGTTTCAGCAAAGTACCGTCAATGAGATTGCCGCCATGCGTGCATGCATGGAGCAGTGGCAGGATGAGCGCATCAGCATTTGGCCGGCGCCTATCAATGTGATTTACAACGACCAGGAACTGGTACGGCAGTCGGTCGCGCTGGCGGCTCAGTATGGCGTCAAATGGCATACACATTGTTCCGAAGCCGCGATTGATCCGACCATCTATGCACAAGCTTATGGCTTGCGTCCTTTTGCCTGGATGGAGCGCAATGGCTTGCTTGATCAGCATGCCACCTTTGCCCATGCGATCTGGCTGGATGATGAAGAAGTGGAAATCGTGGGACATCGGCATTGCGGCATTGCGCACAACCCGATGTCGAATGAATACCTCGCTTCCGGTGCCATGCGCCTCGGTGTCTTGAATGACGCCGGAGCCAGCATAGGTATAGGAGCCGATGGCGCGGCCGGGCATTCCTTCGATATGTTCCAGATCATGAAGCAAGTGATTTATGTGCAACGCCTTGCCACCCTCGATCCGGTTGCCACGAATGCGTGGGATGCATTTGCCATGGCCACACGTGGCGGTGCACAGATTGCAGGTGTTGATGCAGGTCAATTGGCAGTCGGGAAGCTGGCCGATGTGGTCGTGGTATCCCTGGCTCGTCCCGCACTGGCGCCATGTTTTGATCTCATCGCCAGCCTGGTTTATTCCGGCTCCGGCCGCGATGTGAGTTTGACCATGGTGGATGGCAAGGTGGTTTATGAAGATGGTCGACTGACAACCATGGATGGCGCGGAAATCATGGCGGAGGCCAGGAGCGCATGCCGGAAACTGGTTACGCGCCTGCAAATCCCGGTGCGTGGCAGTGGCGGGAACAGCCATCCCTTGTCTGAAAGCGCCACATATTAGTAGTGCGGCGCAATCGGCACAGCTTGCTTCAGCCGACAGAAAGTCGGGTTGCCTCGCAAAAAACAATGGCTTGCTCCCGCTGTACGGAAGCAAGCCATTTATATTAGTGCGTGCAATTAACTGCTGGTAAATGATTCCGGACTAAGCATCGGTTTCAGTATGTCCAGCGTATGGAAGCCATAGGAGCCGCCGCTTTTTACCTTCGCATGGTCTGCCAGGAAGAATTTCAGCGTGTGGTGTACGGTCGGAAAGGCGATGTCTTCCCACGGAATGTCTTCAGGTGCGAACAATTTGACTTCCAGGCTCTCAATACCCGCTTCGTAATTCAAGTCGAGCAGGGTGGCGCGGTAAAACATATGTACCTGGTGGACATGCGGCACATTTAATAAAGAAAACAATTCATGCAGGCGGATATTGGCGCCGGCTTCTTCCACGGTTTCGCGGATGGCCGCGTTGCTGGTGGTTTCATTGTTTTCCATGAAGCCGGCCGGCAGGGTCCAGTAACCAAGGCGCGGTTCGATCGCGCGTTTGCACAGCAGGATGCGCATGTCACCGTCTTCATCCCAGACCGGGATGGAGCCCAATACCATCTTTGGATTCTGGTAATGAATCGCGCCGCAGTTGCCGCACACATAACGCGGGCGGTTGTCGCCTTCAGGGATCGACAGCGAGACAGGGTGTGCGCATTCGGAACAAAATTTCATAAAAATGACAAATCGTTGAAAAGCCTGGTTATCCGGATCATTACCGACATGATTGCAAGTGCAGAAGTGTATCACCGCATAAAGAAGCTGCAATTAAGATTGCTTTGCGTAGCGATACCATATATACTTCATATCTTCAGACGCGGGGTGGAGCAGTCTGGCAGCTCGTCGGGCTCATAACCCGAAGGTCGTAGGTTCAAATCCTGCCCCCGCAACCAAAGTCTTACAAGTCTTATATAAATCCCGCCCACATTACATCTCCTCTAAACGGGCGTCGGATTGCAGTATCAACTGGTTCTCTAACCGGACAATCGATTCCAAAGATGGTTGTCGTTGAATATAATTTCTGCACATTGCAACTAAACAGTCGTAAATATCGTAAATGAATATTGCTGAGGCGAAGAAGGTCCTCGAAACAGCGCTACTTTGCGCTCACGAGCCCCTGTCCATAAACGACATGAAGAAGCTTTTTGTCGAAACGGGCGAGACTGACGGACAGATCGGTACAGACGAAATCAAGCAAATGCTTGAAGAGTTGCGTGACGACTGGGTTGATAAAGGCATTGAAGTGGTCAGCCTGTCGACCGGCTGGCGTTTCCAGAGCCGTCCGGAGATGAAGATTTACCTGGAGCGTTTGAATCCGGAGAAGCCGCCGAAATATTCGCATGCGACATTGGAGACGCTTGCCATCATTACTTATCGCCAGCCGGTTACGCGCGGCGATATCGAAGAAATCCGTGGTGTCACGGTCAATTCGCAAACCATCAAAATGCTGGAAGACCGTGGCTGGATCGAGTCTATCGGGCACCGTGATGTTCCGGGCCGCCCAGCCTTGTTTGCGACGACCAAACATTTCCTTGATGATCTCGGCCTGACTTCGCTGGATCAATTGCCGCCTCTGCAGCAAGTAGAGAAGGGCGACATGCAGGGCAGTGCCTTGCTGGAGATGCAAGGCCTGGAAGCAGAATTGCAAGAACATCTGGATCAGACGGCGATTGATTTCGCCGATACTGAAGCCGCTACCGCCGAAGTCCCTGCAGAAGATGGGCAGGCTGACACCACTCCTACCGAAGCTGTCGCGGAAGCAATTGAGATTGAATCAGTTGACGCCGGGATAGTCGAAGCCGAAGTAACTGTTGCTGAAGCAACTGATATTGAAGTGGTCGAAACCACCGTCGTTGCTGAAGAAGCCGAAGGCGTTGAGGATGCGGCAACACAAACAACTGAATTGAGTACTTCGGAATCCGAAGCAGCCATTCCTACCGACGCAGCAGCGCCTGACTTGACGGTTGTTGACGTCCCAAGTGAGCACAACCAAGAATTGAATAATGAATCGCCCAACGAAAAATAATCCTTCCGATGCGCCAGGCAATGACGCATCCCCATCTGAGCATTCCGGCGAGCAGGCTCCTGCCGCAGCGCAAGAAGGTGCTGGTGCCAAGCCGGCCAAGCGCGGTTTGCGCGGTCCGCGCACTTTGCGCCGTGCCCGTAATACGCCACGCGAAGCAACAGAACCGGCTGTCGTAAAAGTTGACGGCGCCGAAGGCGCACAAGAGATGCCGCAAGGTGAGGCGGGTAGTGCCCCGGCTGATGGTGAAGCGCGCAGGGAACGTACTAATAATAATCGCCGTGGTGAACGCCAGCCGGGTGCCAAGGGTGCAAAAGGCGCGACCCGGCCGCAAGGTCGCGGCAAGCCAAATGGTGCCGGCCCGCAGCGCGGCGGCAAACCACATGGCAAGGCAGACAATGCCGATGATGTGTTTTCCTTTGTTACTTCCGATGACTTTGACTCGCTGGCAGCAGAAGACAGCGCCGGTGGCAAACGTCGCCATGAACAAAAAACCGTACGCCGCGATTTGACAGCGGATGACGATGCGCCGAAATTGCATAAAGTACTGGCTGAAGCCGGTCTCGGTTCGCGTCGCGATATGGAAGAATTGATTATTGCCGGCCGCGTATCGGTCAATGGCGAACCTGCCCATATCGGCCAGCGCATCCTGCCGACCGACCAGGTACGTATCAACGGCAAACTGATTCAACGCAAAGTAAGCAAAAAGCCGCCACGCGTGCTGGTGTATCACAAGCCGGCCGGCGAAATTGTCAGCACCAACGATCCGGAAGGCCGTCCATCGGTATTCGATCGTTTGCCAACGATGAAGGCTGCCAAGTGGCTGGCCGTCGGTCGCCTCGATTTCAATACCGAAGGTTTGTTGCTGTTTACTACTTCCGGTGATCTGGCCAACCGCCTGATGCACCCGCGCTACGGTATCGACCGCGAATACGCGGTGCGTACTTTGGGCGAGCTGGAAGAGGGCATGCGCCAGAAATTGCTGGCCGGTGTCGAACTGGAAGATGGTTTGGCGCAATTCTCCAAGATCGCCGACGGCGGCGGTGAAGGCGTCAACAAATGGTATCGCGTGACGATCGGCGAAGGTCGTAACCGCGAAGTACGCCGTATGTTTGAAGCGATCGGCTTGACCGTATCGCGCCTGATCCGTACCCGTTACGGTTTGCTGACCCTGCCGAAAAACCTCAAGCGCGGTCGATGGGAAGAAATGGAAGAGCACGCAGTGCGCGATTTGCTGGCGCTGAGTGGTCTGGACAAGAATACAGGCGAAGCCGGCCCTGCCAATAAAGGCCGTGCTGCCGGTGGTGATCGTGTTAACGGCAATCGTGCGCCGCGTGTCGATAATGGCCTCGGCCAGCCACGCAGCCCGAGCCAATGGCAAAACACCGGTACCGGCCAGGGACGTTCGCAAGGACAGAATCCGGGCAAGCCGAATCGCCAGGGACAACAACGCAGCCGCCAGCCGGATCCACTGCAAACTTCGCTGGGCTTCCCGGGTATGGGCCAACCGCGTCGCAGCAACGGACCGAATCGTGGTCCCGGTGGCGGTAACGGTCCAAATCGCGGACCAGGTGGCGGAAATGGTCCGCAAGGCGGCCCGCGCCGTCGCTCCAAAGTTTAAAGCTTAATTTGTCTGTTCCATGGCACGTCGTTTGACGCGCCGGATTTAAAAAAGACGGATTTGTCAGCTGTCCGAATGGGTGCTGCAGGGATTCCAACATTGCGGTTGACCTGTTAATCAACTATAATTCGGCAGTTAACGAAGGTCGCCAGCCCAAAAATTATGTTTTTGGCATTGAATTCGGTGGTCAGAATGATAAAAAAGATGGGCAGATGCCCATTTTTTTTTTTGTTAAACAGTTTGCATTGTTGTATTCAATTTCGACTTTGTCGTGATTGACGTTATTCGGAGAATTCTTTTGCAGTTGTCGGCGCTAATTGAAAAAACCGTGGTTGGCATGGGCTATGAACTGGTCAATTTTGAGCAGGCAGCCCGCGGTCTGGTGCGCGTGTTTATCGACTTTACCCCGGAAGATGCGGATAAAGGTGCGATCACGGTAGAAGACTGCGAAAAGGTAACGCATCAGTTGTTGCATGTATTGACGGTTGAAAACGCCAATTATGAACGACTCGAAGTGTCGTCACCCGGTCTCGACAGGCCGCTGAAGAAGTTGTCGGATTATGTGCGTTTTGCCGGTGCCGAGGCGCTGGTTAAATTGCGTATGCCGATGCCGAATGCGGCGAATCGCAAATCGTTCCAGGGCATTTTGCAGGAACCGGTAGGCGAGACACTCGCGTTGGAATTTGAAGGAAACGATGGGCCGGCGAAGCTCGAATTTACGCTCGCTGATGTAGACAAGGCACATTTAGTGCCACAAGTGAATTTTAGGAGTCGCAAAGCATGAGTCGCGAAATTTTATTGTTGGTTGATGCGCTAGCGCGCGAAAAAAACGTCGATAAGGATATCGTTTTCGGAGCCTTGGAACACGCGCTCGCGCAAGCGACCAAAAAGCGCTACGAAGGCGATGTCGACATCCGTGTATCCATCGATCGCGAAACTGGCGAATTTGAATCCTTCCGTCGTTGGCACGTGGTGCCTGACGAAGCGGGCCTGCAATTGCCGGATCAGGAAATCCTGCATTTCGAAGCCAAGGAACAAATCGGCGATATCGAAGTGGATGACTATATTGAAGAACCGATTGAATCGGTGGACTTCGGTCGTCGCTTTGCACAAGACACCAAACAGGTTGTATTGCAACGCATCCGTGATGCAGAGCGCGAACAAATCCTGGCTGACTTCCTGGAGCGTGGCGATTCGCTGGTTACCGGCACCATCAAGCGTATGGAACGTGGTGACGCGATTGTTGAATCCGGCCGCATCGAAGCACGCCTGCCGCGCGACCAGACGATTCCTAAAGAAAACCTGCGTATCGGTGATCGCGTCCGTGCCTATATCCTGCGCATCGACCGTAATGCACGCGGTCCGCAAGTGATCCTGTCGCGTACCGCGCCGGAATTCATCATGAAATTGTTCGAACTGGAAGTTCCGGAAATCGAGCAAGGCTTGCTGGAAATTAAATCGGCTGCACGCGACGCCGGCGTCCGCGCCAAGATCGCTGTATTTACCAGCGACAAACGTATCGATCCTATCGGTACCTGCGTTGGTATGCGCGGTTCACGCGTTCAGGCAGTGACTGGCGAGCTCGGCGGCGAACGTGTGGATATCGTGTTGTGGTCGGAAGATCCTGCGCAGTTCGTGATTGGTGCCCTGGCTCCGGCCAACGTTTCTTCTATCGTCGTTGATGAAGAAAAGCATGCAATGGACGTTGTGGTCGACGAAGAAAACCTGGCGATCGCAATCGGTCGCGGCGGTCAAAACGTACGCCTGGCTTCGGAACTGACCGGCTGGCAAATCAACATCATGACGGCGGAAGAGTCTGCCGACAAATCGCAACTCGAAACAGCTGCGATTCGCACCCTGTTCATGGAAAAACTGGATGTCGATCAGGAAGTTGCTGACATCCTGGTGGATGAAGGGTTTGCGAGCTTGGAAGAGATTGCTTATGTACCTATCAGCGAAATGCTGGACATCGAATCGTTCGACGAAGATACCGTCAACGAACTGCGCAACCGCGCACGCGATGCACTGGTAACAGAAGCGATTGCTTCCGAAGAAGGCCTGGAAGGCATGGAAGAAGCGCTGGCGAATCTGGAAGGTATGGATCGCGTGATGGCAGGCAAGCTTGGCTTGGCTGGTATCAAAACGCTGGCAGCATTCTCGGCCCTGGCCTATGACGAGTTTGGCGCGATTCTGGCATTGCCTGCAGACCGTGCGCGTCAACTGATTGAAGATGAATTTAAAGATGTGACAGACGAAGAGATGAAGCTCATCGATGCTAAATACGATGATCATGCCAAGGCTTTACAAGCCAAGGTATGGAGCCTCGCGGAAGCGAAATAATCCACGAAGGTTGATTTTCATCTAACGTGTTACATAGAAAAGAGGACTGAATGGCGAGTAACAATGTAGCCCAATTTGCCACCGAGCTGAAGATGCCAGCAGACGTATTGCTCACGCAACTGCGGGATGCTGGCGTCGAAAAAAGTTCAACGTCCGACGAATTATCCAAGGCCGACAAGGACAAGCTCCTTGACCACCTGCGCCGTGCGCACGGTGTTGCACCAGACGGTGAAAAGAAAAAAATCACACTGACCCGTAAAGAAACGACGGAAATCAAGCAAGCGGATGCCACCGGCAAATCGCGCACGATCCAGGTCGAAGTGCGTAAAAAGCGGACTTTCGTAAAACGCGACGAATCCACGCCTGAAGAAGCACCAGTCAAAGCTGCAGCACCAGTTATCGATGAAGCAGAGATCGAACGTCGTGCAGAAGAAGCACGTCGTCAGGCCGAGTTGATTGCGCGTCAGGAAGCTGACCTGCGCGAAAAACAAGAACGCCTGGCCAAGCTCGAAGCGGAAAAAGAAGCGCAAGCAAAAGCATTGAAGCAAGCAGAACAAGCTGAAGCGGAAGCGCAAAAAGCAGATGCGGCGAAACCGGTTGAAGCGAAAGCGGACGAGTCGGCGCAAGAAGAGAAAAAACGCGTAGCTGCAGAAGAAAGCAAAAAGAAAGCAGCCCAACTGGCTAAAGATGCAGCGAAAGAAGCGAGCGAAAAAGCTGTCGCGACTGAAGCAGCACGTAAAGCGGTAGCCGATGAAGTGGCGCAGATCAAAGCCATGATGAATGCGCCACGTCGCGCCATCAAGGCACCTGAACCTGCAGCACCGGTTGCAGCGAAGCCAGCTGAAGGTACTTTGCACAAACCGGCTGATAAAAAAGCCGGCGAGAAAAAAGACGAGAAAAAACCAGCGGTAACGGCAGACAAGAAGTCGATCAAATCGGCGAATGTCTCGTCCACCTGGCAAGACGACGCGAAAAAACGCGGTGCCGGCATCAAGACACGCGGCAATACCGGCGGTGGCCGTGATGGCTGGCGCGCAGGTCCTAAGGGCCGTCGTCCATCGCATCACGATGATCGCGAAAGCAACTTCCAGGCTCCGACCGAAGCAGTCGTAAAAGACGTGCACGTACCGGAAACGATTACCGTTGCCGAACTCGCGCACAAAATGTCGGTCAAGGCATCCGAAGTCATCAAGCATTTGATGAAACTGGGCCAGATGTGCACGATCAACCAGGTGCTCGATCAAGAAACAGCAATGATTCTGGTCGAAGAAATGGGTCACACCGCGCACGCGGCGAAGCTGGATGATCCGGAAGCATTGCTGGAGCAGGGTGAAGAACACGCAGATATCGAAGCCTTGCCACGCGCACCGGTTGTGACCGTCATGGGTCACGTCGATCACGGTAAAACTTCGTTGCTGGATTACATCCGTCGCGCCAAGGTTGCATCCGGCGAAGCGGGCGGTATTACCCAGCACATCGGCGCATACCACGTGGAAACACCACGCGGCATGATCACCTTCCTCGATACACCGGGCCATGAAGCATTTACGGCCATGCGTGCACGCGGTGCGAAAGCAACCGATATCGTGATTCTGGTGGTGGCAGCTGATGACGGCGTGATGCCGCAAACAAAAGAAGCGATCGCACATGCGAAAGCTGCGGGCGTGCCTCTGGTCGTGGCGATCAACAAGATCGACAAACCGGGTGCGAATATGGATCGCGTCAAGCAGGAACTGATTGCGGAACAAGTGGTGCCGGAAGAATACGGTGGCGATTCGCCATTCGTGCCTGTGTCGGCTAAAACCGGCGAAGGCATTGACGCCTTGCTCGAACAAGTATTGTTGCAAGCCGAAGTGCTGGAATTGAAAGCACCGGTCGATGCACCTGCGCGTGGTTTGGTGGTTGAAGCCAAGCTCGACAAAGGTCGCGGTCCGGTCGCTACTATCCTGGTGCAGTCCGGTACCTTGAAGCGCGGCGACGTCGTGCTGGCTGGTTCGGCTTACGGTCGTGTCCGTGCGATGCTGGACGAAAACGGCAAGAGCATTACCGAAGCCGGTCCTTCGATTCCGGTAGAGATTCAAGGCCTGACCGAGGTGCCGAATGCCGGTGAAGAAGTCATGGTCATGGCGGATGAACGCAAAGCGCGTGAAATCGGCCTGTTCCGTCAAGGTAAGTTCCGCGACGTGAAACTGGCGAAACAGCAGGCGGCGAAACTGGAAAACATGTTCGAGAACATGGGCGAAGGCGAAGTCAAAAACCTGCCAATGATCATCAAGACCGACGTGCAAGGTTCGCAAGAAGCGCTGGTTGGCTCCTTGCAGAAACTGTCGACCAGCGAAGTGCGTGTACAGGTTGTGCATGCAGCGGTGGGTGGCATTTCCGAGTCCGACGTCAACCTGGCAGTCGCATCGAAAGCGGTCATCATCGGCTTTAACACCCGTGCTGATGCTTCGGCCCGTAAATTGGCGGAAGCCAATGGCGTTGACATTCGTTACTACAACATCATTTACGATGCGGTAGACGAGATCAAGGCAGCGATGTCCGGCATGTTGGCACCAGAGAAGCGCGAACAGGCATTGGGCCTGGTCGAGATTCGCCAGGTTATCCTGGTCAGCAAAGTCGGCGCGATTGCCGGTTGCTACGTACTCGAAGGCGTTGCAAAACGCGGTTCTTCGGTACGCTTGCTGCGCGACAACGTGGTGGTCTGGACTGGCGAGCTGGATTCGCTGAAACGCTTCAAGGACGACGTGAAGGAAGTCAAAGCCGGCTTCGAATGCGGTCTGACCCTGAAAAACTTCAACGACATCAAAGAAGGCGATCAACTCGAAGTCTTCGAAGTGCAGGAAATTGCGCGTACGCTCTAAAGCCCGCGCCGGGGATAGCACGCTTTCCCCTATGTAACACTTGATCGCATCGGCCGGCTTCGCTGCTAGCCGATGCGAAATTATTTTAGCTTCACCGTTTTATCGATAAAATAGTTTATGGCCAAACACAGTAAATCCATCCCCGGACGCGGCTTGCGCGTCGCAGACCAGATCCAGCGCGATCTGTCTGAAATCATCGCGTTCGAGTTGAAAGACCCGCGCGTAGGGATGATCACGATTACCGAAGTTCAGGTCACGCCGGATTACGCGCATGCGAAGGTGTTCTTCACCATGCTGAGCGACAAGAAGGATGACATCAAGAACACGGTATCGGGCTTGACTGCGGCTTCAGGTTATATCCGCGGCCAGCTCGGTCGTCGCCTGACCATCCATACTTTGCCGGAACTGCATTTCGTGCACGATACCTCGACCGCACGCGGGATAGAAATGTCCAAGCTGATCGACGAAGCCAATGCCAGCCGTGCCAAGGATGCGGAAGACTGACCTTCCGCCTTCCTGCTGCCCGTTCGCATCCCCCGGGCAGAGTATCTTTCCATTTTCTTCCGTCCGCCCCGGCCTTGCGCCTGGCAGACCCATATTGCGTAGCTGCTGATCCATCATGGCGACAAATCACATCAAGAAAAAGCGTGTGCCGGTGCACGGCGTATTGCTGCTCGATAAACAGGTCGGCGTTTCCAGCAACGATGCATTGATCAAGGCGAAGTGGCTGTTGAGCGCACTGAAGGCCGGCCATACCGGTACGCTGGATCCGTTTGCGACCGGTCTGTTGCCGCTGTGTTTCGGCGAAGCCACCAAGTTTGCGCAGGACTTGCTGGATGCCGATAAAACCTATGAAACCGTCGTTCATCTCGGCATCACCACCAACACCGGCGATACAGAAGGCGAAACCATCTCCACCGCTGCGGTTGATGTCACGCGTGAACAAATTGATACCGTGCTCGGGCAATTTCGTGGCGATATCCTGCAAGTGCCGCCGATGTACTCGGCGCTCAAGCGCGACGGCAAACCTTTGTACGAATATGCACGCGAAGGCATTACGCTGGAACGCGAAGCGCGTCCGGTCACCATCCATCTGCTGGAATTCGTTGATTACCAGGCACCTTTCCTCACCTTGCGCGTACGTTGCAGCAAAGGCACGTATATCCGCGTACTGGGTGAAGACATTGGCGCGGCCCTCGGTTGCGGTGCGCACCTGAATGCGTTGCGCCGCATCCAGGTCGGGGATTTACTGATCGATAAGGCAATAACAATCGAACAACTGGCGGCGACGGAAGAAGGTGCGCGCAGCGCATTGCTGGCACCGGTCGATGCCTTGCTGACATCTTTTCCCGCCCTGTACCTGTCGGAAGAACTGGCCCGCCGCTTCCTGCACGGCCAGCGCCTGGCGCTCGGCAAGGAAGACATTGTGGTCCCGCCGGAGCAGGGGCGGGTGCGGGTCTATCGTGATGCGGATAAAGTTTTGCTCGGTACCGGCTTGATGCAGGAATTCGCTATTTTGGCACCGGAAAGACTGATCTCCACCAATCAAAACACGCCGGCCTGACGCGGATTCCCGCCCGATTTCGCGCGATCTGTTTCTATTTTCTTAACGTAAAAGCGTAATCAATTTGTCACAAAAAACGCAGCAAGCCATTGAAATATCAAGGGTTTCTCGAAGGCGTAAGGTCTTGCTGTGCTATAATATGCGGCTTTCCAAATTCAGCACCACCCCAACCGTAAAAAACGACTATGTCAAACTCAAAACGCGCTATTCGTAACATTGCCATCATCGCTCACGTTGATCACGGCAAAACCACGCTTGTTGACCAATTATTGCGTCAGTCAGGTACTTTCCGTGAAAACCAGCAGGTTGATGCACGCGTGATGGACTCGAACGATATCGAAAAAGAACGTGGTATCACGATTCTGTCGAAGAACTGCGCGGTTGAGTACAAAGGTACACACATCAACATCGTTGATACCCCAGGCCATGCCGACTTCGGTGGTGAAGTGGAACGTGTCCTGTCGATGGTTGACAGCGTATTGCTGCTGGTGGATGCACAAGAAGGCCCGATGCCACAAACGCGTTTCGTTACGCGTAAAGCACTGGCACTCGGCCTGAAACCTATCGTTGTCGTCAACAAGATCGATCGTGAAAACGCCGATCCACAGAAAGCCGTGAACGCGACTTTTGAATTGTTCGACAAACTGGGTGCAACTGACGAGCAACTCGATTTCCCTATCGTTTACGCATCGGGCTTCAAAGGCTACGCAGGCCTGGAAGACACCGTTCGTGACGGCAATATGGAACCATTGTTCGACGCGATCCTGGAACACGTTCCTGCGCGCGAAGATGATCCTGATGCTCCATTGCAACTGCAAATCACCTCGCTGGAATACTCTTCCTACGTCGGCAAGATCGGCGTTGGCCGTATCCTGGCCGGTCGCGTCAAAGCGTTGCAAGACGTAGTCTGGATGAACGGTCCTGAAGACAAGCCAACCAAAGCACGTATCAACCAGGTCCTGACCTTCAAAGGCCTGGATCGCGTATTGGTTGACGAAGCACTGGCAGGCGACATCGTCCTGATCAATGGTATTGAAGAAATCAGCATCGGTTCCACCATCTGCGCAGTGGATGCGCCGAATGGCCTGCCTATGTTGAAAGTCGATGAGCCAACCCTGACCATGAACTTCATGGTTAACAGCTCGCCACTGGCTGGCCGCGAAGGTAAATTCGTTACCACGCGTCAGATCCGTGATCGCCTCGAAAAAGAATTGAAAGCCAACATGGCGCTGCGCGTCGTGCAATCGGAAGACGACGATTCGACCTACGAAGTGTCGGGTCGCGGTGAGTTGCATCTGACCATCCTGATCGAAAACATGCGTCGCGAAGGTTTCGAAATGGCTGTATCGCGTCCGCGCGTTGTTTTCAAAATGGTGGATGGCGTACGTCATGAGCCGTATGAAAACCTGACGGTTGACGTGGAAGAAGTTAACCAGGGTGGCGTGATGGAAGAACTCGGTCGTCGTCGTGGTGACCTGCAAAACATGGAACCGGACGGCAAAGGTCGTGTGCGTCTGGAATACCGTATTCCTGCACGTGGCCTGATCGGCTTCCAGGGCGAATTCATGACGCTGACACGCGGTACCGGCTTGATGAGCCACGTGTTCGATGAATACGCTCCGGTCGACAACACCAAAGGTGACCTCGGTGGTCGTCGTAACGGTGTATTGATCTCGCAAGATGATGGCGCAGCAGTAGCGTACGCAATCTGGAAATTGCAGGATCGCGGCCGTATGTTCGTCAGCCACAACGATCCAGTGTATGAAGGCATGATCATCGGTATCCACTCGCGTGATAACGATTTGGTCGTCAACCCGATCAAAGGTAAACAACTGACCAACGTTCGTTCGTCCGGTACGGATGAAGCGGTACGCCTGGTACCACCAATCGAAATGTCGCTCGAATACGCAGTTGAATTCATCGACGACGACGAATTGGTTGAAGTCACACCGAAGAGCATTCGTCTGCGCAAGCGCTTCCTGAAAGAGCACGAGCGTAAAAAAGCAGGCCGCGACGCTGCGTAATCACTGAGTACGCGTTTCGTCATCGAAGCGCTGCTCCAAAAGAAGCCCGTTGATTCCTTGAATCAGCGGGCTTTTTGTTTGTGCGAAGGATTTTTATATGCGATGGAGAATTTACTTCATACCCTTGAGAATATCCGTAATGCTGCCAAACATTTCATCAACCTGTGCCTTGTTGATGATCAGTGGTGGCGACAGTGCGAGGATGTCGGCGGTGACGCGTGTCAGCAAACCCTTGTCCCAGAATGCCTTGGTGAATAATTCATAGGCGCGGGCGCCGGGTTTGCCGGCTATGCCTTCGAGTTCCACTCCGGCCACCAGGCCGAGGTTCCGTACATCCTTGACGAAGGGCAGGCCCTTCAGGCTGTGCGCGGCATCTTCAAAATACGGTGCCATCCCGGCAGCACGCTGGAATAGCTGCTCTTCACGATAAACGTCCAGCGTAGCAATGGCTGCTGCCGCGGCCAGCGGATGGCCGGAGTAGGTGTAGCCGTGGAACAGTTCTATGCTGTCGGCGGGTGCCATTTGCATGAAAGTCTCATGGATTTTTTCGTGCACGATGACTGCACCCATCGGCACAGCGGCATTGGTCAGGGCTTTGGCGCAGACGATCATGTCCGGCTTCACGCCAAAGAAATCGGCACCGAAGGCTGTGCCCAACCTGCCGAAGCCGGTAATGACTTCATCGAAGATCAGCAGGACGCCATGCTTGTCGCATATCACCCTGAGTTTTTCCAGATAACCTTTAGGCGGCAAGATGACACCGGTTGAGCCTTGCAAGGGTTCGACGATGACGGCGGCGACAGTCGATGGATCGTGCAAGGCCAGCAGCCGTTGTTCGAGTTCATCCGCCATTTCCGCCCCGTGCAGCGGCAGGCCACGTGAGTAAGCGTTCTTCGCAATGTCCAGCGGATGACGCAAATGGTCGGCCGCCAGGCCCGGGCCGAATTGCTTGCGATTGCCGGCGATACCGCCGACTGCGATGCCACCGAAGCCGACGCCATGGTAAGCGCGCTCACGGCCTATCAGGCGCGTACGACCTGCGTCGCCGCGTATGCGATGGTAGGCGAGGGCAATCTTCAGCGCGGTATCCACACCTTCGGAACCATCATTGCAAAAGAATACGCGGTTCAATCCTGCTGGTGCGATCTCCGCCAGCGCGGTAGCGGCTTCAAACGCAAGCGGATGCCCGATCTGGAACAGCGGCGCGTAATCCATGCTCGCGGCCTGCTTTTGAATTGCTTCCGTTATTTTTGGGTGGCCGTGGCCGGCATTGACGCACCACAGGCCCGCGGTACCGTCCAGGATCTGCCGCCCGTCATCGCTGGTGTAATACATGCCGGAAGCGGCGACCAGCATGCGTGGCTTGGCCTTGAACTGGCGATTGGCGGTGAAAGGCATCCACAGATGGGAAGTGTCCAGCGGCTGGCTCATATGCCGTACTTTCGAGAAAGAGTTGTATCAATATTATTACGTTTGCATCGCGCGAGGAAGCCGTATGCAGTCCGTGTAGCCGCCGCCGGGCTGGATCAGGCCACAGCGTGTAAAATTGCGGCTTACGGAAAACGGTGGATCAGCACTAAAAATGGATTTCAATAAAGACAATACGGCAAACGGCAAGTATCAGGGGCGGCGTATTAGCGTGGCCCCGATGATGGACTGGACCGACCGGCATTGCCGCATGTTCCACCGTCAGATCACGCGCCATACCTGGCTGTATACCGAAATGGTGACGACCGGTGCCTTGCTGCACGGCGACGTGCCGCGCCATCTGGATTTCAACGAAGAAGAACATCCGGTGGCACTGCAACTCGGCGGCAGCGAACCGGCTGACCTGGCCAAGAGCGCGAAGCTGGGTGAGCAATGGGGCTATGACGAGGTCAACCTGAATTGCGGTTGTCCATCCGAGCGCGTGCAAAAGGGTGCTTTCGGTGCCTGCCTGATGAATGAAACCGGCCTGGTTGCCGATTGCGTCAAGGCGATGCGTGATGCAGTGTCCATCGATGTGACGGTCAAGCATCGTATCGGCATTGATGACATTACCTCTTATGATTTTGTGCGCGACTTTGTCGGCACGATTGCGGATGCCGGTTGTAATACCTTCATCGTGCATGCGCGTAATGCGATCCTCAAGGGCTTGAGCCCGAAAGAGAATCGTGAAATCCCGCCCTTGCGTTATGAGTTTGCCTATCAACTCAAGAAGGATTTCCCTGCATTGGAAATCATCATCAATGGCGGCACCAAAACCGTGGCCGAAATTGACACGCACCTGCAACATGTCGATGGCGTGATGCTGGGGCGCGAGGCTTACCACAACCCATTCTTGATGAGCACCTTCGATGCGCGTTACTACGGTGATGATGCTACGAGCAAGACCCGCGCCGAAGTTGTACAAGCGATGATTCCCTACATCCATGCGCAATTGCAATTGCATGGAAAAAGCGAAAAGGGTGGCGGCCTGAAAGTGAATAGCATCACGCGTCACATGCTGGGCTTGATGGCGGGTTTGCCGAACTCGCGCGCTTTCCGCCAGACTCTGTCGGACTCGAAAAAGCTGGCATTGGGCGATCCTGATTTGTTGCTGCAGGCGCTGGCACGCATGCAGCCGTTGGCGGCGTAAAACGTCTCATAAATCTGCGAATTGAAGTAATCAAGAAGGGCTGTCGCATTTCCATGTGGCAGCCTTTTTGTATATCCGCAGCATGTAAATTTTTCAAACATGTGTAAATGTTGCCGATGTTTTCCTCTGGCGACACATCATTTACATTATTCCGAACCTTCTCATCAAAGCATGGTCAAGAAGATAACTGGTTTGTTTTGGGCATATTGCATTGAAACAAGTCGGGGCTTCAATCCACGAGAATTCTTTGCTTCCGATTACACGATTGGAGTATTTGAATACTTATTCCATGAAAGGGAAAAATGATGAAGACACTGTCAAATAATTCTAAGGTAGCGATCGCAGCCTCGTTAATGGCCGTATTGTTTGCGGCTGGTTGTGAGCGTCGTACACCGCCGGAAGAAGCAGCGGGATCGACACCTACCCCGACCGCACCAAGCGAGTCGCCGGCTGCTGCCGGTGTGACACCGCCAACACCAGTTCCGGAAACCGCGCCTGCATCGCCGAGCGTTCCTGCTGATGCCAGCGCCAAGAGTGCAGGGCAAATAGTGGATGACACTGTCATTACGACCAAAGTGAAATCGGCCTTGCTGGCTGACTCTGACGTCAAAGGCCTGGACGTAGTGGTGGAAACCTCGAAAGGCGTAGTCAGCCTGAGCGGCGCCGTGAACAACCAGACCCAGATCGACCGCGCTGCAAAAATTGCGGGTGACGTCGAAGGTGTGAATTCCGTCTTGAATAATCTGACGATTAAAAAGCAATAAGAAAGACTGAAGGCGATTGAACAGGCGAGTCCTGTTGAGTCGCCGGATAAGGCGGACATAAAAAAAGAGCGTGAAGCAATTCACGCTCTTTTTGCATACGCCTGCTGTCAGGCGACTTATTTCCCTGTTGCTGCATCCTGAATTTTTTCGCCACCGCGTTGTACATCCTGTCCTACGCCTTTAAATGTGTTGCAGGCACTCAGGCCTATGCTCATAGCGAGAACACACGCAATGGAAATAATTTTTTTCATGATGATCTTCCTTTCAGGTTGAACAGATATGCGTAGGAACGCCTCCTCGACTTCCCAGTAATGCAAGCCTGGGAACGTTCTGGCAACCCCGCAATCTTCGGCGGGGCGGCTTACCCATTGGACACTAAATTGCTATAAAGTTCACTAAATAAATGCTGTGTAGTAATGAAACAACGCCCGGTTAATGCCTGTGAACCTTGGTGTATTTCACGCTATGAAAGGCTGCCCGGCCAGGCTCAGGGCCAGGGTGCCGGATTGCTATTGACGTATTGGGGCCCGTTTTCGGATGGCTCAGGCACGGCGGCATTGCGTTTGCCTATATCCACCCCTTCCCGCGCCAGTCGCGAAATTTGTTTCCAGCTGTCATCAAAATCGGTCGGCTTCAGGCTGGCACCGTTATAAGGCCGGTTTTTCACCGCCCACAGGATCAGCTCGTCAAAACGTTGCTTCAACTCATTTTCGAAATGTGTCGTTTCATCTTGGCCGCTCATGGTGTGCTCCTCTTGGTCTGGTTCTGTTCAGACTGCGGCAACGGCAAATGATTCGTGGGAAGGCAATAACAATTTCCGATTTTGCATATGCAGTTTTATTCGTATTCAAGGGCGGGACGCGACTTCTATAATCAAATCCACCTTTCAGACTGCCCGCCATGTCCAAATTACGTCCCTCATTAGAACTCGTCGTTCCCGTTCCCGTCGGTACCTGGGGGCTGGACAGTGTCGTCAAATCATTGCGCCAGTCGCGCGAAGAAACCCACAATATCCGCTACCGCGGCCAGATCCGTGAGTTGCCCTCGCGTGAGGCTTTGCAAAAAATCCTGGATGGCTTGTCTGCGGCCCTGTTCCCTACTCATTACGGCCAGCCGGTGCTAACGGATGAAAGCATTGATTATTTTGTCGGTGACAAGCTTAATATCGCATTGAACGATCTGGCTGAGCAGGTACGACGCGGCTTGCTCTTTGTCTCCCGCCAGGGTGATGAAGACGATGCACAGCCTGTGCTTAAAACCGGCAACGATGCGGCCGACCTGGATCGCGAAGCGATAGAAATTACCCGTAACTTTGCCAGCCAGTTGCGTCACATCCGCGATGTGCTGGTAACCGACTTGCAAGCCGCATATCACGGTGATCCTGCGGCCCATAGCGTGTCCGAGATCCTGGTTTGCTATCCGGGCATGACGGCAATTATTTACCATCGCTTTGCACATGCCTTGCATAATCTCGGCGCGCCTTTCCTGGCACGTCTTATTTCGCGTATCGCACATTCCGGTACCGGTATCGACATCCATCCGGGCGCTGAAATCGGCCACAGCTTCTTTATAGATCATGGCACCGGCGTGGTCATCGGCGAGACTGCGGTGATTGGCAATCGTGTGCGGCTCTACCAGGCCGTGACCCTCGGTGCCAAACGTTTCCCGGCCGATGAAAGTGGTTCTCTGATCAAGGGCAATCCGCGTCATCCTATCGTCGAAGATGATGTGGTGATCTACGCCGGTGCGACGGTATTGGGTCGCATCACGATAGGCAAGGGCACCACCATAGGTGGTGGCGTCTGGCTCACACATAGCGTGGCAGCTGATAGCAATATCACCCAGGCGCAAAGCAGGAATGTTTAAGCTGGTATGTAAAGAAATCCGAACATATTAGTTATCACTTGTTTCATCCATATCAGCAGCGACAGGACATGTATTAAAAACCGCATATAGTTAAGCGGAATGATTCGTTTGCGAAGGCAGACCCGGCAGATAAACTTATTTCATTATCTGCTAAGTACATGGTTTTAAATTATGTCTGCCGTTCCTGTCCCTGCTGCAAGGCCGTCTTCTGGCGGCACCTTCACGATCCAGTTATTCGATGCACCACTGGGTGCCGAGTTAATCGGTCTGGATCTTACACGTCCACTGGATGATGCTGATTTTTCACGCGTGCATCAGGCGCATCTGGATCACCACTTGCTGGTGTTCCGTGACCAACAAATCACACCCGCACAGCAAATTGATTTCAGTCGTCGCTTTGGTGCGCTACAGATCCATGTGCTGCATCAATTCCAGTTGCCCGGCCATCCGGAAATTCTGATCATTTCGAATATCAAAGAGAATGGCCAGCCCATCGGCCTCGGCGATGCGGGGCATTTCTGGCACTCCGATCTATCCTATGTCGATATACCGAGCCTGGGTTCCATGTTACATGCGCAGGAATTGCCGGCTGAAGGCGGCGATACCCTGTTTGCGAATATGCACCTGGCCTGGGATACGCTGGATGTACATCTGCGCAACAAGGTCGCGAACCTGAAAGCAGAGCACAGCTACCTCGCACAATACGCAGAACTGCAAAGACGTAATCCCTGGCGTCCGAATCTCAGCGAAGAACAAATCGCCAAGGTCAAACCGGTCCTGCAGCCGGTCGTGCGTACGCATCCGGAAACCGGCCGCAAAGCCTTGTTCGTCAGCGAACATTTCACCACGCGCATTGATGGCTTGCCGGAAGATGAAAGCCGCGACCTGCTCAATCAATTGTTCGAGCACAGCGTCAAACCTGAACACGTCTATCGCCATCGCTGGCAGCCGCACGACTTGATCTTTTGGGATAACCGCTCGCTGATGCATCTGGCTGCCGGCTGTCCGGAAGACCAGCGTCGCAAGTTGTACCGCACCACGATAGAAGGCGATGTGCCGTTCTAAATCCATTTCATTATTGTTTGTCCCGATTAAATATTACGGAGTTTTCATGCCTCATTTGAATCGCACTTACCGTGCTCCACGCCGTCGCTGGATAGGCGCCGCTTTCAGTGTCATCGCTGTCGCAACTGCGTTGCTGTCGGCCTTGCCGGCACGCGCTGAAGGAAAAATCAGCATCGCCCAACAATTCGGTATCGGTTACCTGATCCTCGACGTGGTACGTGATCGCCAGTTGATCGAAAAATACGGCAAGCAGCAAGGCATAGACATCCAGGTGGATTGGGCCAGCATTTCCGGCGCGACCGCGATGAATGAAGCCTTGCTGGCGGGTGCGCTGGATGTGGTGTCGGCCGGTGTGCCGCCTATGCTGACGATGTGGGATCGTACGCGTGGCAAACAAAACGTCAAGGCAGTCGCTGCGCTGGGTTCGTTGCCCAACTATCTGTTGTCGAACAATCCCGCGGTAAAAACCTTGAAGGATTTGAGTGATAAAGACCGTATCGCAGTGCCTGCCGCCGGTGTCGGCTTCCAGTCGCGTACCTTGCAGATAGAAACCGCGCGTCAGTTCGGTAAGGACAACTTCAAGAAATTTGACAATATCTCGGTCAGCCTGCCGCATCCTGATGCGACTGCAGCCCTGATCGCCGGTGGTTCGGAAATCAATACCCATTTCTCCAGCGCACCGTTCTATTACCAGGCGCTGGCAGCAAATAGCAATGTGCACAAAGTGATCAGTTCTTACGACATCCTCGGTGGCCCTGCGACTTTCAACGTGCTCTACACGACGCAAAAATTTCACGATGAAAATCCCAAGACTTACAAAGCCTTCTATGCCGCATTGGTCGAAGCTGCGCAGTTGATCAAGGCTGACAAGGCGAAAGCGGCGGATACCTTTATCCGCATCCAGAAGTCGAAGTTGTCACCTGAGCTGGTGCGCAAGATCGTTGAAGATCCGGAAAATGATTTCACCGTTTCGCCACATCGTACTTTCGTCTACGCCGATGAATTGCAAAAGCTGGGCGTGATCAAGAACAAGGCCGCATCGTGGAAGGATTACTTCTTCGAAGAAGCCTACGCACAACCGGGTAGCTGATCATCATGATTTCACGTTTTTTGTTTCGTATCGTTGACGGATCGGTGGAGGTGGCGCTATGAATAACACGGCTATCCTGCGAGGCACTTCGGGCTTCATTCCTGCCGCACCTGCTGCACGCGATATCGGGAGCGGAAAGCGTGATGCTGAAGCCTTGCCTGCTTCGGCTCCCTTGCTGCAGGTGGATGATGTCAGCCTTGAATATCGTACGCGTGAGCGCGTGGTGCGCGCGACGCATCGCGTCAGTTTCGATGTGCATCAGGCGGATAGGTTCGTCTTGCTGGGACCATCCGGCTGCGGCAAGTCAACCTTGCTGAAAGCCGTTGCCGGTTTTATTCTACCTGTCGAAGGTGAAATCCGGCTGGATGGCAAAGCTGTCACCGCACCGGGTCCGGATCGCATCGTCGTATTCCAGGAGTTTGACCAATTGTCGCCATGGAAGACGGTCAAACAAAACGTCATCTTTCCGCTGCTGGCTTCACGGACCCTGGGGCGCAAGGAAGCGGAAGAACGTGCCTTGCACTACCTGGCCAAGGTTGGCTTGAGCAAATTCTCCGATGTACATCCGCATCAGTTATCAGGTGGCATGAAGCAGCGTGTGGCAATCGCCCGTGCGCTGGCGATGCAACCGCGCGTGCTCTTGATGGATGAGCCTTTCGCGGCACTGGATGCACTCACGCGACGCAAGATGCAGGAAGAGCTGCTGCAATTGTGGGATGAAGTACATTTTACCCTGCTGTTCGTGACGCACTCAATAGAAGAAGCCCTGGTGGTCGGCAATCGTATCGCCTTGCTGTCACCGCATCCGGGTCGCATGCGGGCGGAAATCAATAGCCATGATTTTTCACTGGCAAGCCTGGGCAGCACCGAATTCCAGAATACGGCGCAACGCATCCATCACATGTTGTTTGAAGAAGAGCCGGAAACGAGCGTGCAAGCATGACTACCAACCTTACAGGCAGCCTCAATCCACCGGTACGTCCGGAATATGAATTGAAGCTGAAACCGTTTACCGAATTGCCGGTAGAACGTGAATTACCGTTGGGTTCGCGCTTGTGGGCGCAGGGCTGGTTGCGCAAGAGTGTGATACTGGTGGTGCTGGCCGTCATCTGGGAAGTGGTGGCACGCTGGCAGGATAATGAATTACTGTTGCCAACCTTTATAGCCACTGCACAGGCGCTGGTCGAAGGAATCAGCAGCGGCGAATTGTTAGCCAAGGTCGGAATTTCCCTATCGGTACTGCTGCAAGGTTATGCGATAGGTGTGCTGGCCGCTTTCATCCTGACTACGCTGGCAGTCTCGACCCAGCTGGGCCGAGATTTGCTGGATACGCTGACTTCCATGCTTAATCCCTTGCCGGCGATTGCCTTATTGCCTTTGGCCTTATTGTGGTTTGGTATTGGACGTGGCAGCCTGGTGTTTGTCTTGGTGCATTCGGTGTTGTGGCCGATGGCCTTGAATACCTATGCCGGTTTCCAGGGCGTGCCGGATACCTTGCGCATGGCGGGGCGTAACTATGGCTTGCGCGGCATTCCCTATGTCTTGCAGATATTGGTGCCGGCAGCTCTGCCTGCCATTCTGTCCGGTTTGAAAATAGGCTGGGCTTTTGCCTGGCGTACCCTGATTGCCGCCGAGCTGGTGTTCGGGGCATCGTCGGGCAAGGGCGGCCTCGGCTGGTATATCTTCCAGAATCGCAATGAACTGTACACAGACAAGGTATTTGCCGGGCTGGCGACCGTGATCCTGATCGGTTTGATGGTCGAGAATATCGTATTCCGCACCCTGGAAAAAGCGACGGTGCAGCACTGGGGTATGCAGCGTTAGGAATTCAAATCGTTGAAAATAAAAAACCGCCTTTTGGCGGTTTTTTTATTTGCTGGCGACTTCTTTGCCAAAGCCGGCGTCCTGCGATATCTGCAGCGCGCGCGCCTTGAGTGTCTTGGCCGTGACTCCCTGCAAATCGTCATCGAGCACGCCCATAGGCCCCATCAGGGTGATGGCGGCTATCATTTCACCGAGGTGATCGAAGACTGGTGCCGACAGGGAAGTGAAGTGTGGCAGCAAGGCATCGCGGCAACGGCTCAAGCCATTTTCTTTTACGCTGGCCAGCATCTTCTCGATATCCGCGGCCGATTGCGGCAAATCGGAATGGCTGGGTGCATGCTTGTCGTCCAGATTGATTTTTAATTCCTGCTTCAGCAATTCACCGGTAATCGTACGCGGCAGATGTGCCAGGAAGTTGCGACCCAAGGCCGAATTCAGCAAAGGCAGTACGCTGCCGACGCGTAACTCGAGGATAGGGCGGCTGGTGCCACCTTCGATGCGGTAGACAATAGTCGGGCCGCGGTTGCCCCAGACGCCGAGGAATACCGTATGGCCGACTGTCGCGGCCAGTTCGGCCATCACAGGACGCGCGGCGGTAAACACATCGAACTGCTCCAGCGCCGCCATCCCCAGTTTCAACGCGTAAGGACCGAGGCCGTAATGGCCGCTGTCGGCTTCCTGCCGGATTACGCCCACTGCCTGGAAGCTGACCAGGTAGTAATGCACATTCGCCACCGCCATGCCGGCACTCTCGGCAATCTGGCGCAAAGGCAGGGGCCGGCCTGCGGTACGCAGTACATCCAGTATGCGAAAACCTATTTCTATCGATTGAATACCACGTCGCTTGGATTGCTCGCTTGCGTCTTTGTGGGGCGCACTTGCGCGCGCTTTTGGTGCTTTGGCCGCGACAGCCTTCTTTGCCGTTTTGGTGGCGGGCAGCGCTGCGGCGGGTTTTATTTTTGGCATTTTTCCAACATAAAAATGAAATATGGGCTCACGCAAGCATAGCAAATTAACGGCTCTTCCCTCTGGGAAAGCGGAATTATCGCTTGCGGATGATACAGAAAATAAATTTGCACTTTGATTTGATAATGCTATATTCATTAAACAATATCAAATATGGCATGCATCTTGCTGAATTCCCAAGCCAAAATTTAACCCGGAGGAATCATGACTGCAGCATCTATAACCAGTACTGAGGCAGACGTATTTACTGCCAAGGAAGAGCGTCAGGTCGTACTCGCTTCAACCTTGGGCACCATCTTTGAGTGGTATGACTTTTTCATTTATGGCTCGCTCGCGATCTTCATGAGTTCGGTCCTGTTCCCGCCTGATAATCCGACCGCTGCCTTGCTGGCATCGCTGGGTGCACTGGCTGCAGGTTTCGTGATTCGTCCTATCGGTGCGGTGTTGTTCGGTTACCTGGGCGACCGCCTCGGCCGCAAACACACCTTCCTGCTGACCATCATCATGATGGGTGGCAGTACCGCACTGATCGGTTTCCTGCCGAGTTATGCGTCGGTCGGCCACGCTGCATGGATCTCGCTGGTGGTGCTGCGCCTGGTCCAGGGCCTGGCAGTCGGTGGTGAATATGGTGGTGCGGTGATTTATGTGGCCGAACACTCGCGTCCGTCACGCCGTGGTTTGCTGACCGGCTGGATCCAGATTACATCGTCGATGGGCTTGATCCTCTCAATCGCCGTGATCCTCGGTACCCAGGCCACGATGGATATGGCTTCGTTCAAGGAATGGGGCTGGCGCGTTCCTTTCATCATCTCGATTGCAATGCTGATTTTCTCGGTATATGTCCGTGCCAAGCTGCATGAATCACCGGTGTTCACACGCCTGAAAGCGCAAGGACGCCTGTCGAAGAATCCGGTGCGCGACACTTTCTTCAAATGGCCCAGCCTGAAAATGATCTTGCTGGCTTTGTTCGGTGTGACTGCAGGCCAGGGCGCAACTTACTTTACCGGCCAGTTCTACGTGATGATCTTCCTGCAGCAAGCGGTGATGCTGGACCAGCGTACCGTGTACACGCTGATTTGCATCGGCTTCCTGATAGGCGCACCTGCTTTTGTATTCTTCGGCTGGTTGTCCGATCGCCTCGGACGCAAGTGGATCATGATGGCAGGCCTGTTCATTGCGGCACTCTGTTATCGCCCGATGTTTGCTTCCCTGCTGGAAGCGGGTAATCCGGCGCTGGCTGCAGCAACGCTGTCGACGCCTGTCACGGTACATGCGAACGCCAAGGATGGTGCATGTAGTTTCAGCATAGGTGCATCCTTTGTCAGTGCACATCCTGACCATGCCAAGCCATGTGTGCAGGCGAAGAAAATGCTGGTCGGTAACGGCATCAACTTTGAATACGCGGAGCCGATTGCCGGACAAGCTGTCGCGATGAGCGTCAAGGGACAAACCATTAACGGTTTTGACGCCAAAGCTTATCGTGCGGCACTGACGGAAGCCGGTTATCCGGCCAAGGCCGATCCCGAGCAAGTCAATAAAGGCCGCATCCTGTTGTTGCTGGTCTTGATGACGGTGGTGGTGGCGATGGTGTACGGTCCGGTGGCGGCCTACCTGGTGGAATTGTTCCCGCCGAATATCCGCTACACCGCCTTGTCCTTCCCGTATCACATCGGTGCCGGTATCTTCGGTGGCTTTCTGCCTTTCTGTGCAACCTATCTGGCACTGGCCGGCGGCAATATATTTGCCGGGCTCTGGTATCCGGTGGTGATTACAGCGGTGACCGGTATTATCGGCAGCTTGCTGCTGCCAAATACAAAAACTGCAGTCAAAGACATTTAAGCGGACAGGACTTGATATGACGATTTTCAAGGTAGCGGTGGCACAAGCCGCATCTCATCCTGATGATGCGCAGGCATCCACGGCGAAAGCCGTGGATCTGATCGGGCAGGCACATCGGGCCGGTGCCGGCCTGCTGGTTTTTCCGGAAGCCTTCCTCGGTGGTTATCCGAAAGGCGCTTCTTTCGGCGCGCCGGTCGGTATGCGCAAACCGGAAGGGCGACAGGCTTATCTCGATTATTTCAATAATGCGATAGACCTGAAGGGCCCGGAAGTCGAAGCGATCGCCGAGGCTACGCGCAACACCGGCATGTTTGCCGTGATCGGTTGCATAGAACGCGAGCTTGGCACTTTGTATTGCACGGTATTGTTTTTCAACGGCGCGCAGGGTTTGGTCGGCAAGCATCGCAAGTTGATGCCGACTGCCGGTGAACGTTTGATATGGGGTTTCGGCGACGGTTCGACGATGCCGGTATTTGACACGCCGCTGGGAAAAATCGGTGCCGTCATTTGCTGGGAAAACTATATGCCGATGCTGCGCATGTATATGTACAGCCAGGGCATAGGCATCTACTGCGCACCAACAGCCGATGACAGGGATACCTGGGTGCCGAGCATGCAGCACATTGCTTTGGAAGGACGTTGCTTTGTATTGACGGCATGCCAGTACATCAAACGTTCCGCGTATCCGGCGACACATGAATGTGCATTGGGCGATGATCCGGAGACCGTGCTGATGCGTGGCGGCAGTGCGATTATCGATCCGCTGGGCAAGGTATTGGCCGGACCGAATTTCGAAGGCGAAGCCTTGCTCTATGCCGAGATAGATACCGACCAGATAGTGCGCGGGAAATTCGATTTCGATGTGGCAGGACACTATGCACGTCCCGATGTGTTCCAACTGGCGGTCGACACGCGTGCCAAATCTGCTGTGAACATCCAGCAAGACAATATGGAGCCGAACAAATAATGCAATTCGATATGGAGCAATTATCTGCCGATAAGCGTTACAAATTGTTGACTGCAACGGTCACGCCGCGCCCGATTGCCTGGGTGACCAGTCAGTCAACGGATGGCGTGGTGAACGCGGCCCCTTTCAGTTTTTTTAATGTGATGGGGCATGAGCCGCCTACCGTGACGCTGGGCTTGTTGCGCAAGGCGGATGGCGGTTATAAGGATACGGCTGCAAACATCATGGCTACTGGCGAATTCGTGATCAACCTGGTATCGGAAGCGATGGCCGAGAGCATGAATGAAACCTGCACCAACGCGCCGCCCGAAGTCGATGAGTTGCAACTGGCGGGCCTAAGTGCGGTGCCTTCGTTGGCAGTTGCGCCGCCCAGGATTGCCGGTTGTCCGGTTTCATTCGAATGCCGCAGCCTGTCATCTATCGTGACCGGCCCGTGCCAGGTGATAGTGGTGGCAACCGTATTGCGGGCACATATCGAAGATAAATTCTTGCTGGATGCCGAACGCTGTCATGTCGACACGCCGGCATTGAAACTGGTCAGCCGCATGCATGGTAGCGGCTGGTATGCGCGTTCGACTGATTTGTTCCAGCTTACGCGGCCTAGTTACAAAGCCGGTTAAGTAAAGTAATCGCGGGACGGTTTGGGAGATGGCCACAATAGAGCAATCTATACGTGGCCGTTTTTTTCAGTAATAGCCCCAGCCTCGACAAGCAGCCAGTCGCGGAAGGCGGCCAGTCTTGGCAAGCTCGCACGCTCGGCACGGTAGACGATAAAGTAGGCGAGCGGTGACGTAAATTTGATATCAGGGAAGAGTCGCACCAGCCGACTCGCTGCCACATCGTCACGTGCCATAACGCTGCGTGCCAATGCGATGCCCTGGCCGTCGATTGCTGCCTGCAATACCGCCGCTGAATTATTGATGCGCATGCCGCGCATCGTCTCCGTATGATCCACGCCGGCGACTTTGAGCCACTGCTTCCACGATGGAAAATCCTTGTGGCTCTCTATCGACAAATCATGGATCAAGGTTTCTTTGCCAAGGTCTGTAGGTTTGCGCAGGCGCTGCTTCTGGCGCAACAGTAGCGGCGAACAAACCGGATAAATTTCTTCATCCAGCAATTTCTCCGCTATCAGTCCCGCCCAGTCTCCGTTGCCATAACGCACGCCTATATCTATGCCGAGCGCGACAAAATCCACCGGTTTAAGGCTGGTGTCCAAGCGCACATCCGTGTCCGGCCATGCCGCCTGGAATGTATCGATACGGGGTAGTAACCATTTTGCGGCGAAGGCGGGGCTGACAGTTACCGTGAGTACGCCATTGATTGCCCCTTCTTTAAGTCGTTCCAGACCCAGGCTTAGTTTATCCAGGCCTGCGCGTATCTCGGGCAGGGCGCGCTGCGCGGCTTCCGTTGCGATGAGCCGGGCACGACCACTCGCGCTGCGATTAAACAGAGGAGTTCCCAGCCAATCTTCGAGGCTGCGCACGAGCTGGCCAACCGCTGCAGGTGTCACATTGAGTTCTGCTGCTGCCGCGGAAAAGCTTTGATGCCGGGCGCTGGCTTCGAACGCGCGCAATGCATTCAGGTAGATAGGAGATTTCATGGCGATAAAGATTTTCTTTTAGTGAGAAACACTTTATCTCATTTGTGGCATTTGCGGCATGAGAGAAGAATAAGCGAATACAGGATAAGGAATTTATCCTTAAATCAAGATTAATTAACTTATACAAAGAGGCATGATGATGAATAGTTTTTCTTCCAAAGTGGCAATAGTCACCGGCGGTGGTTCCGGTATAGGTAAAGAAGTCGCAGCTCGTCTGGTAAAAGCCGGCGCGAACGTGGTGATTGGCGGCCGGGATGCAGCCAAGCTGCAGCGCGTCGCTACGGAAATTGATCCAAGCGGTGACCATGTCCGCTTCCATGCGGGCGATATCGCACAGCCGGCCACTGCGACAGCTTTGGTCGATTTGGCGAAACAGGCTTTTGGTGGAGTGGATATCCTGATAAATAACGCAGGCGTGTTTCGGCCGAAAGCCTTCCTCGAAGTAGAGGAGGCTGAATACGACTGGTTCCTCGATACTATCCTCAAGGGAAAGTTCTTCATGGCACAGGCCGCGGCCAAAGCGATGAAGTTGCGCGGTGGCGGTGCGATTGTGCAGACCGGTTCCTTGTGGGCCTTGCAGGCAATCGGGGCGACGCCCTCGGCGGCATATTCGGCTGCGAATGCAGGTGTGCATGCACTCACACGTAACCTGGCAATCGAACTGGCTGCTTCAAATATCCGTATTAATACTGTTGCGCCGGGCGTGGTGGAAACACCTGTCTACAATACCTTCATGACCGACGATCAGGTAAAGGCAACCCTGCCGGCATTCAATGCTTTTCACCCTTTGGGGCGCAATGGCCAGCCGGCTGATGTAGCAGAAGCGATCCTGTTCCTGGCGTCGGCGAATGCATCGTGGATTACCGGCACGGTGTTGTCGGTAGACGGTGGTGTGATGGCCGGCCGTCAGGCATAGAGTCGCCGGCAATAAGTCCGTAAAAAAGGCGAACAGTAGTTCGCCTTTTTGTTGTGTAAATGAATTGATCAGAACATCCACTTCGCCCGCACTGAAGCAGACTGGTTCAGATATTCACTGCGGCCTTCTGCATCGTAGCGCAGGCTGACCTCAGTGCCATTGGCTGTGGTGTGGGTGTAGCCGATACCGCCACGTACCAGCCACGGCGATTGATCTATGCCGCTGGTGACAAACGATAATCCCGGTGCACCCGCATAAGCTGCCACGATTGCACCGGGTTTATTGATGGTGTCGTAGCCTATGCCTAGATGCGCATCCAGGCGCGAGGTGGCTGAAAATCGATGTTGTAGGTATGTATCCGCACCCAGCACCAAGGCATCAGTTTTTTGCGATGCGACATTCAGGTCCAAGGCATCGGCACCGGTTTCGTTATAGCTTTGTGATTTGAGCCAGCTATAGTCGGCGCGCAGTGCCGGCGTCAGGCTCGTTGTTTCGCTCAAGGCGAACTGTTGCCTGAGGGCGGCACCAACGTGTGCACTGTAAGTACGGAAATCGGCACGAGCGGTACGGTTCAAGCCACCGAAGTTGAGTTGACGCATGCTGTCGTTATCACTCACACCGAGGTCTGCCTGCCAGGAAATACTACGATCTTGGCCCAATTCCTTGCTGCCATAGGCAGAGAACAGGTGGGAAGAAACATTTGAATCTTGCGCAGTACCTGCCAGATCGGTATTGCCGTTGACGGATGTTTTTGCATAGCCATAGGCAAGACCAACGCGGCTTCCTGCTGCAACTTCCGCATCGGCACCGAAGCCCAATCCCCAGCTATCTGCACTGAAGCCGGATGAACCCTTGCGATCATCCTGATCGGCACGTGAGCCAAAGACACGGCCCCAGATTTGTTTGTCCTTCAGCGTATCACCGGAGGACAAGCCAGTATTGCCACCGATGCGATTCTGGATCACATTTTGGAAAGTACCCAAAGTCCCTAGTATTGCTTGATGACCGGATGCCAGTGGCAAGGTTTGTGTCGCGGCTCGCGCCACAGCGCGATTGTCCGGCAGTTGGCCGAAGGCATTGATGACATTGCCCATGTCACCCGTGACGCCGTTGTTCAATTGGGTATCGAGTACGCGTGCGGCATCCAGCGCCGACCACGTACGCTGTTCGATGACGGCATCGCGTATGCCGGTTCCCTGGCCGCTATTGGCGACGACACGCAGATCAATATCGTTGCCATTGCGGACTTGCCGGAAGTTGAAGAGGGCGGAGTTGTCGCTGATATTGAAGGTCGAAGCATTCAGCGTCCCGGCGCTGATAACACGGGCCAGTACCTGGTTGATGCCTAATGTATTGACAGTGGCGACATCGACATTGATGCGGGCATCGGGCGTGAAGTTGGCTATACCTGTGACCAGCAGCTTGCCGTAGTTGCTATCGCTGCTCGCGCCAATTTGCAACAAGCCGGTAGCGCTTTGCGTGTAGTTGGCAGTCGTCAGTGTTACGCCGGGTGTTGCCGCTGTGCCGATCACAACGCTGCCATTATTGCTAAAGGCGTTGCTGCCACTCCAGTTTTGGTTTGTTAAAAAATTGAGCGTAGCAGCATTGTTGACCGTGATGGTGCCGACATTGGCTGCTGCTTCGGCGGTAAAGCTATTGTTTATCGTGATGGAAGATGCTGCGGCACCACTGATGTCACCGGTAACACGAGCGGTAGTGCCGCTGAGAACCAACGCAGCGGTATTAAGTGCGACATTGCCATCTAGCGTGCCCTGGTTGGCGATGCCGCCGAGGATGAGGCCGCCACGATTGTCGATAGCATAGCCATCGGTATTGCTGTAGATGGTACCGGTATTGAATATGCCAGCAAGAGGGCCGCTAATGGTACCGCTATTGACGATCCCGTCAGTAATCAAGCCGTTGTTAATAATGCCGTAGCCGTTTGCTCCGATGGCTTCTATCAGGCCAGTGCTGGTATTGCGGATTCCGCCGATGACGCTGGTAGCCACCATATTTCCGATACTCGCGGTTTTGCCGCGCATGGTGCCGGAATTGTCTATGCCATTCGTAATCTGGAAATAATTTCCGACAGCCGATGATGTGACGCCACCGGTCGACTCGATCAAGCCGGTGTTGACGATTTTGTTGAGGATGCCAATTCCATTGAGCAGACCTATTACCGTATTGTTCTGCGCAGTAGCGTTGTTGCTTATGTTTCCATGATTAATGATATCGGCTGTGGTTGCAGCACCTACAAATATGGTAGTGGCATTTTGGAATGTCCCGAAAATATCTCCTGCATTCGTCACATTTCCCGCTCCTGCTGCCATGTCTACGGCGGCAGATATGGAGTATGTCAATGATCCGCTTGACGTGATGTCCACGCTTTCGCCTGCTGCTAGCCGGCATATATCAGTGCTCGCAGTGTTGATGGTGGTGGTGGCAGAGGTACAGCTATCCGCCCAACTGCTGGCGGGTATGCTGGCCAATGCCAGTACACACGCGGAGGCAAATAGGCGGTAGTCGACATGACGTTTGCCAGCGACTGCTTCCGCTAGCAATTGATGGGAGCCCAGATTAATGCAGGAGAGGCGATAATCAGTACTCATGGCGGTGGTCCCGGAGCGTATCGAAGGTGGCATGATGTGTCGAGCATAAATAAATACTTATAGGAAAATCTTGTACGATTGTCTTGATTTGGGATCATCGTCCCATCTGTTCCGGGCATCAGAAAGCCCACTTCGCTCGCACCGACGCAGACTGGTTCAGATAATCGCTGCGGCTTTCCGCGTCATAGCGCAAGCTGACTTCGGTGCCATTGCCTGTGCGATGGGTATAGCCGATACCGCCGCGCAGCAGCCACGGCGAATGATCTATTCCATTGCTCACAAACGATAAGCCGGGCGCGCCGGCATAGGCCGCAACGATATTGCCGCTTTTGTTGATCGCGTCATATCCGACACCCAAGTTTACCTCGATGCGGGAAGTGGACGATAAGCTATGTAGCAAGTGCAGGTCTGCACCCAACACCAAGGCATCGGTTTTTTGCGATGCGACATTCAGGTTCAATGCATCGGCGCCGGTTTCGCTATAGCTTTGTGACTTGAGCCAGGTATAGTCGGCACGCAGTGCCGGCATCAGGCTCGTTGTTTCGCTCAAGGCAAACCGTTGCGTGAGAGCGGCACCGACATGCGCGCTGTAAGTACGGTAATCGGCACGGGCGCTACGGTTCAAGCCGCCGAAGCTGAGTTGACGCATGCTGTCGTTATCACTCACCCCAAGGTCGGCCTGCCAGGAAAGGCTACGCTCTTGGCTCAGTTCCTTGCTGCCATAAGCGGAGAACAGGTGGGAAGAAATGTTGGAATCTTGTGCGGTGCCTGCCAGATCGGTATTGCCGTTGACGGATGTCTTTGCGTAACCATAGGCCAGGCCAACACGATTACCTGCTGCAACTTCCGCATCAGCACCGAAGCCCAATCCCCAGCTATCTGCACTGAAACCGGCTGATCCCTTGCGGTCGTCCTGGTCGGCGCGTGAACCAAAGGCGCGACCCCAGATTTGTTTATCCTTCAGTGTATCGCCGGAGGATAGTCCCGAGTTGCCGCCGATACGATTCTGGATCAGATTCTGGAAAGTACCCAAAGTCCCTTGTATCGCCTGATGGCCGGATGCCAGTGGCAGGGTTTGTGCAGTTGCGCGTGCCACCTCGCGATTGCCCGGGAGCTGGCCGAAGGCATTGATGACATTGCCCATGTCACCCGTGACGCCGTTGTTCAATTGGGTATCGAGCACGCGTGCAGCATCCAGTGCTGACCATGTACCTTGCCCGATGACAGCATCGCGTATGCCGGTGCCTTGGTTGCTATTGGCAACGATGCGCAAATCGACATCGTTGCCGTTCCGGATTGCCTGGAAGTTGAAGAGGGCGGAGTTGTCACTGACGTTGAAGGTGGAGGCGTTCAATGTGCCGGCCGAAATAACGGCGTTGAGTGTTTGATTGACCGCGAGCGTGTTCACACTTGCCACATCGACGGCGATCCTGGCATCGGCAGCGAAGGTTGCCGTGTTGTTGACCGCCAGCTTGCCGTAATTATTGATACTGGATGCGCCTATGCCGAGTACCTGGCCGGCACCCTGCGTATAGCTGTCGAAACGCAATGTACCGGCGGCAACCGTGGTATTGCCGCCATAGCTGTTATCGCCTGCAATGCTTAAAGTTCCTGCGCTGAGTTTGGTCAGGCCGCCTACACCTTGCAGTAGCGAAGGTGTGGTGATGCCAATGTTGAAACCATTGCTGTCTATATAAGCGCCGCCGCTGAGCAGTTTGATGTCAGTGGGGCCGAAATTGCGTAGAAAGTTGGCTTCGCTGGCACTGGCGCGCAGGATGCCACCGTCGAAGTTGATGATACCTGCGCCCCCGGCACCTGTTTCGACATAGGCTGTTTCGAGTATCCCGCGTGCGATATTGTTGCCGGATAAATTGAGGGTACCTGTGCCGGGCGTACCTGTCGGGCCCAATCCCATGGTCACCGACGGTGTCGTCACTTTCCCGCCATTCTCGATAAGTACCTCACCGGTAGCCGCCATGGCGCCGATGTACAGCGCTCCTGTCAGATCCCACTGCGAGCCAGGTCCGCTAATGGTGGCCGATAAATAGTCGCCGCCGGTACAGGTGTTGACAATGGTGGTCGGGCTGGTGAGCGTCGTGCCATTCCGGATCTCGAGATCAGCAGCACCCCAACCCTGGCAAGCTAGTGTGTACGGTGCGGCCAGAGACAGGGCCACACCGGTAGCGGCGCGGAAGCCATGAGTGACGGTGCTACGGACTGGGCGTTGCATGATGAATTCCCTGAATGAATGGGAGGGATTGAACTGCCTTGTCGGCGTGGATTTTTATTTCTTATCTTTTCCCTCTGATGGCTGAAATGTTAAAAATAGTGGCAAACAAAGTAAATACTGCAAATGCAGTAGTTGAGTTCAGACGGGAGGATATTGCAGGGGGGCGGTACGTGTAGTGCGGAAGGGACTTGCGTGAGGCTTTGTGAGTACTGGTTTGCGTCCTTGTAAGGCACCGCGGTGCCTTACATATGATCAGGACTGGTGTTACGGGTTCATATACAAGGAAATCGCCGTTACACCGATGACGAATATCGTCACTATGATTCTCCACTTGGTATTCATACATTCTCCATAGGCATCCTGGCGTGCCTCTTCGCCTTCGATAAGTGAGGTGCCAGTATACATGAGCGATGTATGCAGCCGCATTTATCGCAATGAGCGGCAGTATATGTTTTAAAAGAGCCAACGATAACTGGCTGCCAACCAGTAGGTCGGCATCTCACCCTGGGTGGTCGCATTCAACATTGCAGACGCAATGCCATTGCCGACTTTGGCTTCCAGCCCTAATCCTGCACGGAACCAGGTCTTATTCAAATCCTGTCCCCGGAAGCTGAAGGCGTACCCACCCACACCAAGTAATCTACCACTGGCAGTCGTGCCCTGGTTTTCAAAACGATGCGTTGCTTCGAGACGGCCGACTACGGTGACAGTGCCACTGACAGGATGTACTGCATCCACACCTATACGCGCAGTGGTCGCATGCTCTGTGCGCTTATTCCATTGCGCCGGAAAGCCATTGCCTTGTTCTGTATAAGCATCCAAACCTGTTTCCATATAAGTCAGGCTGGTATAGGGCGTCAGATTGGTTTTGCCTGCCGTGATTGCATCGACCCAGTCCAGACGCACACGTGCGCCGAATGTTTCGGTATCAGGCTTGGCATAAGCATGTGTCAAATTACCTGCATTCAGATAAGCACGGTCTATACGTAAATCACCTTGCCCATAGTAGGCACTCAAGGTCGCTTTCGTTGAGCTATCCGGTACTGACAAAATCAATTCCGGCAAGACATAAGTGCTGCGTGCAGTAGTGTCACCATCGAAACCGGTATCTGAGCTGCTATAGGTACGGCCGAGTGCCACATTGAACTGCATGGTTTGTGAAGGACGATAGCCATAACCAATTTCCGCTACGCCTTGTTTGTTATCGTAGACTCCGTGTTCTTGTTTCCCTGCATCACCCGCAGCCCAAAAACTGCTGCGCCCTACCGGTAATAAAGTGCGCATCGGATTGCCATGGGCACCATGCATGACCAAGTCCGCATCATTGATTGCGAGCAGGGCGGAGTTGGCGACGCGGTACAGGCCAGTGTTGAATTCGGACACGTCTATCATGCCGGCGCCGCCAGGTGTGACGCGCGCGAGGAAGCCGTTGCCGTTAGCGAGGAAGCCGATGACTGCATTGCCGTCGTCATTGACGCCGGTCGCTGACTGCGTTTGGGTATTCTTGACAATTAGGCCATGCGAGGCGAGCCAAGCTTCAATTGATTGCATGCCGGTAGCTTGTGCCCAGCGGAAAGCGCGAATAGTTCGAGCGCCCTCATCCGTGGACATTCCGACCACTACATCGCCGGCCTTGTTGACGGCAGCAGCGCTGGAAAAGCCATTGGTGGAATCACCGTCCAATGTGCCAAGACTTTTCATTCCTTCAGCTTCAGTCCAACGGAAGGCATGTTGACTGTCATTACCGATTTGGTGGGTAGAGTTTCCCACCACTACATCCCCGGCGGCATTGACGGCTGTGGCTTTGGAGTTGTCGCCAGCAATTGTACCGAGGCTTTTCATTCCTTCAGCTTCGGTCCAGCGGAAGGCATAGCTCTTCGTAAGCGGACCACCGGCGTAAGTGGAAGCACCGACCACGACAGTGCCGTCCGCATTGACACCCTGACCATCGGAGTTTCCGCCGCCCAGAGTACCGAGATCTTGCATGCCGCCGGCTTCCGTCCAGCGGAAGGCGCGACGATATCCGCCGTCGGCGGCGCGAATGGAGGAAGTGCCGACCACCACATCGCCTACGGCATTGACATCAAAGGCCTCCGAGTACAAGCCACCCAAGGTGCCGAGATCTTTCATGCCCTCGGCTTGGGTCCAACGGAAAGCGTGAGTGAGTGGTCCGTTGTCGGGGTTGTCTCTGCCGGGGCTACGATTGGACTGTCCGACCACTACATTGCCGTCGGCATTGACGGCATTGGCTTTGGAGCTAGTTCCCCCTGGCAGGAAACCCAGATCGTCCAGTTTGCCGCTTAGCGCGTTCCAGCGGAAGGCGTGATCACGGACATCCGAGATAGAACCAACGATTACATTGCCGTTGCCATTGATGCCGAGGGGGAGGGAATTACGACCGTTGAAGCCTGGCGCTGTCGGCAGTTCAAGCAAGTCTGTCGCCAATACCACTTGCGATGCCGCCAGCATCGTCGTCAGCACGCATGCACTGCGTAGCTTGAATAGAAATGTAAGCTTGCCCTGTGTAGATTGAGAATTTGGATAACAGCTGGCAATGCTATATCCGATATTGCTGTTGCGCTTCATACCACTTTCCTATGCTGAAAATTGAACCCCGTATGGATTTCTCATGAGGTGAGAAATGTCTGGGGCGAGCATAGGTAAAACATGATGGGATAACTTGTATGATTTTCCGAATACTGGACAATCGTACTAATGTATTGCAAAAAAATGCTAACAATCGATGGAATGTTTGCGGATGAGAATTATCCGTGAGGGAAGGTTTCTATCTGTGGTCTGCTTTCAATTCAGCTGTCTCAAAACATCCAGCGATAATTGGCTGCCAACCAGTAAGTTGGCATTTCACCTTGGGTAGTCGCATTCAACATCGCAGACGCAATACCATTGCCGACTTTTGCTTCCAGTCCCAACCCTGTACGTAACCAGGTCCGGTTTAAATCCTGGCCTTTGAAAGCATATGGAAATCCGCCCGGACCGAGTATCAGACCACTGGCTGTCGTGCCCCTATTTTCAAAGCGATGCGTCGCTTCGAGACGGCCGAGCACAGTGACGGTGTTGCTGACTGGATGTGTTGCATCGAAACCTATACGTGCAGTGGTCGCATGCTCTGTGCGCTTATTCCATTGCACCGGAAAGCCATTACCTTGTTCTGTATAGCCATCCAAGCGCGTTTCCATATAAGTCAGGCTGGTGTAGGGCGTCAGGCTGGTCTTGCCGATAGTGATTGCGTCGACCCAGTCCAGGCGTGCGCGTGCGCCTAGTGTTTCGGTATCAGGTTTGCCATAGGCATGTGTCAGGTTGCCGGCATTCAGGTAAGCGCGGTCTATGCGCAAATCACCTTGTCCGTAATAGGTACTCAAGGTCGCTTTTGTCGAACTGTCTGGTACTGACAGGATTAACTCTGGGAATACATAAGTGCTGCGTGCGGTGGTATTGCCGCCGAAGCCGGTATCTGCGCTGCTATAGGTATGACCGAGCGCAATGTTGAGCTGCATCGCTTGTGTAGGACGATAGCCGTAGCCAATCTCCGCCACGCCTTGTTTGCTGTTGTAAACGCCGTGATCCTGTCTCCCGACATCACCGGCGGCCCAGAAACTGCTACGTCCGACGGGCAGCAGGGAGCGCATCGGATTACCATGTGCGCCATGCATGACCAAGCCTGCATCGTTGACTGCGAGCAGGGCTGAGTTGGCGACGCGATACAGGCCGAGTTTGAACTCGCTTACGTCTATCATGCCGGTAACGCGTGCGAGGAAGCCGCTGCCGTTTTGGAGGAGGCCGGTAACTACATCGCCCCTGTCATTGACGCCGGTTGCAAAGTTTGTATTTGCACCCTTGACGATGACGCCATGGGCTGCGAGCCAATCCTCGACCGATTGCATGCCGCTGGTTTCTGTCCAGCGGAAAGCGCGTGGGTCACCGTTGGCGAGCATGGCTTGACCGACTACCACATCGCCTTTGGCATTGACCGCTACGGCGAAGGAGTTACCACCCAGGGTGCCGAGACTTTCCATTTTCCCCTTGGCCTCTGTCCAGCGGAAAGCGTGTCCAATAGAGAGATCGCTGCTCCTTACTACGCCGACTACCACATCGCCGGCAGCATTGACGGCATGCGCAGAGGAGTTATAGCCAAGCCAATCCCCGTTTATGGGACTATGCAGATCCTCCATCTTGCCCTTGGCTTGCGTCCAGCGGAAGGCATGTTGCGCCTCGTTGCCGTTGGCATCCTCGGGTATGTCGGATTCACCGACGACTACATCACCGATGGCATTGACGCCATGGGCAACGGACTGAAGGCCGCCTAGTGTGCCCAGATCCTCCATCTTGCCGCTCGCTTCTGTCCAGCGGAAGGCATGCGAAAATATGCGGTTGTTGGCATTTAAGGGCATATCAGACAAGCCCACGACTACATCGCCAACAGCATTGATGGCCCTTGCACTGGAATAAGTACCGCCTAGTGTGCCCAAATCTTCCAGCTGGCCTTTGGCTTGTGTCCAGCGGAAGCCACGTATAACGTGGTAGCCGTTGGCACCAAGTACACCGGAATCGCCGACCACCACATCGCCGCTAGTATTGGTGGCATGGACCATGGCTACACCGCCTAATGTGCCGAGGTTCAGCATTTCGCCGGTAGTGGTATTCCAGATGGCAGCGTGAACATCGCCACCTATGTAACCTATGTAAATAGCACCACCTAAAATACCGCTAGTATTGAAGGTAACGTAGATGTTTTGACCGCTGTTGTTTGGTATTTCAATCAAACTTGTTGCGAGTACCTGCGGTGATGCACTTAGTGTAGCTGCCAGCAGGCATGCAGCTGGCAAGTTTCGTAATTTTTTCTTTGTTAGGATTGTGCTTACAGTAGATTTTGCCACCACATTTCCTTAGGTATACACAAAATCCCGGATTGATTTCATGTGGAGTGATTAATGTGATCCGAGTATAGGAAGTAAGCGATTGGAAAGATTGCACGATCCTCCGTAGCATGGAATAAGCCTCTCAGATTTTTCGCAAACAAGTGCTAACTGGTGTGTATGTGAGATTGGCAATGGTGTGCCAATTCACATAAAAACAGGCATTTCTATCGCTTAATTTCGTCATATGCATATCGCAAAACATTCGTTGGTTTTTCCTTTGCAATTCGTAAGATGAGACATCCGGCGCAATGCATGAAGTTGCCGCCGCACTTATTCACGAAAGGAAAAATATGGCGACGCATGACCTGGCTCTTCTTCCCCGCATCGCACCTTCCGCAGAACGAAAAATCTTCCGCCGTCGCGCCATCCTTAATTTCGGTCAGGATCATTATTCGCATGCACGGACGATCGATATTTCGCCGCACGACATGAGCATCATGGTGGAGTCGCCGCTGTCGATAGGGCATAGCGCCAGCCTGGCGTTCAATATCACGGTCGACCAAAGGACCATGCCGCTGGAGTTCAAGGGCAAGGTCAGTTACTGCGTGTTGGTTGGTACGGAAGGGTTCAGGGTGGGGTTTGAGTTGGCATCAGCCGGTGATGCGTCGCATAAGCAGCGTATTGCACAAATCATGCAGACATTGCCTTGTTAGGCAGAGCGGCCTGCTTGCCTGCCAGATAGTTTGATGGGTGCCCAGCAGTTATACTTAGTTGTCTCCGTGAGGAGCCTGTTATTTATAAAAGCACAGAGCAGCGCCGCTGCTGTCACCCACATTGCAATGGAGCAGGCATGAAACCAACAGAAACGAAATCACCATCACATTACGAAACGTATAAAGGCTGGAGTGTTGCGGTTCAGGTTTCCGCGCATATGTCGCGTATCGATACCGAACGCAAAGAGGGGGCTTACATTCCACGCATCATCGTGACCGAACATATTGGTACCGACTTCAAGGACAAGGAAGTGCCTGATGGTCATTCTTATCCCACGCCAGAAGAATGCATTGCGCAAGGTATCCTGACTGCGCGTGAGTATATCGATCGTAAAACGGAGAAGGTCGCCGCGTAGTCTTACCCACAGATTCAAACGATAAAGTTATATAAAAGGGCTGCAATTTCTGCAGCCCTTTTGCATTAATTATTTGTTTCGTGATACTGGATGCATCAAGGTGATGCTTCCTGTTCCATCTCTTTTCCTTCCGGCTTTATTGGTGGGATGTTGCACCGCAATTGCTATTCAGCGAAGAAAATTCCAAGGCAACCAAAGTGATACAAGCGATCGACGCATTGATCGGCGAGTTTGGCCTAGACAGCATTAGTCTCGCTTCAGATGGCATACACCAAATGTGGTCAGCATTGTTTGAGCACCGGGCACCACAATACACGATGAATCGGGAAGCTTTGTCGAGTATTAAAGATTGAAGCCATACAAAAAATAGTAATGCCTGATTTAAGCAATTAGAAATTTTCTTCCCATATTGATGGGATGGCTTCCGGACTGTTAATGAACGACACTTCGTGACTTAACAAATTTTAAAAAACCATTGGAGCTAAAAATGATTCAACGAATTTTGATATTGTTTGGGTTTGTGTTCTTCATCTTACCTGGGGTAGCTTCGGCACAAACGCAGACCATATGTGATAACGCGCCATTTCCTGCCGGCTATGTGATTGTAGAAAGATACCAATCACCCGAGTGTATTGGACTCCCCGGAACAGGCCAACGACACACACTGAAAGTTCAAATCCCAAGTTCACCGATCAATATTTGCTCCGAGAGCCCATTCCCTGTTGGGTTTGTAATTACAAATATGCTAACAACGTCCAGTTGCTGGAATGTGAACAACACAAATAGTTTGGCGACATACACAGTCAAGTATCCAGTATCTCCAGGAGAAATTTGTACGGCCAGTCCAATACCGGTGGGGTACGTGATTACTTCTGTTATCAATTCGAATAATTGTTTCAACCCGAGTGGGGGTTCAGCGCTCGCTGCATACAATATTAAAATTCCTGAAGCGCAGGAAAACGTCTGTGGCTTTAGCCCGATCCCAAATGGGTATTCAATTACTGCAACATTTGAAACGGGTAATTGCCCTCCATCAAACAGAGGGATAACAATAAGACGCAACTAAGGAGTGTGAGTAAAAAAGCCAGCTAGATAGCTGGCTTTTTAATTGTATGCAGTGTTTTTTGTATTGTTATTGGGGGGATATTGGAGGGCGAATATTAAATTCTGTTGGATACAAAAATCGAACCACTTCTAGATGGCGATACTGAGCGAATGTGTTCAAGTTCGTCTTTGAAAAAAAACGAAGCTGTGAATTTATGCGTTGCAGAAAAATGCACACCCCAATGAAAAAAGGCCCTCATTTCTGAGAGCCTTTTTTGATCTGCTTACTGCTGTATTCGTGGTAGGCCGTGCGGGATTCGAACCTGCGACCAACGGATTAAAAGTCCGCTGCTCTACCAGCTGAGCTAACGACCCGAAAGACAGCTATTATAGGAACGTTTATGACCCCTGTCAATCACATCTAAGCTTTTTATCTAAGGTTTTTTCCTTCCCCTGATTTGGCCCCGGTATAGCCTTCACTTTCCCTCTGTATTCCTTCTGTCTGTAGCCATGTGATACTGGTCTTGCACTAGTGGCAAAGGACTTATTGCGGGCAAAAAAAATCGCCCGACTGGCGGGCGAGGAGGCAAGCGTTAAAACATATATATAGGCGGCTACTAGATGACTGGCCGCTGTCTGTATGTTTGCTGATTATTTAAAACTTGCCAAACGCTCTTTGGCTGTTTGTGCAGCCGGGGCATTCGGATATTTCGCGACCAGGGACTCCAGGGTTTTCTTGGCTGCCGCGCGGTCTTTCAATTCCGTTTGCGAGCTGGCGATATTCAATAAGGCATCAGCCGCTTTTGGATTGTCCGGATATTTTTTCAATAGTGCCTGCTGCGCAGTGATCGCATTCTTATAATCACGTTGCGCGTAGTAAGCATTGCCTATCCAGTATTGTGCTGAAGGTGCGTACGCGGATTCAGGATAGCGCTGGACGAAGTCGCCGAAGGCGGTACCGGATTTTTTGTAATCGCCGGCCTTGAACAAGGCGAGGGCGCTGTCGTAGGCACTCTGTTCAGATTGCCCGACCATCGCATCCTTGCCGTCCACCGCCACGACTTGCGGTTCCAGCTTGCGCAGGCGGTTGTCGAGATCGACGTAAAAATCCTTTTGCCTTTGCTGCAGGTTCTGCACTTCATTCGACAGCACTTCGATCTGGCCATTGAGGCGGGAGATCTCCTGCTTCAATGCTTCGTTCTGGTTGGAGAGCGAAAGCACTGCGGATGTTTCCGCCTTGCTTTGCTGGATGCCGTCGACTTTGCCACGCAACTCGATGATCGCCTTGCGCGCCTCATCGTCGCCGAACAGCGCGGCATGCGCTGACAGCGACGCACAAGAAAATGCGGCCATCAAGGCCGCAATAAGGGTTTTTTTAATCATTGGCTATCAGATTAATAAACGATGTCGGCACGGCGGTTTTCTGCCCATGCTGCTTCGTCGCTGCCCAGTGCTTTTGGTTTTTCCTTGCCCAGGGAGACAGCTTCCATTTGCGTTTCAGGTACGCCTAACAGGGACAGTGATTTACGCACTGCTTCTGCACGTTTTTGACCGAGGGCCAGGTTGTACTCTGCGCCGCCGCGATCATCGGTATTACCCTGGATGATGATTTTGCGACCTTGGTTGCTTTTCAGGTATTTGGCGTGGTTTTCAACGACTTGCTGGAATTCAGGTTTGACGATGTAGCTGTCGAAGTCGAAGTAGATGCTGCGTTTAGCCAGCACGCCTTGTGGATCGTTCAATGGATCGCTGGATGCATTGACGGTACCAACCGAGCGTGGATCAGCTGCTGCGCTTGAGCCGGTACGGTCTTCAACCGGTGCTTTGTCGTCCAGTTTGGTCGACGAGCAGGCTGCCATCAGCAAAGCACTGGATAAGATAAAAACGGATGTTAAGGCGCGCATGTTATTCCCCTGTTTGTGTAAGTAAAGCGTTCAGTGTTAAAAATAAATATGGAGTGCATTATTTCATAAACGGACCCCATGTGGGCTCACGTATATCGCCTGCCTGGGTCGTCAGGCGCTGTTTTACCTGACCGTCAACCGAAACCACTGCGAGGGTGCCGCGACGACCGGATTCGGTGGCGTACATCAAATATTTGCCATTCGGCGAAAAGCTCGGTGATTCGTCTTTGACGGTATCTGAGAGACGTTGTTCCTGACCATTGGTCAAATCCAGCAGAAATAGCTGAAATTTCCCTTCGCGGCGCGAAATATAGGCCAAATACTTACCATCCGGCGAAATCCGCGGGCTGATGTTGTAGCTGCCGGAGAAGGTGACGCGACGCGCTTCGCCGCCATTTGCCCCCATTTTGTAGATTTGCGGGCCGCCGCTGCGGTCGCTGGTGAAGAAGATACTTTGGCCGTCGGCCGAGAATTGCGGTTCGGTGTCGATGCCGTTGGAGCTGCTCAGGCGACGCAGGCCGGTACCGTCTGCATTGACGACATAAACCTGGGTCAGGCCGTCACGTGACAGCGCCACTGCCAGGCGGTTGCCGTCCGGAGCCCACGATGGTGCAGAGTTGCTGCCCTTGAAGTTGGCGGCGACGGTGCGCTTGCGGCTCACCAGGTCCTGGATATAAACGACAGGTTTTTTGTTTTCAAATGAAACGTAGGCGACTTTGGTGCCGTCCGGTGACCACGAAGGCGAGATGATCGGTTCGTTCGAGCGCAGTGCGACCTGGGTGCCTTCACCGTCCGAATCAGCGATTTCGAGGCGGAATTCCTTAGGTGATTTGGTCACATAGGCAATGCGGGTCGCAAACGCACCCTTGATGCCGGTCAGCTTTTCATAGACGTCGTCCGCCACCTTGTGCGCCGAGACGCGCAGGAATTGCGGCTGCGAGGCCAGGGCCAACGAAGACAGCTGGGTGCCCTTGACGGTATCAAACAGGCGATAACGTACTTCATAACGGCCGTCCGCCAGTTTCAGCACGCTGCCGACGACGATGGCGTCGGCGCCACGCGATTTCCAGTCGGCAAGATTGAGTTGCGAGTTTTCAGTCAGGACACCGCCGGTATCGATGATCTTGAAGAAGCCGCTGCGCAACAGGTCGGCCTTGATGATGGCGCTGACTTGCTGCGGGGCAAGTGTTTCGTCACCGAAAGCGGCAATCGCGACCGGGATCTGGTTGGCACCGACGCCGGCGATTTCAACCCGTAATTGCGCGTGGGCGAGGGTGGTAATGAAGAGCGCCATTACCGCGAATGAGCGTAAGAAAGTAGTCTTTATCATGGCTTACTGATCTTTCGGTTTGTGAACGACGATAAAGCGGCTCGGTACCGTACCGGATTTATCGGGTGGAAAGGGTTGCGAACGTTCGATCGCACGTTTGACGGCATCATCGAAACCGGTCACGCCGGAAGACTTGCGCAGGCGGGGTTCGCCGCGTAACGAGCCGTCGGGCAGCAGTTCGACATCGAATTCGGCTGCAGGATTCCCGCTTAATCCATCCGGCACGATAAATGTCGTGTTTTGACGGATTTTGGCGCGAATTTTGTCGGCATAGCCACTGTCAGCACGGCCACTACCTTGCGATTTGGCCGCTTCACCGGTGCCGCCGCTACCGACTGCACCGGTCAGGCGACGCATTTCTTCGGCGCGTATCTTGTCGCGCACGGCAGCATCGGCTGCTTCCTGCTTACGCTTTTTCTCGAGATCGGCTTTTTGCTGCTGTTCGGCAGCCTTCTTGTCGGCGGCCTGTTTATCCAGTTTTTGCTGTTTGTCCTGTTCAGCCTGCTGTTTCAGCTTTTTCTCTTTTTCTTCTTCTGCCAGCTTGTCCTTGCGCTCCTGCTCTTTGCGTTTCTTTTCGCGTTCGAGTGCGATATCGACTTTAGGTGCAGGCGGTTCTACCGGCTCCGCTTTAGGCGTTTCCTTGATAATAGGTTTCGGTTCGGGCTTCGGCTGCGGAGTTGGTTCCGGTTCCGGCGGCAGCGGTGCGGCTTCCTTCGCCTGCATATCCCAGATCTCGGCTTGCACCGCGACCGGGGTTTCGTTTTGCCAGTCGATACCGATCCAGAAAAATACCAGCAGCGCGGCATGCACTGCTGCTGCCAGCGTGATGGCGCGCCAGCGACCTGGTTCTTTCGGTACGGAATACGGCGTGGTATCTGTCATAAAACTGGCTTCACTTGGTTGCTAGCCCAACTCGCTCTATCCCAAGTTTTTTGGCTTCCGAGATGGCTTGAATCACCTCGTCGTATTTGATGTTTTTGTCGGCCGAAATCATGACCGGCAATTCAGGGCGATCAGCGTGTATGGCTTGCAGCTTTTGCGCCAGTGCCGCGCGGTTGGCTGCGGTCTCGGTCGGCGCCTTGCCGCCTTTGCTACCGGCGATAGTCAGCGTGGCTGAGGTGTCCGGACGCAAATCTATGCGTATGTATTCAGTCGGCGGCAGCGTCGATTTGGCCGCGTTCGGCAAATTGATGACGCCGGGATTGGTCAGCGGCGCAGCCACCATGAAAATCACCAGCAGTACCAGCATGACGTCGATATACGGCACGACGTTGATTTCCGACTTGAACTTGCGGGTACGGCCGCCGCGCATGCTACCGGATGAGAATGACATTGCTGGCGTCCTTATCGGGTCTGGCGTTGCAGGATGTTCGAGAACTCTTCAACGAAGCTCTCGAAACGAATCGCGAGGCGATCGATATCGTGCGAGTAACGGTTGTATGCAACCACCGCAGGAATTGCGGCGAACAGGCCGATCGCAGTTGCGATCAAGGCTTCGGCGATGCCGGGAGCCACAGCGGCCAGGGTCGCCTGCTGCACATTCGCCAGGCCACGGAAGGCGTTCATGATGCCCCATACGGTACCGAACAAACCGACATACGGCGAAACCGAACCGACCGACGCGAGGAAGGCAAGGTGGGATTCCAGTGCATCCATTTCACGCTGGTAGGCGGCGCGCATCGCACGACGGGCACCGTCGAGGCGGGCGCTGACGTGGAAGGAATCATTGGAACCCTTGGCTTTATTGAATTCGCTCATGCCGGCTTCGAAGATGCGTTCCAGTGCGCCGGTCGAACCATTGTTCTTGCGGCGGTTGGAGCTGGCTTCAAGGTAGAGGGTGTTGAGATCGCCACCGGACCAGAAGGCGCGTTCGAATTCCTCGGTTTGCGCACGGGCATTCTTGATCGCGAACATCTTGCGGAAGATGTAGGTCCAGCTCATGACGGACACGCCAAGCAAAAGCGCCATGACGAGCTGTACAAGAACCGAAGCGTTGGTGATGAGGTGTACGAAGGAAAGGTCTTGAGTGACGGTCATGGAAGTTTGATTTAGTCGAATTTGGTCAATTGTATGCGTAACTTGCTTGAGACGGTGCGATTTAGCCCTGCATATGCCTTATTCGGCCGGGCGTACTTCCAGGGTTTTGATGCAATCCAATACCTGGCTGGGAATCTGGCTGGGTTTGAAACGCTGCGTATCGACGCAGCCGACCTTGATACGCCCGGTGGCCAGCAATTCCTTGTGCTCGCCATCAGCGTCAACAGTAACGCGCCATGCTTCTTGTATGAACTGCACCGAAGCACGGCCCATCCTTTCGACTACGACTGTCAATTTCAGTTCATTATCGAGTTTGGCCGGGGCGTGATAGTCGACTGCGGTGCTTTTAACGACGAACATGACGCCGTGCGTCTCGGTCATCAATTGCTGGTTGATGCCTGCGCTGCGCAGCCATTCGGTGCGGGCGCGTTCAAAGAACTTCAGGTAGTTGGCGTAGAAGACGACGCCACCGGCATCGGTATCTTCATAGTAGACGCGAACGGTCCACGTAAAATTTGACAGCATCTCGGATATTTACCTTGGGTAGGCAGTGCTATGGCATTGCCCTGAAGTGTGCTGATGAATATTGCAAATGATTGTTGCTAACGAAAACTGCGAGTGACTGAATTATCAATGATATTGATTCAGCATGACAAGTTTGTTACCGGTATTTACAGTTTTGGCCGCCAACCGCAAGGCTTTGCGGCCAAAACCGGTGGTTCCGACTCAGATATTGCGTTTGATGAATAAGGGCCCAAAGCCCTGGCAGGTTGGCATCAATTCAATGTGGTTGATATTGACGTGGGCCGGCAGGGTGGCGATCCAGTAAGCGGTTTCGGCAATATCGGCCGGGCTCAGTGGCGTCGTGCCTTCATAGACCTTGGCCGCGGCTGCATCATCCTTCAGGCGTACATTCGAGAATTCGGTGCCACCGGCCAGGCCGGGCGCGATATTCGACGCACGCACGCCGGTACCGACCAGGTCGGCGCGCAGGTTACGGGTGAATTGATCGACAAAAGCCTTGGTCGCACCATACACGTTGGCGCCCGGATAAGCATAAGCACCGGCGCTGGAGCTGATATTGATGATGGTGCCGCGATTGCGCTTGAGCATTTCCGGCAGCAGCAGGCGGGTGACGGTGACCAGGCCTTTGCAGTTGGTCTCTATCATGGTTTCCCATTGTTCGAGCGACGCGGATTGGGCCGGAGCCACGCCTAGCGCGAGGCCGGCGTTATTGATCAATACATCAATTTCCTTCCATTCTGGCGGCAGGCCTGCCAGCGCGGCGGCGATCGATTCCTTGTCGGTGACATCCATTGCGACCGTCAGCACGGACGGGCCGATTTCGGCGGCGAGTGCATCCAGCCTGTCCTGGCGGCGGCCGGTAGCGATCACTTTATGACCATGTTGCGCAAATTTTCGTGCCATTTCAGCGCCGAAGCCTGAAGTTGCACCTGTGACCAAGACGATCATAGGGTTTCCTTTTTGGAAAGAGTGGGTGCGAAAGCGGTGTTGCGGGGACTACTGGAATGAAGGCGCGCATCCGGTTTGAGTGCCGGATGCGCGTGGTTTCATGGTCTTACTTGCCGGCAGCTTGAGCGCGTGCGATCAGGAAGGTGGTCAGTAAAGGCACCGGACGTCCGGTTGAACCCTTGGCTGCGCCGCTTTTCCATGCAGTACCAGCGATATCCAGATGCGCCCAGGTGTATTTCTTGGTGTAGCGCTCAAGGAAGCAGGCTGCGGTGACTGAACCAGCGGCCGGGCCGCCGATATTGGCCATGTCAGCAAAATTCGACTTCAGTTGCTCCTGATAGCTTTCTTCGATAGGCATGCGCCATGCGGTATCGCCTGCAACTTTACCGGCCGTGAGCAATTCGTTGGCCAGTGCGTCGTGGGCATCGTCATTGCGGGTGAACAGGCCGGAGTTGTGATGGCCGAGGGCGACGATGCAGGCACCGGTCAGGGTTGCGACGTCCACCACTGCTGCCGGTTTGAAGCGTTCCACGTAGGTCAGTGCATCGCACAGTACCAGACGGCCTTCGGCGTCGGTATTCAAGACTTCGATGGTCTGGCCAGACATCGAGGTGACGATATCGCCCGGTTTGGTCGCGCTGCCGGACGGCATGTTCTCGCAGGTAGGGATGACGACGATGACGTTGAGCTTGAGCTTGAGTTCGGCAATCGCACGCATGGTGCCGAGCACCGAAGCCGCACCGCCCATGTCGTATTTCATTTCATCCATGGCCGCGCCCGGTTTCAGCGAGATGCCGCCGGAATCAAAGGTGATGCCTTTGCCGACCAGCACGGTAGGTGCATCCTTGGCTTTGCCGCCGTTATGCTTGAGGACGATGAATTTAGGCGGTTCGACGCTGCCGTTGGTCACCGACAGGAAGCTGCCCATTTTCAAGGCCTGCAATTGCTTGCGGTCCAGTACTTCGACTTCCAGTTTGAATTCTTTCGCCATTTTCTTGGCTGTATTGGCCAGATAGGTCGGCGTACAGACGTTGGCCGGGAAATTGCCGAGATCCTTGGTCAGGTCGATGCCGTTGGCGACGGCAACCGCTTGCGTGACGGCTTCCCTGGCGCTGTTGACAGCTGCTGCCGGTACCGCAAAGGCGATTTTCTTGACGCCGCTGGCGGTCGGTTCTTTCTTGCTTTTGAGGCTATCGAAGCGGTAAGCGGCTTCGCGTGCGCTCAGGATGGTGCAACGGATGGCCCAGGCGCTGTCGCGGCTGGCGACGGTATCAAATGGCAGGGCAATCACGGCTTCGCTGCTGCCGAGGGTGGTAAATGCACGGACGACGGCCTGGGCCGCCGCGTTGAAATCTTTTTCTGTCACGGCATCCTGCTTGCCGAGGCCGACCAGCAGCACGCGTTCGGTGGTGCCGCCATTGACGCCGCGCAAGAGCAGGGTGGAACCGGCTTTGCCGCTGATGTCGCCGGACTTCAGGGCAGCACTGATTTCACCCTTGCGATCCAGCGCCTGTGCGCCTGCTGACAGTTTCTTGTCTTCAAATACGGCAACTGCGATACAGCCCGTCTTGATACTGCCGATAGTGCTTTTTGCGTCCAATGGTTTTATGCTAAAGTCCATGCGTTACTCTCCTTGTCGATTCACGATTATAGCCTCCCAATGATTTTTCAGCGCGCGCTCCGACGCGATTTGCTAAGTACCGCTGGCGCCGTCTTCACTACCCTGTTTACTATTACGATCACGGTGACCTTGATTCGTATTCTGGGGCAGGCTGCGGGTGGCAAGATCGCGTCCTCGGATGTCGTTGCGCTACTCGGTTTTTCCGCCCTCAATTACCTGCCTATCCTGCTGAACCTGACCGGTTTTGTCGCCGTCCTGCTGGTGGTGACGCGCAGCTATCAGGATTCCGAAATGGTGGTCTGGTTTGCTTCCGGCCTTAGCCTGGCGAAGTGGATCCAGCCGGTCCTGATGTTCGGCCTGCCTATCGTGACGCTGACCGCGGTACTCAGCCTGTTCCTGACACCGTGGTCGAACGAACAAAGTGCCGTTTATAAAGAGCGTTACGCGAACCGTGAAGATATTGCGCGCGTATCGCCGGGGAAATTCCAGGAATCTTCATCGTCTGATCGCGTGTTTTTTGTCGAAGGCGTGTCCGGTGATTCGACCAAGGTTAAGAATATCTTTGTCAGCAGCGTGCTGAATGGCAAGACCAGCGTCGTTGTCGCGAAAGAGGGTACGGTTGAAATCGACCAGGCCGGCGACAAATTCCTCGTCATGCATCAAGGTCGTCGTTATGACGGCATACCGACGCAATCGGATTTTGAATTGATGGAATTCGACCGCTATGGGGTACTGGTGGCGACCCAGTCCAAAGCGTTGGTCGGTGATACGTCGGCGCGTGCGACTTCGACCAAGGAACTGCTGAGCAATCGGAATAACTTTAATGACGGCGAAATATTGTGGCGGGTCTCACTGCCGCTGATGGGTATCTTGCTGATGCTGCTGGCGATCCCGCTGGGCTTTGTGAATCCACGCGGCGGCCGCTCGGCCAATCTGTTGATTGCGCTCTTCCTGTTTGTCTTCTATAGCAATATGTTGAGCTTCGCGCAGGCGACCGTGGTACAGAATCGTTCCACGCTGATGCTGGCCTGGTGGCCGGTGCATCTGGTCGCACTGATCGTGGTTGCCGTGTTCTTTACCTGGCGCCTGAAAGTGAACAGCCGTTATCACCCATTGGTTGCATGGTCGCTGCTCAAGCGCACCTGCCTGAGCCGGAAGGCGGCGGCATGAAGATCCTGCAAAAATACTTTTCGCTGGAAATCGGCCGTTCAGTCCTGTTCGTGCTGATCGCCTTCCTTGCCTTGTTTGCCTTCTTCGATTTGGTCGGCGAGCTGAAGTCGGTCGGACATGGTGGCTACAAGATCCAGCATGCCTTCCTGTACGTGGTCCTGGAAATGCCGGGCTATGTGTATGAATTGATGCCGATTGCCGCCTTGATCGGCACGATCTGGGCCTTATCGCAATTTGCCGCACGTTCGGAATTCACCATCATGCGCGCCTCCAGCATGTCGACCGCGATGGTCGGCGCGATCCTGCTCAAGATTGGTGTGGTGTTTGCCCTGATTACCTTTGTCTTCGGTGAATTTGTAGTGCCGATTACATCGAATATGGCAGAAAGAATCCGCGTCAACAGCCAGGGTGGTGCACTGTCGCAGGAATTCCGTTCCGGGCTGTGGACCAAGGATGTGATCCGTTCGAACGGCCAAGAGGGTGAAGTACTCGGTTCGCGCTTCGTCAACGTGCGTGAACTGAGGCCGGATGGCAAATTAATGAATTTGAAGATTTATGAATTCAATCGCAATTTCCACCTGACTTCATTGATCACTGCAGGCTCAGCCGATTATGCGGGCGCAAATACCTGGACGCTGAATGACGGCACGGTCGCCGCTTTCGGAGAAAGCAAATTGCAGGGAGCGACTACCGCGACGGATATCACCACTGCGATTTCCACCAGCAAGTTCAAGACCCAATCGCTGGTATCGGAAATGACGCCGGAAATCCTGTCGGTGGGTTTCACCGATCCGGCCACCATGTCCGCCATCGCGCTGGTGAATTACACGCAATACCTGTCGGAAAATAATCGCGATACAGTGCGCTATGAAATCGCCTTGTGGAAAAAAGTGGTTTATCCATTCGCGGTATTCGTCATGATGGCGCTGGCTTTGCCCTTTGCTTACCTGCATTTCCGTTCTGGTGGCGTCAGCCTGAAGATCTTTACCGGCATCATGATAGGCGTCAGCTTCCAGCTGATTAACAGCCTGTTCTCGCACCTCGGTTTGCTCAATACCTGGCCACCGTTTGCGACGGCTATCCTGCCTAGCCTCCTGTTCCTGACGGTGGCGGTGGGTGCGCTGATGTGGGTCGAGCGTCATTGATGAACAAGCGTGCGCTCATCCTGTTTGCGCACGGCGCCCGCGACCCACGCTGGGCCGAACCGTTCCAGCGCCTGCAGGCGCTGGTCAAAGCGCAATCGCCCGAGCTGGTGGTGGAACTGGCTTTCCTCGAATTGATGACGCCGCGTTTGCCGGAACTAATGGCGGAACTGGCGCAGGCCGGCGTGACGGAAGTCACGGTGGTACCGGTCTTCCTCGGGCAGGGCGGTCATGTACGGGCTGATTTGCCAAGCATCGTTGATGAATTGAAACTGCAATATCCTGCAGTCAGTTTCACTATTGTCGAAGCAGTCGGGGAAAATGAACAGGTATTACAGGCGATGGCCAGCTATTGCCTGGGTACGCTGAACTGAAGTCAGTTATTGCCGCGCGGCGAGCGCGGCACCTATCATCACCAGCACCGGTCCCTGCGTATCCTGCAAACCGCGTTCCAGTTCGCGCAAATTCATGCGCACTATCTTTTGATTTGGCAGGCTGCAGTTTTCCACGATAACGACCGGCAAGTCCGGCGAGCGGCCCTGTTCCAGTAGCTTTTGCGCGGTAACCATGGCTTCACGACCACCCATGTATTGGATCAGGGTGTCGCAATCCGGCAGCGTGAGCTGGTCCGGCTGGTTTGGTGCGGTGGCGGAGGTAAAGAAGGCAATGCTGCGTGCGATACCACGCTTGGTCAGCGGCAGTTGTGCCGCGGCGGCGGCGGCGAAGGCGGTGGTGATGCCGGGGACGATTTCGATTTCTATGCCGTGCGCTTCCAGCGCATGCAGTTCTTCATCGGCACGTCCGAACAGCATGGGATCGCCGCCTTTCAGGCGTACTATCAATTTGTATTTGGCGGCGCAATCGACCAGTAACTGGTTGATTGCCAGTTGCGCGGTAGAGCGCTGGCCGCTGCGTTTGCCGACGGAAATTTTTTCCGCCTGCGGGCACAGCTCCAGCATTTCAGGCGTAACCAGTGCGTCGTGCAGCACGACATCGGCTTGCGCCAGGATGCGCGCACCGCGTACGGTGATCAGGTCAACGGCACCGGGCCCGGCACCGATCAGATACACCTTGCCGTACGCTTTTTTTTCTTCTGTCATGCTGCTATGGCTGATGCCTCTTAGTCGAGGCGGATCATGCCGGCGGCCACGGTTTGATGCGTGACTTCATCAATCAGGATGAAGGAGCCGGTGGAACGGATTTCATCGTAGGCATCTGCCGCCAATGGTTGCGCAACATTCAGTGTGACGCGTGCGATACCGTTGAGTTTGACTTCATCGGCAGGACGTTTTTCCTGGGTGTTGATGTCGAGCAGGGTATCGATCTTGGTCACGCGTGCAGCGACCTGGCGGGTGGTGTGCTTGAGCCAGTATTTGCGACGGGTATCCAGCGGTTCTTCCGACAGCCAGCACAGGTCTGCATTCACGGTCTTGAGCAATTCAGCCGGACGGTTTGCAGCCGACAACATATCGCCACGCGAAATGTCGACGTACTCTTCCAGCAGCAGGGTGATCGATTGACCGACCACCGCTTGTTCCAGTGAGCCATCCAGGGTCTGGATATCCTTGACGGTGGCAGTCTGGCCGCTCGGCTGGATCACCAGCTTGTCGCCCTTGCTGACTTTACCGGCTTCGATACGACCCATGTAGCCGCGGAAGTCATCGGCTTCGTGGCCGTTGTGACGCGCAACCAGTTGTACCGGGAAGCGGAATGGTTCGTCGTGCGATTCATCGTAGACGCTCAGCGATTCCAGCAATTCGATCAGGGTAGGACCCTGGTACCAAGGCATATTGCCGCCGCTCGCAACCACGTTGTCGCCGGTGAGGGCGGACAATGGGATAGGACGGATGTCTTTCAGGCCCAGGGTTTTTGCAAACTCTGCGTAAGCAGCCACGATACGGTCGTACACGGTCTGGTCGTAGTTCACCAGATCCATCTTGTTGACGGCCACGATCACGTGTTCGATTTGCAGCAAGTGCGCAATGGTCGAATGACGTTTGGTCTGGATCAGCAATTCCACGCTGCCGTCGTCGCCCAGTTTGACCTTGGAGACGTCGATCAGGATGATGACGGCGTCTGCGGTCGACGCGCCGGTCACCATATTGCGGGTGTACTGTTCATGGCCCGGGGTGTCGGCGATGATGAATTTGCGTTTTGGCGTGGCGAAGTAACGATAGGCCACGTCAATCGTGATGCCTTGTTCGCGTTCTGCTTCCAGGCCATCGGTCAGCAGGGACAGGTCGATGGTATCGCCGACGGTGCGCTTGTGCTTGGCACGTGACATCGCATCCAGTTGATCGGCGAAGATACCTTTGCTGTCGAACAGCAGGCGACCGATCAGCGTGCTCTTACCGTCATCAACGGAGCCGGCGGTAATAAAGCGCAGCAAGCCGCGTTCAGCCGATGGCGTGCCGGCTTTGGATGACAATTGATCTGCAACTACTGCGTTCATCAGAAATATCCTTCTTTTTTACGTTTTTCCATCGATGCTTCGGACGTTTGATCGTCCATGCGGGTCGCGCCGCGCTCGGTGATCTGGGTGACGGCTGTTTCCGCGATGATGGCTTCAACGCTATCCGCATCCGACGAGACCGGGCAGGTGCAGGAAATGTCGCCGACGGTACGGAAGCGTACGGTCTGGGTTTCGACGGTTTCGCCTTCCTTGGCCGGGGTCAATGGTGTCAGTGGTACCAGCAAGCCGTTGCGCGGGATGACTTCGCGCTGGTGTGCAAAGTAAATCGATGGCAGTTCCAGTTTTTCGCGGGCGATGTATTGCCAGACGTCGAGTTCGGTCCAGTTCGAAATCGGGAATACACGCATGTTTTCGCCCGGATGGACGCGGGTGTTGTACAGGTCCCAGAGTTCAGGACGTTGCGCTTTTGGATTCCATTGGCCGAATTCATCACGGAAGGAAAAGATACGTTCCTTGGCACGGGCTTTTTCTTCATCGCGGCGGGCGCCGCCGATGCAGGCGTCGAATTTATGTTCTGCGATGGTTTCCAGCAAGGTCACAGCTTGCGCCGCATTGCGCGAATCGGTCAGGGGATTGCGCAGGCGCACGGTACCGCGCTTGATCGAATCTTCCACCGAGCCGACGATCAGGCGTTCGCCGAGTTCGGCGGCGCGCTTGTCGCGGAAGGTGATGACTTCATCAAAGTTGTGGCCGGTATCGATGTGTACCAGCGGGAATGGGAATTTGCCGGGACGGAAGGCTTTTTCCGCCAGGCGCAACATCACGACCGAGTCCTTGCCGCCGGAAAACAGCAGGGCAGGGTTGGCGCATTCAGCCGCCACTTCACGCATGATGTGGATGGCTTCCGACTCCAGCCAGTCCAGGTGCTTGTTGCTGGCGCTGTCGAGAAATAATTTATCAACTACTGTGTTCATAGGATCTCAGGCGTTAGTTGCTACGGGTTTGATTCTGATTAGCTTGCCGTCGACGACGTGCAAGCCGCATTCCTTGGATTCCGGGTTTTCCCACCACCAGCGTCCGGCGCGTACATCTTCGCCCGGCTGGATGGCGCGGGTGCAGGGTTCGCAGCCGATCGACGGATAACCCTTGTCGTGCAGCGGGTTGTACGGCACGTCGTTGCTGCGTATGTAGTGCCACACATCTTCTTCCGACCAGTCCGCGAGCGGATTGAACTTCACCATAGCGTGCGCTTCGTCCTGCTCTTGCACATCGAGTGCGGCGCGGGTGGTCGATTGCGCACGACGCTGGCCGGTGACCCAGGCGTGCTTGCCGGCCAGCGCACGATTGAGCGGCTCAACCTTGCGGATGCGGCAGCATTCCTTGCGCATGTCCACGCTTTCATAGAAAGCGTTCAGGCCGTTTTGCTGGACATACGCCTCAACCGCTTCCGGCTGCGGGCGGTACAGTTCAACGTCGTAACCGTAGGTTTCCTTGATGCGGTCCAGCACGCTCAGCGTTTCTGCATGCAGGCGGCCGGTTTCCAGCGTAAAGATGCCTATCTTGTCCTGCAGCTTGTCGCGCAGGATCATGTCGGTCAACACCATGTCTTCCGCCGCCAGGCTGGAAGCGAAGACTGCAGGTGCGAACTGGTCCGCTACGCGCTGCAGTGTTTCCCGGGTGGCCGCTACCAGCGCGGCAAAGTCTGCTTCATTCATTTTGGGGCGACTGCCTGACGATCTACACGACGGAACAATGGGGTCTTTTTATCCCACGATTGCTGATAGCTTTCGGAGAAATCACTCAAGCCTTTCAATGCATCGTTGACGTCGCGATCCGCACGGACGGCAAACGAGTTGAAGCCAACGCGCTGCATATAGAACAACTGGTCGCGCAGGACGTCGCCGACTGCACGCAATTCGCCGGTGTAATCAAAGCGCATGCGCAGGTTGTAAGCGATCGAGTAACCGCGGCCATCGCCGAATTTAGGGAAATCGACGGCGATCATTTGCAGCGTTGCAGTATCGTCTTTCAGTGCTTCCGGACGTTCATCGCTGGCGAGCCAGACGCCGACATCGCTGCGTGCTTTCAAAGTGGCAGCTTGTGCCTGCCATACGGTCAGCGGCACGATGACTTGGCCGGCCGGGACCGTAACGGTTTCAGCGGTTTCGCCTTCAGCCAGGCGCAACAGGTTCCAGTCGTCGGTGCCGACTACGGCTTTATCTTTGATGATGTTATGCATATGCATCTTCTCCTGCGGCGTGCGCAACCTTGATAGGCGTTGCGTACACATGGTCCTTGAATGGCGTCACGCCGATACGGCGTGTGGTATCGATGAAGCGTTCGTCTTCGATACGGTCGCGTACATATACTTCGAGCAGGCGTTCGATCACGATCGGCATTTGGTGCGCCGAGAACGAAGGGCCGATGATCTTGCCGATCGAGCTGGTATTGCCTTGCGCACCGCCGATTGACACCTGGTACCACTCGGCGCCGTCTTTATCGACACCAAGGATGCCGATGTTGCCGACGTGATGGTGACCGCAGGCATTGATACAGCCGGAAATATTCAGTTCGATGTCGCCGATATCGTGCTGGAAGTCGAGGTTATCGAAACGCTCGGCAATCGCTTCCGCGATAGGGATCGATTTGGCATTCGCCAGCGAGCAAAAGTCACCACCAGGGCAGCAGATGATGTCGGTCAGCAAACCGATATTCGGTGTCGCCAGGCCTTGCGATTTGGCCGCTTCCCACACTGCGTACAGGTCGGCAATCCTGACGTCCGACAGCACCACGTTTTGTTCATGCGTGACGCGCAATTCGCCAAAGCTGTAACGGTCTGCCAGCTCAGCCATGAAGTCCAGCTGTTCTGCAGTCGCGTCGCCCGGCGGCACGCCGGTTTTCTTCATTGACAGAACTACGGCGGCGTAACCGCTCACCTTATGCGGCTTGACGTTGCGGGTCAGCCAGCTGTTGAAGGCTTTGTTTTCTGCTTTATGCTTTTCAAACTCTGCATCGCTTGCCGGCAGGGTGTCGTAGGCAGGCATGGTGAAGAATGCTGCAACGCGTTGCAGTTCTTCTTCGGTCAGGGTGCCCGGACCGTCCTTGATGTCTTGCCATTCAGCTTCGACCTGGCGACGGTATTCATCGATGCCGATCGCTTTGACCAGGATCTTGATACGTGCTTTGTAGATATTGTCGCGACGACCGTATTGGTTGTAGACGCGCAGGATCGCTTCGAGGTAAGTCATGACGTGGCGCCATGGCAGGAATTCGCAAATCACGCTGCCGAGGATAGGGGTACGGCCCATGCCGCCACCAACCAGTACGCGGAAGCCGACTTCGCCTTCTTCATTCTTGATCACGTGCAGACCGATGTCATGCACGGCGGTTGCCGCACGGTCTTCGACTGCGCCATTGATGGCGATCTTGAACTTACGTGGCAGGTAGGCGAATTCCGGATGGAAGGTACTCCATTCGCGGATGATTTCTGCATAGGGGCGCGGATCGACGATTTCATCCGCAGCCACGCCGGCCAGTTCGTCCGAAGTGGTGTTGCGGATGCAGTTCCCCGAGGTCTGGATCGCGTGCATTTCGACCGAAGCCAGTTCGGTCAGGATGTCCGGTGTTTCTTCCAGCTTGATCCAGTTGAACTGGATATTCTGGCGCGTCGTGAAGTGACCATAGCCGCGGTCATACTTGCGGGCGATATGGCCGAACATGCGCATTTGCGCCGACGACAGCAGGCCGTAAGGAACGGCGATGCGCAACATGTAGGCATGGCGCTGCAGGTACAGGCCGTTTTGCAGGCGCAGGATACGGAATTCATCCTCTGCCAATTCGTCGGACAGGCGACGACGGACCTGATCGCGGTATTGCGCGATGCGTTCTTTGACGATTTGATGGTCGTATTGATCGTAGCGATACATCTCAATTCCTTAATAAACTAACTTGAAGGCAACGGTTGTCAGCGTGGTGGCCAACAGAACGCGCAATACTTTTTCCGGTATGGCTCGTGACGCCAGCGATCCCAGGGTGATGCCCGGCACGGAGCCCAGCAACAGCATGGCCAGTAATTCCCAATGGATCGATCCGAGCCACCAGTGGCCGAGGGCCGCAATCGCGGTCAAAGGCACTGCATAGGCAATGTCGGTACCGGCAATTTCAGCCGGTGTCAGGCGTGGATAAAGCAGAACCAGTATGGTGGCGCCGATTGCTCCGGCACCAATAGACGAGATTGTAACCAATGTACCGAGAATTGCACCCGAAACTATGGTCGCTGTGACCAGTTTTTTGCCATGGAACTGACGGTTCGGATGCGCGCTCATCCAGTTTTGCAGGCGGGTACGGAAAATCAGTGCGATCACGGTCAGCATGACGGAGCCGGCGATCGAATAACGGATGACCTGGCCGATTTCCTTGTCGAGGCCGCCGAGGTACTTCAATACGAGTGTGGTCAGCACGGCTGCCGGTAAAGCGCCTATGCACAGTTGCTTGACGATATTCCAGTGCACATTACCCTTGTAGCGATGGGCAAAGGTACCGGCGATTTTGGTGGTGGAAGCGAAGGCGAGGTCGGTCCCGACCGCCACTGTCGGCGACACGCCAAACAGCAGGGTCAGGAGCGGTGTCATCAGGGAGCCGCCGCCGACACCGGTCAAACCGACCAGTAAACCGACAGCAAAACCTGAAACAATATAAGTAACCGACATAAGACCTCGCGCAAAGTAGGGCGAATAGTAATAAACTTGAGCCTTATTCCAAACTACTTACTAATTATTTGCTTATATGCTTTTTTGATATAAGCAATAATGAAAAATGACGGGGACACGCAAATGCGTGTTTTCAGTCGAAAACATGAGGGGAAGACATGAATCTTCATCAACTTCGCTTCGTTCGGGAAGCGGTGCGGCAGAACTTTAATTTGACCGAAGCTGCCAAGGCACTGTTTACCTCTCAACCGGGTGTCTCCAAGGCAATTATTGAGTTGGAAGAAGAGCTGGGCGTGGATATTTTTTCCCGCCACGGCAAGCGGATCCGCGGCCTGACCGAGCCGGGACGGGCGGTTTTGAAGTCGGTTGAGCTGATCATGCAGGAAATTGACGGCCTCAAACGCATAGGCAATGAATTTGCCGCGCATGACAGCGGCAGCTTTACGATCGCGACCACCCACACGCAGGCGCGCTATTCGCTGCCGAAGGTGGTACAGGCGTTTACGCAGAAATTCCCGAAGGTAAGATTGTCTTTATTGCAAGGCAATCCCAAGCAGGTCGCCGATATGGTGCTGATGGACCAGGCGGACCTGGCGATTGCGACGGAATCGATCGCCAGCATCGAGGGCTTGATTTCCTTGCCTTGTTATCAATGGGAGCACCAGGTGGTGGTGCCGGTCGATCATCCTTTGCTCAAATCGAAGTCGATTACGCTGGAAGAGTTGACCGCTTACCCGCTGATTACTTATGACAGCGCATTTGCCGGCCGCAACAAGATAGACCATGCCTTTGCGCTGCGTAACCTGAAACCGGACATCCTGCTGGAAGCGATTGATGCCGATGTGATCAAAACTTATGTCGAACTTGGCATGGGCATAGGTATCATCGCCGGCATGGCCTTTGATGCGGAGCGCGACAAGAACCTGCGTGCCATCCCGGCCGGGCATTTGTTCGGCACCAATGTGTCACGCGTGGCGCTGAAGCAGGGCGCATACTTGCGCAGCTATGTATTTACATTTATCGAATTGCTGACGCCTACCCTCAACCGCAAACTGGTCGAGCAGGTATTGAACGGCGAAAAAGATATGTATGAACTTTGAATGAGTATTCACTATTTTGAACTGGAAGCAGAAGCAGCATGATTAAACCGGTAAACACCGATATGGCAGAGTACTACGCGGTCCGCAATAACTTCGATGAAGAAGATATTGAAAACCCGGATGGCGCAGATGCGCTGGATGAAATCATGGACACCTTGCGTGACTTGATGACGGACCAGCAGGTGCTGGAACTCGCTTGTGGCGATGGTTACTGGACCGATGAGCTGGCTGAATACGCGGCTTCGGTACTGGCGACCGACATCAACCCGAGCTTGCTGGAACAGGCTAAAACCCGCGAGTTGCCGGAAGATGTGGTGCAGTTTGCAGTTGTTGACGCGATGGATCCCAAGGTCGAAGGCGAGTTCACCGCGTGCTTCGCCGGCTTCTGGTGGTCGCATGTACGACGCCAGGACCAGGCCGAAGTGATAGCGCGTATCCGCAAGATCATTGGCGAGAACGGCTTGCTGGTATTGGTCGACAATTCGCAGGTTGATACTGAAAAGACCGTGATCGCCCGCACTGACCAGGAAGGCAATACTTACCAGATCCATGCGGCGCCGAATGGCGAGCGTTACGAAGTCCTGAAGAATTACTATACCAATAGCACCTTGCGCAAACGTCTCGGACCTTTGTTGAAAGATATGCGTGTTCACCACTATGAACATTACTGGATGCTGACCGCGCGCCTGCGCTAAGTCGTCCATTGCCGAGGATAGTATGAGATCAACCAGAGCCACTGCCGCCGTCGAGCGACTGAAGGAACGAAGCGGAAACGAGCACTATGCGATGGTGCGCACTTCCGAAGAATTGTTTTATCTGGTCGACAATGCCGGCGATAAACCGGTGATCGTCAGCGAACGTTTGCCGCTCGATGAATTCGTCACCTTCGTCAAAGCCTACGGTCCGCAAAAGCCGCGGCGCCAGACCAAGTCCGATATCGCGTTTGAAAAGCAATTGATCAAACGCTGATTGCCAGCACGCGATGACGGTAGAGCAAAGCGAATTGATAGATACGGTCAGCCTGGACCTGGCGGCCGGTACCTGTACGCTCGGGATACTCGACGATCTGGTGTGGGACGATGCCCATTTACAGCTGTTGCAAGCCAAGCTGAACAGTTATTTGCGCTTCATCGAAAGCGGTGAAATCTACGTGCAGTATCCGGCCGCGCAAGGGCAGGATTTTGCAATTGAGATACTCTGCATCTATGCACCCGGCGCCACAGCGAATTTGTTTCTGGCAACTGTAGAAAATATCGTCAATGAAGCAGGTTACGTCCTGCGCGTCGGACCACTGGGTTCTGACTATGCGGATGATGCTGTTGCAAGTTCACTGTAAGTTTCAGGTAAGTATTTGCAGCGATAAAGGTCGGGATATTAGTCGCATATTCGCTGCGTAAAAATCGTTATGAGGATTCCGAATGAGGTATCCTTCCTTCCCTGGGCGCAATATCCGTCGCCTTTGCCCTTAGCGATTCCGGTTCTGTGTGCTTGTCGTTTTTTGCAAGTGCGCAATCCCTGAAGCGTGATTTACTTTTCTATAAGGATTGAATGATGAGACAACTATCCCGCGGCAGCAAAATACTCCTGTGCGCATTTGCCGCAGCAGCGAGTTTTTCTGTTAACGCCCTGGCCCAAAGCTGGCCAAACTCGACGGTAACGGTCGTGGTGCCTTGGCCACCAGGCGGTCCATCTGACATCGCTGCACGTCCTGTTGCGAAACGCCTGACCGAAGACCTCGGCCATCCATTCGTGATCGATAACCGCGGCGGTGGCGGCGGCAACATCGGTAGTGCAGCAGTGGCACGTGCGCCAGCAGACGGCAACACACTGTTGATTACCTCCAGCGCTCCGATTGTGATCAATCCTAGCCTGTACAAAAAAATGACCTTCGATCCGAGCAAGGATCTGGTACCTATCACCAACCTGTTGCGCGTACCGCTGGTACTGGTGGCTAACCCATCCGTACCTGCCAACAATTTGAAAGAATTGATGGCTTACATCAAGGCGCAAAAAGGTCAGTTCTCCTACGCTTCGGCTGGTTCGGGCACACCACAGCACATGACCGGTGAATTGTTCAAGAGCGTCACCAAGCTGGAAATGACGCACGTTCCTTACAAAGGTTCGGCTCCTGCCATTTCGGATTTGCTCGGTGGTCACGTGCCTGTGATGTTCGACAGCATGATCGCGATCATGCCGCACATCAAGAGCGGTAAGGTAAAAGCAATCGCAGTGTCGGGCGCACAACGTTCGTCGCAATTGCCTGACGTACCGACCTTCGCTGAAGCAGGTTTGCCTGCTGTGGTTTCCTACGCCTGGTACGGTTTCTTCGCACCAGCCGGCACACCAAAAGCGATCGTCAACAAGATCAATGCTGAAACCCAGAAAATCATGAAAGAGCCAGCATTCCAAAAAATCCTGGCAGATACCGGCTCTGACTACGTCGGCGACAGCCCGGAAAACTTCGCTGCCTTCGTAAAAGAAGAATCGGTGAAATGGGCGAAAGTCGTGAAAGAAAGCGGCGCAACCGTTGACTGATGATGGCATTCAATCCGGTGTGAGCCGGATTGAATGATTGCCTGCTCACCCTTGCATGGGTGAGCAATATAAAGCCCCGCCTTGATGGCGGGGCTTTTTTTATGGCGTTTGCCTGCATGCGGCCAAGCTGCCCGCTGCTACTTTGCTTATACTGGGAATACCTTACTTTCCTGAAGCCCACCATGTCTGATGCGATACGCCTGGCGACCGTCAACGATGCCGCCGCCATCTGTCATATCTATAACCATTACGTGCTTAATACCGTCATCAGTTTTGAGATGGAAGCGGTCAGTGCGGATGAAATGGCCTTGCGTATAGAAGAAACGCTGCAGCAATTTCCTTGGCTGGTATATGAAGCGGATGGACGTATCCTCGGTTATGCCTACGCCAGCAAATGGAAGGTGAGGAAGGCCTATCAACACTCGGTCGAAGGTTCGGTCTACCTGGGACAGGATAGCGGCGGCAAAGGCCTGGGCACGCTCTTATACAAAGCACTGATTGCCGAACTGGCCAAGCAGTCGGTGCATGCGGTATTGGGTGGCATTGTCTTACCCAATCCGGGCAGCGTGGCGCTGCATGAAAAACTGGGCTTTGTAAAAGTGGCGCACTTGCCGCAGATAGGCAAAAAGTTTGATCAGTGGCTGGATGTCGGTTACTGGCAACTCATACTCCAGGCAGACGAGACTTTAACTCCATCTGCCTGAAGCGGTAGTGATCCTTAGTCCAGCGTTGCAATCACCGGGGTGTGGTCGGATGGTTGCTCCCATTTGCGCGGTACCTTGTCGATCACGCAGGCGGTGCAGCGTTTGGCCAAGGACGGCGACAACAGGATGTGATCGATACGCAAGCCGCGATTGAGACGGAAGCCCATCTGACGGTAATCCCACCAGCTATAAAGTTTTTCCGCTTGCTCGAACATGCGGAAAGCATCGGTGAAGCCCATTTCCTGCATGCGTACGAAAGCGGCACGCTCCGGTTCCGATACCAGCACCTGGCCTTGCCATGCGACCGGATCATGCACATCGCGGTCTTCCGGGGCGATGTTGTAGTCGCCGAGCAGCGCGACGTTTTCATGTTGCTTCAATTCATGCGCGAGCAATTCATGCAAACCGGCCAGCCAACGCAATTTGTATTGGTATTTATCCGATTCCAATGACTGCCCATTCGGGATGTAAGCGCAGATGATGCGCACGCCCTGGATCGTGCCGATGATGATGCGTTGATGCTCATCGTCAAACAGTGGATTGTTTTTCACCACATCATCGATTGGGTGGCGCGACAGGATAGCGACGCCGTTATAGGTTTTTTGTCCGGTGTACACGACGTGGTAACCGGCGGCTTCAATTTCCGCCAGTGGGAATTTTTCATTTACGGTTTTGGTTTCCTGCAGGCACAGCACATCGACCGGATTGTCGGTCAGCCATTGCAAGACTTGCGGCAGGCGGACTTTGAGTGAGTTGACGTTCCAGGTGGCGATTTTCATATTGTGCGGCAATCCATTCTTGATGCGGGTGGGTGGCGTGGCTGCGGAAGAGGGGGCATTCCTTCCCGCCAGACGCTGCGGATGCAGAATTGTATCAGTGCCGCCATGGGTGGCGGGCAGGGTCCGGATATTGTCATTTGTTTATCGTCTGTGAACAAGTGTGCTGCTTGCCGAAAACAGGCGCTTGTCGTAGAATCCTTGCACCATTTCGTCTCACGTGACTGGCGAATCCGACTGGTTTTCCTGCTGTTTATAGGTAAATTACGTCGTAAGGTGGGCTTACCCACCGTGAAGCGTGAGATTTCATTGCCGTGCGCCTGGGTAGCCCGAATGGAGAGTACGACTGAGGCTGCCTGTCAATTCCGTTTCCGGCCTCCTCATTCGATCCCAGGTAGTGTTGTATTGGCAAGTCGTGACTTTGTCGCGGTTTGTGTTCGATATTAGCTTCCTGCCCATTTTTTGAACGATTGGAGTGATTCATGTTTTCAAAAGACCAGACCCTCGCAAAAACAGACGCAGAACTGTGGTCGGCCATCCAGAAGGAAAATACCCGTCAGCAAGAGCACATCGAGCTGATCGCATCCGAGAACTACACGTCGCCGGCGGTAATGGAAGCGCAAGGCACGCAACTGACCAATAAATACGCCGAAGGTTATCCGGGCAAGCGTTACTACGGTGGTTGCGAATATGTAGATATCGTCGAGCAACTGGCGATCGACCGCCTCAAGCAGCTGTACGGCGCCGATGCGGCCAACGTACAACCTAACTCCGGTTCGCAAGCCAACCAGGGCGTGTTTCTGGCAGTCCTGAAACCAGGCGACACCATCATGGGTATGTCGCTGGCCGAAGGCGGTCACCTGACGCACGGCATGGCATTGAATATGTCGGGCAAATGGTTCAACGTCGTTTCCTACGGCTTGAACGACAAGGAAGAAATCGATTACGACGCGATGGAACGCCTGGCACGTGAACACAAGCCGAAGCTGATCATCGCAGGTGCATCCGCTTACGCATTGCGCATCGACTTCGAACGCTTCGCCAAAATCGCCAAGGAAATCGGCGCTTACTTCATGGTCGACATGGCGCACTACGCCGGTTTGATCGCAGCAGGCGAATACCCGAATCCGGTGCCATTCGCAGACTTCGTTACTTCGACTACGCATAAATCGTTGCGTGGCCCACGCGGCGGCTTCATCCTGATGAAGGCCGAACACGAAAAAATCATCAACTCGGCGATCTTCCCGGGCTTGCAAGGCGGTCCTTTGATGCACGTGATTGCCGGTAAAGCGGTTGCGTTCAAGGAAGCACTGGCACCTGAGTTCAAAACCTACCAGCAACAAGTCGTGAAAAACGCCGACGCATTGGCGAAGGCATTGATTGCACGTGGTTTGCGTATCGTTTCCAACCGTACCGAATCGCATGTGATGCTGGTTGATTTGCGCGCGAAGAAGATTACCGGTAAAGACGCAGAAAACCTGCTCGGTTCCGCGCACATTACCTGCAACAAGAATGCGATCCCTAACGATCCGGAAAAACCATTCGTCACCTCGGGCATCCGTCTCGGCAGCCCGGCCATGACGACCCGTGGTTTCAAGGAAGCGGAAGCGACCAAAGTCGGCAACCTGATCGCCGATGTATTGGAAAATCCTAACGATGCCGCGACCATCGAACGCGTCAAGGCTGAAGTGAAAAAGCTGACGGATGCATTCCCGGTCTACGGCTGAGTATTTTGATTTAAAGTTTGTGTAGTGGTACAGCGCCCTTCGGCAGCATGAAGGGCGCTACAAAATGGCCTTGTCGGGATAATTGTTCCGGACAAGGCCATTTTGGGATGTTGGCTTAAGTAGTATAGCTATTTGTCCGGCATAATTTGCCGACGAACAATTTTTGCTGACGTAATGACCTTGAAGGCCAGGCACCGCGATGAAATGTCCTTTTTGCCAGCACGACGATACCCAGGTCCTCGACACACGTGTCTCCGAGGAAGGCGATAGCATTCGCCGGCGCCGCCGTTGCACCAGCTGCGACAAGCGCTTCACGACCTACGAACGCATCGAACTGACGATGCCGGTGGTGGTAAAGAAGAATGGCAGCCGTACCGATTTTGATCCAAAGAAATTACAGGGCAGCTTGCAACTGGCCTTGCGCAAGCGTCCGGTTTCCGCAGAAGCGGTCGATGCCGCTATCCATCGCATAGAACAAAAGCTGCTGTCCAGCGGCGAGCGCGAAGTGATCTCCGGCCAGATCGGTGAACTGGTCATGCGCGAATTGCAGCGCCTCGACAAGATTGCCTATATCCGCTTCGCTTCGGTTTACAAGAGCTTTGAAGACGTCGCCGAATTCCAGGATGCGATTGCCGAAGTAGGGCGCGAGCGCAAACCGGCAAAATGACGGACGCAAGGGTCGAACAGCTGCTCAATGATATTCGCCTGGTCAATCCCGAGCGTCATGAACTGGTAGCGGCAGCACGGCGCGTCATCTATACAGAAGTGAAACAGGCTTCCGAACGTGTGATGTACGGCGGCTTCATGTTTGCCGCGCCGAAAGACTTTTGCGGCGTATTTGCCTACGCCGAACACATCTCCATTGAATTCGGCCGCGGTTGCGATTTGAATGATGAGTGGCAGGTCCTTGAAGGCAAGGGCAAGCTGCGCCGTCATATCAAGATACACAGCCTGGCTGAGATCAAGAGCAAGCATCTCGCGGCTTACATCAAACAGGCTTTTGAAAATGTGAATGCCTGATCGCCAGGCTTAGTCATTGCAGCAAATTTCCCATGTCTTTTTCCGCCCTCGCTCTACTCATCACTGCCGGTTTTATCCATGCCGGCTGGAATATTGTCGCCAAGCGTGCCGGTGGTGATGCGCGCTTTGCCTTATTCACCAGTCTCTTCCTTGCCCTGGTCTGGACCCCGCTTGGCGTAAGCCTGGCATGGAATGTAGTGCCGGGTTGGGGCTGGGACGAATGGATAGTGATCCTTGTCAGCGGTATCCTGCATGTCATTTATTACGTGGTGTTGCTACGTGGGTATCGCAAGGCAGACTTGACGGTTGTTTACCCACTGGCACGCGGTTCAGGTCCTTTGCTGTCATCGATGGCGGCACTGATGTTGCTGGGCGAGCATATATCGACACTCGGCATCGCGGGTATAGCTGGGGTTGTGCTGGGGGTATTCCTGATTGCCGGTGGTCCCAAACTTTTCCTTGCTGCCAGGGATCCGGTACAACGTAAACGGGTGCATGTCGGCATCTTCTACGGCTTGCTGACGGGGGCCTTCATTGCCAGTTATACCGTGGTGGATGGCTATGCGGTCAAGTTCATGCTGATGTCGCCGATCCTGATCGATTACATGGGGAATTTTATTCGTATCGTCATACTGGCTCCGACTTATTTTCAGGATCGGGCGACGGCAGCCAGCTTGTGGAAGAAGCAGTGGAAGTATGCATTGATCGTCGGTGCCATCAGTCCCGTATCCTATGTACTCGTGCTGTACGCGGTGAAGCTGGCTCCCTTGTCGCATGTGGCGCCGGCGCGTGAAGTATCCATGCTCTTTGCTGCCATTATCGGCGGTCACCTGTTGAAAGAAGGTGATCGCATCCAAAGGCTGATAGGCGCCATCTTTATAGCAATCGGCGTGATCGCGCTGGCGATAGGCTGATTCCTTTTAAAACATTCCAGATTAAAAACGATTCCCCTGCTTTCGGGATGAATCCGGTCGCCTGAACGCTGTAATTCCCATATTGATGGGATACGAAGAAACCCATCCCCTTCACAGAATATCCGCTCGCATTCGAACGTTTCGACGGAGGGAAGGCATGACGACTTCTGCAGAAAACGGATTTTCATTGATGGAAGTCCTGGTTTCCATATTCGTACTGGCAGTTGGCGTAGTCGGTGCCGTCGGTATGCAATTGACTGCATTGCGCACGTCACAGCACTCCGCTTTGCAGACCAAGGCTTTGCACCTGGCTGTTGAAATGGCCGATGCGATGTCGGCGCATAGCGCAGCGACGCAAAGCAATCCTTACATTGGCATTGATTATCCAGCGTCTGCCTCCCATGCAACTGAACCGGCCGGTTTCGATATCCAATATTTTCTGGAACGCATCGCGCGGGATTTGCCTGATGCGCGTCTTCGCATTTGCCGGGATGCACAGCCATGGGATAGCGCACGGCGGCAATACCGCTGGGATTGCATGCATGCTCCGCATGCGGCCATCGCAATCAAGATAGCGTGGGCAGGGAAAGAAGCAGATGCCGTGGCCCCTGCTCCTGTAGTCGTGCTGATGCTGGCATTGGGATCGACATGAAATCCGCCACCTGCCGGGAATACGAAACAGGTTTGACGATGATTGAACTCATGATCGCGTTGAGCCTGGGTTTGTTTGTCATCCTGAGTGCTACCGGTTTGCTCTTATCTGGGAAAGCCGCTTATCTGGCGCAGGATCAAAACGCACAAGTGCAGGAGACCGGGCCTTATGCAATTGAAATGTTGTCGCGCGCCATTCGCCAGGCCGGCTATGAAAACCGGGATGGCGACGGCACTCCGATCCGTCGCACGGCGGACTTCAGCCCCGACATCATGGGCATGGATGCGCGCAGCCTGAAACGGACTGGTCCGGCATTGGCGGAGGCGGCACCTTCGGCTACCGTGAATGGCAGCGATGTGATGGCCCTGCGTTTCTTTGGTGATGGTGAAGTGATCGTCAATTGCGCCGGCTTGATCGTACCTGCGGCCGCTTCGCAGCAACATGCGGATGAGGCGCGTGGCTGGAGTATTTTCTATGTGGCGCGGGACAGTGGTGGCGAACCCGAATTGCGCTGCAAATATCGCTCGCAGAAGGGATGGAGTGCCGATGCGATTGCCCGTGGTGTTGAATCGTTTCAGGTTTTGTATGGTGTAGATGTTGATGGCGACGGGCTCGCAGATCGCTTTGTCAATGCCAGTGATATCGATGCCCTCGATGATGCCATGCCGCTGACAGGTGAAAATGCGCTAGCCCGTGCAGCCGATAAAAATCGCAGGACATATTGGAAAAGGATACGTTCCATCAGGGTATCGCTGTTGATGCGCAGCGAACAGGCGGCCCGGGGTGATGTGCCACGCGAGGTACATTATTTATTCGGCAGTGCTTACGACCGTATTGATGATAAGGGTACGCGTATCGATGAAGCGAACCTGTCACCTGCCGTGCAAAAGCGTATCAGGAAAGTGTTTACGCAAACCATATTGCTGCGTAACGATATTGGCGGCTCAGCGCCATGAAGGCATATCCACACCGATGCAGCAGGCTGCAAGTCGGCGCGACCTTGTTCACTACGCTCATCATGTTGCAACTGGTACTGTTGTTGGGAGTTGCCACGGCACAGATTGCGCTGCAGGGAGAAAAGACCGCGCGCAATGACAGGGACAGGCTGATCGCTTTCCAGGCGGCGGAAGCAGCATTGCTTGATGCTGAACTGGATATCCGGCATTCACCTGATATCAGTGAATCGCGCAGCTATATTTTCTCTGCCGAGAGTAGTCCGGGCTTTCCCGAGACTGGTGATAGTTCCTGCGGCAGCGGCATACAGAACGTCTATCTGGGTTTGTGTCGCGCCATTGCAGATGGCAGGACACCGACCTGGAAGACTCTCGATTTTACCGATGATGCGCCGCTTACCGTGCATACCGTGGCTTATGGTCGTTTTACCGGGAATGCCTTTCCTTTTGGTGCGGGTTCTTTGCCAGCCAGGGCTCCACGCTATGCAATCGAATTACTGGACGATAAAAGTATTAGCCAATTCAGCGGCAAGCCGGCGTATTTCTATCGGGTGACGGCAATCGGCTTCGGCGTACGCGAGACTACCCAGGTAGTGCTGCAAACTGTTTATCGTAAATCGCTACCTGCAGGTGCGTCCGGTATCCAGGCACCGCTGCGGGCTGGGCGGCTGAGCTGGCGCGAAATGATCAATTGGCCGGAATTGTCGCTTGTTGACAGAAAGTGCCAGGAGCGGCGATGCGAGTGAACAGCGGTTTTACACTGATAGAAATAATGGTAGCGCTGCTTATCGTTGCCTTGTTGGCGACCCTGGCGATTCCTTCGTATCAAAATGCAGTCATCAAGAGTAAGCGGGCGGAAGGGCGTGCCGCTTTGATGCGGTTGATGCAGCAGCAGGAACGTTATTATTCGGTACATACGACTTACTTGCCGTTTTCTGCGACTTCTGGCGATGAACATGCGCGGCAATTCAGTTGGTACTCCGGTACCAGTGAACAGAGCAGCTCCTATGAAATTAGTGCTGAAGCTTGTGACAGCAGCGGAATCCGTCATTGCATACGCCTGATGGCCCGACCCGGCACTGACAGGGTAGATGCTTCCTACCGCGATTTCATGTGCGGCACCCTGACCCTCGATAGCCGTGGTGATAAATCCGCGGCTGCGAATGATTGCTGGTAAGGCGATGCAGCGTCATTCAGTGTCAGATGGACTCACGCTGATCGAGCTGCTGGTCATCCTGTCGATAAGCGCGGCGCTGCTGGCAATCGCCATTCCCGGTTTTTCCAGCCTGATCCAAAGCCAGCGCCTGACGACGAGTAGCAATGCCTTGTTTATGGCGGTCAACATGGCGCGCTCTGAGGCAATCCATCGTGGGCGGCGGGTCGACCTGGTGCCGCTGGATGGGCGGCAATGGAGTAATGGCTGGCTGGTTTTTGTCGATGAAAACAATAACCAGCGGCCGGACCAGGATGAGCTGATCATCCATTCCTACCGTGCCAATATCCGGGATCTGCGTATCACGCCCCGCTTTAGCGATTCGAAAGTACAATATATCGCATTCAACGGTAGCGGCCGGAGCCGTAACAATGCGGGTAACCAGATCGCGCAGTCCGGACATTGGTTGCTGGAACTGGGGCCGCATTCGCGCAAGCTCGTCATCAACTTCCTGGGGCGGCCACGCGTCTGCAATCCGCGCAAGGCAGGCTGCTGAAGGCAAGCGGGCCGCTATCGATTAACGACTTCATCATTGGTAAAGACTCTCGTGGAAATTCATAGCGACGTACAGGGCATACGCCTGGCATTGGAATTGGCTGCCAAGGGCATGTTCACGACCACACCCAATCCGCGCGTCGGTTGCGTCATCGTCAAGGAAAACAAAGTCATCGGTAGCGGTTATACGCAACCGGTCGGCCATGCGCATGCCGAAGTGCAGGCGCTCAATGATGCCGCAGATCGCGGCTTCGACGTCAGCGGCTCGACTGTCTATGTCACGCTGGAACCGTGCAGCCATCACGGCCGTACACCGCCGTGTGCCGACGCCTTGATAAAAGCACGGGTTGCACGCGTGGTGGCGGCGATCGCCGATCCGAATCCGCTGGTTGCAGGGCAGGGCCTGGCACGGCTGGAAGCGGCGGGCATACAGGTCAGTTGCGGTGTACTGGAAGCGGAAGCACGGGAAATGAATATCGGCTTCCTGTCGCGCATGCAGCATGGCAAGCCGTGGGTGCGCATGAAGAGTGCGGCCAGCCTGGATGGCATGACCGCGCTGCATAATGGCATCAGCCAATGGATTACCGGTGACGAGGCGCGTGCGGATGGCCATTACTGGCGCGCTCGTGCCTGTGCGATCCTGACCGGTATCGGTACCGTAATGGAAGATGATCCGCAATTGACGGTGCGTGCCATCGATACACCGCGCCAGCCGCAACGCATCGTGATTGACAGCCATTTGCAGATTAGCCCGCATGCGCGTGTGCTGAGCGGTGGCGGTACGCTGATCGTGGCGGCGCAAGCCAATCCGGAAAAAGAAAAGCCACTGCGCGACCTGGGTCATGAAATCATTGTGTTGCCGAATGCCGGCGGCAAGGTTGACCTGGCGGCGTTGATGCAGGAACTGGGACGACGCCAGATCAATGAATTGCATGTAGAAGCAGGCTTTAAACTGAACGGCTCCTTGATACGCGAAGGCTGCGTCGATGAGTTGCTGGTGTATCTGGCGCCGACTTTATTGGGCGATGCGCAGCGCATGTTCAACCTGCCGCCGCTGGAGTCGCTGGAACATAAGAAAAACTTAACTTTCCATGAGGTCAAGCAGATCGGTGCCGATTTGCGTATCCTTGCTCGTTTCATCTAACTAATTTTCACGCCATCATGTTTACTGGAATCGTCGCTGCCATAGGCAAAATTACCCACATTACCCCGCTCGGCGATGCTGAAGCCGGACACCGCCTGACGGTCGATGCAGGCGGCCTGCCTTTGGCCGATGTCGCGCTGGGTGATTCAATCACTTTGAATGGCGCATGTATGACGGTGGTCGCGAAGACAGACAAGCAGTTTGATGTCGATGTCTCGCGTGAAAGCCTCAATTGCACCGCCGGACTCGATGCCATTGGTGAAGTGAATCTGGAAAAAGCCGTGACCCTGTCGGAACGCCTCGGCGGCCACCTGGTGTCCGGCCATGTTGATGGACTGGGCGTGGTCAGCAAGTTTGAACCGGTAGGTGAATCATGGCTGCTGGCCGTGACGGCGCCAAAGGAGCTGGGCAAGTTCATCGCCGTCAAGGGGTCTATCGTCATCAATGGCGTATCGCTGACGGTGAACACCGTTGTCGATAGTGCGAATGGCTGCACTTTCTCGGTCAACCTGATCCCGCATACGGTACAAGTTACGACCCTTAAACATTTGCAAGCAGGTAGCAAGGTCAACCTGGAAATTGATTTGATCGCGCGTTATGTTGAACGCATGCTTTCACAGTCTCAATAATCTATTTTATTGAACAAAATCAATGGATTGATGCAATAGGATTGGACGTGAATCCAATAGTTAAATGGCCCAAGTTATTACCGGGCCATTTTTTATGGCAGGTCGCGGAACCATCCGAAAAATCCCGCCAGTTGGGCGATGTGCGTAGTGTGTATACGTACGTAAGCATTTTCATTATTCATCGATCTTTTAGCCAGCTCAGAAGCGGCTACGCAGCTACATGACTGAATCAGTTCATTTATCCAGCGCTTCTTTTTGCTTCTCCCGCATGGACTCCATATCTTTATCCAGGAAATAAGTAAGGAAGGTACGTATAAGCGCAATCGCCGCCAGCTTGCCGATCTCATCCCAACTTGGTGCAATCGCTGTGTGTACGATATCGCCGGCTAACTGGAAGGTCAGCCCGGCAACCAGCCACCCTGCATATTGTAGGTATACATTACGCTGTTCAGCGTTGTTTCGTTTCTGCACCAAAACGTGTTGTAAAACATTTGCAATTGCAACTACGGTGCCGATTGCAATCATTAAAATGCCTATCGATTCAATGACGAGTGCGATATATGCAGCGATTGTTTTGAAGAGTTCTTCCATAGTGTTTCACCTGTTAAAAGTCTATACCACGGCGAAATGAATTCTCCACACCACGCAATTCAAATCGGGATTCAGTTGGTGGAAGCGCCATCCGTACTCACAGGGGTGTCGTTTTTTGCCGGAGCAGTGAACCACATTTTTTTGGGTACTATTTTTACAGTGTCCGGATCCCCGAGATAATGTGGTGACATGATCTGCACGCCGTATTCGTTAAAGACGTCCTGGATATTGGCATGCAGCTGGGCTAATACTTCTGCACGGGAGCGAGGCTCACTGGGAACCGCCTGGCAAACCAATCTATATTCTGGATAGAAATCCGACAACGCCGTCTGGAATACCTGCGGTGGGGGAGCTGTGATGATGCCTGCCGTTTTTGCCGCAGCCTCCAGCAACATCGCTTCCACTTGCCGCCATGGCGTATCGTAGCCAATCGTCACAACGGTATCGACGATGTATCCCTTTCCCTTGACTGTGCGGGAATAGTTTTTAGTGACTGTGCTCAATACCAGGGCATTAGGCAAAGTCAGTTCTTCTCCCAGTCCGGTACGTATCCGCGTTGTAAACGTGCGAAGCTCTGTAACGGTTCCTTCGTGATCGTTGATGCGCACATACTCGCCAATGCGCAAGGTGCGTGAATACATCAGGACCAAGCCGCTGGCCGCCTGTCCCAGCAAACTGGCACCGCCGACGCTCACCATCAATCCGACTAAAACCGACATCCCGCGGAAGGCATCACTTTGAGAGCCCGGTAAGTATGGATAGGCCATTACAATCGCAAACAACCATACACCCACGCTAAAAATCCAGCGGGTCGGTTTTGCGGTGTCTCTATCTATGCTGCCCAAATGGGCGGTGCCCGCTTCCAGCCTGTCAAAGAATGGAGCAAGCATCCGAATGGTGGTCCGCGCCAGGGCGAAGATGATGAGTGCGATCAATAAGTTGGGCAAGGCATGCAGGATGCTGCTGCCTATATGGAGGGCGACACCGATCAAATATTGGTTTAATTGCTCTCCCCATGGGCGCGTGTAGGGAAACTGTCGTAATGAATAACTTAACCATTCATACGACATCAGCAAGATGATCATCCAGGTGATGAGGCTGCCAAAGCTGTGTGCCAACATGCTGACGCGTTCTTCCGCCAACAGGCGGGCGCCGCCGAGTTGAATGTTGGCAGCGCCTGATTGAAACATGCGTGCCAGGTGTCGCGATAACCATTTGCGCACCCGAAATACCAGCCAAACCGAAAAGCAGAATATAAGTGTCGCCAACACCCAATGGCCAAAGTTGCGCAACAGTCGCTTGCGGTCCTGTGCCTCCTTCGCTTCTGCAATCACTTGCTCCAACGCAGAAACCGTTTTCCCGGTAATCGAATCCAGGGTTTCACCTCGCACGGCATCAGCATCGTTCGGCAATAGCATGAAAGCCAGCTTGCCATCGACCAGCAGCACATTGCCTTGCGGTTCGCGATTGACGGTAACGGCTCCTGTTTCAACACCATGCAAAATTTCATTGAGTTTCTGTCGACTGCGCTCGGCACGGGCTGCCGGTGAAACTCCGCGCAGGGATGAGCGAAATACAGCGACCTTACGATTCAAGACAATGACAGCTGCTTCTGCCGCAGTGGCATCGTCGCTATGCTGCGTCTTTGTTTGAGGCATGGACTCAGGCTGTACTTCTTTGGATAAGGCAGTATCAGCCTGTGCGCAAAAAGCCGGTGCTGAAAGGAATAACAGTACCGCGAAAAGACCAGAGAGCATCTGTCGAAGTGTGCCAGCGGACATTGTGTCGCGAAGCGAGAGCATAAGATTTCTTCCAGAGAGGAGTAATCACTAAACCTGTATGACAGGCTTCGGAAAATGCAACTTCGATATTCATCCTAAGGGTGGAAATACTGGTGCGTCAATAAGTGTGCACTGAACTTTATTCGATTTGCCCATCGAGACGATTTGCCTTGCACCAAAGGGCAGGGAATGGCTTCCAAAGGGCAATTGACGATTCATTTTTTGCAATCGACCATGCATCACTTCGGGCGATATTTTTATGAATGCCGGTAAGAAGGGTGATGGGGGCGTGCTCGTTGAAAGCAGGTGTTTTTTGAGTAACTACTGTTGTTCAATTCAATCTTGAGGATGCGATGCGCATTCTTTCAACTGAAAGGAATAGATCATGGCGAGCAAGAAACCGAACATCCTTGTTATGTGGGGTGACGATATTGGTCAATCGAATCTTAGTTGTTATACCCGAGGCGTAATGGGTTACCGCACCCCGAACATTGATCGCATTGCCAAAGAAGGCATGATCTTCACGGATTTTTATGCGGAACAAAGTTGTACAGCAGGTCGCGCAGCATTTTTGACAGGGCAATGCGGCTTGCGTACCGGTTTGACAAAGGTCGGTTTGCCAGGCGCGGATCTTGGGTTGAAGGCAGAAGATATTACCGTTGCCGAAGCCCTCAAGCCGCTTGGCTACCGCACTGGCCAGTTTGGTAAAAACCACCTGGGTGATCGTGACGAACATTTGCCGACCGTACATGGTTTTGATGAATTTTTTGGTAATTTATATCACCTGAATGCTGAAGAAGAACCTGAAGAAATCGACTATCCGAACGAAAAAGACTTTCCCGATTTCAAGAAAAAGTACGGTCCTCGTGGCGTGCTGCATTGCTGGGCTGATGGCAAGGGTGGGCAAAAGATTGAGAATACCGGGCCGTTGACAAAAAAACGGATGGAAACCGTTGATGATGAATTTCTCGCCGGCGCGAAGAAATTTATTAAGGCAGCGCATGATGCCGGCGAACCTTTCTTTGTCTGGTTCAATACTTCGCACATGCATGCCTGGACGCATATTAAACCGGAGAGTCTTGGCCAATCAGGTCGCTGGCAATCGGAGTATCACGATGCCATGATCGATCACGATAAATGCATAGGCGAGTTGCTGGACCTTCTTGATGAACTTGGCATTGCAGACGATACCTTCGTGCAGTACAGCACCGACAATGGCCCACATATGAATACCTGGCCGGATGCCGGCACTACGCCTTACCGAAACGAAAAAAACTCGAGTTGGGAAGGCGCGTATCGCGTGCCATGTATGGTACGTTATCCAAACAAGATTGCGGCGGGATCTGAATCGAACGAAATTGTTAGTCATCAAGATTGGTTCCCCACGATACTGGCCGTTGCCGGCGAGTCTGATATTAGCGACAAGTTAAAAAAAGGCTACAAGATTGGGGCGAAAACCTTCAAGGTCCATCTTGATGGTTACAACATACTTCCGTACCTGACAGGCAAAGAAAAAAATAGTCCGCGCAAGGGCTTTATTTACTTTACTGATGACGGTGATGTTGCTGCTTTGCGCTATGACAATTGGAAAATGCTCTTTTTGGAACAACGTGTCCCGGGTACGCTAAAAATCTGGCAAGAACCATTCGTCGTACTGCGTACACCATACATTTTCAATTTGCGTATGGATCCCTATGAGCGGGCGCAAATCACGTCGAATACTTTCTACGACTGGATGTTCCGGCATATCTTCCTGTTGGTTCCAGCCCAGGCGATCGTTGGCGAATTCCTTGCCACCTTCAAGGAATTTCCACCACGACAAAAAGCCGCCAGTTTTAGCCTGGATCAGGTGATAGAAAAAATGACGGAAGCATCCAAAGCCAGCTAATTAAATTTGTATTGGAAGTCTTGCAGAGTGCGGACAATTGCACTCTGCGCTTTTCCTTGGGGTCGGACTATCGTAGGGATTGCCAATGGATCTTTCTCCTAACGCATCGATTGCAGACAATATTCAAATCGCCATTGAACACTTGATGGAGCGATTGAGTGCATTGTTGCCATTGCTATCGGCGGCTATTGTTGTACTGCTTATTTTTTGGGTGCTGGCAGTTCTGGTGCGAAGAGCGGCGAGATACGGTTCAAAGTTCATCAAAAATCCGATGAAGGCCAGTTTGATTCGTATGCTGTCTTATTACACCGTATGGCTGATAGGCATCTTCGTTGCGCTGGATGTGGTGGGTGTCGATGCCCGTTCTTTGGCCACAGGATTGGGACTCGGTGGTGTTGCGCTGGGTTTTGCATTAAAGGATGTACTTTCAAACCTGGTGAGTGGTCTATTCATCCTCATCGCACAAACTTTCGAAATCGGCGACCAGATTGTCGTCGGCGAAACCGAAGGCACGGTGGAGCGTATCCAGATACGTGCGACACACATACGCACTTATGACGGGCGATTGGTGTTGGTTCCAAATGGCGAAGTCTTCATGTCACGTGTCACGAATAACACTGCATCAGAACTACGCCGAACATCGGTTTTTGTCTATCTGGAGTATGGCCAGGACATCGAACTTGCCATGTCCCTTATCTTGAAAACCGTGAAGGCTGTTCCCGGCGTGGCAACAAATCCTGCCGCTTCGATCCGCTTGCGGGACCTGACTACCGAGCATTTCTATATCGAATCCAGGTTTTGGACTGATTCAAGGAGAACGAAGCTGCGCTTAATCTCTTCAGACGTCCGGCTGGCAATCATCAAGGCGCTGGAAAATGCAGGCATAGAGTTGCCAAATCCAAATCAGCGCGATGTATCAATAACGAAGACATCCGATTAAGTCGTCGAACAATTGTGGCTTTAAGCCATGGAGTCAGCCTATGAAGCATGCCTGGGATCATGTTCCAAAAACCGCGATAGCCGGCTTTGTCGCCGCGCTGCTTCTTGCCGGGTGTGCCGGGCTTGGCCCGACCAGTGTGCAGCGCGATCGGGTGGAGTACATTTCGACCATCGCGGATTCCTGGAAAGAACAAACGCTACTGAATATGGTGCGTTTGCGCTATTCCGATGCACCCGTATTCCTGGATGTGTCATCCCTGATCAGTTCTTACTCGATGGAGTCGCAGGCGAGTGCTGCATTCGGCATTTTTCCGCACACCTCCGGGGATAACATGGCCTTGGGTGCAATGGGAAAGTATACCGATCGTCCCACGATTACTTATTCTCCGGTGACAGGCGATAAATTTGCCAAAAACCTGCTGCAACCCATTCAGCCGGTTTCTGTTTTTGCCCTGATTCAAGCGGGCTATCCCGCTGAGATCGTCATGAAATTAACCGTGCGCGCGATTAATGGCGTCTATAACCAATCCTCCACCAATGCCCGTACACGCAATGCGGACCCGGCTTTTTTTCCCTTGATTGCAGCAATGCAAAGAATACAGAGATCAGAGGCAATGGGCATGCGGGTTGAACGGAGAGGGCCGGAAGAGGCGGCTATTGTTTTCTTTCGCCAGGAAGTCGGACCCGAATTATTGAAGGATATTGAGTTCGTTGCAAAGACCTTGAATCTGGAATTGAAAAAGAAGGGAGAGATTATCCTGACCTTCGGCGCACATCAGACGCGGTCATCGGAAATCGCTTTGCTCACACGTTCCATGCTTGAGATCATGATCGAAGCCGGCGCCGGGATCCGTGTGCCGGAACAGCATCTGGCAGAGGGAAGGGCTGCACGTCTATCGCCGCTGGCGGCGGGAGCTGAATCGCCATTTTTAACGATTCATGCAGGTGCGGAGCGACCGACGCAAGCTTACTCTGCCGTCAAATATCGCGATACCTGGTATTGGATCGATGACAGGGATTTAGGCAGTAAAGCAAAATTCTCATTTTTCCTGTTGTTCTTTTCCCTGGCAGAGACCGGCACGCCGCCCCTGGCTCCGGTGATTACCGTACCGGCCAATTGAGGGGCAATGTGGCTCACTTAAGTCGGGCGTATTAAAGGAGTGCCATCAAGAGCTTGCCCAGTGTGCTGCGAAGAGGCCATTGGGTCGCTACGACAATCAACATCGGTATCGCTGTAGGTACCACCACCATTAACAAGGTGAGTTTGTTGATCACAAGGGGGCGCATCGCGTTAGCCGACTGGTACAAGGTTTGTATATCTGCCGAAGGGCCGAGTTCAGGTGCATCCAGTAGCGGCCTGTCCGCTACTTCTTTCCCTTGTATCCAGCGTTCATGTACCAGACGGCCATGTTCTGCCAGCAATGCCCCGTACTCGCGCGCTGCGCGCTTCTTTGTTTTTGCCAGCAAGGGAGAGAAAGAAAGTAATGGAAGGAGTATCAGGATAACCAATATGGCTACCAGCATCCCCATCTGGATATAGAGCGAAGGGACTGATACCTCGTGGTACATCACGTTATGCGCCCAGGATGAGGCGATGACAGCCGAGACGGCAAACGCCATCGGGCTGAATATAATCGGGATACGCTGAACGAATCCCAGGCCACCTACGCCGTCTGGATGTGCCGGCACCAGCTTCAAGGGCAGTCTTGCGATACGAAAGAGGACGATGCTGGTAAGGATCAGGCGCCATAGCCATGCCAACAATAAAATATTGAAAATGGGGCGTATCACCAAAAGAAACCACCAGCTGCCGAAGCCATGGCCGTTCACCTCCAGACCTGCCCATGACACTTCTTCCTTGTTCGGGGACAGTGCAATCGACACGGTCCATGTAATGATTAATCCGGTAATGACTACCCAGGGGAAAATTCGGTCCCGCAGGCGTATGCCATCGGCGATGATTTCGCGGAATGCCGGTTCCAGATTTTCATCAATTAAACCTGTCCGCAAAAACTGTGCGAGACACACGGGAAGTATGGCTTGTGCACCTGCCTCGGCGATGATCAATAGTGGAATCGCGACCAGACACCGGATATGGATACCGTAGTGTCCGGCGAGGGATTCGGGGTCATCGTTTGGCATTAGCCGTCCGGTTGCGTATGCCCAGATAACAAGTGGAATCCAGCAAAACAAGCTATAGATAATGGCACGCCTAAGTATGCCGCTACCTTCCGCGGGAATGAGGCCGATTGCCCTTTGCAAACGGAACAGTGCGTCATTACGTACGATTGAAAATGATTCGACCGCTGAATGATGATTGTCCATATAGACCTCGTTCCTAAAGACAAAAGCTATGCCATTTTTAATCTCGGCAAGAAATGTGGAGTGGACGCAATTTGGTTTGCCTGCGCTATCTGGCGTTTGCGTCTCATCATTCCGCGGTGAAATCGCTGCATGGTCCGGAGTGGCGACAAAAATGTATGCGCATATGACCTGAGGCAGCTTTTCAAGAAACACTGTTCCTGTCAATTGCCCTTTGGTGCATTGAAGTTGACTGGTTCCGTGAGGGCTGTTTTCGCGGTCCCGATCAGTCGTTTGTATCGATCGCACTGCATGTACCTTGGTACATGCAGTCACACCCCAAAGTACGATTGCCGCCTTGCTCTGCATCGAAGAGCATGAATATCAGTACATGGCCAGCAAGCTTCGTCTCCAACACTCGTCAGTTGCCGGTTTAGTCGCAAGTATGTCGTTCCGACTGAGGAATAAGGTCGGGTGGCTATCATCCTGATCATCGATTCCATGTATTTGCACCAAGCCATCGGAAGGTAAATCGCATGCATGCCAACTTCACTTCGTCATTCCGTATGCACGTGACCCAAACTCAAGGCTGGAATACGCTGGGTATTATCATTATCGGCCTGGTCCTCGCATTTTCCGGTGCGCAGGAAGCACATGCCAACGACAAGGCCATACAGTTTTTTGATCCGGAAGACGGCAAACTGGACTTGAGTGATTTCCTGCTCAATCACAAGGGGGCGCTGGTCGTGCCGACCATCATCACCGAACCGGCGATAGGTTATGGCCTCGGAGTAGGCCTGGCATTTTTTTCACAATCCATTTCTGAAGCTGCTGCCGATGCGAAGAAGAGTGGCAAGGGCATGGCACCGCCGAATATGACGGTGCTGGGTGGAGCAAAAACCGAAAACGGTACCTGGGGTGCCGGCCTCGCACACTTCCACACCTGGGATGGCGATCGCTATCGCTACCTGGGTGCGATAGCCAAGATGGATGCGCAACTTGATTACTACGGCCAGTCCAATCGGCCACGTGGCTATGAACTCGATGGCGTGTTTCTTATGCAGCAATTACTGGCGCGGATAGGTGATTCGCACTGGTATGTCGGTCCGCGCTATGTCTACTTCGATTCCAATACGCGCTTTACCGGTGAAGTCGCCAATGAGCTCAATCTCCAGGGCAGGGACTTGAAGATAGGCAAGATGGGGCTGGTAGTCGATTACGATACACGTGACAATATCTTTTACCCGAGCCGCGGCAGCTACGCTGAATTCGAAGCGCAATTCGCCCGCGGTGCTTTTGGCGGTAAGCAGGATTTCAATCAATATAATGCGCGTGGCTATACCTGGTTGCCGATTTCCAGGAAATGGATACTCGGGCTGCGCGCTGACGGTCGCTTTTCCAGCGGCGACATTCCGTTTTACGCCCAACCTTATGTCGATTTGCGCGGCGTATCGAAAGGCCGTTACCAGGATCAAAACGCTATCGTCACCGAAGTGGAATTGCGCTGGGACGTCACGCCGCGCTGGTCGGTGCTGGGCTTTACCGGTGTCGGCAAGGCGTATGGCAAGTGGAATGATTTTTCGGATGCGTCGACTGCCGCCAGCGTCGGCGCGGGCTTTCGTTATCTGATCGCGCGCAAGCTGGGGCTGTCACTGGGTATCGATGTTGCGCGCAGCAGGACTGATAGCGCGTTTTATATCCAGGTCGGCAGTGCCTGGCACTGAGCAGGATTTGGTCTTTTTTATTTACCAGTCCATCCGCATGCCTATTTTGGCATCCCAGGCATAGGCGGCCTTGTCGAAGGTTTGCTGATAACCGATGTTGCCGTAGAGGTAGGTGCGCTTATTGCGCTTGGATGTCATGCCGGCCTTGATTTCCCACCAGCTGCCGCCCATGTCGGCGCGAAACGGCAGATAGCCGCTCGCGGTTGAGATTGATGTAACCGGCGTTCCTTTAAACTCGCGCCACACACTGAACCGAACGCCGCCGCCAGTTGCTTCTTCCTTACCCTTGGTATCCTTTGCAATCCGCACGCCCAGGCGTCCTTGCAGCGAGTCCATATCGCTGAACTGCATTGTGGCGCCGGCATCGATCGCATCGTCAAGCTTCAGCGATTGATATACCAGTTGCCCTTGCGGCTCGATGATCCAATCCTGTTGCAGGCGTATTGGTTTGCCGATTTCGCCGGACACCGCCCAGCCCAGGCCTTTGGTTTTCATATCAGGCAGGCCCCGTTGCGAACCGGCTTTCACATCGTATCGCGTCAGTTGTCCAATCAGGTCGACATAGGCGTCTTCCGCACTCATATGCGTCCAGTAGCCGCCGATGCTGTAACCGGTGAAGCGATTGTCGCCCGCCTGGGTCCGGTCATAGTGTGTGACATTCGTTTTGGAGTAACCGATGGCGCCATAAATACCGGCCTGGTCGCGATGGCCGTCTTCACGTGGCTTGCGGTACAAATCAGTACCAACCTGTATTCCCTGGAAGCTGTAATCGTAGCTGGGTCCGTAACCATATATGCCGCGTACATCCCCGTTGCGTGAACCACGCATACCGAGCAGGCGGCCCCAGACATTGCGATCCTTTTTTTCTGCATCACCTGCCGATAAACCGTTTTGAGCAGGAGGACCTTCGGTACGGCCGATGCGTTCATCGAGTGTATCGAGCAAGGTGCTGCCATACAGCAGCGCACTTGGCGCAATCGCGGTATACACCGACACTTCGGGCCGGATATATGGCGACGGGCAGGGTGCCCCCAGCATCGCACAGTCATTTTGACGGGTGCGTAAATACCAGCCATCAGGGTCGCTGCCATCTATCGCGCCGCGATGAAGGTCATATTCATATGGGCCTGCAACGGCTGCGCGGCCAAGATGAAAGGCACTGGCCGCCGTGGTGCCACCGGCCTGGGTTTTGATCACCTGGATACCGTTGCCGGTGGTTTCTGCGCCGGGCCCGGTATTGTTGATAAGGAGACCCGAGGTACCGCTCGCAGTACCACTATTGATGATGAGCAGGTCGGACGGTGAGCCGTCTGATGCAAGGTAGGTATTCAGGCCCAGTGTGCCACCCTGGCCGATGTAGTTATTGGTGGTCAGGGTGCGATACGTACCGGCATGGGGTGTGAAAGCAACCGTACCGGCATTTGTTAAGGTCTGTGTCACCAGTGAATTGGCGGTCACATTCCAGCTCGCATTGTTGACGCTTACATTGGTGGCACCCAATGAAGCGCCGGTCCAGGTGGTGCCGGAAAGCAGCGTGAGATCGGCAGTCGGCGTACCGGCAGCAGGTGCGGCATACACGGCGCAAGGACCGCCTACCAGGGGACCGGCGCTTTCTTCGAAGCAGTCACCTATCCGTGTGCCCAAATTAACCGCCACTCCGCTGACCCTTACATCGCCTGTCAGCACGCTATTGTTGGCGGCTGTCAATTGCACCTGCGCGCCATTGGCCACATACAGCAGGTTTGCCGGACTGCTGACGCGAGCACCATTGTCTATTGTCGCCACCAGTAAACCACCATAAGCGTCGATCGCATCACCAGCAGCACTGCTGAGTTCGCCGCCGGACATGTTGAAGCGATTGATATTGGCGGCAGAGTTATTGCTCGATATCAGGCCGCTGGTACCCGCGCCGGTCGCCCGCACAATTGAATTATTCAGTGTGATCGAAGCCTCGCCGTTATAGGATTCGATGATCATGGCACCGCCACCACCGGAACTTTGTACTTGCGAATTGGTAGCCGTAATCTGCGATACATTTGCGCCGGCCGCATTGGTTGTCACCTTCAAGCCATAGGAATAATTGCCTGTCGTGCTGATGTGATTATTGTTGAGCGTAACGAGGGCCGAGCCGGCAGCTACACCATTGGCCCACACGCCGTAGCCTCCGGTCGGGCTGACTTCAATGGTAGTCCCGGTGCTGCTGATGGTGCCACCGCTGGTTGCCAGGCCGGCCCGTGTGCTGGTGGCCGTCGATGAAAAACCGGTATTAATCGAACCTGTCGCTGTGACCAGGGTAGGTGAGGTCGCAGTGTACCAACCTGCATTTTGCGCCTGGCTGATGCGAATCAGATTGTTACCGGTCAAACTGACACTGGTACCGGCATTGGCCATGATGCCTAGTGCGGCACTGGCGCCCTGTATGGTCAAATTCTGTGCGCTGATACTGCCGCCGCGCGTGACCACGATACCGGTACTGCCATTGCCGGCACCTGTTCCGTTCAGGTTGATCGTCAAGTCGCTGACCAACGTACTGCTGGTGTTATCCACCATCATGCCGACGGCACCGGTACCCTGCATATTGATTGCCGAGCCGGAACGCAGGCCGACCTGTCCGCCATTGAACATATAAATGCCGGTCGATCTTGCGCCACCTGTAATCGTTGCGGCGGACGTCACATCAAGCAGGCTGCCGGCACCGGACGCGCCGAGGACGATCGAGCTGGTACCAGAGGTGGAAATATTAGTCGTGCCATGCAAGCGGATGCTACTTCCGCTTTCCGCGACGGCACCGAAACCGGCTGATGCGCCGGTGTTGTTGATGCTTACATTAGTCGCATCTATCTGGCCGCCACCCAATCCGATCAAACCGCCGCCGGTGCCGCTCGTGCCGATATTGGTGCTGCCATTGAGCACGATACTGCTGCCGATTCCGTTTGCCAGCACTGCATGTCCGCCAGCGGAGTTGACGGAAAGCGCCCCGTTCGAGAGAACACTGCCACCGGCAGCCGTGTTGAGGCCGATACCGCCTGATTGCGCGGTGACGTTAATCTGCACCCCCGGTTTCGTGCCGGCTGTACTATCGAATAGCAGCGTACCGCCACTGTTAACATCTATTGCGTTCCCCGATGGCGGTACGACATTGGTGCCGCCGACTATTGTCGTCGGGTTGCCGGCGTTCACCGTAACCAGCGTCGTACGATCCGGCGGGCTGGGACCTATGATGGTTTGCGCATGACTTTTATCCAGCAGGCACAGAACAAGTATGGCCGCACATGTCGAAGTACTTCTGTGGAATCGGTGCATGACTTTAATCATCATATCTCCTCGGTCAATCCTGGAAATACCCGGGCTCTTGCCTGCTTCGACAAACAGGATGGCGTGTTAAACGTGAGTCACTTCCGAATGCAGCTATGTGCCCAATTTCTTAAACCAGATGCACACATGGATTCGTCCCCCGTTCCTGATTCAATATCATTGCTGATCCGGTTACCATTGATCGCGACGCTTTTCCCTTGCGGCTGCCATTCTCTTTCGAGAAGGCAAAGGATTTCATTTTAAAAACTCCTGCCAGCTCTGCAATTGAGCATTAGGGATGATGGCGATGCACCAAAGGGCAATAAATACACGCTTTGTTCTTTTTGTAGTTCCGTCCCGGATTGCCGCACTAATGGCGGGATACCTTGCCCTAAAGTGCAATTGACGGAAAGGTCCAGGCGCTGAAAAGCTATCGTTCTTCTTACCTAATGGAGGAGTACGAGATGGCTAAAGGCAAACCAAATATCCTGTTCATCATGGGCGACGATATCGGCTGGTCGAATCCCAGTTGCTACAACTTCGGCATGATGGGATACAAGACGCCCAATATTGATCGCATCGCAAAGGAGGGGGCGATGTTCACCGACTGGTACGGCCAGCAAAGCTGTACTGCAGGTCGTGCCGCCTTCATTACCGGGCAATCCCCGATTCGTACGGGACTGACGAAAGTCGGTTTGCCAGGGGCAGATATTGGTCTTGACGAACAGGATCCTACTATCGCCGAAATCCTCAAGCCGATGGGCTACGCTACCGGCCAGTTTGGCAAGAACCACGTGGGAGATAAAAACAAGTTCTTGCCGACGGTTCACGGTTTCGACGAATTTTTCGGCAACCTCTATCATTTGAATGCGGAAGAAGAGCCGGAAGATCCGCAATATCCGAAGGATCCACGGTTCAAGGAGCATTTTGGTCCGCGTGGCGTGTTGAAATGCAAAGCCTCCGACAAGGACGACACGACCGACCAGCCGCGTTGGGGCAAGGTCGGTAAACAGCTCATTGAAGATACCGGACCTCTCACCAAAAAGCGGATGGAAACCGTGGACGAAGAGTTCGTCGGTGGCGCGCTTGATTTCATTGAGCGCCAGCACAAGGCAGACAAACCTTTCTTTTGCTGGGTCAATACCACGCGCATGCATGTGTGGACACATCTGAAGCCGGAATCGCAGGACAAGACAGGCCTGGGTATTTATGCTGATGGCATGGTTGAACTGGATGGCTTCGTCGGCGATCTTTTGAAAAAACTGGATGACCTCGGAATTGCAGACAATACCATCGTAGTGTTTACGACTGATAACGGTGCTGAGGTCGTGAGTTATCCGGATGGGGGTACGACACCATTCCGCGGTGAAAAGGCAACCAACTGGGAAGGGGGCTTCCGGGTACCGACGGTCATTCGCTGGCCGAATGTGATCAAGCCGGGAACCATCATTAACGATATCTGTGCGCATGAAGATTTCCTGCCTACTTTCGCCGCTGCAGCCGGCGAACCGGATATCGTCGCCAAGGCCCTCAAAGGTCATAAGGCCGGCGACAAGACTTTTAAGGTTCACCTGGACGGTTATAACTTGCTGCCATTCTTTCAGGGCAAGGAAAAGGAATCGCCGCGTAAAGATTTTGTTTATTGGAATGATGATGGACAGCTTTGTGGTATCCGCCTGATGAACATCAAACTTAATTTCCTGGTGCAGATGCATAAAGGGATTGATGTTTGGCGAAAAGGTTTTGAAGCGCTGCGCATTCCACTTACCTTCAATTTAAGGAACGATCCATTTGAACGTGGTGATGAAAGCGCATCACAGTTCCTGACCTCCAACCAGCTCTACTTCATTGTGCCGGGCCAGGCGGTGGTGGCGAAATGGCTGGGGACCTTCAAGGATTTTCCACCCCGGCAAAAGCCGTCCAGCTTTAACGTTGATGAAGTACTGGAAAAAGTGATGAACGCAGCTGCACACGGGCCGGGCCGTTAGAGCAAGGGAAAAAGCGCTCATCCCCGGGCCTGGGGTGAGCGCGGCCATTTTGCCGGTCGGGGTATCGCTGATCCGGTCTGCCAATCCGCTTAATCTCCTCCACCGTACTTCGAAACAATTTGTACCCCTTGTAACGTAACGGCGGAACATCCTTGCCTCTATCAAAGCCCGGGTTGGACAGGGCGCCAGCAAAAATGTGTTGCTAAGCATTTGTTTTTAAATAATATTTCCTCTATTCCCTTGATCGGCCAATATGCTCGCGTCATGAATTTGTAGCTGGCATGCAATGTGCAATCCATCAATTGCACGCTGCTTTATCTGATACGCCAACTCGCTTCAGATAGCGACAGCGTGTTGAATAAGTACAGCAGATTCAGACGGTTAAACATTTGACCGGGTGAAGCAGAACTGTTCAATGAGGGGGAAAGATGGGATTGATTTCCAAATTGCGTGCTGCTTTGGGCGGCGGTAAGTTTGCGGGTGAAAAAAATCGCAATGCCGTCCTGCAGGATCGCTGGCTGCAACTCACACATCCCTTGTTTGCCGGGCGAGCTTACTGTTCCCCGAACCAGCGTTGGGTCATTGGCTGCAAAGTTTTTGATAATGACAGCGGAAATGGCCGATTAATTTTGGTTAATTATGAGTCCGATACAGTTGCACACGAACTGAATTCCTTCGCTCATCCGATGGGGGCGGCAGTTTCCGATACCGGGACTTATATCCTGGTCGATGCAGGATGCGGTTCCGAACTGGAAGGTTCGCTGGTCGCAATTGATAGTGAAGGCAATGAGCTCTACCGCAAGTGCTATCACGCGAATATTTTCAACATTGGTATTTCGGACTGTGGCAGGTACGTAGCCGTGCAAACTGCCAATGCCTTGAACGCCGATGTCGACCTGTTTGAAATCCTGGATATTAAAAACGGCAGGCTTGTATTTTCGCGCCTGCCGGTAACCGGCTGGCCTGATCAATACACGTTTGATGTGGATGCCGCAGGTGAGCTGCGGGCGGTCGGGGTAGTGCATAAATCCCTCGGACAGTTTTTTTATTCAAGCGATGGTGAATTCAGGGATCAACAGGCGTTTCAGGATGCGCGGCTTGGAATCGGGCATTACGTGGCAAAGATATCTGCGGCCCGGGAATTGCTACAGACTACGCCCACGGCTGATAACGCGATCATTGCCTTGTTCGCTGCGGATGAAGCACTGCAGGAAGGTGCCGAAGACAGGGCAGATTGGGGCGCATTGGCGCATCGTATTCGCGGCGAATCATATGAATTGCTGGGACAACTGCCGGAAGCCATGGCCGCGTTCGAACAGGCTTTGCGCCTGAATCCTAAAGTGGATACGCAAAACAGTGCGGGTTCTTTGCGCAAAAAACTGGATAACAACAAGCTGGCTTAAGCACGCATACCGTTCTTTGCAATCGGAAAGGTGATAACAAATGCTGCACCGCCGGCCGGATCGTTGAAGGTTTCAATCAGGCCGCAATGTGCGTCGACTATTGTTTGAACGATGGCGAGTCCCATGCCCATGCCTTCCGGCTTGGTTGTGTAGAAAGACTCAAAGATATTCGGCAGGATATTGGTCGGGATGCCCGGGCCCTTGTCAGCAACGATCAGGCGGATGTGCGAAGCATTGCATTGTTCGGTTTTAATCGACAGCGTTCTTTGTGCGGGCGGTACGGCTTCCATTGCTTCCATGGCATTGGAGGCGAGATTGATCAGCACTTGCTGTAAATGGGTACTGTCGCCCATGATCATCGGCAGGTCTGGCGCCAGCTCGATAGCCATCATGACATGATGTTTGATTGCAAGATTGCCCAGTAAGCTGCGCGAAGTGTCGATGACTTCATTCAATGAAACCGGCTTGGATTCCAGCGAGCGTTTGCTTAACAGTACGCGCAATTTTTGAATGATCAGGCTGGCACGTAAATTATCATCGCGTATATCCGCCAGGATCGCCCTGAGTTCATGGTCCGGATGCGACTGCTGGTTGAGCATCATGGTCGCTGCATCCGCATTGGCGAGGATGGCTCCCAGTGGCTGGTTGATTTCATGCACGATGGAAGCGGTGAGTTCGCCGACGCTGCCTAGGCGCGCCACATGGGCGAGGGCGGTGCGCTGTCGGTTGGCTTCTTCATCGGCGCGCAATCTCTTCTTGCGCTGCCATTGGAAGCCGAATATCAGCAGCAGGATGACAGCCGTCATCAGCACGAACGCGATGATTTGCATCGCATTGCGTTCCCAGAAAGTCGGGATATGGAATGGCCGCTCACAGTTGTCAGGGATGTCGGTGAAATTGAATCCCCAGCGCGCGATTTGCCTGTCGTCGATGACGCAGCGCGTACGCTGGCTGATTTGTGTATACGGGCCGCGCTTTGGATTGCTGAGCAATTGCAGTGCCAACTGGCCGGCTTCGCGTCCATGTTCGCTCAGGTTAATGACCTGGCCGCCGACTACGCCATTGCCCATATAACTGCCGCGCATCCCATACATGGGAACACTGGATTTCTCCGAAATGGCACGCACGATTTCATCGGTTGAATAACGTACACCGTCCCGGTCACCATCGATGGTCATCGCAAGCAAGACGGTGTCGGGAGGGAGGGTGGTGACAAAATTCAATAAGTCGGCCAGTGGTCTTTCACCAATGGTGTCTACATGTAAATCTGCCTGTCTGGCTTTGGCAAGAGCGGCCAGTTTGGTGTGCAGTTGCTGGATTTCTTCCGGATGGGGTGATTCGACCAACTGGATGATGTGTTTGACCGAGGGTTGCAGGCGCATGATCAAGGCCAGGTTCGCCGCATAATCATAGTCAATAAAGACACCGCTGATTTTTTGCGGGCTTTTGCGCCAGTAAATGGCAGGGCTGGATAATGAGTAATACATCACCGGTACGTCCGGCCAGATCGCCTTGCCATTGCGCTCGATAAATTCCAGCGAGCGTTCGCCGCGGGCAACGATCAAGTCGATGTGGCGATCGCTGTATTTTTTTTCAATCAGCTCGATTGCATCGCGTTCAAGCTCACCTGGTGGCTCGTTAAGCTTGGTCAGGTATTCGGAAAGTATCGCTACTTTCTGCGGCGACTTTGAAAGTACCTCGTACATCGCATGATCTATCGTCTGCGCATTGGGCGACAGCACCTCTGCGGGATTGATCATGAGTATGGTTTTGACGTGATCTGCCGCCACCGGCCATGCACAAACCTGCATCGCGATGAACGCAATGCAGGTGCGCAAGCGCTTGCTTGAATATATGCGATTCCATTGGAAGAGCGTTTGCAGAGTGAAGAGAGTCTGCTTGCCTGTCACGAGAATCGCGCTGAATTAAACGAAGTCTCGTATACCGAATCGGATTCGATGTGGAGTTTTTCAACGACATGCACCAATTCGGCCAGCGTTTTGACTTCCATTTTTTCCATCACCTTGGCACGGTGTGCTTTCACCGTACGTTCGGCAACATCAAGCTTGGCACTGATCTGTTTATTCAGGGCGCCGCGTGTCACCATCGCCAGCACTTCTTTCTCGCGCGAGGTCAGGGTCGCATAGCGTGCTTCCAAATCACACAGCTCCTTGCTTTTCTTTCGCTTGCATGCGGCGTCCTTGAGGGTTTTGTCCAGCGTGCAGAGCAGGGCCTGGCTATCCAGTGGTTTGCAGAAAAAATCAGCCGCTCCCGCTTTCATCGCACGAATCGAATCACTCACCGTGGCTTCGCCGGTGATAAAGATGATAGGTAGTGGATGCGCATCGGCGACCAGCATTTCCTGCAGGTCGAGGCCGCTGGGGCCGGGCATATTAATATCGAGGATGATGCAGCCGGATTCATTGCCGATACCCGACAGGAGCATGTCACCGACCGAGCTATAGTCGAGTACACGGTAGCCGGTAGTCTGGAGCAAGCGCTGTAGTGCGCGCCTGAAAGAGGGATCGTCGTCAACTATCCTGATGACAGCTGGTTCAGCCTTGTCCTGTAGTTCTATTACGTTCATGCGACATCTCCAAAAAAGTCGACGCGACAAAATACGTGGAACAAAAAGGCTATTGATTTAACAAATACGACTGTATTCCTTAATTTTCCTTGCGGCAACTTTTCCTTGCTTTCGTTTTTGTACCGAAAGTCTAGGTGGGGGAATGCATCATGCGCCTGATAACAGGGGCAAGAATATTGGCCTAAAGGGCAGAGCATCCTGCACCAAAGGGCAATTCGTTTTTGCTTTTTCTTGAAGGAATGTTAAATGCGAAGTGCTCACTCCGCAAGCAAAATCGTTATCAATTGTTAACAATTTTATTCTTGCATTTGCAGGCGGGTGAGCAGTGCCGGTTTACTTGGCTTTGGCGACGCTGCCGGGCGGGAAGCCGGCAAACATTTTGTCGAGTGATGCATCCAGCAGTGATGTCGTTTGTTCAGGTTTGTCCGGGATATCCGCTTCGGCGGTACCGCGCCAGATCGCTTTTTTGTTCGCGGTATCAAACAGGTCTACCACCAACGTGCCGGTTTGATAAGTATCGACGACCGTGGTGGCACTGCCCATGCCGGGAGCCGGCATCGCGCGCCAGCCCCAGCCGGCATAAGGGCCTGAATCATAGAAAGTACTGATGGATTGTTTCTGCGCGGTGGCGACATGGGCGACGACGGTGACTTCACCGGTATTGCTGGGCCTCCAGCCTGCTGCCTGCAGACGGGCGTCGACGCCGCTCATGATGCGTTGCTGGAATAAGGGATTGCTTACCTGCGGCCGGGCCAGCCAGGTGTAGGTGCGGTATTTGGCGAAGTTGACGGCCGGATCGCTGTCAACGGTTACGGTGGGACTGCTGGCACAGGCTCCCAGAAGTGTCGTCAAGGCCAGCAACATGATGGCGCGCAGTTTCATGTGTTTCTCCTTTTTAAAGTGGACCGGCATGCTTCAGACAATCCTTTACCTTGGACGCCAATGACTGGCCGGTAAAGGGTTTGGGTAAATACAGTTTGCCTACGCCCTCGACGCGTACCCGTATTTTTTCGTCGTCCTGAGCAGTGATAAAAATGATGGGTATGTCCATTCCCTTGGCCTTGATCTGCTCCAGTAACTCGAAGCCCGATATGCCTGGCAGATAAAGATCCAGCACCAGGCAATCGATGGACTCTACTACCGCGGATTCGAGGAAACCTTCGGCCGATGCGAAGCCGACCGGATTCCAGCCACAGGCATTGAGCATGCGCAGGATGGCGGCACGCAAGCCATTGTCATCCTCAACTACCGCGATCTTCCACGGCGCAACGGCAGGCCTCATGGCTCAGTCTCCAAACGAAGATGCGATTTGCCTGTATCGATAAAGTCTGGATTGGAAGTGCTGTTTCTCGTGTGCATCCATGCTGTCTTCCTCCCCGGTCGCCGTCCTGTCAGTGACCTGTGCTTTTTCGTATGTTGCCGGCCTCAGGCATTTCGTGATGAAAGCGTGAAGCATGCAGGCGGTCTTGAATATTGCCGATTGAGGCAAACACTTATGCACGTTAGTGCAGATACCGTCCGCGCTCGCCTTGACGGGCGGACTTGCACCAAGGGGCACTTTTCTTATCACCAAGATACAAGTGCAATCGAAACGCCTTTTCTCCATGCTGTGCGCATATCGCTATCCCATGGAGACCAGACATGTTGCGCAAATACCTGACGATTGCCGGTTCCCTGATTTGCATCCTGCCTGGTGCGGTACATGCGACAGAAGGTGCGATGGGACGGCCTATCACGGCCCAGCAAATTACTTCGAATGCCGGTATCGTGCCGCCGGAACCGGGTTGGGCGGTGTCGGTACAGAGTATTTATTTCGACGGTGATATTGGTGCTTCACGACAAGTACCGATTGCAGGCGAGGTGAGTGCCGGTATCAAGGTCAAGGCGTCTTACACGATCGCGAACGTCACGTGTATTTGGGACACCGGTCCGGGGCAGTGGAATTTTGCTTCGGCGCTCGGGATACCACTCCAATACATCAAGGCCAGCACTTCGCTACAGGCAGGATCCCTGGCCAGCGGCAGTTCCGACTCGACGACCGGCATCGCCGATATCCTGGTGACTCCTATCATCGCCGGTTTTCATTTCAGTAAAACCGAACACATGTCGCTGTCGCTGCCCATCTATGCGCCGAGCGCCAGCTATGATCCGAAGCGACTGGCGAATGACGGACAAAACACCTGGACCTTCATGCCGACCATTGCTTACACCCGTTTAAACAAGGACGGTGGCGAATTCACGGCGATGGGTATGCTGCAGTTTTATACCAAGAACAAGGATACCGATTACCGCAATGCACCTTTGCTGGTCTCCGAAGCATTGTGGACGACACGTGTTGCGAAAGACACCAACCTCGGTGTGGTCGGCGGCCTGATCTATCAATTGGGTGATGACAAGGGCGCACTGGCGGATCGCCTGAATGGTTTTCGCGGCAGTGCGGTAGGACTGGGACCTATCATGACCTGGAGTGGAAAAATAGGAAGTCACCCGGGTTCGGCAAGCGCACGGGCAGTGTGGGATATCGACACCAAGGACAGGCCCAAAGGTTATTCGATCGGTATCAGCCTGAGCCTGCTCTTCATGTAATTCCTCCCCATGATCACGCGGCGGCCCGCGGCCTCGTTTGTCCTGTACTTCGTGCTGTTGTCCATGGCCGGGATCGGCACAGGCCATGCGCAATCCGATGCGCTCAGTGCGACGCATGAGATGACGGCCAATGTGAATGATGCGGGAAAGTTTTCTGAAGAAGCCGAGAAGAAACCGGTAAAGAAAACCAATTTTGTTGTACTCCCTATCCCGCAGTCCAATCCGGCACTGGGTTCCGGGCTGACCCTGGTCGGGCTTGCCCTGTATAACCCGAACGAAAGCGAGCGTCCGTGGGTCAGCGGCGTGGCTGTGATGAAGGCGGGCTCCAGCAGCATGGTGGGTGCCGTGCAGCAGGCGACCTTTATGCAAAACCGTTTACGTCTGACAGCGGGTATAGGCCATGCCGATCTGGATTTGAAGTTTTACGGTATCGGAACCGCGGCCGGTGATCGTGGTGTATCCATTCCGCTGAACCAGGTTGGTACCGGCGGCATGGTACAGGCGCTGTACCAGGTTGGTGATCACTGGTTCCTCGGCCTGCGCTACCAGAATGTGAATCTGAAAAGTGAGATGGACTTGTCGCAGCTGCCGCGTATAGGTGCGGTCATTCCGGAAGCCGACCTCAGGCGGACGACTGCCTCACTCGGACCGGCCATCGAATACGATTCGCGCGATGACGGCTTCTATCCGACGACCGGCACCTATGCCAAAGCCAATCTCAATTTCTACACGTCCGCCTTCGGTAGCGACGTCAACTTCCGTCAATTTTCTGCATCGTGGAATCGTTACTGGCCGTATAGCGCAGGGGTAGTGATAGCCGGACGTGTCGCTACTTGCGTGGTGGGTGGCGACGTTCCTTTCAGCGATCTTTGCATGTATGGCCGCAACAATGATTTGCGCGGTTATACCACCGGCCAGTATCGCGATAAGTCGATGCTGGCGGCGCAGGCCGAAGTGCGCTGGAGCCTCGCGCATCGCTGGGGTGCGGTGGCTTTTGGCGGTATTGGCAGCATCGGGCCTTCATTCAGTGAATTGCTGCAACAAAAAATGTTGCCGTCGATCGGTGCCGGCATACGGTGGCAGGCCAGCAAGGATTACAAGATGAATGTCAGCCTGGATGTTGCGTTTACCAAGGATGACCGCGCCGTTTATTTATATGTAGGTGAAGCATTTTGAATGTCCGTGCCATGCATCAAAGGGCATGACCGGCCGCACCATAGACCAATTTTATTTAAGGCAATGAATATCCATGATCAATGCCTGGTGCCGCATTTATTTTTTTACCCCGAACCACCCACAACACAGGAGAAACGCCATGTATATCCAAGTTACCAGCCTCACATTGCTCGCCCTGGCTTTATCGATCAACCCGGCTTATGCACAGGATGCAAAAACACCGACGGCCGCACCTGGCGGTGGTGAAGTACTGGTCGTCGGTCGCGGCAAGGGTGTGGTCGCTGCTGCCGGCAAGCGCGTCGTACGCGGCACGATTACCAATGTGAATGCGGAACGCCGCGAATTTACGGTCAAGCGCAGCACTGGTGAAGAAATCGTGGTGCCGGCCGGCCCGGAGGTAAAGAATTTCGATCAAATCAGAGTTGGCGACCAGTTGGTGTTGCGCGAGGGTGAATCGGTGGTCTTGAATTTGCAAAAGGCACAGGCCGGCAAGCAGTTGCGCGAACGTTCTGTCGCTGAAACCGCATACGTTGCCAAGGCCGGCGATAAGCCCGGTATTGCCGCTACGCGTGAAACGCATATCGTTGCGGACGTCATTGCCGTGAACAAGAAGGATGGCAGCGTCACGCTGAAGGGCGCCAGCCGGACGCGCGTGTTCTACCTGACCGACCCGACCGCCCTGGCCAATATCAAGAAAGGTGACCAGGTCGAAGCGCGCATAAAAGAAGGTGAATCGCTGTCGATTGAAACACCGCGCGCACCATAAAGCCGAAGCGGATGCGCCTGCAAGCAGGCAGCAGCTGGTGCTGCCTGGCAGGAATGCACCAAAGGGCAATGGCCTTGCTCACTAATGAACGATTTTTTTCTTTTTTATCCTGGGTAATGATGAGCAGCATGAGAGCGGGGCTCTCGTATCCATTTGATCCGCCTGAATAATTGATGAGAGACGCATATGTTGAGCATCAGCGCAGGAGCAACGCAGGGCGAGACTGAGCACCGGCTGACTCCGGTGCTGCGGATTGCGCGCTCTGTCGGGCAGGCGCTGCAGCATGTGATGAAAGTCATTCTGCGCGATGGCGCAGCGCACAGTGTCTCGCTGACGACGCGGATGGGTGGCACTGCCGGAATGCAAAAACCGCCAGTGGGCTCCGGTCCGGCTCCGGGCAATCAGGGCGGAACGGCTGTACCTGATAAGCCGTTTAGCGGCGGTCCCTTATACAAGATCCAGGGCTTGGTCGGTCTGTTGCATGTAGATAAGCCTAATGTAGGGCGACGCGCCTTGTTTGCGATGGTGCTGTGCTGGTTGCCGCTGGCGTGCTTGAGTGCGCTGCCCGGGTATGACAACAGTAGCTTTTGGCCGGATTTCGGCACCCATGCGCGCTACCTGATCGTCGTGCCCCTGCTTATCCTTGCCGAAGGTATTTGTATACCGCGCATCGGTGCACTGGCTTCGCATTTCCTTGAATCAGGAATCGTGGCAGAGGAGGAAACCCAGGCCTTCCTGGACATTCTTGCCTCTACCCAGCGCTTGCTGAATATGTTGTGGATGGAAATTGCAGTCATTCTCCTGGCCTATCTGTGCATCGCCGCGATCTATGACGCACGGCCCTTCGATGGGGTTCCAGCCTGGCTCATCGTCGGTACTCCTGCCGGTAAAATCCCGTCGCCTGCCGGCTGGTGGGGTTTGCTGGTCAGCCTGCCTGTCATGTTGTGCTTGCTATTGAGCTGGGTATGGCGATTGTGCCTGTGGGGACGTTTCCTGTTTTTGGTGTCAAGGCTGAAGTTGCGCCTGATTCCGGCGCATCCGGACGGTGCGGCCGGGCTTGGTTTTGTCGGTTATTCGTCGCAGGCATTTGCCGTATTGGCCACCGCACTCGGGGCATTGGTTGCCGGCGCTATTGCCAATAGTATTTATGCCGGTGCATCGCTGACTTCCTACCATTACGTGGTTCTTTTTTTTGTCGTAGGCGTCGTCCTCTTTTTCAATTTTCCCCTGCTGGTTTTCCTCGATCAGATGTTGCGTGCATGGCGCCGCGGCACGCTGGAATACGGTGGCCTGGCAGATCGCTTCGGCCTCGAATTCGAGCGCAAATGGTTGCAGGACCCGCAAATGGCCCATGAATCCATGATGGACCGGCCGGATTTTTCCTCGGCTACCGATTTATACCAGGTGGTGGATCGGGTCTATGGAATGTGGCTGATCCCGCTTCATCCGAAGAGCGTGGCCATGCTGGCGATCGCGGCGTTCATTCCGTTTATTCCGGTCGCGCTAATAGCGCTGCCTTTCGATGCCATCGTCGACAAACTGACCGGCTTGCTGTTTTAGCGGGTGACTTCCACAGCGTACACATGAGGCCAGATATGAGTCAGGAAGAAAAGCATGGTTGGTTTACACGTTTGCATGATCGCTTCCTCGGTGTTGAGCGTGAACATGGGCGCTTCGATGTCAAGCCAACTGCAGAGAGTCATTTTTCATGGCTGCGGACCAGGATGAGCCTGGAGCGCACCCTGATGTCCTGGGTACGTACTTCAACCGCGCTGATCGGTTTTGGTTTCACCATTGTGCAGTTCTTCCACAGCAATCTCATCAGCGCCAATGCCGTGCCTATCCGCCATCCGGAAATGCCGCGCTATATGGGCCTGGCCCTGATTGCCGCCGGCGTCATCGCATTGGTGGTAGCCCTGTGGCAGTACCGGGCCTTTGCACGCTATTTATGGAACCGTGATTTCGCAGCGTTGGCAGGGCCGGCGCGGGCACCTGTCGAGACGCCGATTTTTGCCGTCGCCATTTGTCTTTTGCTGATCGGCTGCTATGCATTTTTGGCAGTGATGATACGTGCGATTTAAATGAGCAGTGGAGTAGAAGTTCGATTTGTTAAGTGAATACCTGGATGAAAAGTTTTGGCTCGGCTTGGATGCCTAAGGCTGCAGGTCGTTATTTTTAACTATCGTAAAGGAATGGACATGGCAAAGAAGAGCGGTGGTAAGCAAAATATCCTCGTGATCTGGGGAGACGACATAGGCATCTCGAACCTGAGCTGCTATTCCCGTGGCCTGATGGGCTACCAGACCCCGAACATCGATCGACTGGCCAAGGAAGGCATGATGTTCACCGATTCCTATGGTGAGCAAAGCTGTACCGCAGGCAGGTCTTCCTTCATTACCGGGCAAAGCGTGTATCGGACCGGCCTGTCCAAGGTCGGGATTCCCGGTGCGCCGGTTGGCCTGAGTGACAAGACGGTGACGATTGCCGCCTTATTGAAAAACCAGGGTTATGCAACCGGTCAGTTCGGCAAGAACCATTTGGGCGACCTCAACCATATGCTGCCGACCAATCATGGCTTTGATGAGTTCTTCGGCAATCTCTATCATTTGAATGCCGAGGAAGAGCCTGAGATGTACGACTATTATCCGGAAAAGGATTTTCCTAACTTCAAAAAAATGAGCGGTCCGCGTGGTGTCATTCACAGCTGGGCCACGGACAAGGACGACCCTACCGAGCAGCCGCGCTGGGGCAAAGTCGGCAAGCAAAAAATTACCGATACAGGTCCGCTGACCACTGAGCGTATGGAAACCTGTGACGACGAGTTTGTCGCCGCCGCCAAGGATTTCATCAAACGCCAGCACGACGACGACAAGCCATTCTTTGTCTGGCTCAATACAACCCATATGCATATGTTTACGCATACGAAAAAATCCAGCCTCGGCCAGGCCGGCCGCTGGCAGTCACCGTATCACGACACCATGATCGATCATGACAATAATGTCGGGGAGATGCTGGATTACCTGGATGAACTGGGTATCACCGAAGATACCTTCGTCATGTATTCGACCGATAACGGTCCGCATATGAATTCGTGGCCGGATGGCGGCATGACACCGTTCCGTAGCGAAAAAAACTCCAACTGGGAAGGTGCTTTCCGCGTTCCCATGATCGTCCGTTGGCCGGGCAAGATTGAAGCCGGCAAGGTTTCCAACGAAATTGTCCAGCACCATGACTGGCTGCCAACCTTCCTCGATATTGCCGGTGAGCCGGATATCGTCGAGAAAGTCAAAAAAGGCGTTACCGCGGTCGGGCGCAAATACAAGAACCATATCGATGGGATGAATTTGCTGCCTTACCTGACCGGCAAGGAAAAGGAAAGTCCGCGCAAATTGTTTGTCTATTTCAGTGATGACGGCGATGTGCTCGGTATCCGCTATGACAACTGGAAGATCGTTTTCATGGAACAGCGTTGTGTCGGTACGATGCGGATCTGGGCTGAACCATTTACACCACTGCGCTTACCGAAGATATTCAATTTGCGAACGGATCCGTATGAACGGGCCGATGTGACGTCCAACAGTTATTACGAATGGTTCCTGTATCACGCCTATATCCTGTACGGCGCCTATGCGATTGCGGATAAATTTGCCGCCTCCTTCAAGGATTTTCCTCCGGTACAGAAGCCCAATACGTTCACCATCAGTGATGCATTGGAGAAAATGGCCAGCACTTCTGCCGGCGGTTAAGGCTTAGGAGCTGAGGCAGGCATTGCGTTCCGGATTGGATTGCAATGCCTGCCGGCTTGTGTGCGGAGCGTTCCTTGCGTGGATCGCTTCCTGACGTATCGTTAAGGAGTTGCCATGAGTGCAGTGCCGCAAACGAAAGCTGTATCCAGCTCCTGGTTGAAACGCTGCCTGCCAATACTGGATTGGGCACCGAAGTATCAAAGTAAATGGCTGGGTGCAGACTTGCTGGCCGGGGTGACGGTTGCTGCGTTTTGTATACCGGAGAGCATGGCTTATGCAGGCCTGGCGGGTTTGCCGCCGCAAGCGGGTTTGTATGCCAGCTTGCTCGCAGTATTCGCATATGTTTTCTTTGGCACCTCGAAGCAGGCCGCCATCGGCCCGACTTCAGCGCTGGCAATTCTGGTCGCGACCGGCCTGGCAGGCGTGGTCAGCCATGACCCGGCGCGCTACGGTGAGATGGCTGCATTGCTGGCGATCCTGGTCGGCTTGATCGCGATTGTGGCGCGGGTGCTGCGCCTGGGCTTCCTGGTGAATTTCATTTCCGAATCAGTGTTGACCGGTTTCTCCGCCGGTGCGGCGATCTATATCGGCACCACGCAACTCGGCAAGCTGTTCGGGATAGAAGGCGCGAACGGTGAGTTCATTGATCGCATCGTCTATATCGCTGCGCATTTGGGTGAAACCAATTTCTATGCGCTAGGCCTCGGCGTATTCGGCATTGCCTTCCTGCTGGTCACCGAGAAGCTGGCACCCAAGGTGCCATGGGCGCTGGTGCTGGTTGCGATCTCCATTTTGTTGATGATATTCACTGCCTTGAATACGACCGGTATCAAGATTACCGGACAGATCCCTACCGGCTTGCCACCGATGAAAGTGCCATCCTTCACGATGGCGGACGTGCAAGCCTTGCTGCCGACGGCATTCGCGGTATTCCTGCTGTCCTATGTCGAAGGCATGGGTGTGGTGCGCACCTTTGCCGCCAAACATAAATACCCGGTCGATGCGAACCAGGAATTGCTGGCAGTCGGTGCAGCGAATGTATTGTGTGGTCTCGGTGCGGCGCAACCGGTCGGTTGCAGTATGTCGCGTTCCGCAGTCAACGATGAAGCCGGTGCCAAGACACCTTTGGCCGGTGCCATCTGCGGCATCTTGCTCGGCGTGATCGTCTTGTTCTTTACCGGTGTCTTTACCAATCTGCCGGAACCGGTACTGGCGGCGGTGGTGATTATCGCGGTCAAGGGCTTAATCGATATTCCTGCACTGATGCGCCTGTACCGGGTCAGCCCGAAGGAATTCTGGATTGCGTTGGCAGCGATGTTGGGCGTACTTGTATTCGGCATGCTCGAAGGCGTGATGATAGGCACCGTCCTGTCCCTCTTGATGCTGGTCTGGCGTGCCAGCAACCCAAGTACGGTACTGCTTGGACGCATTCCGGGTAGCGAACTCTATAGCGACCTGGCGCGTCATCCGGAAAACGAAACCGTACCTGGCATCATGGTATTTCGCGCCAATTCCGGCCTGTTCTACGCAAATATTGCGAAGATCAAGGATGACCTGCTGGAGGCGATTGAGCGACAGGCTGCGCCGGTCAAGCTGGTGATATTTGATCTGTCTTCTTCGCCTTATTCCGATATTGCGGCGGCGGAAATGCTGCTGGATTTGCAGGAGGAATTGCAGGAACGCGGCATCACGCTGAAGCTATCCAATCTCACCGGCGAGGTGAGGGATTTGTTGCGGCGCGACGGACTTGACCTGAAGTTTGATATCGGTCCACGTGCCGGAGTCGAATCCATCGTGCGTGAATGGAGTGCCAATGGTGGCAAGCCGGTCACCGGACGCCTGAGCAATCTGCCGCAAAGCTGAAACAGTCGGGTAGGTCAACCTTCCAGGGGAAAGTGATGACGGAATTCACAGAGATACTGACACGCATTTGGCACGACCTGATCTCCAGGCCGAGTGGGCCGATGGCCTTTCGTTTCATGCTGCAGCCGACGATGGCGATCATTGCTGCCTTGCTGGATGGTATGAAGGATGCGCGCACCGGGCGTTCTCCTTATTTCTGGACATTGGTGCATTCACCAGAAAAACGTGCAGGCCGGCTCAAGGAGGCCTTGAAGGCCACCGGTCGCATTATTGCGCTATCACTCGGCATGGAAGCGATTTATCAATACAAAGTGCTGCATACCTTTTATATTGGCGAAGCATTGATCATTACCTTCTTCCTTGCAGTGCTGCCGTACATATTATTGCGGGGCCCGTTTGCCCGCATCGCCCGTTATTTCATGAATAAAAAGAAAGCGAATCAGTAAAGCCTGTTCACACTTTCATCGATTGCTTCAAGGGGATTCAGTATGCATATGGATACACAGCTGAAAACAGCAATGCCAGTACAACCTTCGCTGCAGGCACCGCGCAATATGGCGTGGATTCCGGGCGGAAAGTTCTTGATGGGTTCCAACGATCACTATCCGGAAGAGGCACCAGCACACAAGGTGGTGGTCGACGCCTTCTGGATGGATAAATATGCGGTGACCAATAGCGACTTCAAGCAATTTGTCGATGCGACCGGTTATGTGACGATGGTGGAACGTGAAGTCAATCCGGATGACTATCCGGGCGCGCGTCCCGAGTTGCTGGTGCCATCGTCGGTGGTGTTTCAAAAGACCGCGACCAAGGTTGCGCTGGATGATCCGCATCAATGGTGGCATTACGTACCGGGTGCGGACTGGAAACATCCGCGCGGCCCGCAATCATCGCTGCAGGGTTTGTGGAAACATCCGGTCGTGCATGTTGGGATCGAAGATGCACAGGCCTATGCCGAGTGGGCCGGCAAGTCTTTGCCGACTGAAGCCGAATGGGAATTCGCGGCACGCGGCGGGCTGGATGGCGCCGAGTTTGTCTGGGGTGATGAATTCACACCGGGTGGCCGCTATATGACGAATAACTGGCAGGGCGATTTCCCGCACCAGAATGCGCTGCTGGATCGCTATGAATGGACCTCGCCGGTCGGTGCCTTCCCGGCCAATGGCTATGGCCTGTACGACATGGCCGGCAATGTCTGGGAGTGGACGGTTGACTGGTATCAGGAACACAGCAAGATCCAGCATGCCTGCTGCACCATCAACAATCCGCGCGGTGGCGAACCGGATGGCAGCTTTGACCAGCGCGTGAAGAATGTACAGATCCCGCGCAAGGTCATGAAGGGTGGTTCGCACTTGTGCGCACCCAATTATTGCCGCCGCTATCGCCCCGCCGCCAGGATGGCGCAACCGATAGATACCGCGACCTGCCACTTGGGCTTCCGTTGCATCGTCCGTGTGAAGGATGAGCAGGGCGTCGCTGCCTGAGGGAAGAATGTTTTTAGTGAATGCTGGGCCGTAGGCGTGGCCTCAACTGACAGGAGTCAATATGAAACATTTTTCAGAAGTGCGTCGCCAGTTCCTCCACGGTGCAGTCGTTGTCTCCTTGCTGTTTGCCTTGCCTGCCTGGGCTGCCGATGCCTTGCCTTCCTGGCGTGACGGTCCGGCCAAGCAGGCGATCATCAAGTTCGTCACTTCGGTGACGGACACCAATGCCAAGACCTATGTCAAGCCGGATGACCGTATCGCCGTGTTTGATAACGATGGCACTTTATGGAGTGAGCAACCGTTTTACTTCCAGATTTACTTCATGGCCGACCAGGTGCGCGCTGCGGCACCCAAACATCCTGAATGGCAAGACTTGCCGGAATTCAAAGCCCTGATGGCACGTGATATGCCGGCCCTGATGAAGATTGGCCCGAAGCCGGTACTGGAACTACTGGCGATTGCCAATTCCGGTATGACGACCGAGGAATACGAAAAGACGATAGACGACTGGTTGTTCTTTTCGCGCCATCCGCGTTTCAACCGTCCTTATACTGACCTGGCCTATCAACCTATGAAGGAATTGCTGCGTTATCTGGAAATGAATTTTTTTAAAAACTTCATCGTGTCTGGTGGTGGCATTGAGTTCATGCGGGTATGGAGCCAAAAGGTGTACAACATTCCACCGGAACGTGTAATTGGTACGGTTGGCGGTGTGAAGTTTGAAGAAAAAGACGGCAAGCCGGTGCTGGTCAAATTACCGAAAATGGAATTCCTCGATGACGGACCCGGCAAACCGGTCGGCATTTATCGCAATATTGGCCGCCAGCCTATCTTCGCCTTTGGTAACTCGGACGGTGATTTGCAAATGCTGCAGTGGACTGCCGCCGGCAAGGGACCGCGCTTCATGGGGCTGGTGCATCACACCGACGAGAAACGCGAATGGGCGTATGACCGTACTTCGCATATCGGCAAGCTGGACAAGGCACTGGATGCGGCCCAGGCGAACGGCTGGACCGTGGTTGACATGAAAAAGGAATGGGCCAAGGTCTACGCATTTGATTGAGGTGCAGGACTTGTACTTCGGGGCAGTACTGCCGTCACCAAGGTCCAATTCCGGCAGCGCCTTCATCCGTACACAATGAGTCGTCGCTGCCGCTATTGGCTGCGATGACTACATTGTGAGGGGACGTCATGACTGTATCGGGCTATCGATTTGTCGCTGCGCTATTCATCATTGCATGCTGCTTTACCACCGACAATCATCGCAGTGCATATGCGGCCGATGCAAAGGCCGGGGCGAAGACAAATGCAATCGGCAAGGAATCAGCCTGGCCACTAGCCATCACATCCGGCAACACGAAGCTGACGGTATTCCAGCCGCAACTGGATAGCTGGGACGGCTTCCACCTGACGGCACGCATGGCGGTCAGGGCGAGTACGGACAGTGGCGGCAAGACACCCAACACCGCCTACGGCATTATCATCATGCAGGCCAATACGCTGACCGATAAAGGGACACGGGTCGTCACTATCCAGCAGGCCGACATCGTCAAGAGCGATTTCGGTTCAGCCAGTGCGGCGCAAACGCAGGCGTGGAGCATGGCCATCGAACAGGATTTTGCCGGTAAATCACATACGATTGCACTGGACCGCCTGCAACAGCAATTGGCAATCACCGCATCACAGAAAAACGATATGCGCCTCCCCTTGCGCAATGTGCCACCGGATTTTATCTTCTCCAATGTACCGGCGATGTTGATATACGTCGATGGCGCGCCGGTCTATCGTGTGATGCAGGGATTGCCTTTCGAGCGCGTCATCAATACCCGTCCTTTATTGCTGCGCGACAGCAGTGGCACTTATTACCTGAAGATTTTTGACGGCTGGATGACGGCGACGGACCTGGCCGGACCCTGGCGCGTACTGAACGCGAGCTCGGCGCATCTGGATGCCGCCTTCAAGCAAGCTTCGAATGCGCATTTGATCGATGCCCTGAGCGGGCAGCCTGCGGCCAACAAGCCGGGACCGTCCCTGAAAAACATAGCTCCGAATATATACATTGCGAGCCGGCCGACCGAATTGATCGTGACTGACGGTGCGCCGCAATATGCGGCAATCGCCGGCACCAGTCTCTCTTATGTCAGCAATACCACCGGCCATATCCTGCGTTACGCACCGGATAACAGCTTGTACGTCCTTGTATCGGGGCGCTGGTTTCGTGCTCCCCGCGAAGCGGGACCCTGGCAGTTTGTGGCAGCCAATGCATTGCCGGCGGATTTCGCCCGCATTCCCGATGACAGTGCCGTGGAAAATATCAAAGCCTCGGTCGCCGGTACTGCACAGGCAGCCGATGCTGTAGTCGCGGCGACGGTGCCGCAGACTGCAGCCGTCAACATCGTCGGCACGCGTTTGGCAACACCGCAGTTTGATGGCGCACCTGTCTTCAAAACCATAGGCGGGACGACCCTTGAATATGTCGCCAACTCTGCGACGCCGATCGTACGGGTCGATGGAGCCGCCGTCTACGCGGTGCAGGATGGCGTGTGGTTCCGGGCGTCGTCGGTCAATGGACCATGGACGGTCGCGACCCAGGTACCACTGGCGATTTACAGCATTCCACCCAGTTCACCACTGTATTACCTGACCTACGTCAGGGTCTATGCGGTGACCGGCAATACGGTCTATGTCGGTTACACACCGGGTTACCAGGGCGCCTATATCGATCCGGTGACAGGTGTTGTCGTCTACGGCACAGGCTATGTGTATGACCCCTGGGTCAACAGCTATTGGTATGGTGATCCGGTGACCTATGGCTATGCCGCATCGATTGCTTATACGCCGTGGACCGGCTGGGCTTATGGCTTTGGCTTCGGCTGGTTCTGGGGCGCGGCGACGGTGGCCTATGGCTGGGGCTGGGGACCTTATCCCTATTGGGGACCGTGGGCTTATCCGGCGTGGGGGCGGGCCTGGGGTGCGGCCGGTGGTGCAGTCGCATGGGGGCCGGGCGGCTGGGCCGGTTACAGCGGCAATATTTATCAGCAGTGGGGTGATCGTGCCAGCGTGTCGCGCGTGTATGGCGGCTTCGATGCGTGGACCGGCAATGAATGGGCCGGCCGGGTGGGTGCTTCGTATAACTCACGGACCGGCATTGCGTCGGCCGGACAGCGTGGCGCAATCGGCAATGTGTATAGCGGTAATTACGCTGCCGGGTCACGCGGTGTCGCGACCGGGCCGCAAGGTAATGTCGTGGTCGGCGCCCGTGGTGCTGCAGGTAACGCTTATACCGGTAATGAAGTGCACGGCAACCGGGGCGCTTATTACGACAAGAGCAGCGGACAGTGGACCACCTTCGGCGGTGCGACCGGACAGGATGGCGGCCACGCCGCACATATAGGTGATGACGTGTACGCCGGTAAGGATGGCAAGGTTTATCGCAATACCGGTGACGGCTGGCAACAGCATACAAGCGGTGGCTGGCAATCGGTGCCCGGCAGCAGCCAGGGCCAGGCGACCCGCAATGCAACTGGCGGCCTGGGCGCATCTCGTGGCAGTCCGCCTGCCGCAGAAAATTTCCAGCGCGAGCATGCAGAAGGACTGGAACGGGAACGCAGTGCGCGCATGGCTGGCGGCCAGCAGGCGTTTCAATTGCGGCAATCGTCAATGGGGATGCACCGGGGTGGCTTCCGGCGGCGCTAACAGGGATGCGTTTTGGGTGACGTGCAAGGAATTGCACCAAAGGGCACGTCGCCTTGCCTGAATGCCCGATATTCTCCCGCAGTATTTTTGGCTAAGGTGAGCAATGCACAAAAATCCTACGGAGATGCGCCCCATGCAAAGTTTCCTGAAACGATTAGAAGTTTCTTATGCAGGACGTGCATGGCTGGTATTGCTGGTCGCCCTGATCCTGTTTATGTGCAATGCCAGCGTATTTGCGCAGGAACCGTCAGCCGATGAAATGAATGCGGCCAATAATCCCTTGCAGCCGACGCTGGGTGTCAATTTCCAGGATCAATACGTGGGCCGTTCCTATGGGCTCGGAGACAAGGATAGCAATGCCTTGCTATTCCGCGGCACCGTGCCCCACAAATTATTCAATCACCCCCAAATCCTGCGCATAACCATGCCGATGGTCACGACCCCCGATATTGATCCGGTCGGGCGCAAGACCGGTGGTGGTGATCTCAATATCTTTGATATTTTTATGTTCAAGATGGCCGGAATAGAAGTGGGTATCGGCCCACAACTGACGATACCGACCGCCAGCCGCGATGAAATGGGTACCGGTAAATGGCAGGCGGGTCTGGCCGGGATGGCGATAGCGCCGCAGAAATGGGGGCTGCTGGGCAGCCTCATTACCTGGCAACATTCCTTCGCCGGTGATAAGGACCGACCCACACAAAACAATTTTTCCGCACAACCCTTCTTTATCTACAACTTGCCGCAGGGTTGGTATCTGCGTAGCACTGCGACCTGGAACTATGACATCCAGCGCAGTACGTATTCGATCCCGATCGGACTCGGCGGCGGCAAGGTGTGGAAGTCCGGCAAGACCACACTCAATCTTTTTGCCGAACCACAGTGGACGGTATCGCATCAAGGTGATGGCGTGCCGAAGTTCCAGGTCTTCATGGGTTTGAACCTGCAGTTCCCTTTGTAGGCAGTTGATAACTTCATTTCAGCTGGCTGATACATACAAGGATTTGGCAAGAATTTGACAAGGAGGAGTAATGAGTAAGCTCATACCCGGATTGCTCAGCGCACTGGCGCTGGTCTTGTGTCTGCAGCCTGTCCTGGTGGCCGCGCAAGCGGCGCCGTCGCCGCTGACCAAGGAAGAACTCGATCAACTGGTGGCACCGGTGGCCTTGTATCCGGACACCTTGTTGTCACAGGTGTTGATGGCGGCGACGTATCCGGCGGATGTTGCCGATGCCGCCAAATGGTCTGCCGCACATACAAATGTAAAGGGGGATGATGCGGTCAAAGCAGTCGACGCGCAGCAGTGGGATCCCAGCGTCAAGGCATTGGTGGGCTTTCCTCAGGTATTGCAGATGATGGGACAAAAGCCGGACTGGGTACAGAAACTCGGTGACGCCTTCCTCGCTTCATCGAAGGATGTACTTGATTCTGCGCAGCGCTTGCGGGCACGCGCGCAAAAGGCCGGCAACCTGAAATCAAACGAACAGCAAAAAGTCGTGGTCGATACCTCGCAGCCGACGCAGGTGATCCAGATCCAGCCGGCGAATCCGCAAGTGGTTTATGTGCCGGCATATAACCCGACCGTGGTGTACGGTACCTGGCCTTATCCATCGTATCCGCCTTATTACATGCCACCGCCACCTGCTTATTATCCGGGCGCGGCACTCGCATCCGGCATTGCCTTCGGCATCGGCGTCGGTATCACGGCTTCCTTGTGGAGTGATTGCGACTGGCACCACGGTGACGTCAATATTAACGTCAACAAATACAACAACATCAACGTCAATAACAAGATCAACGCGAACCAGACCAGCTTCCAGCACAATGCCGCCAACCGGCGCGGTGTGCCGTATCGCGATCCGGTCAGCCAGCAACGCTATAGCAAAAACATTCCGGGTACAGCCGGACGAGAGGATTTCCGCGGTCATGACGCGGCCCGTGATGCGCAACGCAAACAGGCGCAAGGCACCTTGCAGCAACACGGGATGGATCCCGCAGCCGAACGCAATCGCCTGCGTAATGATCCACAGGCCCGGGATCGCGCACAAAATGCCGCACGTGATAACAACCGTAATCAACTCGGCGGTGCAACGCGCAACCAGCCGGCACGTGGTGGCGGAGATAGTGCCTTGCGTGGAGCCGGTAACGGGCAGCAGGTGCGGCAGCAAGTCGATCGCGGCAATGCCAGTCGGCAGGCGATGGCCCAGCATCAAAATGTCGCCGCACCCCGTAGCGGTGGCGGTGGGGGCGGGCGCGCTGCAGGTGGCGGCCTTGGACGTCATCACTAGGAGCGGCCGACATGAACAAGATAATGAATCCTTCTTTCTCCGTGCCTGCTGTCACCGGCCGGCACAATCTGCGCGCGTTGCTGTTGGCGGCAGCCTTTACGTTCTCATCCACAGCGGCACTGGCGCAGCAAAGCTATCCATCCGCTGACGATGCGGCAAATGCCTTTGCCGATGCGGTCACACGGCAGGATACCGGGCAACTCAATAAAGTCCTGGGTAAGGACTGGAAGACCTTGATGCCGACGCAGAATATTGCGCAGCAGGATATAGACGACTTCCTCGCCGCATGGAAGCAGGCACATCGCGTCGTTGCACAGGGCGCTGACCGGGCCGTGGTGGAAGTCGGCACGCAGGGCTGGACCTTGCCCATGCCGGTGGTCAAGCGCGGTACCGGCTGGCAATTCGATGTGCAGGCCGGTTCCGAAGAAATGCGTACGCGTCGTATCGGCCGCAATGAACTGAATACCATGCAAGCCTTGCTGGCTTACTACGATGCACAAAAGGAATATGCCAGTGTGGATCGCGGCAATGACGGCGTCTTGCAGTATGCGCAAAAATTCAAAAGCACTGCGGGCAAGCATGATGGCTTGTACTGGGCGGTGAGCGGCAAGGAGGCTGAAAGTCCGCTGGGCTCACTGTTTGCCGAAATCAAGCCGGGCGAAGGCTACCACGGCTATTACTACCGCATCCTGACGGCACAGGGCGAGAATGCAAATGGCGGCGCGTACAGCTATATCATCAAGGGGCGCATGGTGAGCGGCTTTGCCTTGCTGGCCTGGCCCATCAACTACGGGCAGACTGGCGTTAAGAGCTTCATCATCAGTCACGATGGCAAGGTATATGAAAAGGACTTCGGCCCCAATACGCCGGCCCTGGTTAAACGCATCAAGGTTTTTGATCCGGACAAGAGCTGGCAAAAAGTTGCCTTGCCCGAACCGGTTTCGCAAAGCGCCAGCAATGCAAGCAATAAAGCCCCGTGATGCGGATCTGACATGCTCAGGCCACGGGACTGGATATGTGCGGCAGCCTTGTCAGTTTTGTGTGCCCCTGTTAACAGCTTTGCCAGGGAGCCGCTGGACCGGCCCCGCATAGGGCTGGCCTTGTCCGGCGGTGGCGCGCGTGGTGCGGCGCATGTCGGCGTATTGAAAGTACTGGAAGAATTGCGGGTGCCGGTTGATTGCGTGGTCGGCACCAGCATGGGTTCTATCGTCGGCGGCGGCTTTGCGATAGGCATCGCACCGAGCGAGATGGAACGCATCATATCCACTACCAACTGGAATGACGTCTTTACCGATCATCCGCCGCGCAATGAAATACCGATGCGGCGCAAGGATGACGATTACAAAAACCTGTTTGCGCCCGAGTTCGGTGTACGCGGTACCCACATCCTTGCGCCCAAGGGTGTGATTGCCGGTATTTCAATCGAAAGTTTCCTGCGCGATTTCACGGCGGCAGGCACACAGAATAGCGATTTCCAAAAACTGCCTATCCCATATCGCGCCGTCGCCGCCGACCTGGAAACCGGCAAGCAGGTCATCCTTGCCAGCGGCAGCCTGCCGGCGGCAATGCGTGCCAGCATGTCCTTGCCGGGTATCGTCCCGCCGGTCGAAACCAATGGCCATTTGCTGGTCGATGGCGGTATTGCGAATAACCTGCCGATTGATGTCGCGCGTGAACTGTGCGGCGACATCATCATCGCCGTCAATATCGGTACGCCGCCCCTCAAGCGCAAAGAGATAGGCTCCATCATTTCGGTCGTCGGGCAACTGGTCAATTTGCTGGGAAATGATTCGATAGAGCGGCAGCTTGCAACGCTGGGTTCCAAAGACGTACTCATCAAACCTGAACTGGGTGATATCTCGGCCGCCAGCTTTGACCGCGCGAAAGAAGCCATCCAGATCGGCGAACAGGCTGCGCGCGCCATGAGCGAGTCATTGCAGCGTTACAGCCTGCCGCCGGAAGTCTATGCGCGCTTGCGCAAAACACAGGCGGCCAGGCCGGCCAGCATGCGTGCCATAGATGAAATTCGCTTTGAAGGTTTGCAAAGGACGAATGAAGCAGTCCTGCGCAACCTGGTCAAGACCAGGGCCGGCGAGCCTTTGTCGGAACAGAAAATAGGTGAGGACTTGCGACGTATCTATGGGCGCGGGGACTTTGAAGGGGTGAACTATCACATCAGTGAAGACGATGGGCGTCGGGTACTGGTTATAGAAGCGCATGAGAAATCATGGGGGCCGGACTACCTGCGCTTCGGTGTATCGTTGCAAACTGACTTCCAGGGCGAAAATGATTTCAACGCGGGCGTCAGCTACAAGCGTACCTGGCTCAGCAACCTGGGCGCGGAATGGACCACCGATGCACAGGTGGGGCGGGATACCTTTATCTCCACCGAGTTCTATCAACCGATAGATGCGGCCGGTCGTTTCTTCGTCGCACCGCACGCCAAGATCAACCAGACCACGCGTCCGGTTTACCTCGGCGAAGACCAGGTGGCGCGCTACCTGACACAGCAATTCCGTATTGGTGTTGATCTCGGTGTGTCGATGGGGCCATGGGGTGATGTACGTGCGGGACCGCTTTACCGCCGCATTAACGCAGAAGTGAATACCGGCTCGCCGATACTGCCCGACTTCAAATCCAATGGCGGTGGCCTGCGTGCGCGTTTCTTCCTCGACCAGCTTGATCGCGCCTTCCTGCCGCGCGAAGGTTATGCCTTGTCGATGAACGCCGAGCGCTGGTTCGATAAGGATGCCTACAACAAACTGGAAGGGCGCGCCACTTACGTCAAGAGCTTCGGTGAACATACGGTCAGCCTGACCGCAGCCGGCGGCTCCAATCTCGGTACGGAGATTCCGTATTTCGATTCCTTCCGTCTCGGTGGTCCGTTCAGATTGTCCTCGTATAGGATAGACCAGTTTGCCGGCAACAATTACGCACTGGCGCGCATGATGTATTACAAGCGCATCTTCAACCTGCCATCGCCTCTGGGTAATGGTGTCTACCTGGGCGGCTCATTGGAAGCAGGGCGCGTCGCATCCATACTGGATAAGCGCGACGGGCAAGGTACCCTGAAATCGGCATCAGTGTTTTTTGCGGCGGATACTTTCCTGGGGCCGGGCTTCCTGGGCTTTGCCGGTGGTGGGGGCGAGACTTCTTTTTATTTGATGTTTGGGGTGCCGTATTGATGAAAGAAGGTTCGGGCCGCCGTGCAAGGAAAGTACGCTAATACTAAAACGCCATCCTGATACCAAGCGTAGCCGTAAAGGTATAGCTATCCCCGAAGTTTTTCAGGCTGGTATTGAGCATGCCCTCGCCATATACCATGTACTTGCCATCGGCCCAACTATAGGAAGTACCCGCGCCTATACCTCCCCACAGGCGTTCATTGCGGTTGGCGAAGCCAAGGCCTGCAACATCGACCCGGGTTCCGTCCATGAACTCATTGTATAGATTGACGATCGCGTAATTACGCTGATAGTTGGCTTTGCCGTTGTGATCCAGCGATTTTTGTTCGTGTGCCAGCGACAGGCCGAGACGGCCGAGCAGGCTGGCCCCTTTGCCGAGTGTCACTTGTGCGCCGAAGACATCCTGGAAACTGTCGAACTTGATCCTGGAGTAAATCAGCTGTGCCTGCGGCGTCAGTGTCCAGCCGGATTCCTGTTTGATGGCCAGGCCGATTTCGCTGGATAGTGCATAGCCGCTTCCATTATTGCCATGGATAAGACTGGTCCCTGTCAGTCTGGAAGTCAAGTCGCTGTCGTAGACGTTGAATTGCACCTGGTTGTCGACATAGACACCATTGGTGCCAAACCAGCTCAGCGTCGCGCCGACACCGTAAGCATTGGTGTTGATCTTGCCGGCACCGAAAGGGGAGGAGGTTGCAGTCCTCCCATTGATGTATTGCGCAAACAGGCCGCCTATCAATTGGCCGCCGGTGGCATCTTCATGGAGCAGCCCATCGATACCTGCTTGCATCTTGTAGACATTGCTGTCGTAGTTGGTCTGGCTATCCGAGATCGCAGGTTTGATGCTGTGACGGCTGCCTTCCATGCGGCCCCAGGTACCGGTGCGCACTGCGTCATTGTTTCCTGCGCTCATTCCGCTGGCATCCGTCCATACCCTATTACCCAGGCGTTGCTCCATTGTCGCCAGCGTATTGAGTTCCAGCAAAGCTTGTGGATAGGCTTCATAGCTGGGCACTCCAGCCTGGTATAACGGTAGCTCCTTTTTTTCTATCAGCTGTGAGCGCAAGTACCAGTCGCCATCATTCGGGCTATTGATGCCATTTTTATGCAGGGTATAAGCATACGCACCACCGACTACGGCTTGTCGGCCCTGGATGACATAGTCGCCACTGAGGGAGAAGTCGGCGTTGGAAGTACCTGCGACATCAATGATCTTGATGCCGTTGACGGTCTGTGCGCCGCTGCCGCCGGCATTCCTGATCCTGACTTTGGCGGAACCTGCGGTGTTGCCTTCGACAATCAGTTTGTCAGTCAGCGAATTATCGTCGCCAAGGACGGGATTGAGCTGGATAGTTCCGTTGCTTGAATTAAAGTCATTCTTGACCGTCAGGGTCATTGGATTGAAGTTTGTATTGTTGGTGTAAATCAGCGATGAACCGATCAGCGACAGATTGTTGATCGTCGAGTCACCATCCATATTCCAGGCCGAGCTTGCGCCGCGGATATTCAGATTGATGATGCCTTTATTTTCAATATTTGCTTTTCCGGTGAATGCACTTTGTTCACCCATCCACAGATCAATGACGCCGGCATTCTTCGCCAGCATATTGCCGTTGATGCGATAGACCTTGTCTTTGACGATTTGAGCGGTTTCGCTATCGTATGATTTGATGCTCGCGATTTTTCCGTTTTGATCTTTGCCGTCGGCAGCGCTAAAGCTGTCTACATACAAGGCGTAGGCGTCTTTTCCTTTGACATTGATAAAGACATTGCCGATCAGTTCAACCGAACCTGCATAGTCTTGACTGCCTGTATTGGCAGAGCTGTAGTAATAATTGCTTGAGAGCCTTTGCGCTGCCATGCCGTGTGCACCAGCGCCGCTGGTTTCGATGTTGATATTTTTTGCTTTGATGTATGCATGGCCGTTGGCAAATATCGCATGTGCTCCGCGGCCGGAGCTTGTGATGCTATGGACGTCGCTATCTTTTCCCAGCAAATAGATTTCGCCCGGACCTTCTGCCTTGCAAGCGTATAAAGGCAGGTTAAAAGGGCCGCAGCCATTTTCATTGTTACCCGCATAGACTGCGTAACCCGAATTGTCGCTGCCTTCACCTTTTGTGCCGATATCGGATTTGCCATTCAGGATGATGGTATGCGCGCCCGTACTGCCGAGGATGGCAGATGAAACGGCACGGATTCCCATCCCATGTTCTGTCTTTATCTTCGTGGTGCCGTTGACTGACAATTTGGAATCGGTCGCATCACGACCCAGGTTAATGCCATCGGCGCTGTAGCCCGTCGTGGTCACAGTGAGGTTGTTGAAGGTGACAGTCGGTCCCCAATTGATCAGGCGTACGCCATCCGCGGCACTGCCCGAAGTCGTGATTGTGAAATCCTTGTATTGCGTCTGGTTCGACCACTGCACATAGCCGAACTTATTGTTCTCCGTAGTTGTGACATTGATGGAATCATAGTCTTGTAATTGCTTGCCACCGTGGGCATTGGGATCGTATTGCGCGTTTTCCGCGCAGACCAAGGCATTGCCATTCACGGTGCAACCATCGCTCGCCAGCACGCTGTTACTTAAACCCAAGGACAATAAAGCTATGGTGTAAGTCAATTTTTGTTTCATTTTGCAAGCCTCGTAATGATGATCTTGCTCAGGTCGAGCGACATGCTTGTCGCGCGTCGCACGCTCTAATGACGGCTCGCATCAGCGCGAGTGTTTTATTTGGTGAAGGGATTACTACGAGGGCATTGTCTGAGTTCGCGCAGAAGAACGTATCTGACGATCGTTCGGGATCTGTACTTTCGTTCGATAACTTTCTAAACAATCGTTAACGAGTGGATCGCAATGAAAATCCTGGAATGCAATATTTGTTTTATCGCGACAGCTGTAAGCAATATGTGTCTATGAATAAGGACGGTGATAAACAAATATTTCTATATGGAAACTTTGCGGCTGCTAAGGTAAATGGAAACAATATGGGCGAATACGAAGCAGTGCAGCCAGTCTGTTTTATGGATCAGGAGAGGGTTCTTTATGCACGGAATTGATAACGATTGTTACGTGTATTTACAGCGAGAAAATTGCTGATAAGATAGAAACGCAAGACAAGACAAAAGCGAATATTTTTGCAAAAAATTACCCTAGATAGTCGGGCGGCAGAATGGGCCAATTATTTTCCACTGAAAATATGCAACTCCCTTCATCTTCGTCCATACCTTTGCCCGACGAATCTCTTGATATCCTCACCCCCGCCAAGAAAATAGTTCGCCCGCAATTCCTGCTCAGGGAAACACCAATGGTGTTCGACGCAAGCCGCGAGATCATACGTGCCAGCGATGGATTGGGTTGGTCGAATATGGCTGCCGTGCTGGCGCGTACGGATCCCTTCGAAGAAGTTGTTCCGCCCATCTCTTCCTTGTTCATCGCAGTGCCCCAGCAAAAAATTAAAATCGTGCTGGAAAAAGATGGCAAGACTTTCCAGGGAGAGATGGCGGCCAATAGCCACAATATTATTGCGCCGGGCAATGGCTATGCCGTGCAAGGTTTCGACTTGATTAATGCCTTCTATGTCTACATCAAGAATGAGATATTGCGCGAGCTGGCAGATGAAATTTACGGTCGGCGACTGGATGAAATCGATTTGCTCGCGCCGACTGAAACGGCCGATCCGAGCCTGACTTACCTGCTGGATACTTGCAAGCATATGCTGAGTGAGCCTGCCGGTACCAACCTGAGTAGCGATTATCTGGCGCAGGCGATTGTGGCTTGTGTCTTTTCACGGCATTCGCAATTACGGGATGTGCCTCGCAGCGCCGATAGCAAGGTTCCACTCTCCCAGGCACAGATGCAGCGCGTCAATGATTATTTGCAAGCCAATCTGGATGGCAGTTTCCAGGTCGCCGACCTGGCCGCCGTCATTGGCCTGAGCAGGACCATATTCTTTGAGCGCTTTACCGTGACGACCAAGGCAACGCCCAATCAGTATTTACAAGTGTTGCGTATCAACCGGGCAAAGCAGTTGCTGCGTGACGGCAAGCTGTCGTTGGTAGACATCGCCTTTGCCTGTGGCTATGCCGATCAATCCCATCTCGCGCGCTTCTTCAAACGCTTTGTCGGGGTTGCGCCCGGTCGTTATCGGAAGGACGCTCATTAGAGGCTGCACGGAGTCGTTCAAAAGGCGAGATCGAAATCACACACTGCGTCCAGTCAATTCAAGGGATCTGACTTCGCCGTCCTTTCTTATATGGGTAGCAGCTAACTGTCTGTTATCGCTATAGCGTAGTGTCGTATTGGGCACTCAATCGCTTGCGCAATTCGCTATCTGCAGCCGGACCGGCTACCAGATGGAACGCACCTGATGTCGCTATTTCCTCGCCACTGAGCTTATCCGTCAGTATTGGCACCGCCACTTTCCCGGTCTTTTTATTCTTTATCAGTACGCTCGCGCCTTCGGGCGCAAAGTGCTTGTTGCCCCAGACCAGGAGCGCGAGCACAACCGGCCTGAATTCCTGTCCGGCGTCTGTCAGCACATACTCATGCCGCACCGGGCGGCTGCTGTATTCGCGGCGCTCCATCAAACCGGATTCAACCAGGCCTTTCAAGCGACGGGTCAGCATATTTGGCGCAATGCCCAGGCTTTTTTGAAATTCATCGAAGCGTGTCAGCCCGTAAAAAGCATCCCGCATGATCAGGATGCTCCACCATTCGCCGACGTGCTCCAGGCTGCGGGCAATCGGACATTGCATATCACCAAAGCTTTTGCGCTCCATTTTATTCATCCTCGGCTAGTAACTTGCATGATGATAGTACATAAGTTACTATCATCATGCAAGTTACTATTGCGATCACTCAAAAAGGAGCAATTCATGAATATGCAAGGAAAGTCCGTCCTGGTTACGGGTGCAAATCGCGGCATAGGTGCCGCATTGGTGCGTGCCTTACTCAAGCAAGATGTCAGCAAGGTGTATGCGGCGGCGCGGAATCCATCTGCGCTGCCTGATTTTGGCGATGCCAGGGTGGTGCCGCTACAAATCGATGTCACCAATCCGGATGAGGTCAAAGCGGCTGCCGGCAAAATCAGTTCGCTGGATGTCTTGATTAACAATGCCGGCATCATGACTTTCGCGCATGTCCTCTCGGCCACACCGGAGGAGCTGGCGGCGGATATGGATGTGAATTACTACGGTACCCTGCGCGTCACGCAAGCATTCCTTCCGTTGATTGAAAAGCAGGGTGGCGGAGCCATCGTGAATCTCGTGAGTATTGCCGGGTTGGCTTCGGTTGCCGCGATTTCCGGATATTCAGCTTCCAAGGCGGCGCTGTTTTCCGCGACGCAAGCGATGCGCATTGCATTGAAAGCAAAGAACATTGAAGTCATCGGCGTGTTCCCGGGCCCGATTGATACCGACCTGGCAAAAGATTTGCCGCTCGATAAAGCCTCTGCCGACGAAACGGTCGACAATATTGTTAATGCGATTATTGCCGGCAGCGAAGATATCTATCCGGATCCGACTTCTTTCCCTTTATCCGATTTGTGGAAAACCGATCCCAAAGGGCTGGAGAAATTTTTCGCCAATATGGCGTGATTCAGGTAGGTAGCAAGCGATCAGGCAGCGTCCTGTCCTTGATGACGAGATGCCTGGAGGCATTCCTGTATATAGGGCAGGCGCGGCTCTGGAAACACGGCGTCAGTCATTTTCGCGCGAAATCTTGCGTGCCAAAACTTCACCGGTACGACGATCCAGCGTCATTTTTACCTTGCGATGCTGGTTATCGTAAGCCGTTACCTTCAGCAGCAGGTCGCGCACTTCCGCTTTTTTTATTTGCAGTCCTTGCGCCGTGACGCGGCGTTCCAGTTCTTCGTAGCTGAGCGTGGCGCCGGTCGCAATCGGTGCCAGCTTGCCTTGCGTCGCTACTGCTGTGGTTTGCGCTGCAGCCGGGCCGGCTTGTGCAGCAAAGGCCAGGGCCGCTATGATGGCGATAACGATTGTAAATTTGATGACGTTCTTGTCCATTTGAAGACCTCTTTGAATGACTGCCGGGGTTGGCAAGTTCCGTTATACGCAAGGCAAGCTGACATCTCCCTCGCATACAGCGTCAGGTAAATGTCAGCTAGCCATTCTGTATAGTGTTCGTCATGCTGAAAAAACTCTTCTTCCTGTTGTGCCTCTTGATCCCGGTCGGGCTGCCTTTGCTCGTCTCGGGTAAGGACAAGGATCACGACGTCGCCTATGAAGCCTTGCAACGGGGGCAGATCCTGCCCCTGTCAAAAATCCTGGCGCAAACCGCGACCCAGGTTTCCGGTGAGGTAATCAAGGTAGAGCTCGATAGCAAGCGCCTGGAATACAAGCTGAAAGTATTGAGTGCCAATGGACAAGTCCGGAAAGTTCGGGTGGATGCGCGCAACGGTACACTGCTGAGCATCAAAGACGATGATTGAAAGAGATCGCTGATGAGAGCCTTGCTGGTAGAAGATGACCCGGACGTTGGTCAACACGTGTTGCAGGCGCTGCAAGAGGCCGGTTTTGTGGTGGACTGGTCGCGTGACGGCAATGACGCATGGTTCAAGGGTGACGTTGAAGAATTCGATGTCGCCATCCTCGATCTCGGCTTGCCCCAGCTCGACGGCTTATCGGTCCTCAGGCGCTGGCGCGCCGCCAAACGTACTTTCCCGGTGTTGATCCTGTCGGCACGCAGCGACTGGTCCGAAAAAGTGGAGGGTATAGAAAGCGGTGCCGACGACTACCTGGCCAAACCTTTTGAAGTGGCCGAATTAATTGCCCGCACGCGGGCCCTGGTACGCCGTGCCGCCGGCCATGCCGATCCCGTACTGATTTGCGGTGCGCTGACGCTGGATACACGGCGTATGACAGCGACCGTGGACAAACAACCAGTGCGCCTGTCGCCGCTGGAGTTCAGGTTTTTCTCCTATCTCGCGCATCAGGCCGGACGGCCGGTATCGGCCGGGGAACTGGCCGAACACCTGTATGGCGATAGCGAGGGTGTAGATACCAATGCGATTGAAGCGCTGGTGCTGCGCATGCGCCGCAAGTTCGGTGCCGACCTGATTGAAACCCGTCGCGGCTTTGGTTACATGTTGTCGGGATCTGGCGATTGAGAGCGCATTCACTTCGCCTGCGGCTATTGTTGGCGGCAGCCTTTGCAGTCCTGGTCGCGATGCTGATTGCCTGGTTCGTCATGACCTGGCTGTTTGCCCGTCATATCGAACGACGCGTGGCAGTGGAGCTGGAAAACGAAGCCATCATCCTCTTATCCGACCTGAAGCTGAATCCGACCCAGGAGCCGCAGGTAGACGAAGCACCAGCCAATCCACGTTTTAATTTGCCTTCCAGCGGACTGTACTGGCAAGTCAGCAATGCCAAAGGCATGCAACGATCACGCTCACTGTGGGATGAGTCGCTGCCTTTGCCGACTCCTGCACCACCGCTCAGCAGCTGGAGCACGCGCAGCATCGACGGTCCTTTCGGGCAGCGCCTGTTCCTGCTGGAACGCAGCATACTGTTATCAGCTGATAGCCCGCCGATACTGCTGCAGCTGGCGCAAGACAAGGTGCAGCAATATGTGGCGCGCAAGGAATTCGGTCGCGACCTCGGTTTATTCCTCGGCGTCCTCGGTGCGGTGCTGATTGCTGCTGCAGCGATACAGGTAAGCGTCGGCTTGCGGCCTTTGGGGCGCTTGCGTCATGAACTGCTGCGCTTGCAAAACCATCCCGCCTCGCGCCTGACCAATTCCCATCCGCGTGAAATTGAGCCATTGATAGACGCCATCAACCGCCTGGCCGATGCGCGTGAAGCTGACCTGACACGCGCCAAACGCCGCGCAGCCGATCTGGCCCATTCATTGAAGACGCCATTGGCGGCACTGGAAGCGCAGAGCAGCCGTGCCCGTGCCGCCGGTGCCAGTGAGGCGGCTGACGGTATTGAACATGCGATCAGTGCGATGACCATGGCGGTCAATGCGGAGCTCAGCCGCTTGCGCGTGGATACCGTACGCAACAATCTCTACGCCGGCGCATCGTCCCCGCATCAGGCGGCGGAGCAGATCGTCGCTGTCATTGAACACACCGCACTTGGAGAATCGCTGGTATTCGATATCGATATCCCCGAATCCCTGAGCGTACCGGTGCCGGCCGATGATTTGAAGGAATTGCTGGGTGCGCTGATGGAAAATGCCGCGCGTTTTGCCCGTCGTCGGGTTTGCATGAAGGGGCAGGTGACCGCTGACGGCAAGGTGGAGCTGATCATTGAAGACGACGGCACGGGTGTTGATGCCGGCACCCTGCATACATTACAGCATCGCGGCAAACTGGATGAAGCAGGCCCGGGCCATCACGGACTCGGGCTCATCATTGCACGTGAAATTGTCGATGCGACCAAAGGCCAGACGCAGCTCACACACAGCAGCCTGGGTGGTCTGAAAATCGTGCTGAGCTGGCCGGCGGCAGTGCATCCGGGCTGATCAGAATGCCTGCCTTGCCGCGTCAGCATGAGCGGCGCGGATATTGTCGCGTTTATCGACAGTGTCGTAGCTAGGGGAGAAATCAACACTTCAGCTTACCTTATTGGGTTACGATGAGGGTCACCCATAGAGAAAGCTGAAAATGCCTGACCGCCACCATAAAGAAAAATATAAGGGTTGGAGTGTTTTCGTTTGGATTACATCTGTCAAATCAGGGCCAAGTAGTGCCAGTCCCATTGATTACTACACTCCAGGCATCGTCGTTAAGCAAATCAAGGACGAGGCATCACACGACCATCCCCTGGTTCTGACCAACCGCTTCCAAAAGCCGGATGAGTGTCTGACATTTGGCATAGAAAAAGCGCGTGAGTATATTGATCAATCTTTGTCCTGACCATGTCATGCATTCACTCCGCCTGGGCGGCTTGAGTAAGGACATTGAGGTGAAGAGAAATTGAAGTGATAAAGTGATGAATTCCGGAGAGTGCGAACTCCCCGGAATTTATTTTTTGTATCCAGCAATGACCGTCTTACTTTGCCGCCGGATCAGGCGTGTAGAGCAGGAATTCCTTCTTGTCCGAAACACCTATCCAGTTTCCTGCATCCGCCGGAACCATCCCTTTTTGTGTGATGGCCGGCCAGTTTTTGGCAAGGCGCGCATTCAATTCCACGAATACGAGTTCCTTTTCCGTTGCATCACCCTTGGCCTTGATCGCCTGGGTGGGGCAAACCATTTCACATAGTCCGCAATTCACACAGGTATCCGGATTGATGACGACGAAGTTTTCACCCGCATGGAAGGCATAGGTCGGACAGACCTCTATGCAATCCATGAATTTGCAGCGGATGCAGGCTTCGGTAACGATATAGGCCATTTGCAGACTCTAGTGCCAGTCAGAATCCGGAATCAACATCAAAGAAGACGTTGGGTTTGCGGTAGACGGCGAGGATGATGCAGCCTTCATCCGAGCGTGTCTCATGCAATGAACCGGGTTTGCGCCAGGTATATTCACCAGCCCTGGCAATGCCGTCGTGGTCATAGAAGGAGCCTTCGACGACATAGGTCTGTTCTATTTCCGGGTGACGGTGGAAGGGCAGGATGGTGCCCGGCTCCCATTTCAAGAGGCAGGTCAATTCACCTTTGGACGGGTCTTCATACAAGACCTTGATTTGTATGCCTTTATGTTTGGTCGGCTTCCATTCCAGGTCTGCCGGTTTGACATAGGTCGATCCATTGATGGTTGGTTCCAGTTTGCCCTTTAAACGGGTTTCTGTGACTGTGCTCATTTCCTTCTCCTTTAAAAAAACGCGGGCATCCCGCAAAAAATTCTTATAACGATTCGTGACGTGTTTCTCGTGCCGAAATTGCCGCGACGAGGGTGATGGCGGCCAGCAGGATCAACATGACGGAGACGCCGGTCGTGCCGCCGAAGTAAGCCATCAGGCCGGTCGCAATAATTGGTGAGAGGCCACCGCCGATGGCTGCTGCCACCTGGAAGCCGAGCGTGGCACCGCTATAGCGCACGTTGGCGCCAAACAATTCCGGGAAGTAAGTGGCTTCCGGTGCAAACATGAAACCGTGCCCGAGGCTGAGTGCGACGATCATCACGCCGATAATGATGGCGCTGTCCCTGGTGTCGAGCAGGATGAAGAGCGGGAAGGCCAGTGCCACGGTGAACAGCGCACCCCAGATATACATCGGTCGTCGCCCGACCTTGTCCGACAGCAGGCCGAATAATGGAATCGTGATCACTTCCACCAATGCCGCATAAAGGATGCCGTCGAGGATGAGCGACTTGGGTAATTGCAGATTGTTGGTCGCATGTACCACTATGAACACGGTCAGGATGTAGACCCAGGAAACTTCGGAGATCTTCAGGCCGATGGCGGTCAGGAAGGCGCGCGGGTTTTTGAGGATGGCGTCGAGTACTGGTTGTTTGGACAGCTCGTTTTTTGCTTTCATCTGCAAAAAGATCGGCGATTCTTCCACCTTGCTGCGGATCACATAGCCGACCACCACCAGCACGATGCTCAGCAGGAAGGGAATGCGCCAGCCCCAGGACAGGAAGTCGGCTTCCGGCAGTTTCGATACGATGGCAAAGACGCCGGTAGCGAGCACCAGGCCCAATGGAAAGCCGACCTGCACCAGGCTGCCATAGAAACCGCGACGATGTTTGGGTGCATGTTCCAGCACCATCAAGGCCGCACCGCCCCATTCACCGCCGAGTCCGACACCCTGGATAAAGCGCAGGACGATCAGCAGGACAGGAGCCCAGATGCCGATGTGTTCATAGGTGGGCAGACAACCGATGAGGACGGTGCCGATACCCATGATGAACATGGTCAGCAATAGCATGGACTTGCGTCCGACCCGATCACCGAAGTGACCGAAGATGGCGCCCCCCAATGGTCGCGCAAAGAAGCCCACTGCATAAGTACCGAGGGCCGCCAGCGTACCGATGACCGGTGATACATTGGGGAAAAACAGTTTGTTGAATACCAGGGCCGCAGCCATACCGTAAATCAGGAAGTCATACCATTCGATGATGGTGCCTATGGAACTCGCTGCCGCAATCGTTCCGATTTTTGATTTCTTCACTCCTCTGCTGGCGACGCTGACGTCGCCGCTTGTCGATATTTCCATTCCTTGTCTCCTTCGTGTGTTTTTACGGAGTGGTTAGATATCGGACTTGGTTTCCCGGCGAAAGAAGCGAGGTTCTTAATATGAAACTATTTCTCTGCGCAATCTCTACTTGGGCAACAAATACGTATCAATATTCCACTTCTTTCGGCATCAACTTCTCAGTTGATGAAACAAAATATATGATAAGGTATACAAATAGTAAACTTAAACTTTAAAAGTTTCACAAAAAGGAGACGGAAATGAAATTCGGAATCTTTGTATATCCAGATGTAGAACCTGTTGATTTGGCAACTTTTGGTGTGTTGTCGATGGCACGTCGTGCCTACCCCGATATCCAGATCCATACGATCGCACCGACCAAGGGCGAAGTCTTGCTGGCTAACGGTTTACGGGTGATTGCAGAGTACGGCGTTGACGATGCGCCGGCCTTCGATGTGATCGTGGTGACGGGGGGCGCAGGGTGGAAAGAGCAGGTGAAGAATCCGGCGACGCTGGCATTCCTGAAGGCCAGGTCGCGGGATACGGTAATGACCTCGGTTTGCACCGGTGGTATGATTCTCGCAGCCGCGGGAGTTCTTAATGGGAAACAAGCGACGACAAAATGTGAAGTCATCCCGCCGGAAATATCCCCGCTGTTGCAGATGAAGGAGCAGTACAAGGATATTTCGACTGTCCATACCAGCGTGGTGGATCAGCAGACAGTCGTGACCGGTGGTGGCGTGACACTTTGCATAGACGTGATGTTGCACCTGTTGAAAACACGCATCAGTCCCGAAGTGGCAAATGAAACGGCACGCATCATTGAATACAGTCGTGCATGGCAGGCAAATAAAGCAGCATTACCCCCTATAGAATCGTAAATATGGCAGAAGCAATTACTACTGATTTACCTCCCGAACTGTCTGATATTGAACTTCGTCTTGGTCGCCGGGTTTCTGAATTACGTACTGCGCGTGGTTATACGCAGGACAGGCTGGCAAGCGAGACGGGGTTCACCAAAGGTTATCTTTCGAAGATAGAAAATTCGAAGATCATTCCGCCGATAGGTACGCTCATCAAGATCGCGCAAGCCTTGCACACCGATCTTGCCGAGCTGCTTGGAACGGAAACCGCCGAGCGCAGCGATGCCATTTGCATCGTGCGTTCATGGGAGCGTGAATCGGTAGTACATGGCGAAGAAGCCTTCGGTTATGACTATGTAGCGCTGGCGAACAAGCGCCGCCACAAACATATGGAACCCTTCATCATGGTGTTCCCGAATGAGATGGCGCATGAAATGCGTTTCGATCACGAAGGCGAAGAATTCCTCTTCGTGACCGATGGCAAAGTCGAGTTCAGCTTCATGATCGACGGTCGTGAGCAGCAATGGATATTGTCGGCCGGCGACAGCCTGTATTTCGATTCCAACATCCCGCATCGCGGCCGCAGCATCAAGGGTGAATCCAAAGCCCTGGTCGTCATCTTCCGCCCGCCGGATCAAGCGGATGACGCGACGAAGCGGCAGCCACATACCATCTTTGGCAGCTGACACCGTATAAGTTTTGGTGATTCGAATTTTGCTTCAATACGAATACCTGGCTTAATCCAATACCCGCAGGGATTTGCGTTGCGGGTCTATCTCCACTGTCGCACCATTCGGGATAGCGGCAGTCACGTCAAGATCAAATCCGGCCAGCATGGTCAGGCCGCCAAAGGCCGCACCTTGTACCAGGATGGGATTGACGGTGTTGAAGACGATGGCGAGCGGCATCTTGTTGCGCGAAGCCATCTCATGCAACATCCAGGCGCTGGCAACGCCACCCTTGGCGGTATCCAGTACCAGGATCTTGCCGACATAGGACAAACCGGCCAGCTTGTGCGCCGGACGGGAGAATGTACCGTTGATGCGATCGAGGTCATAACGGGCCGAGAAGCCGTCATTGGCGACCAGCGTGCTGCCGCTTACTTTGTCACCGATCGCGTGACGCGCGATGAGTTCTATCATTTCAGTTTTCCGGTTACGGCTGCATCAATGCAGCGTTGCATCGACGCCAGCATAGGCACATAGCCATAGCCGCCGAGGATGTTGACAAGTTTTGCGCTATTCGTGGCGAGGCGTTTCCAGCCGTTGGCATCAGCCATTTCGCGTGCATACGATTGGTAGAAACACATGCCGGACAAGACTTGCCCGCCTGCCGCTTCAATCCGGGCAGTAAAGCCCATGCGGTCTGCATCCGGTTTGACTTGCGGACTGGTGACAGCCAGCATTGGCTTGATGAATTGCTTGCCATCGCATAACTTCGCGATTTCGCGCAGTTCATACAGACTCAACTGCGGTGCGGAGAAGACCACTACATCGATTTCATCGGTGACTGCATAGGCAGTTTGCAAGGCTTTGACTTCAGCTTCGCCGACGCGATGTGAGACTGGCAGCTTGTGGCCGTTCACATCTTCGATGCGATAGGCTTCCGGCGTGATGCCGACCAGGTGATACAAGGCGCTGGAGCCGAAGCTGGCCATCGCCGCGCCGAAATGCTTGAGCTGATCCGAGGTCGGTGCGCCTTCCAGTCCTTCCACTACCGGTACGGTCCAGTAATTGGCTGACAAGCGTCCAATGACGCCGCCAAGTGCGCCCCAGTCATTCAACGTTTGCGGCGTCCAGTCCACCTGGATGCGCAGTGTTGCCATGCGTTGACTATCTAGATGGAAGCCATAGCGCGGTGTGCGTCCGGTCAAACCGGCAGCAAGTGCCGATGGGCCACCTTCAAAATTGGAGCGTGCACCGCACACCGAGTTGGAATAGATCACGACGCCGGTATCACCAAAGGCGACGTGCTCGCCACGTGTCGGTGCTGCAATGGTTTGGTAATTGATGCAGGTATCCGTCATAGATACGCCGAGTTTGACGAAAGCATCAATCGCACGTTGTTCCAGGTCCAGCATCCAGCCATCCTGTTTCAGTACGGATGCCTTGGCGAAATCGGTGCCACGCGGATCGGTGATGGTCGGGATGCGTACCTGGCGCTGGCCTTCAGTTATCTCGCCCAGTTTCTCCAGCCAGATCACACCGGCCTGGCCCAGGCTCTCGGTGTCGGCCATGATATGCGCCTGGCTTACCGGGACGAAGTCTGCGGCACCAAAGAAATCACCGACGGCGATTTGATGTTGCAAGGCCAGTTGCGGAACCCGTCCCTGTTGACCGGCCAGGATGGATTGTTCTTCTTCATTGAGCTTCATTGATTACCTTTTTGCTTCATAAGCGTGTATCAGTATTTGTTTAGTCGATCTGGGCGCCGGAGTCATGCACGGCTTTGCCCCATTTTTCAATTTCATTGCGACCGAATTTGGCATATGGGCCCGGCGGGATGGAAACAGGCGTCACGCCGAGGTTGGTCAGGCGCTCACGGAATGAAGTGGACGCGACAATCTCGGCGATGTTCTTGCTGAGCAGGGTGGCGATTGCAGGCGGCAGGTTGGCCGGTGCATAAATCGCCCACCATGCTTCGGCTTCGAATTGCTTGTAGCCGGATTCTGCGACAGTCGGTACCTGCGGTAGCACGGAAGAGCGTTGCGCACCGCTGATGGCAAGGACGCGCAACTTGCCGGATTGGATATGCGGCAATACGGATTGCACCGGATCGAACATCACTTCAATCTGTTGGCCCAACAAGTCAGTCACTGCCGGCGCACTGCCACGATAAGGAATGTGCGCGAACTTGATGCCGGCAGCGGTAGAGAACATTTCACCGGTGAGGTGGCCCGGTGTGCCATTGCCTGCAGAGCCGAAGCTGATCGCCGAAGGCTTTTTCTTCGCTGCTGCTACCAGGTCAGCCAGGGTTTGGTAGGGTGACTTCGCATTGACGACGATAGCAACCGGCGCTGCGGCAACGACGCCCAGTGGTGTGAAATCGACTGCCGGATCATATGGCAGCTTCTTGTACAAGGCGGCATTGATGGCCTGGGTGCCAACTGTTCCGACCAGCAGGGTATAGCCGTCTGCTGAAGACTTGGCGACAGAGTCGGCGGCGATTGCACCACCGGCACCGCCTTTGTTTTCAATCACGACGGTTTGCTTCAGCAGTGCGGACAGGTCGTGTGCGAGCGGGCGCGCGACGATATCGGTAGGGCCGCCGGCAGGGAAAGGCACGACCAGTCGGATCACGCGTTCCGGGTAAGTGTCAGCCGGCGCGGCGAGCACCATGGAAGTGGCGAGCAGCGCGCTGACGCCGGCCAGGGCGTGCAAGAAGAAGCGCTTGCTGAATTGTTCAATAAGCGATGTAGGGAATCTGGATGTGAGGGTCATGAGCGTATCCTGTGATTGATAGTTAACAGGCAGCTATTTGTCGACATGCAGATTGTGTCCGTCATGTCGTCCACACAAGACGGAGGATTTTCCATCGGCGACCTTGCGCAAGGTGCCGGATAAAAACTGATCAGAACCCGGCTACGAAGAGCGAGGCAGATAGCGTTTGGATGGAGCAAGCAATGTGTCTTCTCGTGGAGCTGCCATACCTTGATTCATCATTTGCTTGGAAGCTAATGACTGATGAACAGATAAGGAAACGCAATGATTACACTTGCCCTTCATATGCAAAACGAATCTTTTTGCATGTCGATATTTGAAAAATAAATACTGTGATGATGAGGGGAGGGAAGCATTACGGGATGCATAAGCTTATTGGAAAGACTTCGTTGTAAAGCTGCGTTTGCAACTGTAATGTAGCGACATTGTTGAACGCAATTGTGTATGCAGTGACGTCAACATGTGCATGACCATACCGGAGCCGGCGGTTCGAAAATATACCGGTACCAATTCCAGGAAGTGATTTCTCTGTCACTTCTTAAACCTGCAGATCCAGCTTAAATCAATTTTTCCCGGCCTATGGTTTGGCCGGCGGTCGTTGCGGATACACCGAAGTACCAAAAGTATTGCCCATGCGATTGCTGGTGGCGGCCCGGTTGAACAAGCCCAATTGATTGGAGGGACGCTGGACGATGGCTTCCGATCCCATTTGTGGTGGCGTGGCGCTATTCGGCGTTGCCTTTGGCTGTAGTTTCTGGCTCAGGCAGTTATAGGATGGTGTGCGTACGCCATCGACTTCCACTTCGACGCAAGAAGCAGCATCCGTAGCGGGGCTCGCTACAGGTTCGGAAGCATGGAGCAGTCCGGCATGCAGTAAACCTATGGCGATCAGCGATAGCAGTGAACGTGTACGCATGGTCTTTCCTTTCTATCCTGCGGTGCATGAGGTGGGCCGTGATTTGCGGATGCTAACAAATCTATATGTCCTGGCGGTGACATCGGCATTCTTTCAATAGCAAAAAATTTTATGTGCAGCACTTGTCACGGCACAGTCATATTTTGACGCTATCGTCTCGACTGTAAATTTCGGCCTGCGCTGACCGCGCGTGCGGCGATCGAAACAGACCTCCGCCGTTGATCCCCTCTTAAATGATACGAACGACACGAATATCCGAATCGGGCAGCGACTTCGTACTCTCCATGTGTCTGATTGTGACCCTGATGGCGATGACGCATCAGGCTATTGCCCACGCACTTATACGTTTCGATTTGCCGGAGCAATCGCTGGAAACCACACTCGTGACCTTTGGTGGATTGACCGGTTATTCGGTGCTGGTTGCCAGTAACCTCGCCGCCGGACGCACGGCGACGGCGGTGTATGGCGATTTTGAGCCGCGTGAAGCATTGCAGAAATTGCTGGTCAATACCGGCCTGGTCGCACGCTATTCGGGTAGCAATGCATTCACGCTGGCCCTGGATAGCGAGGCAGAAACTACAGCACCGGCCAATGCCGGAGAAGGCGCGACGAATCGTATGGTGCTGGGCAAGGGCGGTTATGCAATGGTCTTGCAGTCTTCGCTGACGCGCATCCTGTGCCGTGCACAGCCGGATGCATTTGGCCGCTATCGCGTCGCCTTCCAGATCTGGCTCAATAGCGATGGCTCGGTGCAGGACACACGCCTGTTGGAATCAAGCGGTTTGAAAGAGCGTGATGTGCTGCTGCAAAAAGCATTGCGCCATGCTGCCATGGATGTAGCGCCACCGGCCAATCTGCCGCAACCAGTCAGCATCCTGTTGACGCCGCGTCCTGATCCTGCCGCCGATTGCCAACCCTTTATGAACCGGGTGGATTAGGCATGCCGGAAGCTCTTAAAGAATCACTGCGGGCACTATTCCTCAGTCGCTACGCACAATTCCGGCGCCACCTGCATTTGCGTCTCGGTTCGGAAGACCTGGCCAACGATGCCTTGCATGAAACTTATTTGAAGGTGGAGAACATGAATGCGCCCAGCGCAATCAAGTATCCATCTGCCTATCTATATAGGATCGCCCTCAATATTGCCGAAGACCAGCGCAAGAGTAATGCGCGCATGCTCAGCGTGCCGGAGATCGAGGGTTTGTACGAACTGGCCGACGAATTGGCGGATCCCGGTCGTACGCTGGAAGCCAAAACCGAAATCGAAGCATTGGAACGCGCATTGGCGGAGTTGCCGAAACGGCGTCGCCTGATTGTGATCGCGGCGCGCGTCGATGAAATGCCGCACAAGGAAATTGCCGTGCGTTTCGGTATTTCGGTGCGTACGGTAGAGAAAGAATTGCGCGCCGGCCTTGAACATTGCTGCGAGCGTATGGGACGGGATTTCATTCAACGCTTCGGTCCCGGCGCCGGAAAACAGTCTAAGTAATATGAATAAGAAAACCATGACAGCAGACGACACGGCCATCCAGCGCGAAGCACAAGCCTGGGTGGTACGGCTCGCCTCGCACGCGGTGACGGAAAACGACGCCAATGCCTTCCGGCAATGGTGTGCGCAGAACCGTGCGCATGCGACCGCCTTTAGCCAGGCACGCAGCGTATGGGGCGCGATGCGTCCGGCAGCGATGCAGCTCAAGCAACATGAAGCGATACGGCAGGATGCCGCTTCCGGTGTGCGCAAGGGACGACGCGCCTTCCTCGGCGGCGCAGTGGCGGCATCGGTGGCTTATTTGGCATTCCGGCCCCCGATGGAATTGTGGCCGTCGTTGGGTGAGGTGGCTGCAGGTTTCGCCGCCGATTACCAGACTGCGACCGGCGAACAACGCAGCCTGGCAATGCATGATGGTTTGCTGGTGCAAATGAATACGCAGACGCGCATCAATGTGCAGGCGGATGCAAATAATGAAACAGACCTCGAATTGTTATCCGGCGAAGCTGAGATACAAACTGATTTCAATAAGGAAAACCGCGTCACGGTGGTCGCAGGTGGCGGTGTCGTGTCGGCACTCCGTGCCAGATTCAATATCCGTTATACCGGCAACAATGTTTGCGTGACCTGCTTGCAGGGACGGGTGCAGGTCGGGCAGGCGATACACCGCGCGACGCTGGACGCGGGACAGCAATTGACATATCGCGCAGATGACTTCGGCGTACCGCAAGCCGTCAACACAAGTAATGTGACTGCATGGCGCAAGCGCATGCTGGTCTTTAACCAGGTTGCCTTGTCGGAAGTGGTGGCCGAGGTCAATCGCTATCGTCCAGGCAAATTGATCTTGCGCAGCGAAGAGCTGGGGCGTAGCAAGGTGCAAGCCAGTTTTTCCATCGACCGGCTGGATGATGTGATCGCCTTGATCCGCGATGCCTATGGCGCCGACGTCACGCAATTGCCGGGCGGGATCGTTCTATTGCGCAAGGCGACGGCTTGATATGTACGTGATGCACTGTAGTGTCGGAAGCAGAAAAAACCATTTGTGACATTTTGATGACTTGCTGCAGTCGTGTGCCTGCTTTGCGGTCATAGCCTCCGTAAGCCGCGAAATGTTCCCGGATAAACGGGAATTGTTCGTGGCACCGGACAGGCAACGATACACAAAGGGATTCCTCCATGCAGCGCAATACGACGGCCACGCTCAACAAACAATCTTTCGTTTCTCCTTCTTCATCCAGGACACGCCTCAAGCCTTTGGCCCATGGCATTGCTCTGATGCTGGCGACCGGGAGCATGCTGGGTGATGCGCATGCACAGCAAGCCTTCAGCGCTGCATGGTATGCACAGAAAGGTGCGGTCCAAGCCGCCGCAGTGGCCACCGGCAAACTGCCGAACGGCATGCCTGCAATGCCGGCCAGTTCACCGGGACTGCAGCAACAGCAAGCCAATGCGCAGTTACAACGTTCACTCGCCAACCTGAATTCCGCCGCCCGTGCGATTGCATTGGCGCAAGCGCAACAAAGCGCGGCCAGACTGGCCGCCACCGGTAATGTACCGGATGGTTTGGGTGTTGGTGGTCTTGATGTCGGTAGCTTGGTCAACAGCTGGATCAATGCGAATGGCCCGACGCAAACGACCTCGAACGGTAAAACCATCGTCGACATCAAACAGACTGCAGACAAAGCGATCCTGAACTGGGAAAGCTTCAACATCGGCAAGAACACCATCCTGCAATTCGACCAGCAAGCTGACTGGTCAGTCCTCAACCGCATCAACAATGCCACCGCACCCAGCGTCATCCAGGGCCAAATCAAGGCGCCGGGTACGGTCATGATCGTCAACGCCAACGGCATCATCTTCAGCGGCAGCAGTCAGGTCAACACCCGTAACCTGGTCGCCGCCGCTGTTGGTATGAGCAACGATCAATTCAACAAAGGCATCTACAGCGAAAAGCTCGGTAACAACGACATCCCGACCTTCGGTAATGCAGTCAACGCCGCAACCGGTGCGAGTGATGTGGCAAATGCCTTCGGTGTCGTCGTCGAGCAGGGCGCATTGATCGAAACCCATCAAACCACCAGCGCCACGCAAGGTGGTGGTTATGTCTTGATGGTCGGTGGCCAGGTCAGCAATGCCGGTACGATCAATACGGCCAATGGACAAACTACGCTGGCAGGGGGTGATACCTTTGTCATTAAAAAGGGTGTGGGTACCGCAGGTAACCAGGCATCGACCACCCGTGGGAATGAAGTCACGGCGGGGCGTAATGCCGGTAGCACCGACGGCAGCGTCATCAACACCGGTATTGTCACCGCATCGACCGGTGACATCACACTGAGCGGTCATCAAATCGACCAACGTGGCGTGCTCGTCAGCAGCACTTCGGTCGATACCCGCGGCACCATCCACCTGCAAGGCAATCCGGTTGACACCACCGCCAGCATCACGCTCGGTAAAGACAGTGTCACCGCCATCGTGCTCGATGCCAGCACCAAGACCGCACTCGATAGCCAAAAAGATGGCCTGACGGGGCCGGTCACGGATATCAGTGGCAACATCGTGCCGGTCAATGACAGACGTGACCTGTCGCGCATCGAAATCAGTGGCGCTACCGTCGACTTTGAAGGCGACTCCCTGACACTGGCTACCGGTGGCCAGGTCATGGTCAACGCGACTACCCGTGCCCTCATGCGTGACGGCGCACAAATCGATGTCTCCGGTGCGGTTGGTGTGCAACTGGGCATGGATAGCAACAACCTCAAAATTAATGTGCAGGGCAATGAGCAGCGCGATGCATCGGTTAACCGCGATGGCAAAGGCCTCAACAATAGTGATATCTGGGTCGACAAGCGTGACCTGATCCTGGTCAAGGCTGACTACGACGCGGTCAAGAACCCGAACGGTTATAAAACCGATCGCTGGTATACAGCAGGTGGCTTACTGGAAGTGGCCGGTTACCTCGCCACTAGTGGCCACACTGTCGGTGAATGGATGGCGCAGGGCGGTATCGTCAACTTCACCGGCAATAGCGTGGTCACGCAAGCCGGCTCCAACATCAACCTCTCCGGCGGCACGCTCGATGTACAGACCGGCCTGATCAAGCAAACCTTCCTTAAAGGTGCGGACGGCAGGCTCTACAATGCGTCAACTGCACCGGGTGACTTGCTTTACACCGGCATCTACAAAGGCTTTGAAACAGATCCATCACGTTGGGGTGAATCCGCTAAAAAATATTACTACAACGCCCTGATCGCACCGCGTGAGCGCCTGGAAAATGGCTATACAGTCGGACGCGATGCCGGCACCCTCGTTATCGGTACTGCCAATGCAGTACTGGAAGGAAAAATCAGCAGCGATGTGTACCAGGGACCACAACAGACCCGCGCACCGCAAGTCAATCTGGATGGTTACTATCAATCGCAGCACGCCGCTGCGCAGCATGCCCAACTCATCGTCGGTAGTGTCAGCACCTTCTATGACAAAACCACCGGCATGCTGTCACGTCGTGTGGATGCGGGTGGCATCAAGAATGTGGTCTTCAGCGATGCCTACAACCAGATAGCAGACGGCCTGGACCTGAACACCGCACTGCCGGCCGACCGCACGAACACGCTCATCTTCAATACCGAGCAACTCAACGGCTTTGCGCTGGGCAGCATCAAGATTGCCGCGGCGGACAAGATCGATGTCAATGCTGATTTGAAAGTCAATTCAGCCGGCAGCATTACGCTCTACAGCAACAACGTCAACGTCAATGCTAACCTCACGGCGCACAGCGGCAACATCCAGCTCGGTAATGTCCTGGCTCAAATCGGTGCCAACGGTGTGGTTGATGGCATCGTCAGTCCAGGCAATCCTAACGGCCAGGTCACGCTGGCACAGGGCGTCAAGGTTGATGCCAGTGGCATTTGGAATAACCTGCAGCTGGATCCAAACAACACGACCAACTTGCCCTACATCAACGGTGGCGCGGTCAGCATTCGCAGCGGCCAGAATGCGACGCTCAACAACGGTAGCAGCATCGATGTCTCCTCCGGTGCGGCTTTACTCACCAAGGGTAAAACACAGGATGGCAAGGGTGGCAACATCACGGTGGAGGCGAATGCCTTCGGCGGTAGCAATGGCGTGCTCACCCTTAACGGTAGTCTCGAAGGTTATGGCGTTGCAGGCGGCGGTATGCTGACCTTGCAAACCAATCAAATCCGCATCGGTGATGCAGCAGGTGCAGCACCGGATACGTTGGTGCTCGATGGCGGCTTCTTCAACAAGGGCTTTAGCAATTACAACCTGATCGGCAACAAAGGTCTGACCGTGGTGGACGGCACCCAGGTTGACGTCACCATGCCGGTGTATCGCTATGCGCAGAATGCGATCGGTAGCGTCACCGGCAGCAGCATCAAGGATGCACTGGAATTGTGGACGCCACCGGTGTATCAGGAAGACATAGCCAAAGGTACACTCACCCAGCGCAAGGGTGCGAGCATCAAGTTGCAGGCGGGTAGCAGCCTGTCGAGTGCAGCGGATATGGCGACAGCACAGGCAGTCATCGGTAAAGGTGCAGTCATCAATGTGGATCCGGGCCAATCGATTACGGTCGCCAGCGTTGGACAGTTGACGGTTGATGGTCGCCTCAATGCATGGGGCGGCAAGATTACGCTGGCTGGTATCAATCCAGGCTTGGTTGCAGAGCCGGTGGAAGCGGCAGGCCACACCCGGTCGATCTGGGTCGGTGAGCAAGCGATATTGGACGTCGCGGCACGCGCGGTGACAGCCGTCGATGCACGCGGCAATCGTTATGGGCAGGTACGCAATGGCGGCAGCATCGCGATCGGTGGCGAGATTAATCACGCCATAGGCAATGCGACTGCGCCGAATTTATTTGTCGTGGTGCGCGATGGTGCCGTACTTGATGCATCGGGCACGCAGGCGACGCTGGATATCGCAGGGCAGGGTGCGAGCAATGTCGCCAGTGGCGGTGGCAGTATCTCGTTGACTTCGAATATGGGCTTGTACCTTGACGGTACGATGAAGGCGGAAGCGGGTGGCGCGGGAGCCGCAGGCGGTACCCTGAGCGTAGCGCTGGAGTCACCGTATTACCTGAAAACCGCAGTCAGCAATGTCTTGAATCCACGCGAGCTGGTGATCTCGCAACATAAGGGGGCAAGCCTGCTGCAAGGCGTACAGGATGCAGCGCAGGCCGGCAGCATATTGAGCTACGGTCATGGCGGCCTGGCGGTAGACCAGGTGGAGGCGGGCGGTTTCGACAACTTGTCGGTGCTGGTGTCAGGTGCGTTGACCTGGGCCGGTGATGTCACGCTCAAGACCAATCAAAGCCTGCGGCTGTATGGCGGTTATGCACTGGCCGATGGCGCGCCGACTACCTCCAAGGTCAAACTGGAATCTTCGTATATCCAATTGGCCAGTAACAAAGTGGCTTTCCGCGATCAGTACGTCAATCCACGTGGTGCGAATGCGGCAGCGCGCGGTATCGGCGCAGAGTTCAGCGCGGAAGCGGATTTGATCGACATACGTGGCGCGGTCGCACTGAATGCAGAAAGGGCCGAGCTGATTAGTCGCGGCGATTTGCGTTTCCTGACGATCAGTGATGGTTGGGATGGCATTACTCCTACGACCAGCCTGACCAGTCCCGGCGATATCGTGCTGAAGGCAGCGCAGCTTTATCCGGAAACCGGTGGCGGTGCGTCAGTCAAAGCCGGTTACCGCGCGATAGTCGGCAATGTGCTTGGTTATGATCCGCGCTATAGCTTGACCATAGGCCGGACCACCGATTACGTGCCGGCCATGCCTTACTCCGCGTTTGGTACCTTGCAATTGCTGGCTGCGCATGTCGAGCAGGGAGGTATCGTGCGTGCGCCTCTTGGTTATATCGCGCTCGGTGTCGCCGGCTACGACAATGACATCACATTGAACGTCAATTTGCTGAATAACAGCCTGACTTCGGTCAGTGGTGCCGGTCTGGTCATGCCTTACGGCGGCACCGTAGACGGGCAGAGCTGGATTTACGATGGCAAGGCCGTGAGTTTCACCGGTGTAGGTGGTGCCAATAGTGGTGGCACGCTGACGGTTGGTGTAAAACTGGCCGGCACACAGGTGGCGGTGCATGAAGGCGCGATACTTGATTTATCAGGTGGCGGTGACCTGGCCGGTGCCGGCTTCATTTCAGGTCGTGGTGGTTCCACCGATGCCCGTTACAACCCCCTGGTTCAAATCGGCGTCAACGGTGGTTTCAGTTTGCCGGGACTGGCGACGAATCCTATCTATGCCATCGTGCCTGGTGCGCAAGGCTATGCACCGACGAATGCACAAGGTGCAGTTGATCCGGTCATCGGTCGCCAGGTCACCATAGGTGCAGGCGTGCCAGGTTTGCCAGCTGGTACTTACACATTGATGCCATCCACTTACGCCTTGCTACCGGGTGCTTTCCGCGTCGAGATCAATGGTGCGGCGGGCGTGGGTGGTTTCAGTGCGACGCAAGCGATGCGCAATGGTTCATGGTCGGTGTCCGGCGCCTTGTCGATCGCCGGTACGGATATACGTGACAATCTCGCCAGCCAGTTAATCATCACACCGGCAAGTGTGCTGCGTAGCTATTCGCAGTACAACGAAACCAGCTATACCGCGTTTGCCCTGGCCGATGCGGTGCGGCGCGGTATTCCGCGTCCTCTCATTCCGCTGGATGCGAAAACCCTGCAACTGGATTTTAGAGCTGGAGCCGGTGCGGATGCCTTCCGTTTTGAAGGCGAAGGACGTTTTGCTGCGGCTGAGGGTGGTTATGGTGGCACTGTATCCGTGATCATGGGCAACGGTTCGGATGAGCTCAAGAAGATAGAAATTGTCGCCGCCGGTGCGCAGGCCACGGCAGGATTCGACGGTGTTACCTTGCACGACGATAGCCTCAACAACATAGGTGCCAGCCGCATGGTGATAGGTGGCATTACATCCGTGGAGTATGGTCAAAGCGGTAACTACGTGGACTTCAATAACATGGCGCGGGAAGTCCATCTGCGTTCCGGCGCGCAGCTGGCGGCACCTGAAGTCTTCCTGACTGTGACTGATCCAAGCAATCCAGCCCTTGGTGATGGCCTCATCAATGTAGAGCAGGGTGCGAGCATCAATACGCTGGGACGTGGCAAGGTTGCGTATGACTCGAATGATGGCTTCGTCTACAAGATGAGCGGACATATGCTGGCGGCGTCGAATGGCTTGCTGAACGTGACGCAAGGTAGGAGCACAGCTACCCGTGGTGCTATCAATATTGGTGCTTGTGATACCGGCATCTGTACTGGAACTACCACGCTGTATTCGGAAGGTACAGTACTGGCCTCTACTCAAGGCAGCTTTATTCTCGATGATGCGGTGCGTTACGGCACACGCAATTTGACGCTGGCGGTCGGTGCGATCAATATCGGCAGCGAACAGGTATTGGCCGATGCACAAGCCAACGGTATCCGTTCTGCCGGTCTGGCGCTGAACCAGAGCGTGCTGGACAGACTGTTGCGTGGCGATGTCAGCACTGGCGCACCAGCACTCGAAACACTGGTACTGAATGCGGCCAATAGTGTCAACTTCTACGGCGACGTCACGCTGGATACGTATGACAGCAGCGGCAAATCAACGCTGGACCGCTTGGTATTGACGACACCTGCTATCTACGGTCAAGGCGATGCCAGTGCGGTGGCGACGATACGCACGGCCAATCTGATCTGGGGCGGTGCAGAAACCGCCGCTGGTAACGTCATTGCAAATGGTGCAGGTACCGGCAGTGGCACACTGAATCTGATTACTGAGCGCATGGAGTTTGGCTTCGCGCCGTTCACACAACCGGGCACCATCAAATCCTACGACAGGCTGGCGCTGGGTTTTGCCAACGTCAATCTGAGCGCGAGCGAGCGCGTCACTGCCAACCATAAAGGCAGCTTGTCGGTGTACCAGGCACAAGGTGCATACGAAAGCGGCAAGGGCTTCCAGTACAGCGGCGGCAATCTGAACATCACGACCCCGCTGCTCACTGGTGCTGCCGGTTCGGTCAACAACATCACCGCAGGCGGCAATATCAATGTGCTCGCGCCGACGACAAGCACAGCAGTCGATACCAAGGTCGCTAATGATGCACTCGGTGCCGAGCTGAGTTTGCACGGTAACAATGTCAGTGTGGCCAGCAAAGTGGTGCTGCCTAGCGGCAAACTGAAACTGATCGCCGACGAAGATTTGATCCTGACGGATGCGGCGCAGATCGATCTGGCCGGACGCAAGATTGTTTTCCATGATCTCGATAAATACAGCTGGGGTGGTGACGTCATTCTGGAGAGCCGCAATGGCGACATCGTGCAGGCCGCCGGTTCGACCATCGATATCTCTGCAGTCAATAACAAGGCAGGCAGCTTGACCGCAGTGGCGCTGGCCGATGCGGCCGGTATGGTGGACTTGCAAGGTCGCATCCTTGGCGGCAGCAGCGGCTACTACGACGCAGGTGGCACGCTGGTGCCGTATCTGGCTGGCAGCATAGAAGTACGTGCACAGACCCTGGGCAACAGCGGCACACTGGATAGCCAATTCGCCGCACTCAATACGCGTCTGACTGAAGGCAATGTATTTGGTAGCCGCAACTTCCAGCTGAAGCAGGGTGACCTCAGCATCGGTAATGAATTGAAAGCGGGCGTGATCAATGTCTCGGTCGACAATGGCAGTCTGACTGTGGTCGGCACCATCGATGCTAGCGGCGAACGCGTCGGCAATATCCGTCTGGCCGGCAAGAACGGTTTGACCATAGGCAGCAATGCGGTACTCGATGCGCATAGCACGGTACTGCGCGTGGATAGCTACGGCAAAATTATCGACAGCCCGAACCGCGCCAACGTCGAACTTAATTCCGGCAACGGCACGCTGACGCTGGCCAGCGGTGCGCAAATCGATTTGCGCCATGGCACCAATGCACCAGTCGGTAATGGCAAAGGCCAGCATGATGGCGCAACACGCGGCACGCTGACGCTGAATGCGCCGCGTATCGGCAGTAGCGGTACGCATACTGATGCGGATGCAGCGGTACACGGTGACATTGCCATCGATGCCAGCGGCAGTCTGACTATACGCGGTGCCAAGTCGATTGCCGTCAACGGCATGCAACGTTATGACAATGCGCAACTGGCGACGGTCAAGGATGCGAGCGGTAATGAGGTATTGGGGCCGGATGGCAAGCCGGTACTCGATCTGGCTGCAAACGGTCGTCCCTACCAAGTCATCAATCAGGACTATCTGGATGACTTGCATGGCGACAGCGCGAGCTTTATGCAAAAGGCCTTGCTCAACACACATCTGCTCAATAACAAACTGGCCGGTCTGAATAACGCGAGCTATACGGATGCCTTGCATCTGCGTCCGGGTGTGGAGATCGTCAGCAATGCCGTCACCAATCCGGGTGGCGACATGATCGTACAGGGTGACCTCGACCTGTCCAAATACCGTTATGAAAGCCTGAACCACAAGCCGCAGAGCGGTGTGTATGGTTCCGGTGAAGTCGGCATGTTGACCATACGGGCGGCAGGTAATCTGGACATTTTCGGCAGCATCAATGACGGCTTCGCGCCGCCGCCAGAAACGCAAGATGATAAAGGCTGGGTCTTGTTGCCGGGCCGTGATTTTGCTGGTGGCGATTTGGTGGTGCCGGGCGTTGGTGTCACGCTGGCTGACGGTACTGCATTCCCGGGTGGCACTACGCTCAATTACGATTTACCGATCAAGGGCTTCACCTACAGCGGCCGTCTGCCTATCGATGCGACTTTGACGCAAAGCCTGACCTTGCCTGCGGGTACGGTGTTGGCGGCGGCAGTGCGTGACGCTACAGGCAACATCTTGTTTGCAGCCGGCACCAAGTTGAGCCAGGCGCTCACCTTGAATGCAGGCGACAAAATGGACGCCGGCAGCGTGTTGGCTAGCGGCACCACATTCGGTGCGGTGATCTGGCCGAAGGGACTGGCTTTGCCGGGTACGCTGGGCGAGCGCGCTACCTTGATTTTGAATGGCGACAAGGCATTGGCGGTCGGCTCGCTGATTCCTTCCGGTACGGATGTGAAATTGTTGGCAGGTGTGACTTCCATTCAACTGCGTCCGGAGATAGCTGGCAAGTCGAACAAGCTGTGGGCAGTTGCGCAGATGTTGCCGGAAGGTTCACAATCATGGTCCTTGCGTCTGGTTGCAGGTGCGGACACGGAAGCGGCAGACAGCCGCGTCGTCAGCAGCCGTCCTGCGAATGGCAGTTTGCGCCTGGCCGATAGTCATTACGGCATGTTCGGCAAGGCTTTGCCATCCAAAGATCTCTTCATCTGGACCCAGGCCGGAGCTGACTTTCTCGCGGAGAATGGTCTGGGGCCGGTGACGGTTGGTGAAGAAATTACGGATGAGAGTGCTACTGCTGCAACCGGCGGGATCTATACGTCTTTCCTGAAAATGTGCGAAGAAAATCCGGACCTGTGTCTGAAAAAGGAATCGTATAAGTGGTCACAAGAGGCAGCAGACGAGTTGGGCACGCCTTCGCTGGCCGGACAGCTGATGACAATCGAGTTTGTACAAAAAGAAGTTGGATACAACACCATCGGGGAAATGTGTCGGGATATGCCTTACTGGTGTATTTCGACCTCCAAAACAGAATACGAAAATGTCGCCGGCAGTACACGTTTCAGCGTCATACGTACCGGTACCGGTGATCTGGAACTGCTGAGCGCGGGCAATATCCGCATGGACTCCCTGTTCGGTGTCTACACCGCTGGTACCTCATCGGCAGCGACATACGTCAACGATCCATTTAATCAGCCGCGTGGCCGTGCCGCGATAGGTACCGTCTTGAATGATCCGGATGGCGCGCGTGAACATTTGGTCGATGGCGGTAGCAGCAGTATTTACCGCACATGGTATCCGGATCAGGGTGGCAATCTGCTGATCAAAGCGGGTGGTGATTTGACCGGTTCACAGCTGACAACGTCGCTTGCCACCAATACGCGCCCGAATCCTAAGGACGGCGGCTACAACACAGCCGATAGCGGTAACTGGTTGTGGCGTCAGGGTAGCGGCAATGTCGCGACCGGCACGCAGGCACAGCCGACCGCATGGTGGATTAACTTCGGTACTTATACCGGCACGGCCGGGATTGCTGATCAGATGGTGGGCTTTACCGGCTTCGGTACCCTGGGCGGTGGTAACGTCGATGTAGAGGTAGCAGGCAACGCTGGTGCCTTGACTAAATATTCAGCACCTGCGTTTGACTCGACCATTAATCCGCGTAGCCAGGGCATCGTGCTGGCAGTCGGCAGCACGGGACGCGTAGCCGCAGATGGCAGCATGCAACTGACCGGGGGTGGTGACCTGAATGTAAAAATTGGTGGTCAGCTGAATCCGGCCAGTGAGGTCCTGAGCGGGACCTTGAATGGCGCGCTGGTTAACTTGCGTGGACATATCGACCTGACCAGTGCGCAAGTAGGGACGCTGGGATTGATATACGGCTTCAACGCGACCGAACACGTACCTAAGGAAAGCCGTGCTTTCGATTCCTTCCGTGCCACGCGTGCCGAAGCACTCGGTGGTCTGGCGCTGGTACCGGGCGATGCAACCATCCGTATCAATACGCTGGGTGATCAAGTGATACAGGAAGTGATTGATCCGGGCCGCATCACGATACGTAATTTCTCGCCATTCCTGAATAGTGCAGGTGTAAACGGTCGCGGCACCAGCTGGTTCACCTTATGGACTGATCGCACTTCGCTCGATATGTTCTCGGCCGGTGGCAATCTGACGCCTTACACCGTGGGTGCTAATGCTGGCGGCAGTGTCAGTGATGACGCGATCATCTACCCGGCCATTACACGTGCAGTTGCTGCCAGCGGCAATCTGTTCTATGGCAAAGGCTCGAAGACGCGCTTCGCCGACTTGAGTTTTTATGAACCGATATTGCTGGCACCGTCGCTCAACGGGCAACTGCAATTCCTGGCGGCAGATTCGATTTATGCTGGTGGCTTTACCATTAGCCAATCCGGGGCCGCAGCTTCTGCATTGGCGACACCACAAAACCCTGCGTATGCAGGCTGGATCGCCGGCACCTGGCCGGACGCACCAGTGGCGACCAATACCTCGGTGCTGGCGAATCCGGTGGTTGGTGGTTACTTCCCATTGTTTGCATTCGGTGCCAACAGTGCTGCTACTCGTCTCGAAGGTACAAGTGAACCGGCACGCTTCTATGCGCTGACGGGCGATCTGATCGGGGTTGATAGCGGTCGCATGATGACTTATACCGACCGTGATTTCCGTTCCCAGCCAGCGTTCCGCTACGGCCAGACCTGGTATGAAGGTGCGCAGCCGGTATGGATGATCGCCGGACGCGACATTGTCAGTAGTGGTGACTATCAGGGACCGCCACAAGCGGGGAGCCGGACCTACACCACCTATGGCAATTTGTTCGTGCATCACAACGCGAGCGATGTTTCGGTAGTCTCGGCTGGTCGCGACATTTTATATAGCAGCTTTAATGTGGCAGGTCCGGGTACGCTGGAAATTACCGCCGGTCGCAACATCCTTATGGAAGACAAGGGCGCGGTCACTAGCATCGGTGCGATCGCGCCGGGTGATACACGTCCGGGTGCCAATGTGGTGCTGCAGGCGGGTATCGGCAAAGGCCTGGATTATCTTGGCTTTATCCAGCCTTACCTCGACGCTGCCAACTTGGCGCAAAGCGGACTCCCGCTGGCAGGTCAGAGCGGCAAAGTAGCGAAGGTATATGAAGCAGAACTGATCCAGTGGTTGTCGGACCTGTATGGCTTTACTGGTGATGCAGCGGCAGCACGGGGCTTACTACCTTGCTTTGCCGGAACCGCAGCAACGCGTGTTTGCACGTGATGTGTATTTCGCGGAATTGCGTGAAGGGGGGCGTGAATACAATGACGTCAGCAGCTCGCGTTATGGCAGCTTCCTGCGTAGCCGTAATGCGATTGCAGGTCTGGTTCCGACCATAGATGCGGACGGCAAGGCGATCGTGTACGACGGCGACATCATCATGTATCGCGGTACTTACTCATACACCGATCCGGGTAATGGTACGACAGTCCGTAGTCCACGCAGTGGCTTTGTGCATACGAACTTCGGCGGCAATATCCAGATGTTGACACCGGGTGGACAGCAAGTGTTCGGTATTGAAGGCGAAGCGCCGCCATCGACTTCCGGCGTCATCACGCAAGGTAGCGGCGATATCCAGTTGTATGCACGGGACAGTATCTTGTTGGGTCAGAGCCGCATCATGACGACTTTCGGCGGCGATATCCTGGCCTGGTCGGATCGCGGTGACATCAATGCAGGTCGTGGTTCGAAGACGACATTGGTCTATACACCACCGAAGCGTGAATACGATCAGTGGGGCAACGTCAGGTTGTCGTCGAATGTACCGAGTACCGGTGCCGGTATCGCGACGCTGGCACCGATCGCGGAAGTCCCGGCCGGTGATATGGACTTGCTGGCCCCGCTGGGAACCATTGATGCCGGTGAAGCCGGTATCCGGGTTTCGGGCAACGTGAATATCTTCGCGCTGCAAGTGGTGAATGCCGCCAACATCAAGGTGGCAGGTGAAGCTACCGGTATCCCGATGATCGCAGCTGTCAACGTCGGGGCCCTGACCAATGCCAGTGCGGCGGCCAGTTCGGCGGCAGCTGCGGCACAGGATGTGATGGCACGTGAGCGCAATGACGCACGCAAAAACCTGCCATCCATCTTTACGGTACGGGTACTCGGCTTTGGTAATGAAGATGGCCATGACGATGCCAGCAAGGGCAAGGCACAAGGTGCCGGCTACAACCCGCAAGGGGTGGTGCAGGTACTGGGTGCCGGTGAGTTGAACGAAGTGGAAATGCAGGCCCTGACGCAGAACGAGCGTCGCAGCCTGAAAAAATAGACTTAAACATGTTGACAAAAGGGCTTCCGCAAGGAAGCCCTTTTTATTTGTGCTGCTTATATGACCTAACGATGACGCGGGCTATCGGCAGATCCTGCCTCAGGCACTTTGTCATGAAAAAGAATTATGAACATTTGATGACAAACGACAGTTGTTGCAGATGCCAACCGTCTAGGCATCAGTACACAGACATGACGACCCTGCATTGCATGAATGAGGGGCGATACAGGGAAGCAAAGACAAGTTTGATTTTGAGGATTGAGTTCAACACATGTGTGACGTGAAGAAAAACCGGAATGAAAAGCCCATGCGCCTGAAGGCGATTTGCCTGGCAATGCTGGCCCTGGGTTTGCATGGCGCGGCGTTTGCGCAGGCTGACAATGCGGCAGCGGTGCAGGCAACTGAAGCTGCTGATAATGCACCGAAGGTCGATATCAATGAATACATCGTACGCGGCAATAGCGTGCTGGATGCACGCACCATCGAACTGGCGGTGACACCTTACCTTGGTCCGCAACGCACGATGAAGGATGTCGAAAATGCACGTGATGCATTGTTGTCGGCCTATAACGCCCGCGGTTACCAATCGGTCTATGTGGATTTGCCGGAACAGCAAGTAACCGGCGGCGTGGTCTACCTGCAGGTTAATGAAACCAAGGTTGGTCGCGTACGCGTGGTCGGTGCGCAGTACAACTCGCCACTCGAAGTGCGCGAACAGGTACCGGCACTGCAGGAAGGCAAAGTACCCGACTTTAACTTGGCACAGGCGCAGCTGACGACGCTGAACCGCAGCGCAAAGCGCCAGGTGATGCCTTTGGTCAAGCAGGGCGCCTTGCCGGGCACCATGGACGTCGACCTGAAAGTGGATGACAGCAGCCCGTGGCGCGCCAGTGCCGGCCTCAACAACGATTACAGTGCCGATACCAAGAAACTGCGTGCGACCGCTTCGATCGGTCACGACAACCTGTGGCAGCTCGGTCATAGCGCATCGATGAGTTTCTTCGGCACACCGGAAGATTTGAACCAGACCAAGGTTTGGTCGGGTTCCTATACCGCACCACTGCGCGATAGCAACTGGACGCTGGATGCATCCGGTTATAAATCCGACAGTACCGTCTCCACCGTAGGCGGCACCACCGTGCTTGGCAAAGGTTATGCGGTCGGCTTCAAGGCGACTTATACCGTACCGAATACCGGCAACTGGTGGCACACCATGAGCGTCGGCGTTGATTTCAAAAACAATGAAGAAGCACTGCAACTTGGCGGCACTGGCGACAAGGTCCCGCTGAAGTACGCGCCTATCACGCTCGGTTATATGGGCTTTGTGCAAAACGAGCGCAGCCAGTACAGCCTCGGCCTGACCATGATCGCCGGTACCCGCAGCCTGTTCGGTTACGGCAGCGATGAGCAGGCATTTGCTTACAAGCGTTACGAAGCCAAGCCGAATTTCATGGTGCTCAAGGCCGACCTGAATGGTTCCTATAGCTTTGAAAATGAAGCGCAAATCGGCTTCCGCCTGGCTGGCCAGCTGACCGATTCGCCACTGGTCTCGGGTGAGCAGATCGCCGCCGGCGGTATGAATTCAGTACGTGGTTACTTGTCTGCGGAAACCACCGGCGACTACGGCGTGGTCGGCTCGCTGGAGCTGCGCAGCAAACCTTTGACTTACCTCAATCCCTGGGTCGAAAACTGGCGCGTGTATGCATTTGGCGATGCGTCCAGATTGAAGCTGCGCGACCCGTTGGTCGAACAGCAAGACCTTTTTACGCTGGCATCGGTGGGTTTCGGTACCAGTTTCCGCCTTGGCGAACAAATCAGCGGACGAGTGGATGTCGGTTATCCGTTGAAAGCCGGGCCGCGCACCGAGAAGCACGACACGCGCGTGAACTTTAGTGTCAATGCCAGTTATTGATTAGCGGTATGAATTAAGCAGCGCACATCCCTTTTATTTTTTATACGAGTTTTCGGAGAACCACTGTTATGCGACGCATTCTTTTTCTTTCGCTCACCTTGTTGAGCACGCTCCTGCCTAACCTGGCACATGCCTGGTGGCAGCCTGACTGGGCTTATCGCAAGCCGATCACGATCGATGCCGGTCCGCAAGGTGGTGCGTTGGGCGGCGACGCCGGTCGTACGCCGGTGCTGGTGCGCCTGCATACCGGTAACTTCAGCTTTGAAGGTGTCAGCGATACCGGCGCCGACCTGCGTTTCGTGGCAGGCGACGACAAAACCGTGCTGAACCACCAGATCGAACAATTCGATCCTTTGCTCGGCATCGCGCTGATCTGGGTCGATATGCCGGCCTTGCCGGCAGGTGCGCCGCAGCAGGTCTGGATGTACTACGGTAACTCGAAGGCACCGGCATCTGGTAACGGCCAGCGTACTTTCGATCCTGATTACACACTGGTGTACCACTTTGCAGAAGCAGCGACACCGCCACGCGACACCACTGCCTACGGTAACAATGCACAAACCGCAGTGGTCAGCATCGACGGTACAGTGATCGGCAAGGGCGCAAAACTGAACGGCACACCATTGATGCTGCCGGCTGCACCGTCGCTGACACAGGAAGCAGGCGGCGCCTTTACCTTCTCGGTATGGCTGCGTCCGGAACAACTCGGTGCACAGCAACTGATCTTTGCACGTCGTGATAGCGGCCGGGAATTCCTGGTTGGTATCGACCAGGGCGTGCCTTTCGTCCAGGTCAACGGCCAACGCAGCAAGCCAGGCCAGCCTATCCAGGCCGGTCAATGGTCGCACCTGGCAGTCACCGCAGATGGCAAGAATGTCACCCTGCACGTCGGTGGCCGCGCTACCGCTTCGCTCGAAGCTGCCATGCCGGCATTGAATACTGCAGCTGCTATCGGTGGTGACACCGTAGCGCAATCTGCAGCATTCACACCATTCGTTGGCGCGATTGATGAAGTACGCCTGTCCAAGGTGGCACGTTCCGATACCTTGTTGCTGGCTGATGCGGTATCGCAAGGTGCGGAATCGCGTCTCGCAGTATTCGGTACCGACGAACAGCAAGCAGGCAAGAGCCACTTTGGTTTCATCCTGGCAGCGATGCCGCTGGATGCATGGCTGGTGGTCATCCTGCTGGGCGTGATGATGGTGCTGTCGTGGGCAATCATGATCAGCAAGGGCCGCAACTACGGTGCGATTTCGCGTGCCAATGCAATCTTCATGGATCATTTCCGTGAAACCGCAGGTGCACCGCTGGACCAACTGGCTAACAGCAGCAAGCTGCCGCAAGACGTGAAAGCGGATTCTTCCTTGTGGCGCCTGTACAAGGTTGCCGTGGATGAGATGCGCCGTCGCCATGACCGCGGTTACGACCTCAATGCAGTTTCGAATGCCACCATCAGCGCGATCCGTGCCGCGATGGACGGTGTGATGGTGCGTGAAAACGAACGCATGTCGCATCGCATGAACTGGTTGTCGACAGCGATTGAAGGTGCTCCTTACGTCGGCCTGTTCGGTACCGTTATCGGCATCATGCTGGTGTTCGTGGTGGCGGCCATGGCCGGTGCGGTGGACATCAACTCGGTTGCGCCGGGTATGGCTGCGGCGCTGCTGTGTACTGCAGCCGGCCTGGGTGTCGCGATCCCGGCACTGTTCGGCTACAACTGGCTGGCTTCGCGTTCCGATGCAATCGGCGCCGACATGGCGGTATTCGTCGACGAATTTGCTACCCGCCTGGCTGAAGAGCAAGGCGAAGGCCGTCAAGCTCGCGCCAACCTGCGCCAGGCTTGAGGAGCAGATAACTATGGCAAACGCAGCCAAATTCGGCACAAAAAAACGTGCCGGCGGCATCAACATCACGCCTTTTGTTGACGTGCTGCTGGTGGTGTTGGTGATCTTTATCCTGACCAGCAATGCCAGTATCCCTGGCATCAAGGTCGATCTGCCGAAGGCCAGTTCTTCGGTAGCGCTGGAAAAGCCAAAGACCAAGGCCATCACTATCGATAACGCAGGCCAGGTCTTCCTTGATGCATTCCCGGTGACCTTGCCGGAACTGGAAGAACGCCTGCGTACAGAGAAAGCGTTGACACCGGACTTCCCGGTGATCGTGCGCGGTGATGCCTCGGTGCAGTACGCGAAAGTGGTGGAAGTGCTGGACCTGCTACGACGCATCGAGCTCAACCAGATCGGCCTCGTGACCGGCAAAGCGGCATGAGGAGGGTAATGTGAATCGCCTTCATATAAGTTCTCATCCGACCTCGCAGGCTGCCGATTTATGGCGGCGCTGGGGTGGTTACGCGATAGGCGGATTCATTCTGGTCGTGTTGGTGGCGGTCGTCTGGTATCTGGTATCGGGTACGGCGAGTACCAAGCGCGAGGTGGCTGCCACCCCGATGTTGATGTTGCCGCCACCACCGCCACCGCCACCGGAGCCGGAAAAATTGCCGGAACCGGAGCCGGAAAAAATACAGCCGGAAGCACCACCTGAACCAACTCCGAATCCGCAGGAAGCACCCGCCGATTCACCAACCCCGGCACCGGATGCAGGTGATCCGGTCACGATGAATAGTGATGCGCAAGCCGGTAACGACAGTTTTGGTGTGCGCGCCGGCAGTGGTGGCGGTTCGACCGGTGGCGGCGGCGGCATGGGTTCCTACGGCGGTTATATCGGGAATGCGGTGCAACAGGCATTTGCCCGTGATCCGCGTACCCGCACGCTGGCCTTCCAGGAAATCCGTATCAACCTGTGGCTGGATGCAGACGGTAAAGCGACGCGTGCGGAATTGGTGCAAAGCACCGGCAATGAGCAGATCGATGAAGCGGTACTGGCAATGGTGCGTGACTTCCGCAGCGATGTGCGTCCGCCTGCTTCGCAACGTTTCCCGGCTCGCATGACTATCAGGGGGCGCCGTCCATGACGAAGCCTGCAATCCCTTCCATTTCATTTCAATCAGTGAAAGAAAGTATGAATTATTTATCTTCCCAGCCGGGCCGTAGCGGCCGTGGCTCAGTACTCCCGGTACGCAAATCCGTGCAGAACCTGGCCATCGCTTCGGCGGTTGCGCTGTTGATGGCAAGCGGTGTTGCGCAGGCACAAACTGCAGCGCCGACCGAGAGCGCAATGGTCAAGCTGATCCGTGGCCTGATCCAGAGCGGTACCCTGAACAAGGACGTAGGCGAGGCCCTGCTGGCACAGGCACAAACCGAGGCGATGGCAGCACAGCAGGCACAACGCCAGGTTGCAGCCGCAGCGGTACCGGTTGCCGGTACTGCAGCAATGCGTCCGGAAGCAGGCGATGTCCGTGTGCCTTATATTTCGCAAACCGTACGTGACCAGATCCGTGACGAAGTCAAAGGCCAGGTCATGGCACAAGCCCGTACCGAAGGCTGGGCGGCACCGAATGAAACACCGGAATGGAGCAAACGCATCCGTATCGAAGGCGATATGCGCCTGCGTAATGAATCGCGCTACTACGGTCGCAGCAACGATAACCTGAACTTGGCGGATTACGCCGCGATCAATGCCGGTAGCGGCTATGACGTGAATCCGAATACCACTGCCGGTTTGCCGCCGATGCTGAATACGCGCCAGGACCGCAAGAACCTGTGGCGTGTGCGTGCCCGTTTTGGCGTATTGGCTGACATCTCCGATACCACCACTGCAGGTGTACGCCTGGCGACCGGTAGCGACGACAATCCGGTTTCCACTACCCAGACCCTGGGTGGCGGCTTGAACAAGAAAAGCATTTGGCTGGACCAGGCCTGGATTGCGAACCGTCCGACCGACTGGCTCAAGATCACCGGTGGTCGCTTTGGCAATCCATTCGTTTCGTCTGACATGCTGTTTTCGAATGACTTGAACTTCGATGGTGTGGCTGCGCAATTTGATAAGAAGTTCAGCAATGACACCTTATCGATGTTCGGTACCCTCGGTATTATCCCGCTCGAGTATTCGTCCGACAGTTTCCCGAAAGACCAGGGCGACAAGATGCGCAGCGAAACCAAGTGGCTGCTGGGTGCGCAGATCGGCGCCAACTGGAAACTGGATTCGACGAATCGCTTGCGTGGTGCGGTTGCTTACTACAGCTTCCAGAATATCAATGGCAAGCTGTCCGACCCTTGCGCACTATATGCCGGCGCCACAACGTGTAACACTGACTGGTCGCGTCCTGCCTATATGCAAAAGGGTAATACCCTGATGCTCCTGCGCAATATCGCATTGAACCCGGCCAATCCGGCGAACACACCGCTGCCGCAATACATGGGCCTGGCATCGAAATTCCAGTTACTGGATTTGAATGCACGCTGGGAAACCAAGGTACTGGGCGACTATGGCCTGCGTCTTGATGCGAACTACATCCGTAACCTTGCCTACGACGAAGATGAAATGTTCCGCCGTGCAGGTGGTGGCATCATCAATAACTACGACTCGACCGGCCAAAACGCACGCAACAACTTCCAGAGTGGTGGCAACGCGTATATGGTCCAGGCTACCCTGGGTAACCCGAATCCTAGCCTGCGTGGTGAATGGAATGTATCGGCCGGCTACAAGTACATCGAGCCGGATGCGATGCCTGATGCCTACAACGATTCGTCCTTCCACCTCGGTGGTACCAATGCACGTGGCTACACGCTGGGCGGTACCTATGCCTTCGACAAGAACACATCCCTGACCGGTCGCTGGCTGTCGAGCAAAACCATTTACAGCTCGCCACTGGCTATCGACGTGATGCAGCTTGAGCTGAATACACGTTTCTAAACGAGGATCCCATGTCATACCATTTCCTCCCTAGCCGTACCGCCCGCTTCGCCACTTTACGTCCCCTGGCTGCGGCCGTGCTCGTGCTGCTGGCCAGCGGTGCGGCCCAGGCGCAAAACCAAAGCATGGAAGAGCGTTTGCGTGCGCAACTGCGGGTCACCACTACGCAGTTGCAACAGGCACAGAACGAGCTGGCGGCATTCAAAGGCGGTGCCGGCCCGGCATCGACCCCGGCGGATATCGAGAAGGTCAAGAAAGACCTCGCCAGCAGCCAGGCGGCAGAACGCCAGGCACGTGAAAAACTCAGTGGCGTCAAGCAACAGAATCAGGCCGAGCTGGATAAGGCGAATGCCCAGATTGCCCAGTATCGCAACGCTTATGACGAATTGCTGAAGCTGGCACGTGCGACGGAAGCCGAACGTCAGCGCCTGGCCGGCGAAACCATGTCGCAGACCCAGGCTGCCATGCAATGCAAGGCAAAAAATATCCAGTTGTACGAAGTCGGGCAGGAAATCCTGCGTGCATATGAAACGCAGGATATGGGTACTTTGATGAGTGCGCGCCAGCCATTTGCAGCGCAAAGCCGGGTCAAACTGGATGAAATTGCACAGCAATACGGTGACAAATTGTATGAAGGCCGCTTTGAAATAGGTGGCAGCAATACCCCGGCAGCAGAACAGCAACGCAGTCAGTAATCCCAGTGTCATTTCGTACAGGCACACTGTGCCTGGCGAAACCATAGTGAAGGAATCAAAAAATGAAATCGAATATCAATCAAGCTTTACCTGGCGTACGTACCGCAATCGGTGTGTTGCTGGCTTCGGTCATGGGCATGTCGGCCGCGCAATCGGCTGCACCGGACAAAGTCGTCGCCAGTGCCGGTAGTGTGACCATCGGCCAGAATGAAATCACCCGCCTGTTGCAAGGCATGCCGGAAGCAGAACGTGCTGCCATCAAGAACAACCGTGCCGGGGTGGAAAACTGGTTGCGCCAACGCGTGACCAGCGAAGCCCTGTTGCGTGAAGCGCAGTCCAAAGGCTGGGGTGAGCGCCCTGAAGTCAAGGCCAAGGTCGATGCAGCAGCCCGTGAAGTAACGGCGCGCATTGTCAGCACCAGCTACCTGGAGTCGGTCGCGCAAGTACCTGCGACTTATCCATCCGATGCCGAAGTAAAAGCGGCGTATGAGCAGGGCAAAGCCAACTTCAATTTGCCGGCAAGCTATCGCGTGGCGCAAATTTACCTGGCGAGCACCGGCACTGATGCGGCTGCGACCACCAAATTGCGCGACGAAGCGAAGAAGCTGGCAACGCAAGCACGCGGCGGTGATTTTGCCGCACTGGCCCGCAGCCGTTCGCAAGATCCACGCAGCGCAGAGCGCGGTGGTGAAGTCGGCATGCTGCCGCTGGAACAGATGTTGCCGGAAGTACGTGATGCAGTCGCCAAGCTGAAGGTGGGCCAGGTCAGTGAACCGGTGCAGTCGCCATCCGGTTTCCATATCGTCAAATTGCTGGAAACCCAGCCGGCACGCACCGCAACGCTGGAAGAAATCAAACCACGCCTGCAAACCGCTTTGCGTGACCAGCGTCAACAGCAGTTGATACAGGCGCACATGGCCGGACTGGTTCCTGCCGGTAGCCTGAAGATCGATAGCGCAGCACTCGACGCAGCCTTGCAAAAATAAATGCAGTAGCGGAAGCCCGCATGGTGCGGGACTTCCATCGCAGACACTTACACTTTTAATGATCAGGAAATGATATGAGCAAATCTACCAGCGCAGCAGCCGCAGCAGTAGCAGAAACAACACCAGCAGTCGAGTTGTTGAACACTGTCAATGCAGAACAAGTCTCGGACGCCATCAAGGCAGCCGGTTGTGCCGTCACGACAACCGAGCAAGACGGCACCACCTGGTTGCATAGCGCCAGCCACGGTATCGGTTTCCAGGTCCTGTGGGGCAATGCAATCACACCAGGCCAGTACGCTGACCTGACACTGAGCTGCCCATTGCGCGTACAAGGTGGTGTATTGCCGGAAGGCGTGCTGACCGAATGGCACCGCACCAAACGTTTCGCGCGCGTGGCCTTGCACGGTGACTTCGTTGTACTGGAAATGGACGTAATGGTTGCAGGTGGCGTCAGCCCGGCACACCTGGCTGTGTCGCTGCAATTGTGGACCCAGATGATGGGTCAGTTCTTCCTGCACCTGCGTAATTTCAAACCGGAATCGGTGCCGGCGACAGACGCGGCTGCTGCGGTCACTGCGGATGAATCGGTAGCAGCCTGAATTTAGGCAGACCACCGGTCCCGCGTATCGGGACCGGTATTACAAAGGAATCGCTATGTCGACACATGATGAGTCGCATGACGTCCACCTGCAGCAACTGACGGCCGCTGACCGTCAGGTCAGGCGGACACGCCGTGCTGAAGCAGTACGCCAGCGCCAGCGCGTGGCCTTATTGAACTTGATGGCAACGTCGATGGCTGAGTTTGGTATTTCACATGCCGAGTTGATTGCCGCGCGGCGTGCCATTGGTGAGCGTGCCGGTAACAAGGCACCGGAATCCGAGATGCATGATTTGCACGAGGATGAGCCGGACGATTAAGTAGGCCGGTCGTTGTTGTAGCACCTGTGCGTACATTGTTTTCTGTCACGGCAAGGTCATATTGCTTGGGTACGATGCGCAAGCTAGTCAAACAGCCCTTCGGCTGGATTGCACATCTAACGCATGAAAATATTACTGACATCCCTATGGCAAGAAACGTCGTGTCCATCGCCATGTTCACCGTGGTGGTGGGCATGTCTTTGTTGACGCGCGACCTGGCCGCGCAGCCGGATACTTTCCGCCAGTCAGTCGTTGCCACGCGTGCGCCGCAGGCCGGTAGCATGCAATTCGATATTCCTTCATTACCGCTACAGGCAGCGCTTGACGCCTTCGGTGAGAAAACCGGTTTTGCCGGACTCTATAGTGCTGCTTCTATCCAAGGTTTGAATTCCACCGCAGTCTCCGGTCGCTATAGCGCTGATGCAGCCTTGCGCCTGCTGCTGGAAGGAAGCGGGCTGGAAGCAAATTTCACGGCGCCCGATGCATTTGTGCTGGAGCCTGTCCAGCCTACGGCTGCCAGCATACAACGCAATGTTGCATACGACGGACTCTTGCAGGCCGGGGTGCGCGAAGCATTCTGCAGTGATCCGCTGATCGCCGCGCTGGATTACCGGATTGCCTTGCGTTTCCATGTCGATGCGAAAGGGCGTATCACGCAAGCCGTGTTGCTCGATTCAAGCGGTAACAAAAGCCGTGACCACGCCATCCTGCAAGCGCTGAAGAAAGTCGATCTAGGACGCGGTCCGTCCGATACTTCCCTGCCTTTCTTTATGCTGGTTTTGCCACAGCAGCTGGCCGCAAGTGATTGCGCCGGAATGGCGGGACACTGATGTCTGATAGCGGCATTTCCGGTTTGCGCGACTTCCTGGTGCGTCGCTATGACGACCTGAAGCGTCGCCTGACCGTGCATCTCGGCAGCGCCGATCTCGCCGGTGAAGCCTTGCAGGAAACCTGGCTCCGGCTGGAGGGCAGCAAGGACAGTGGCAAGGAAGGTGCGGAGCCGGTGCAATACCCATTGAGTTACCTGATGCGGATGGCGACCAATGCGGCACTGGATCGCATGCGTGCGGAAAAACGTTTCCTCAGCGGCGACGAAGTGGAGCAGGTGCTGGCCGACCTGTCCGACCCGGCAGCCGGTCCGGCACGTACCTTTGAAGCCCGTTCCGAAGCGGAGCGCCTGGCCGCCGTGATCCAGCAAATGCCGTCACGTCGGCGCAATATCCTGATCCTGATTCGTGTAGATGAAATGCCGCGGCAAGAAGTGGCGGACCGGCTGGGCGTATCGCTGAGCCTGGTTGATCGCGAGCTCAAGCGCGCACACGAACATGTGGTCCAGCACATGAGCGAGCACACAAAATGAAAAACAAAGTGCAGTTTCAGCGACTGAAAAACGTCTTGGGTATATATCCATCTTCCTACGGAATATCCATGTACCTGTCGCCTACGTTTGGAGCTCGCCATCATGTCTGAGCAGCCATCCCATCGTATCCCTGATGAGCTGGAACTGCAGGCGCATGCATGGCTGCGTCGCCTGAAGTCGGGTAGCGCGCGCGCGGCGGATGCGCAGGCCTTACGCCGCTGGTGCGCGACCAGTGCCGCGCATGCACGGGCTTTCGAGCAGGCGCAGCGGATGTGGGATGAGTTGTTGCCGGCGGCCGTACTGGCCGGTACCGGTGATGCCGAGCTGACCGCCTTACGCAATAAACAATCACGCAAACAAACGCCAGGAATGTCGCGCCGTGCCTTCATGGGTGGGGCATTGGCGACTTCCTGTGCGACGATTGCCGGTGTTGCGCTAATACACCCGCCGCTGGATTTGTGGCCGTCGGTGGCCGACGCATGGCGCGCAGACTTCCGTACCGCTGCCGGCGAGCAGCGTGAAATCGCATTGGCATCCGGCGTGTCGGTCGAGATGAATACACGCAGCGCGATTGCGGTGCAAACCTTGCGTGGTGAAACCATAGGCATAGACTTGCTGGATGGTGAAGTGGCGGTCGATGCCACGCACCGGAACCAGCCCTTCGTGGTGAGTGCCGCCGGTGGTCGTACTTCCAGCATCGATGCGCGCTTTGAATTACGCCATATGGGTAATGCCATATGCGTGACCTGTATTGACGGCATGGTCAAGGTTGCATCGGGCGGCGATGAAGTTGTTTTGCGCGCCGCACAGCAAGTCACTTATGACAGCCAGGCGATACAGGCGATACGCAGCATCAATCCTGGCGATGCTTCAGCCTGGCGCTCCGGTATCCTGAGTTTCCGTCAGACGGCATTGGCGCAGGTGGTGGCGGAAATCAATCGCTACCGTCCGGGTCGTGTCGTCTTGATGGCAAAAGGCATGGCTGACAAACCGGTCAGTGGCCGTTTTCATATCCGTGACCTGGATAAAGCGATTACGCAAATCCAGCGTTTATTCAAGCTCGACGTGACTTCCCTGCCGGGTGGTTTGGTCTTGCTTAAATAGGGCAAACAGGCAATCAGTTCATGTCATCTGATTGTCATAAAAAATATCTGTTTTTCAGTAAGCCATGCCAGTGCTATCGCTGCGCGTGGGTAGTAAAAATTTGCAGCGAATATTTGTATAGCTTTTGGTGTTGGCATTCGTCTAGGGAGGCAAAGGCGGCCGAGAAATTTTCAGCCGTATTTTTTCCTTCCAATATGAATCATCACTGAAAGAACCTGCCATGCCGTCCATCCGTCCTGCCAAGATGAACCCAGCATTTTTCACGCGAACGCAATCCGAAGATACCGGATCGCGTCGCCTGAAACCCTTAGCCCATGCCATCGCAGTGATGCTGGCAACCGGCAGCATGTGGGGTGATGCACAAGCACAGCAAGCCTTCAGTGCTGCATGGTATGCACAGAAGGGGGCGGTACAAGCCGCCGCAGTCGCCACCGGTAAACTGCCGAACGGCATGCCTGCAATGCCGGCCAGTTCTCCGGCGCTGCAACAGCAGCAAGCCAATGCGCAGTTACAACGTTCACTCGCCAACCTGAATTCGGCCGCCCGTGCAATTGCATTGGCACAGGCGCAACAAAGCGCTGCCAGACTGGCCGCCACCGGTAGCGTGCCGGATGGCCTGGGTGTCGGCGGCCTCGATGTGGGTAGCCTGGTCAACAGCTGGATCAATGCGAATGGCCCGACGCAAACGACGTCGAATGGCAAGACCATCGTCGATATCAAACAGACAGCCGACAAAGCGATATTGAACTGGGAAAGCTTCAATATTGGCAAGAACACCATCCTGCAATTCGACCAGCAAGCCGACTGGTCAGTCCTCAACCGCATTAACAATGCCACCGCACCGAGCGTGATCCAGGGCCAGATCAAGGCGCCGGGCACGGTGATGATCGTCAATGCCAACGGCATCATCTTCAGCGGCAGCAGCCAGGTCAACACACGTAACCTCGTCGTGGCAGCAGCCCACATCCTCGACTCGCAATTCAATACCGGCATCTACAGCCCGAACCTCAACACCGCCAGCTTCACCGGAGCCAACGGTAATGTGCTGGTAGAAGCAGGTGCACAGATCGCCACGCATGAACCGTCCACGGTGACTTCTGGTGGTGGTTATGTGCTGTTGCTGGGCAAGGAAGTCAATAACGCCGGTGAAATTGTTACGCGTAAAGGCCAGACCACACTGGCAGCAGGCGATAGCTTCTTTATCCGTAAAGGTACAGGTACGGAAGGGAATACTTTCAGTACCACGCGCGGCAATGAAGTTGTCGGCAAGATCGACGTCGGCAGTGATGCCGGCAAGGTCACGAACACCGGTCTCATCATTGCGCGCGAAGGCGATATCACGCTGACCGGGCGGGATGTGCAGCAGAATGGTGTGGCTGTTGCGACCACCACTGTGAACACGCGCGGTACCATCCACTTGCTGAACTCGGCCAGTGATACGCAAGGCAATGTCACGCTGGGCAAAGACAGCGTGACTGCCATCCTGATCGAAGACGATGGCAAGACCACGGCACTGGATAGCCAGCGCGATGCGCTGATCAAGGAATCTGCCGCGCAGGATTTATTACGCGCCGCTACTGCTGCCGGTCCTTATGACAACTTGTCGACACTGTCGGATCGACGTGACCAGTCGCGCATAGAAATCGTCTCCGGCGGTGATGTCACCTTCGCCGCTGATTCCATGACGCTGGCGACCGGTGGCCAGATCGCCGTCAGTGCAAAAGGCAGGACCTTTGTTACCGATAAAGCCAATCTGGATGTTTCCGGTGCAGTTGGCGTCAATGTGGCGATGGAAAGCAATAACGTCAAAGTCAATATCCAGGGCAATGAGTTGCGCGATTCGCCGGATAACCGCGATAGCGGCAGCTTGTTCAATAACGATATCTGGCTCGACAGGCGCGACCTGATCCTGGTGCCGGCCGGTACCGGCGGTTATGCCAGCGATCGCTGGTATGCGGCCGGTGGTTTGCTTGAAGTCAGCGGCTACCTCAGCAACCAGGGCCACAGCATAGGTGAATGGGCGGCGCAGGGCGGTACCGTTACGCTGGGTGGCAGCGAAGTCATCACGCAGCAGGGCTCGGCCATCAATCTCTCCGGCGGCAGCTTCAATGTGCAGACCGGCATGGTCAATCAAACCTGGTTGAAGGGCAGTGACGGCAAGCTCTATCGTATCGGTGAAGCACCGGCCGGCGTGACTTACACAGGCGTCTATAAAGGTTATGAAAACAAGAGTGAACGCTGGGGTGAAAAAGCCACCAAGTATTACTACAACCCGATCATCGCGGCGCGTCAGCGCCTGGAGAACGGTTATACGGTCGGGCGTGATGCAGGTAATTTAATTGTCAGTGCACCGACGGCCGTGTTGGAAGGTGAGTTGGTCAGCAAGGTCTACCAGGGTGAGCAACAGACGCGGGTACGCGATGCAGTCAGTGATGGCTATAAACAAGCGCAAACCGCCGTCGCCAAAGGTGCGACGGTATCGCTGGGACAATACACTGCACCGGGTCGCACCGGTTTGTTTGATAGTGAAGTGAAGCTGGGCGATGTGACGGAAGTCACGGCTGGTATGAACGCCAGCGATGCGCTGGATCCGGCACGTGTCGGTACGGTGTGGCTGGACAGCCAGTACATCAACGAGCAGCATCTGGCCGGCCTGGACCTCGGTACCCGTGGCAACATCGTCATAGACAAAGCCATCACATTGAACGATGGCGGCACGCTGAACATGATCGCGGCGAATGTGGATATCGCAGCGAATGTGACGGTGCATGGTGGCAGTATCAATGCAACGAATATATTTTCTTCGCCTGTGCCTGGTTCGCAGTCCGGTGCCCTGAGCAAGAACGGTACTTCAGCCATTACATTGCATGGCGGCGCGACGCTGGATGTCAGCGGTCGCTGGGTGAATACACCGCTGGCGCCGGAAGGCGCAAGCGGCCTGGCTTACCTGAATGGCGGTTCGGTCAAGCTGGCAAGCACGCGCAACATCAATATTGCGCAAGGCAGCCTGATCAATGCATCGTCCGGTGCCGCGATCCGGGACAAAGGCAAGCAAACCGGCGGCAAGGGCGGTAGCGTCAGCTTGCTGGCTGACGTCAGTGGTACGCAGAATAATGACAACGGCGTCCTGACGCTGGATGGCGAAGTACGCGGCTATGGTGTCGCAGGTGGCGGCACACTCAAACTGGAAACCGGCAATGTGGTCGTTATCGGTGCTGCTACGCCGACTGCCGGTGCATTGGATCTGGATGCCGTAGTTTTGCAAACAGGCTTTGCCAAATACGATATCAACGGTCATGCCGGTTTGCAGGTTGCCGATGGGGCGAAGCTGGATGTATTGATGCCCTTGCAACGTGTGACAACGAATGGTGCGGGCAGTGTCGATGGTCGCGATGTGTTTGAAATATGGACACCGGAGCAATATCAGGATGACCCGGCCAAACGTCAGCTGACCCAGCGCGCCGGTGCAGACCTGGTCTTGCGCTCGCAGCGACTGTTGCACGAAGGTGGTGACATACGTATTGGTAGCGGCGCAGTGGTATCGGTTGATCCGGGCCGTTCCATCAGTTTGCAAGGCGGTGGCAAGAGCAATATCGTGGTTGATGGCACGCTGAATGCCTGGGGCGGCAATATTGCAATAGGTATAGATGCGCCGCAAACCAATTCCCCGCTGAACACTTCGCAGCAAGCACATAATCGTTCTATCTGGATCGGGGCAAGCGGTGTACTCGACGTCGCGGCACGTGCCGCGACCGGCATCGGCAGCGATGGCCGACGCTATGGCTCGGTCATGAACGGTGGCACCATCGCACTGGGTGGCAGCATGGACTGGGATGCCAAGGGACTAACCAGTGCATCGGACATTGCCATCATCATCCGGCCGGGTGCAGTGCTGGACGCATCCGGTAGCAGCGCGAAACTGGATGTGCCGGTGAACGGCAAATTGACGGAAGTAAATGTCGCCAGCAACGGCGGTGACATCATTCTTAAATCGGCCCACAGTCTCTATATAGACGGCGATTTGCGCGCCCATGCCGGCGGTGCAGGTGCGGCCGGCGGTACGCTGGCAGTTGCATTGGATACGCCGGTATTCTCAAACAGTTATCAACCGGTCGATGCGGTCCGTACCCAGCGTGAGCTCATCCTGTCGCAGTTGTACCAGGACAGCGGATTATCCGCCGGCTTGCAGGCAGGGCAGGCTGATCCGGCCTTGACCTACGGCACCGCGCGTCTGAGTGTGGAGCAGATCAACAAAGGTGGTTTCGGTAATCTATCCCTGTTTGTCGAGGGCTTGCTCAGTTTTGCCGGTGACGTCGATCTGACGACTGCGCAGAGCATGCGCTTGTATGCCGGTAGCTTTGGTTTGGCCAGCGGCGCCGCCAACGATGCACACATCAAACTCGCTTCTTCGTATGTCCGACTCGCGGGCAGCACCAAGTCTGCCGGTGATGGCAATGTCATGCATAGCGTAAGTCGTCGTAATAGTAGCGGTACGACTGCCAGTGATGCTGATTTCTCGGTGCAAGGTGATCTGGTTGAGATACGTGACCGCGTCGGTTTTGGTGCACATGGTGAGATCACGCAGCAAAACGGTGGCAAGGTGATGGTGGATCGGCGCGCCTTTGCCGAGGTGGATATCCTTAGTCGCGGCGATCTGCGTCTGCTGGGCGGGACTGCCGGTCGTGGTTTGAATGGTGAGACCACCACTGAACTGGCGACGATGGGTAATCTGACGATTACCGCCGCACAAATTTATCCGGCTACAGGTGTCAACGCACAAATCGTTGCAGGCTTCGATGACAGGCCATGGCCGGATGGCAAGTACTTCGCAGGCAGCACGCTGGAAATCAAGCGTTATGGCGATGCCTTGGCCGCAGTGCCGCTGTCAGTGTTCGGTACGCTGGCGCTGGGTGCCGACATCGTGCGCCAGGGTGGTGTCGTCCGTGCGCCTATGGGTAATTTGATCCTGGGCCAGGATAGCCGCGCGACCAGTACCGCGCACGCCAGCGTGGTTGAATTGCTGGCTGGCAGTCTGACTTCGGTCAGCGGGGCTGGTGTTGTCATGCCGTATGGCGGCACCATAGATGGCATCGCGTACGACTATGCAGGTAAGCCAATCACACCACGTGCGCTGGGTAGTAGCGGTATCAAGCTGACCGGCAATAGTGTGATCGGAGAGAGCGGCAGTGTGCTGGACCTGTCGGGTGGTGGCGAATTGACCGGCGCCGGTTTCGTCAGCGGTCGTGGCGGTTCGGTCGACATCATACGCACGCCCTTGGTGAATGCGAATCCGGTCTTTGATTTCAGCAAGGCGGGCAATGGCGTGTACGCCATCGTGCCGAGCTTCGGCGGTGCTTATGCGCCGATCGCACCGGATGCCGGTTACGGCGACCCGATGGTGGGCCGCCAGGTCACGTTCGAGCATGATGTGGCAGGATTGAAAGCCGGTACTTATACCCTGATGCCTTCCACCTATGCCTTGCTGCCGGGTGCCTTCCGCATCGAGCTGGGTGCGGCATCATTGCCGACCGGTGTGGCCGCAGCGGGCAACGGCTCTTATGTCAGCGCAGCCTATCTGGGTGTCGCCAATACGAGCATCATGGCTACATTGCCGAATCAGGTCATCGTTACGCCTGGCAGTGCCGTACGCCGACATTCCGCTTATAACGAAACCAGTTACGATAATTTTGTACTGGCCGATGCAGTACGACGTGGCGCCATGCGTGGTGCCATTTCAGCGGATGCCGGCAACCTGACGCTGGATTATAAATATTCGACACCGAATGCCGGCATGCCGATGCTGCAGTTCGACGGCACGGCGCTTTTCAATCCGGCGGCGGGTTCGAATGGTTTTGGCGGTACGCTGGCGGTGAGCGCTTTTGACATCGAGGTCCTGGCCGATGGTAGCGGACCTGCGGCGGGTTTTAGCGGCGCATCCTTGCTGGCCAGCGACCTCAATGCATTCAACGCGGCTCGCATGATATTGGGTGGCACGCTGAGCATGAGCTACGGTGATAACTTCGCCAGCTTCAAAGGCGAAGCCAGCAATTTGATCGTACGCAGTGGTGCGCAATTGACTGGTGCCGAAGTATTCCTGCTAAACGGTTCGCAATCGGGCGGTATCGTGGTGGAGCAGGGCGCTTCGATTAATACGATAGGACATGGCAAAGCCGCCTATGATTCGTCGAACGGCGTCGTGTTTTCAACCAGCGGCAGTACCGTGTTGGGCGTCTCCAACGGCTGGATCAACCTGTTGTCCACCAAGGCTGGCGACGTATCTGGCGGCACGATCAATATCGGCCAATGTAATGCCGCGCCATGCAGCGGTGAGACCACCTTGTATGGCGAAGGCACACTGACGATTGCAACGGATAAATCGTTCACGCTGGAAGACAATACGCGTTATGGCGCAAAGAACCTTTTGCTCGCGGTATCTGCACTGAACCTCGGTAGCGATGCCGCATTGGCGCAGGCAGCACAGAATGGCACTCTACCGGCCGGCCTTTCGATGAACCAGGGTGTGCTGGATCGTCTGCTGGCAGGCAATGCAGGTGTCGGCGCACCGGCGGTTGAATCGCTGATTTTGAATGCACGCGAATCGGTCAATATGTATGGCTCGGTCGCACTCGACACCTTTAATCCGACGACCGGCAAGTCGTCGATAGAAAGACTGGTACTGGGGACGCCTGCTATCTATGGTTATGGTGCTGCCGGTGACAAGGCCAGCATCACTACCGGTGAGTTCATCTGGACCGGTGCCGCGATCACGCCGACCAAGACTACAGGCGTGTATTTGCCGAATACGCCGGGTGCGGCGATCGGTACCTTGCTGGGTGACAGCACGCTGGATATCAATGCGCAGCGCATCCTGTTTGGCTATGGTCCGAACACGCAGCCGGATGCAGGTTTGTCAGCAGACCGACTGGCGCTAGGCTTCGGTGCCATCAACCTGAATGCGAGCGAGCGTGTGACCTCGAACGGCAAGGGCACGCTGAGCGTCTACCATCGTCAGGGTGATTACATCGCTGGCCAGGGTTATCAATACACCGGCGGTAATCTGAACATCAACGCGCCATTGCTGACTGGTGCCGCGGCTTCGGTGAATCACATCACGGTAGGCGGTGCATTGACCGTGCTGGCACCGAGTGGCAGTACTGCAGGGACTAGCGATGCACTGGGCGCCGAATTAAAACTGTCCGGTAAAACCGTACATGTCGATACCGCCGTGGTACTGCCATCCGGCAAGCTGACCTTGTCTGCGACCGAAGACCTGACGCTGGGTGATCACGCACAGATCGATCTCTCCGGTCGTGCGGTGAAATTCTTTGAACAGACACGCTATAGCTGGGGCGGTGATTTGTCACTGCTGAGCAGCGCGGGTGATATCACGCAAAGCGCCGGATCGATTATTAATCTTTCCGCCGAGCGTAATCGCGCCGGTACGCTGCAAGCAGTGGCGCTGGGTGATACCGCAGGACATATCGACCTGGCTGGCACCATACTTGGCGGCAGCAGCGGTTGGTACGACGCAGGTGGCACGCTGGTGCCTTATGACGCCGCGGAGATCACCTTGCGTGCGCAAACATTATCCGATTTCGCGGCGCTGAATGCGCGCCTGAACGACGGTGGCGTATTCGGTGCACGCCGCTTCCAGATCAAGCAGGGTGACCTGACCATCAATGATGAAGTCAAGGCACGCAAAGTTGAAGTCGTGGTCGATGGCGGCAATCTGACAGTCGATGGTCGCATCGATGCCAGCGGCTTCCAGGTCGGCTCGATTTACCTGGCAGCCAAAGGCGATCTGACTGTCAATGGCACACTGGATGCACACGGTACCGGTCTGCGCGTCGATAGCAAAGGCCAGATCATCGATAGTCCGAACCGTGCGATTGTCGACCTGACGACCAAAGAGGGCATGCTGACCCTGGGCAGCAATGCACATATCGATTTGCGTGCCGGAACCAATGTGACGCAAGGCAATGATGGCGTCGCACGCGGCACCTTCAACCTGAGCGCGCCACGTCTGGGTGGTGTCGATGGTGCAGGGAATGGCGCGAATGACGTAGCTGTCACCGTCAATGGCACACCTGTGATCGCCGGTGCCAAAACGGTCGCGGTGTATGGCTTCCGTACCTACGATGATGCGCCCGAGATTGCAGTGCCGGATGTGAATGGCAACAAACCGCAGGAAATTACGCAGGAATACTTTGACGGCATCAAGGATGGCAATGGCGTCATCGTGCGCGGTGGTATCGATCCGCACAATACCGCTTTCATCGATGCAGCACTGGCTAACACGGCATTGGGCAATCGTCTGGCGGGCCTGGGTAACTACCACTTGCGTCCGGGTGTGGAAATCGTCGGCAAGGTCAGTACCGACAATCCGAATGGTGATGTGGTCATCTCGCGTGACCTTGACCTGTCCGGCTATCGCTATGGTCCGAATGCTAATCGTGCCGATCCTGCGCTGCGTGGTTTTGGTGAACCGGGCATGCTGGTGATACGCGCAGCAGGCGATATCAATATCTACGGCAGTATCAACGATGGCTTTGCGCCGCCACCTACTACACCGGATGACAAGGGCTGGTACCTGACGGAAGCGCGCTGGGCTGGTAGTGGTGTGACGCCATTCGGTAGCGACATCGTGATTCCTATCGATGGTGTGGTGCTGGAAGCCGGTACGCTCTTCCCGCAAGGGGCGACCCTGAATTACGACTTGCACGCAGCAGGTTTGAGTTTGCCTGGCGGCACTGTCTTGCCGGTCGATGTAACGTTGACTGCTGACCACACGCTGCGTGCAGGTACCGTGCTGGCGGCAAATGTATACAACGCCAATGGCAGCATAGCCTGGGCGGCTGGTACTGTGATGGCGAGCGACGTCACGCTGAGCAGCGGTATGAAGCTGGGGGCTGGTACAGCCTTGCGCAGCAGCGCAGACGTGGCTGCCCTGGTATGGCCGAAAGGCTACAAGTTGCCGGTCGCGATGGCGGCCAGCAGCGCCATCACGCTGGCGCGTGGTGCCTTGATCCCGGCGATGACCAGGGTTGAGCTGCTCGATGACAAAGCGATTAACCTGCGTCCCGAAGTGAATGGCGTACAAGGCGCCAACTGGGCGCTGGCACCTATGTTGGGTAAGGGTGCAAGCAGCTGGAGTTTGCAGCTGACGGCAGGCGCGGATATGGCGTCAGCCGACCGGCGTGCAGTTGATTCGGCTGCCAAAGGCTCCATTATTTTGGCTGATACCCATGCGATGACGCGCGTAGAGGTGAAGCCGGGCGGTACTGGTTTTGTCTGGACGGATCAGGATCCATGGGGTATGGGCTATGTGCCTGGTACTCCTGTCGGCGTTGATGATACGTGGCTCTGTGATGTTTTACCGGAGATGTGTGGCATCGATCCGGCGCGCAAGTCATACACCTGGGGGCCTGACGCTGTTCCGTCCGGCTTTGAAGAAGGCACACCAGTAGATCCTTTATATGTTGAACTGGGTATCTGTGATAGCCCGGGCATGTGCGTATTGACCATTAATCCGGTGCGGGACGTCACGCTGCATACATTGCTCTCGCCTATGTTCAGCGTGCTGCGTACCGGTACCGGTGACATCGGCATGACGGCAGCCGGTGATTTCCGCATGCAATCGGCGTACGGCGTCTACACCGCTGGTACACCTTCGGCGACCATACTCGACAGCAATGGTGTCGATCTGTTCAATCAGCCGCGCGGCCTGCATACCAACAATACCCTGCTCGGTGCGCAAAGCAATGATTACAGCGCAGCACTGGCGGCTTACCAGGCGTGGTATCCGGAGCAGGGCGGCAACCTGAGCATTTCTGTCGGCAAGGACATCACCGGCGATGTATGGGGTACCTTCACGTGGCCGGAACGGCCGAATGTCCCAAGTGCCAGCGTCGGCAACTGGTTGTGGCGGCAGGGTACTGGCAGTACTTCCGCTGCAGGTGAGGCCGTACCGACTGCATGGTGGATCAATTTCGGTGCTTATGCAGTGCCACTGGCGACTGTGTGGGCAACCGAGTATCAGGAACCTTACCTGGTTGGCTTCACCGGACTGGGTACCCTGGGTGGCGGTAACCTGAATATTGAAGCAGGTGGCGATGCAGGTGTAACGGCGCGCCGCGGCGCCGGCAATACCCTGCAGAATTACCCGCGCAGCCAGGCCCTGGTCGCGGCGGTAGGCAGCACTGGTCGCGTCGATGCTGACGGTAAGCTGGTACTGACCGGTGGCGGTGACTTGCACATACGCTTGGGTGGTGTACTCAATCCGGATTTTGATGCAACGCAATTTGGCAGTGGTGGTGCCAATGTGCAGAACCATGACCTGAACGGCGCCCTGATCAACTTGCGTGGCACGACTTCGGTAGCAGCGACTGCAATCGGTGACATCAAGCCACGCTACCGTCAATTGCTGGCGCAGTTCCGTGGTTTCGATGGTGACGCAGCTGACGTCCGCACCATAGATCCGTTCACAGCTACGGTTGCCAGCGGCAGCGGCGGTATCACACTGGTGCCGGGTGACACAGCGATTTATCTGGATACGCTGGGTGATCTGGTACTGGCAACGGTCGCTGATCCGGGCCGTACATTTACGGTGAATAGCTCACCTTATACAGCGAATGGTACGAACTACCTGGGTGGTGGCCAAAGCTGGTTCTCGCTATGGGACAAGCATACGGCGATCAATCTGTTTGCTGCCGGTGGCAACCTGACGCCGGGTACCGACATTGTGAATCGCGGCTCCAGCACGGGTAATGCCAATGTCGGCGATATGGTGATTACGTATCCGTCCATCCTGCGTGCGACTGCGGCCAACGGCAACCTGTATTACGGTTTCTCTGCGGCACCAGGCTCTTCGGGTACCGATACCAATAAGTATCTGGTGCTTGCTCCTTCGGCCAGCGGTGCGCTCGAATTCCTCGCCGGTAATTCCATCTATGGCGGTGGCTATCCGATCGCCATGTCGGGCTCCGATACACCTTTGCCGACCCCGTTCAATCCGGCATTTGTCGGTTTCAATGCACAGGGACGCATCGCGGTTTCCAACCTGAGCATGGATGGTGGAATGACGAGTAATGATCAGTTTAGCGGTGACGCTATTCTGGGCAAACAGCATTACTTCCCCTTATTCGCTTTCGGTCCGGATACGCTGGGCGCAAGCGCCTTGCATGCCGGTGATAGTTCCGCCGCATTGTTCTATGCCGTCAACGGTGACGTGATCGGCGTGAATAGCGGTGTAAGGCAAGACATGACGGGTATAGGTCGCACTATCCGGACCTGGTATCGCGGCGCGACTGCTGCCCGCATCCAGGCCGGACGCGATGTGGTTAACACCAACAGCCTGTTCGTGCACAACAACGACAACGATATCTCGCTGGTACACGCCGGACGCGACATCCTCTACGCGAACATCCAGGTGGCCGGTCCCGGCACACTGGAACTGAGCGCCGGACGCAACCTGACACAAGACGCCAAAGCCAGTGTCGTCAGCCTCGGTGGTTTGGTGCAAGGTGATAACCGTCCGGGTGCCGATATTGCGATGATGGCCGGTGGTGGTATCAATGGGCCGGACTTCAGCGCGATTACCAAACTTTATCTTGATCCGGCCAACCTGGCAGATCCGAATTCAGCTTTGGCCGGACAAGCGGGGAAAGTGGCGAAGACTTATGAGTCCGAGCTGGCGACATGGTTGAAAGAGCGTTACGGCTTTAGCGGTACGACGGCAGATGCACTGGCTTATTTCAATGCTCTGGCACCGGAACAGCAACGCATCTTCCTGCGTAATGTGTATTACGCTGAACTGCGTGAAGGCGGTCGTGAGTACAACAATCCGGACAGCCGTCGCTATAACTCCTTCTTGCGCAGCCGCGACATGATCGCGACGCTGTTCCCTGATCGCGATACCAACGGTGACACGATAGTACGCAGCGGTGACATCACGATGTTCGGTAATGCCGGTGTACACACCAACTTCGGCGGCAATATCCAGTTGATGGCGCCGGGCGGCCAGATCGTGGTCGGCGTGCAGGGTGAAGTACCTGCTGCAACTGCGGGTGTCGTCACACAAGGCAGGGGCGATATCCAGATCTTCAGTGAACAGAGCCTGTTGCTTGGCCTGTCGCGCGTGATGACCACCTTTGGTGGCGATATCTTTGCCTGGTCGGAACAGGGTGACATCAATGCCGGCCGCGGTTCCAAAACGACTGTCCTGTACACGCCGCCTAAACGCGTCTACGACCAGTGGGGCAATGTGACCCTGTCGCCGCAAGTGCCGAGCTCTGGTGCCGGTATTGCCACCCTGAGCCCGGTACCGGAAGCGGCAGCCGGTAACGTCGACCTGATCGCACCGCTGGGCACCATCGATGCCGGCGAAGCGGGTATCCGGGTTTCGGGCAACGTCAACATCTTCGCGCTGCAAGTGGTGAATGCCGCCAACATCAAGGTGGCGGGTGAGGCGACCGGTATCCCGATGATTGCATCCGTCAACGTTGGTGCCTTGACCAATGCCAGTGCGGCGGCCAGCTCGGCGGCAGCGGCGGCACAGGATGTGATGGCACGTGACCGCAGCGAAGCACGCAAGAACCTGCCGTCGGTCTTTACGGTGCGGGTGCTCGGCTTTGGCAATGATGTACCTGAGGGTGGTGCCGCGGATCAGCCGTCATCGGCTCCGGCCGGCGGCGCGCAACGTGGTGCCGCTTACGACAAGGGTAGTGCCTTCCAGGTATTGGGCCAGGGCAATCTGGACCCGGCCCAAATGGCACGCCTGACGGAGGTGGAGCAGCGTCGTTTGAAAAAATAAGGCAATAGATTTATGACATTTTCGTGACAAACGTCACTTGAAGCGCGCGATTTCCGTCTTGCTTATGGTCAGCCCTGCCTTATGCGCAAGGGTGGGGATGACCGGGGAAAGAAGGATATGAAGAAGTTAATGCGAAAGATGGTCGCCAGCGGGAGCCGTGCATGATGCATCGGCTCTTTTTGGCGTTGGCATGCCTGCCGCTGGTAGTGCAGGCCGCGCCGGACTTGCCGCCCCGCACGGGGCTGGATACCCATGCCAGCGGCGTATTCCTGAATGCGGCCGGCGATGTATTGACTGCGCATCATGCGGTCGGGAGCTGCAGCACGATTTATGCGGTCAAGGATGGTCGCGTGGTCGAAGTAAAGCTGGTCCTGGCGAATGCCGGGCTGGACCTGGCGGTCTTGCGCACTTCGCTTAAACCTTATTTGACTGCCACGCTGGCGCAGACCGAAGCACGCAGCGGCAGCAGTGTCGGCGTGTTTTCCGAAGCATACAGCGTGCTGCAGCGTTTGCCCGGACGCGCCACCCTGGTCAGCAATGCGATCACGGTGCCGGGTGAAGACGGCATGCAGTTGTTATCAGGTGTGAAGCCGGGAGCCAGCGGCAGTGCGGTGATTGGCGGCGCCGGCCTGGTGCTGGGCGTGGTGGTGGCACGCGTGGCTTCCGGTTCGGCCAGTCATGGCGCGGTGGCCAGCACCATGTTGAGCCGGGCCGCGGCAGCGGGTGTGCCTACCGGTGCCAGCGTGGTACGCGCGGTTGGTGTGACGCAGATCAAGCAATTCCTGCGTGATGGCGGGATTCCTTTTGCGGAAAGCGATGCCGCACAACTGGGGGCAACGCAATCACCGGCAGCGCGCGCGGCGACGCTATCGGTCGGGATCATTTGCGGCTGAATATCGAAATTAAATAAGCAGGGTAGCCATGGAAACGGGAATTGATATGAATGGGAAGAACATGCAAGAGCAGGCAACACAGGGTGTCATCAAGCGCACATGGAATCGTGCCCTGAAAATGATGGGTGTGCTGGGTGTGGGTTTGACGGTTTCGTCGGCACCGGTGATGGTGCAAACCGCGATGGCGCAAAGCGTACCGCAGCACTGGATCAGTTACGCGCAGATGGCAGGCAACCAACTGGAAGCATGGCTTAGTGATCCGGCCAACGATACCGTGGTGCGCCTGCATGGCTGGATGCAGGAACGTTTGCTGAAAGAAGGCCAGCCTTTGCCGCCACCATTGGTGGTAAAGGTATGGGTGGCACCGGATGGCAAGATTTCGCGTACTGAATTCGCTTCCCTGGGACAGGCCCAGGCAGATGCGGATTTGCGTTCCTTGATGATGACGCAATCGCTGTCCGAACCGCCACCACGGGATATGCGCCAGCCGATGGTATTGCAGCTGAGCCTGAGTTTCGCGGCAAAAACCTGATGCATGTCTGGTGACCGTTTGATGATTGCCCTGCGCAAGGCCGGCTTCGTACTCGTCCTGCTATCGGCTTCCTTGCTCGGTGCTTGTGGCGGGATGCAGAACGGCGCCTTGTGGAGTGCGCCGGATTTTTCCGCGCTGGCCAGGACCTATGGTCCGGCCGTGGTGAATATCGGTGTGGCACGGGACCAGGCGCAACGACTGCGTTCACCGCAAAATGCAAATGAAGAAGCGAGCCTGGGTTCGGGCTTTATCGTCAGCACGGATGGCTACATCCTGACGAATGCACATGTGGTGGCACGCGGTACGCAAATCAGCGTCAAGCTGCCGGATCGCCGGGAATTCAAGGCGCGCCTGATCGGTAGCGATGCGGTGGCCGACGTCGCCTTGCTGAAAATAGATGCGCAAGGCTTGCCCACGGTGCGTATAGGCAATCCGAATAAAGTGGAAGTCGGTGACTGGGCGCTGGCGATAGGCTCACCTTTTGGTTTCAGTAACTCGGCTACCGCCGGCATCATCAGCGCCACACGCCGCATCCTGCCCGGTGCTGATTACATTCCCTTCCTGCAAACCGATGTGCCGGTCAATCCGGGTAATTCCGGCGGTCCGTTGTTCAATCAGTATGGTGAAGTCATCGGCATTAATTCACGCATCTATAGCAATAGCGGTGGTTACCAGGGCTTGTCTTTTGCGATACCGATTGATGCCGCGATGCGTATCAAGGAACAGTTGCAGGACAAGGGAGCGGTCACGCGCGGCCGCATCGGCGTCAGCGTGCAGGAAGTCAGCCAGCCGCTGGCGGAATCCTTCCATTTGCCGCGACCTGCCGGTGCCCTCGTCAGCTACGTTGAGCGGGGAGCGGCGGCGGATCGCGCCGGCTTGAAATCCGGCGATGTGATCTTGCAGGTCAAGGGCAATGAAGTACTGCAATCTGCCGATGCCCTGATCTTTATCGCCGATTCGGCGCCGGGTGAAGAAACCGTTTTAAAAGTATGGCGCGAGAAAAAAGCACTCTTGTTGACAGTTGTACCGGATCGCTTCGATGCACTCCCGGCACCGAAGATAGAGCCGGAACTGGCGACGCCGCTGGGATTGGTGGTGCGTCCTTTGTTTCCGCAAGAACAATTGGTGTTACGGATAGATGGCGGTTTGCTGGTGCAGCGTATCAATGCCGCAGCCGCGCGTGCCGGTGTGAAAGTCGGTGATGTGATCATGGCGGTCAATGGCCGCACGGTTAGTACGATCCAGGGCCTGGCCGACGAAGTCGGGGTGGCTGATGGTGCAGCGGCATTGCTGATACAGCGCGGTGCGGCACGTTTGTTTATTCCGATTGAAACGCAAAAGCAGGCGACCCGTGAGCCTGAATAAACAGCCGCGAAGAGCGACAGGAATGGTGTGTGTATTACTTCCGTGTTGCAAAAAAAGACCGTCATGGAGCGGTCATATTTTCTTCATAGAATGGCTGCCGTAAGCAAAGGCGCAAAGGCCGCCAAGAATGCCTGCCTTCCTGATTTCCTCCAACACCCTGCATGAACAGGCATCCAATCTCATATGGCAAACATAGTCGCATATACCGGTGTGCGCCCATTGATGGGATGTATGGCTGCGCTGGCCTTGAGCCTCGTATGCCACCAGGTTCGTGCCGGCACCGAAATACTGTTTGACCTGCCGGCGCAATCGCTGAAGGTCGCGCTGGAGAAATTTGATGCCAGCACCAATCTGTCGGTGTTCTTTTCTTCCGAACTGGCGGCGGGCAAGATATCAAGCGCCGTGCAAGGTTTCTTCCTGCCGCAGCAAGCCTTGCAAATGCTGCTGGAAGGAACCGGGCTGACGATACAGTCGGTCGCCGATGATGCCTTCGTACTTATTCCTGTGGTGGGCAAAGCATCCCTTTCGCATCCTGTGGCCACGTCCGCGTCGCGCTATTTTGACGGCCTGGTGCAAGAGGGAATCCGCAGGGCCTTGTGTGCGCGCGAAGACCTGGCGCTGGGCACGTATCGCCTGGCCATGCTGGTGAAGATGGGACAGGACGGCCAGGTACAGGAAGCGCGTTTGCTGGATACCACCGGCAATCGCCAGCGTGATGCTGCGATTGTCAGCGAAGTGCAAAAGGTCCAGGTCAGCCAGGCACCATCTGCGCCGGAAAAACCCTTCGTCATCCTTATCAAGCCGCGTGCGAAGAAAGAAAAGCCTGTATGCAGCTCCCTTCAATAGGACTGGCCATGCGCCTCCATCCCATCCATTTTTTGAGTGGCCATGAGTGACTCCAGCCTGTCGGCCCTGCGCGAGCTTCTGACGCAGCGCTATGACGAACTGAAGCGCCGCCTTGCGTGGCGCCTGGGTTCGGTCGAGGTTGCCAGCGATGCCTTGCATGACACCTGGCTGCACCTGGAAAACCGCAATGAAGACAATGGACCGGTCAAGAATCCGGCCGCCTACCTGATGCGCGTGGCGACCAATCTTGCATTGGACCGCCTGCAACGTGATCGCCGCTATATGAATGCGGACGAACTGGAAAACCTGATGGTGGAAATCGCCGATCCGGCCCCGGGTCCGGCACAAGTGGCCGCTGCCCGTGATGAGATTGAAATGCTGGCGAATATCATCGAAAGCATGCCGCGCCGCCGCCGTGCGATTTTCCTCGCGATACGGGTGGATGGTTTGTCGAACCAGGATGCAGCGTTACGCTTTGGTGTCTCGCCCCGGCTGGTCGGCCTCGAATTGAAGCGTGCGCATGAGTACTGCATGGCGCATATGCCCAAGGATGAATAAAAATGTTGCCGATTTTATGTTTGCCAACCGTCTTGTCTTCAAGGCTGCAAAGATCTTGTCTGTGACGCCATGACGAAAATGATGAATCATTCATACCATGATGAAAGAACGCTGGGCGCGCTGGAACAGCAAGCCTACGCCTGGGTGCGTCAGGTCGCGACGGGCAAGATGACGCCTGCCGACGGTGCCGCACTGAAACGCTGGTGTGCGGAAAACCAGGCACACGCGGCAGCGTTCTCTGCAGCACGTCGGCGCTGGCAGCAACTGGGACAGGCCAGTGAATTGGTAGTGGCACGCAATCCGGGTGCGATGCAGGCCGAGCCGGCATCGCGTTCCCGCGTCAGCAGTCCGGCACGTCGTGCCTTCCTCGGTGGTGCCGTGTGCGCAAGCGCAGCCACTGCCGCCGTGGTCGTATTCCGTCCACCACTCAACCTCTGGCCTTCGTATGCAGAATTGAACGCCGATTACCGTACCGCTGTCGGCGAACAACGCAAGCTGGCGCTGACGGAAAATGTTAACGTGGAACTCAATACCCGCACCAGCATCGCCGTAAAGAACAGCCGTGCAGGTGTCGCCGGAATCGACCTGATTGCTGGCGAAGCCGCGGTCGATATCGTCAATACCAATGAAATATTTGTCGTTGCCGCAGGTGCAGGTCGCAGCTCTGCGCAAAATGCCCGCTTTGAAGTCAAGTCTGCCGCGAACGGTGTTTGTGTGACTTGCCTGCAGGGACGGGTACATGTGTCACACACGGCAGGTCGCGTCATCCTGGCAGCGCGCGAACAATTGATGTACGACGACAAGACCTTGGGCAATATCGCCAGCATTGATCCCGCAGCAGTATCCGCATGGCGCGAAGGCTCATTGCGGTTTAGTGAAACGCCGCTGGCTGAAGTGGTGGAAGAAATCAATCGTTATCGCCCCGGGCGCGTCGTCCTGCTCGACAAAAAAATGGCGGCCAAGGCAGTCACCGGTCGCTTCCGTCTCGATGCACTGGATAAAGCGCTGGCGCAAATCCAGCGTTCGCTCGGCTTGCAAATCAGTAATCTTCCTGGCGGCGTGGTCTTGCTCAGCTGAAGCCGGCTGGCGCTCTGCCGCTGCCAGTTTCTGATGTCATCAAAACGACATAAAAATATTTGCCGATTTAAGCGCGCTTAACTGTCTAGATCGCAGGAGTACCGATGATGAATGTCATCGGTGCATATGGTTACATGTCCGGTTCCCTACACCCTGGGAGCCGGCTGACTGAATCTGCTAGATGGGAGTTGGGGCGATATGAATACGCGGACGCACACTGAATCACCGGGCAAAACCCTGCTGTTTAAACGTTCACCATTGGCGCATGCGATAGCCTTGATGCTGGCAACTGGTGGCATGCTCGGGAATGTACACGCACAGCAAGCGTTCAGCGCCGCATGGTATGCGCAGAAGGGGGCAGTGCAAGCCGCCGCCGCTGTCACCGGCAAACTGCCGAACGGCATGCCGGCAATGTCGGCCGGTGCTCCTACCGCGCAACAGCAAAGGATGACGGAGCAGCAGCAACGTGCCTTCGCCAATCTCAGTATGGCAGCACGCAATGTTGCGGCCCAGCAGGCGATGCAGGCCGCCGCACGGCAAGCCGCACTGAATGGCAATTCAACGATACCGGATGGCTTGGGCGAAGGCGGCCTGAAGGTCGATACCAATAGCCTGACCGCAGGCTGGATCAATGCGAACGGTCCGACGCAAAGCACGAATGGCGGCAAGACCCTCGTTGATATCAAACAAACTGGCGAGAAGGCCATCCTGAACTGGGAAACCTTCAATGTCGGTAAAAACACCATTGTCAATTTCGACCAGAAGAGCGGTACCAAAGCTGACGGCAGCAATAGCTGGGTCGCACTCAACCGCGTCAATGACCCGAACGGTCGGCCAAGTGAAATCGCCGGCCAGATCAAGGCCGATGGTGCGGTCTACATCATCAATCGCAACGGCATCATCTTTACCGGCAGCAGCCAGATCAATACGCGCACACTGGTGGCATCGTCGCTGCGCCTGACGGATGAGCAATTCAAGCTCGGTATCAATAATGCACAAAAGGTATCGAACCAGGGTAATGATTTCCCGATTCCACAATTCGGTGAGTACAGCCCGGAGAAGCCGTTTGTATACGGTGCATCGGGTTATGTGCCCGGCAACGGCACGGTACCCGATCAACTCGGCCTGGTAGATCGTTTCGAACCGGGCGCGCCACCAGGTGAAGTTCGGGTGGACGCCGGTGCACGTATCGAAGTTGATAGCGGCGGCAAAGTCATGTTGTTTGCACCGAAGGTCAAGAATGCCGGTTACATCTCGGCACCCGATGGTCAGGTGATCCTGGCGGCGGGTGAGAATATTTATCTGAAGACCCCGTCGTCGACAGATCCGAATGCAGTGCGCGGCCTCGATGTCACGGCATCGGCGGTATCCGGCTGGCTCTTTTCCGGCGGGCAGGTACAAAGCGGCCTCGGGCTGGAACCAGCGTATGCAGATGTCAACTACGTCAAAGGTTTGCACGATATCGTGTTGCCGGAAATGGCGGCGCGTGCGGCAGCAGTCGGCTATGAAGTGATCAATACCGGTACCGTGCAAGCGGATCGCGGCAACATCACATTGCAGGCGCAAGATATTCAACAGAACGGTGTGTTGATGGCGACAACCGCGCTGAACAACCGCAACGGTTCCATCCTCATGCGTGCCTGGGGCCTCGGTACACGTTTCTATGCCGATGGCTTTGACGACTTTATCAATTGGTCGGCCGGTACGCTGACACTGGGTAGCAACAGCGTCACGCAGGTATTGCCTGATGCGGCGGACACCAGTGAGATTGAAGCCTCGGCTTTGGCGACACGCTACCAGGCCGGTTGGGTCGGTATGTACGGCAAATTGATCGATATCAAATCGCAGGCGGGCGTGATAGTGCCGGCCGGCAAGATCAATATGGAATCCGCAGTCAATCCGATCTTTACGCAACAGCCATACCGCAAGGGCAGCATCGGCGACGCCAGCCGTATTTACCTCGATAGCGATGCCTTCCTCAGCGTCGCCGGTCTGCAGGACATGTTGGTGGCGATGTCGCGCAACTTTATCGAAGTCGAATTACGCATCAATGAATTGCGCGATTCACCGTTATTGCTGGACTCCTGGTTGCGCGGCAAGAAAGTCATCGTCGACCGTCGTGAAAACGGTGTCTTTGAAGATGGCCCGATGGCCGGTGTGAAGTGGGTGCAAAGGAAAGATGCCAGCGGCCAGATGGTGTACATGCCGGGTGAGTGGGTTGGTACGCCATTGGCTGACGTCGCCGGCTGGGTGGGTGTAGGCAAGACCGATTTGAAAGAACTGTCGGCTGATGCCGGCAGCATTACCCTGCGTGCCGGTGGTGCGGTGATCACGCGTCCCGGTTCGATGATCGATATCTCGGGCGGCTCTATTCGTTATACCGACGGCATGAATACCGCGACCAAACTCCGGGGCGCAGACGGCCGCATCTATACGATGGACCAGGCGATGCCTGACATGGAATATGTCGGCTTGGCCGGTGTGTACACGGTAAAAAATGCGCGCTGGGGTGCTGAGAAGAGTTGGCGCAATCCACTGTTCGGCGGCGATGCGATGGAGAACGGTTACGTCGAAGGGCGCAAGGCCGGTTCACTGCAGGTGTTTGCCGGTGATGCGATGGTGCTCGAAGGTGGCTTGTGGGGCGGCGTGATCATTGGTGATCGCCAGCAACAAAAGCCGAATGCGAATATCGGTGGCAAAGTGGAACTGGGCGGCGGCACTGTCGAAGACCGTCCATGGTCGCCTGGCACGATTATCGTTAGCCATGATCCGAAACGTTTGGATGATGCATTCAATTCTGCGACTGCATTGGGCGCGGATTTCTATGTGCCGAATGATCCGGCCAATCCGCAATCAAAGAAACTGACTTTCCTGTCGGATGACATGCTGAACAGTTCCGGCATGGGCAGGACCATTTTCAATACCATCCGTGGCGATTTTGAATTGTCGACGGGCGCCAATCTGGAACTCTCGCCGGGTGCCTCGCTGAATGTATCGGGTGCCGAGGGCGCGACCGGCAGTATCCGCATCAACGGCATGATACGCGCGGCAGGCGGCTCGATCGGACTGGATTCGGCTAACGGTCAGTTGACGATAGGTGAACACGGCGGCCTCGATGTCTCCGGCCAATGGATCAATGCCTGGCGCGACGGCATGTCGTCCGGTGCGTGGGCGATGGACGGTGGATCAATCAAACTGTATGTCGGCAAGATCGTTGCCGATCCGAATGCGGTAATTGATGTTTCCGGTGGTGGCCGTGTCGATATCGGCAGCAAAGGCTTGCCTTCCTTGCGGGTCGGTAATGCAGGCTCTATCACGCTGTCCGGTATCTCGCCCGACCTGGACCTGGGCGCACTCAATCTGCGTGCCTATGCCGCCGGCTCTGCGGGCAGCCTGTTCCTTGACACCAGTTCCTCGGTACAAATCGGTGGCGTTCGTAATGACCCGGCCGTCGTCTTGTTGCCTGCGACCATGTTTGGTGAGCGTGGCTTTGGTACGGTTGCGGTCAGTGTGCGTGGCAATGGCGGTATCGTGGTGGCGGATGGTGTGACGGTCAGGCAGGAAGCGGTCGGCATTGATTTGAATTCCTTTGCATATCGTGATGTGCATAGTGGTGAACGCCTGGCGGACTTGGCACCACATGCCGTATTGCGACCGGAGCAACGCCTCAAACAGCAAGCCGGTGGCATCAGCCTGGGTACGGCTGATGGTGCGATCCATGTGGGTAGCGGTGCCAGCATCATCACCGATACGCGGGGCCAGATCCGGCTGGCTGCCGGTGGAGAAAACGGTGTATTGACGATGCTGGGTCACCTGGAAGCGCCGGCAGGCCGTATCGAGTTGACGGGCAAGGAAATACAGATCGGTGCCGCTGCGCAATTGCTGGCGCGTGGCGTGCCGGCGATTTATCAGGATGCTTCCGGTTTATGGCAGGGCGAAGTGCTGGCCGGTGGTACGGTGGATATTCTCGGCGCAAAAGTCACGCTGGAAGCAGGTTCCCTGATCGATGTATCAGGTGCGAATGGCGTAGTGGATGTGCGTGGTGCCGGCACCCAATCCCTGGCGAGTAACGGTGGCACCATCACCATACGTGGCGAAGGCTTGGTAGCCGGTGATTTGTTGGCAAACGCTGGTGGCGCAGGTGCGGAAGGTGGCAAGCTGTCATTGCAACATAAACCTGCAGGTGTCGGTGGCAACCTGGCAGACCAGGTTGTGCAGGTCCTGTGCCAGACGGCGGGTTTCTGTACCCCGGCCAGCATCATAGGCGTGGACTTTGCGGCGGTATTGGAACAGTACGGTTTCCCCGGCATGCCGCCGATGGTGATCACGCAGCAGTTATTTGACCATCTCGCTTCGGCTTCCACCGTTGCCTTGACTGTTTCCGCGACTGCACCGGTCGGCGGCGGCCAGGGTGGCGGCGCAACCGACTATACGGCATTTGGTTTGAGCAACGATGCACTGGATGCCTTCCGCGATATCATCGGCGTCGATTTCCGCAACCTGACACCGGTGAATTCCGTGCTGACCGTGCGTCCGGCATCGTTTGCCAATGGCGGTTTCGCCAATCTGGAGTTGGCGTCGACCGGGGCGGTAGAGTTGGGCGATGTGCAATTGTCTGCGAGCAAAAGCATTACCGTGGACGGTGCGCTGCGCCATGCCGCCGGCGAAACCGGACATGCCAGCCTGAGCGCGGCCTACATCGGGCTCAAGCAAACCAGTTCGGCGAATGCGGCACCAATCGTCGCCAATCGTACCGGCAGCCTGAGCCTGAACGCGGATGTGATCGACGTAGTGGGTGGCGCCAGCGGTCCCGGCACGTTATCCGGACCGGTGAGCATCCGTAGTTTTGCAGAGACCGCATTGAATGCGGCGGAATTGCGTTTCAGCGTCGGTAATTATCCGATAGATACATCGACGAATCCTGCGGCGGCGAATAGCACGCTGGATGTGGATGGCAAGTTGATCATCACGGTGGGCCAGGTTTATCCGTCTACAGCTGTCAATGCAAAAATTGTTTCCGCTGAATCGATCACGGTGGAACGTTCGGGCCATGATGCCTACGTGCCTTTATCGGCAGGCGGTACCTTGCGCCTGGAAGCGCCGGTGATAGAACAGAATGGCGTGTTGCGCGCACCGTTCGGGCAAATCGAACTGGTTGCCGCCGATCGCCTGACGCTGGGTGCGGGCAGTATCACTTCTGTTTCCGGTGCAGGCCTGATCGTACCGTATGGCACGCTATCAAATAATGAACACTGGAAAGATCCGACCAAAGCAAGCGATGGCAGCAATCCGGCCGCCGGTTCGCTGACTTCACCGCCGGAAAAACGCATCACGATGAAAGCGCCGACAGTAGACCTGGCGCAAGGTGCAATCGTCGACATTCGTGGTGGTGGTGATTTATATGCATGGGAATTTGTGCCGGGACCGGGTGGTTCGCATGATGTGTTGAATCTGCCGGGTATGTATGCAGTGATGCCGGGACAGCAGGCCACGGCGCCAATCAGCGGAGCGGAATCAGGTAATCGCATCTGGCTGGCCGGCGGTGCCGGCCTGGCTGCAGGCTGGTACACCTTGCTGCCTGCACGTTACGCCTTGTTGCCGGGAGCCTTTGCAGTGCAAGCCACAGGTAATGCGTGGGGTGGGCCGGTGAGTGCCGGTATCGTCATGCGCGACGGCAGCATCATTATGCAAGGCAAGGCCGGTAGCGCCTATGGCAATACCGAAGATGCACAGGCTTCGGCCTGGCGTGTGATGTCGGGTACGACACTACGCAAATATACCGAATACAACGAAGCTTTTTCGAATAATTTCTTTGCGTCGGATGCCTTCAAGCTGACGCAGTATCGCCTGACCGGGCAGGACGTGGTGACGCCACGCCTGGCGCGCGATGGTGGTGCAGTGGTGTTTGATGCGACCACACACCTGACGCTGGATGGCACCTTGTTGTCGCAGGCGGATAAAGACGGTCGTGGCGGTTTGGTGGATATCGCCGGCAAGAAAATCGCCATTGTTGGTGCAGGCCAGGACGCGGGTACATTGCAGGCGGACGGTTACCTGATCATTGATGCCGCGGGTCTGTCCAACTTCGGTGCCGGCAGCTTGCTGATCGGCGGCACGCGTAAAGGAGATCTGCTCGGTACACAACTGAGTGTAACGGCGACCGATATCGTGGTTCGGAATGGTGCCGGTTCGGAATTGTCGGGTCCGGAAATTATCCTTGCAGCTACCGAGCAAGTCGCGATTGATGCGGGCAGTGTCGTCAGTGCAAAAGGCAGTGGTTCCAGCAGCACCGGCAACCTGATCGTGAAGCCACAGCAAGCGGCGGTGTATACCGATCCGGATGGCAACCTGGATGACAACTTCGATGGTGTGATCGACGCCAAAGACGCACGCGACGATGTATTGACCACCCCCGCCAAAGACTGGGGCGCGCTGATTCGTGTGGCCAACGGTGATGCAATCAAAGTGATACGTGACGGTGTTGATACCAGTCGCGGTGGCCTCGTCACGGTCGGTGCCGGTGCCGTACTGAACGGTGGTGGTGCACTGTTGATTGATGCGACCCGCACCACGGAGTTGGCGGCTTCTGCGCAAGTATCAGGTACCAACCTGTCAGTGGCTGCAGGGCGTATCAGTTTCGGTGGCGGCAGCGGCCTGGTGCTGGATAGTGCAGCGCTGGCACAGTTGGCGAACTCGAAAAACCTCACTTTGCGCAGTTACTCCAGCTTCGATTTTTATCAATCGGTGGACCTGGGTGCATCCTCCTTACGTTCGGTTAGCCTGGATGGCGCGGCCTTCGTCGGACATACGGGTGACGTTGTGATCAAAGGCGACACCATCACCCTGGAGAACAGCGGAGCCAAGCTTGCTGCCAGCGGTTCGGGTACGGGTAATTTCACCATGGATGCGGGAACCCTGATCCTCGGCGCAGGGCAAAAGAACTTCGCCGGCTTCAATCACATTGCATTGAATGGTCGCGACCAAATCATCGGGGCCGGTAAAGGTGGTGTTGATACCGGTGCGATAGACCTGAGCCTGAATACGCCATTGCTCACGGGCCGTGGCGGTGCAGTGCAAAACATCACGACCGCCGGTGCCTTGCAAATCCTGGCGACGGCAGGTGGTGATGCCGGCCAGCATAATTTGCAGGACAGCCTCGGTTCGCGCTTGAATTTTTCCGGTGCGAGTGTGTTATTGGGTGGTCGTATCGTCGCCTACGGTGGTAGTGTCGACATGACCGCTACCGCCGGTAACCTGGTGCTGGTGGATGGCGCGCAGATCGATGTCAGCGGCTTTGGCAAACAATTCTTCGATGTCGCCGAATACGCCGATGCCGGCAATATCAAACTGTCCGCAGTAGGTGGCGATGTGCGCCTCAATACCGGTAGCACGCTCAATCTTGCCGCCCACAAGGATGGCGGCAATGCCGGCAGCCTGTCGATAGCGGCGGCGAATGGCGGTACCGTCATCCTCGGCGGCAGCATCAATGCCCAAGCCGCGGCGAATGCGAAAGCGGGTTCGTTCTCGCTGGACATTGCCGAACTGAATGACTTCGCCGGTTTCAGCCAGGTACTGAATAACGCAGGCTTCAATCGTTCGCGTCAGTTCCGCATACGCCAGGGTGATATCACGCTCGATGGTTTGACCAAGGTGGAAGACTTCGGCCTCACCGCCGACCAGGGCAGCATCACGATTACCGGCACGATCGATGCACGTGCTGCATATGGTGGCGCGATCCGCATTACCGGTGGCGATGGCGTGACCATGAACACAGGTGCACAACTGCTGGCCGGTGCCACCGGTGAGCTGGGTAGCGGCCGCGTGACGCTGGAAGCGGCAGGCGGACAGCTGAACCTGCAAGGTGGCAGCATAGATGTGGCTGGCAATGAAGGCGGCAAGCTCAGGTTACGGGCAGAACAAAATGCCGCACACAATGAAATCAATGTCACGGCACTGAACGTCAATGTCATCGGCGCACGCTCGGCGGTACTGGAAGGTGTAGCTACATATAACGTCGCCGACTTCGATGGCAGCACCGTTGATTCGGTCAAGGCTACCGCGATCAGTGATGCTAACCAGTTCAATGCCGCTTCCACTGCGATTGCGAATCGCCTCGGCACCAGTCTCGCAGTCATGTCCGGCATTGCAATTGAAAGTGCCGGCGACCTGACCATGAATAGCGACTGGAATTTGCATAGCGATTTTGCCGGTGCACGGGAAGGCTCGCTGACCCTGAGGGCAGGCGGCAACCTGATCATCAAAGGACATTTGAGCGATGGCTTTGACAATGCGGATCGCAGCGGCAGCCTGCAGGAAGGCGCGTCGTGGAACCTGCGCCTGGTGGCAGGTGCCGATCTTGGTTCGGCCAATACGCTGGCGCTGAAACCGCTGGCCGCACAAGTTGCCGGCAGCGGCAATATCGTCATCGGCACAGCTGATACAGATCCGGACAAGGCGGTAGACAACGGGGCGGGCAAGCTGGTGCGCACCGGCACCGGTGACCTGGAAGTGCGTGCCGGTCGCGACCTGACACTGGCGCACAAGGAGTCGGTGATCTATACCGCCGGTCGCAAGGATATGACGACGTGGAGCGATTTCACGACCGGGAATCCGAATGCGAGCTACGGTACCGAGGGCGGTAACCTGGATATCAGTGCGCAAGGAAATATCGAGGCGCAGCCGGCCGGCCAGCGTTTTGTTGAATGGTTGAATCGCCAGGGTGCAGTGAATGAGCAGCGTTACTTCGGCGAGTATGAAAGCAATGAGTACGGTATCCGGCCTGATGGCAGCTATGGCAAGTTGATATTGCCGCCTGAGCAGTCGAGCTGGTGGATCAATTACGGCCAGTTCCAGCAGGGTGTAGGTGCGCTCGGCGGCGGTAATGTCAGTGTCAGTGCCGGTGGTGACCTGGGCAACCTGGTCGTAGTTTTACCGACCACCATGCGCATGCGTGGCGGTCGCTCGGCCAGCGAAGCGATGCTGATGGAAATGCGCAACGGCGGCGCGATGACGGTGGAGGCCGGTGGCAGCATACGCGGCGGGCAGTATTACGTGGCACGCGGTAGCGGTGACATCAAGGCAGGTGACACGGCAATTGGCAATACCGTCACCGTGCAATGGAATGAAGGTGATCTTGATAGCAATGTCTTTACCTTCTCGGTGGCACCGATACTGGCATTGGGTGACGCTACGCTCAGCTTGCGTACGGCTGGTGATTTGCGCTTGCAAACAGTGATAGATCCGCTGCTGATACGTAAGGGTAATGACGGTAACGGCGTGGTGACCGGCCTGGATTACGGCGCTTATATGAGCGGTTATACCGAGCGCACCGCCCTGAAGCTGGTGTCTACCGGCGGCAATATCACTTTTGTGAACCAGGGTGATTTTATATTCCGTGATGTGTCACTGCGCATGAATACGACCGCGCAGGACAATCTCATTGGTCAGGCCCGCAACCGCTTCCCGGCCCAGCTGTCGGCGGTGGCGCTGAACGGCAACCTGGAAATACAGGGGCCGTTGCGTATCATGGCCGGCAATACCAATGATGTGCAATTGATTGCACAGGGCGACATCCGCTTTGCAACGCAAAACCGTGATGAACTGCGCAGCCTCAATTTTAATGGCGATAATGAAGCACAACTGGTGATGCCGTATGCCACACCCGGGATGATGCCCTCGCCATTCATGCCGGGCGGCCAGGGTCAGACCATTATGGAAGCGGTGTTGGCGAACGTGATCGCACCGCTCGGTGCATCGCATTTCGGTGATCCATATATGCGTGCCTTGAGTAATCCGGACGTATTGCCATTGGCCGGTGATTTTGAACCTAGCCGCTTGTATGCAGGTCGCGGCTCCATCGTCGGACTGGATTTGACTGCCAACGAACAGACCTGGGTGCGCGCCGGTACCGATATTCGTGGCATGCGGGTTAATGCACGGAATGTGCGGGCCAGCGATGTGACCTTGCTGGAAGCCGGTAACGATATCCTGGCGATGGCGAATGTCCGCGCACTGGCACCGTCGCGTACCCTTGATACCGGTAGCATCAATATCGAGGGGCCTGGTACCTTGGTCTTGTCCGCCGGACGTGATGTCTATGCGGATCACCTGAAGATACAGACCCTGGGCAACCAGCAGTACAACTCTGCTGATAACCGTCCTATGCCCGATACGCAGATCAAAGGTTTGCCGTCGCAGGGTGCTTCCGTCACCATCATGGGTGGCATGAATAGCGCAACAGGGTATGACGCATTTGCCGCTGCTTACCTTGATCCATCCAGGGTGGCTGCGATGCCGGATTACCTGAAAGCGCAAGCCGCCGACGGTAGCGTATTGCCTATTTACCTGACGGATAAAGTCGAAACGCGGGCAGGTGGGCAGCAAAAGGTAACACGCCGCGGCCTGGTTTCTTATATGAAGGACATGACAGGGGAAGACCTGACGCCATTGGCCGCATGGGCCCGCTTCCAGGCCTTGCCGCAACTGGCGCAACAGCAATTCATCCGCCAGGTTTACATGCTGGAGTTGCGCGAAGCAGGGCGCAATCAAAATGAACCGGGCGTCAATGATTTGCCGCTCAACGGTGGTTATAACCGTGGTTACGCCGCCATCGCCACCCTGTTTCCCGGTGATGCATGGAAGGGGAATGTCGCGGCCAATAATATGATGGTGCGTACCATGAGTGGTGGCGACATCAATGTGTTGACACCTGGTGGCGGTTTGCAGGTTGCCGCTTTGGGGGCCAGTGTTCCTCCCGGTTATGGCCTGGTGACTTTGGGTTCCGGCCATATTAATGTCTTCGCGAAGGAAGATGTCGTGGTGAACCAGTCACGCATCCTGTCCTTTGTGCCGGAAGCCAGCCTGCGCGGCAGTGACCAGATAATCTGGTCGAGCCGTGGTGGTATCGATGCCGGTCGTGGTGCTAAAACGGTACGCGTTCCTACGGCACCGGAAGTCATCACCGACCTGGACGGCAACACGAGCATACGTGAGAAGTCCGACATGAGCGGTAGCGGCATCGGTACCGTCGGTGATGGTGACGTCGACCTGGCGGCACCGGAAGGTGTCATCAATGCGGGTGACGCCGGTATCCGCGTTGCAGGCAATCTGAACATCATCGCCTTGCAGATACTGAACGCCGACAATATCAAGGTCAAGGGTGAAGCGAAAGGCTTGCCGGTGATCGCAGCGACCAATATCGGTGCCTTGACCAATGCCAGCGCGGCAGCATCGCAAGCGGCAATGGCGGCGCAGGATGTGGTGCAACGTGATCGCAGCGAAGCGCGCAAGAACCTGCCTTCGATCTTTACGGTAAGGGTGCTTGGTTTCGGTAATGAAGGTGAGGAAGCGCCGCGCCGTAACGATGGCGGCAACCGGAGTCCATCCGCTTATGATCCGAATGGTGCGGTAGAAGTACTGGGCCAGATGGATTTAAGCGAAAAGCAATTGCGTCAACTCACAGATACGGAGCGGCGTAACCTGCGACGCTGATAGTCGGGCAGCCAGGCCCAGGGTAAGTCGCGGATTTCGATAAGGTAATCCACGTATACCCTGGGCTTCGATGTGCGTATTTATCCTCGCATATCCGTGCCGGCGCCAATAAAGTCACCGCGATACTTGCCCGGCGATACACCGACAAAGCGTTTGAAGAAGCGGGACAGATGCGATTGGTCGGCATAGCCACAGGCAAAGGCGACATCGACCAGCGATAGCTTGCGGTCACGCAGCAATTGCTTGGCGCGATTAATCCGAAGTATTTGCAGATACTGGTTTGGCGTGTACTTCATCGTATGCACAAAGCGTTCAAAGAAAACGGTCCGGCTCAGTCCTATGCTGGCCGCCAGGTCCGCGATCTGGAAGGCGCCGTGCAGATTGGCTTGCAGATAGTCGTTGACGCGTTTCATTTGTCCCTGGGACAGCGGGACCTTGCTATCCATGACCCGTGGCACATCGCGTAGCTGCGTATGCTTCGAATAGAACTGGGCCACAATCGCCTGTGCGATATAGTCGCTGCGAAAACTACTGTCGTGGGATTCATTCAGCATGTGGCGGCAACTGTGGAGCAGGGATTGCAAGCCTTTATCCGTCTCTTGCAAAGGCGAAAACATATCAATGTCATCCAGTCGTTTGCCAAAAATCTCATCCGCTACATTAACCAGTATTTCATTCTTGATAAACAGATAGAAAAAGGTGCCAGGCTGTTGCAGTTCAACCGTGTAGCTGACACCGGGGGCAATAATGCCGTGGCTATCGGCCGGCATTTCAGCTTGGTGAACCCTGCCTTCTGTTTCGATGGCAAGGGGCATATTCTCAAGCGGGACGGCGAAAAACAAGGAAGAATTGGCAGGGACGAAATCTTCCAGGGGTTGGCTGCGCGTGAGTGCCGCCACCATATTGTTCCATCCCAGGCCATCGCTGCCCTGGATGAGTTCACGTTTCTTTTCGAGGACCAGTGTCGTTTCGTTCAAGACATATTCAGAGTGTGCTGACGATAACGGCCTGAGATGGCGAGCTGTCTCTTCCGTGGTAACGGACGCGGGAAGGGGAAGTGGCGCAGTATTGTTTTCAGTTGAAAATACTTGTTTCATGTTGCGCCTCGACGATCAAGAAATCCTCTTGCTACTGACTTGTCGGCACATGGTCTTGCTGGGTGATTTATACAATCCAAAAATAACCATAGCTGGAGTTGTTGAAATTCATCTTATCAGGGTTTTTTCGCTTGTAAACATCGCCTGATATGCATGTCTGCCATGTCAGCATAATTGGCTATTGCTAGTACAGGATCCTCAGTCCGACGGTCGCACCCAGCGAGGTGCTGTCACCGAAATTATTCAGGCTGGTGTTGACGCTGCCCTGGCCGTAGATCATGTATCTCCCGTCCGCCCAGCTATAGGAGGCACCGACGCCCAGGCCACCCCACAAGCGCGTATTGCGATTGACGAAGTTGATGTCGGACACATTGACCTGCGTGCCATCCTTGAATTCGTTATAGAGATTCACGACGGCGTAAGTATGTTGACGGTTCGCCTTGCCGCTGCCGTCGCGCCATACTTTTTCATGATCGAGAGACAGGCCGAGGCGCGCGCGCAGGCTGCTACCCTGGTCCAGCGATACGCGTGCGCCGAAGCCATCGGTGAAATCATCAAATTTCACCGTGCTATAACTGAGTTGCGCCTGTGGTGTCAGCGTCCAGCCGGGTTCGATCTGAATCCGTTGGCCGGCTTCGATCGACGCCGTGTAGGCCCGGCCATCATTACCTTTGGCCAGGCTGATGCCTGCGGTCGGCGAGCTGAGATCGCTATTGTAAAAATTGGCCTGTACTTGTCCGTCGGCGTAGAAGCCATTATTGCCATACCAGGTCAGGCTGGCACCGAGGCCGTAGCCGGCGGTGTTGATGCGGCCATTGCCTGCCGGCGAGGATACAGCGCTGCGGCCGTTCGCATATTGTGCCGAGAGGCCGGCGATCAATTGACCGCTGCTTTCGTCTGCATAGAGCAAGCCGTCTATGCCACCCTGGATCCGGTAGATATCCGTGTTGTAGTCGGCTGCGGATGTCGAGCGCGCAGGATTGATGTTATCGCGCCGACCTTCGATACTGGTCCACATCCCGGTACCGGCTTTGCCGCTGCCATAGCGAGTCGCCGCGGCGCTTGCATCCGGCTCTGCCCACATGCGATTGCCGACGCGCTGCTGCAAGCTGGGCAGGCTGCTCAGCGCCAGCAAGGTTTGTGGATAGCTTTCATACGTCGGTACGCCGGCCTGATAGCGCGAGTGCAAATACCAGCCACCGTCGGCTGGAATGCCGACGCCGTTCTGTTGCAGGGTATACGCGTATGGACCGACTACCATTGCCGCCAGGTTGTCGATGCGGTATTGGCCCTTGAGCTGGAATGTGCCGTTGGAAGCACCGGCCACGTCGATGATCTTGATGCCGGTACCGGTAAGGGCGCCGACCCCGCCGATATTGTTGATGTTGACCGTCGTAGTGCCGGTCGTATCGCCCTGAATATTCAGCTTGTCGGTGGCGCTGTCGTCGCCACCCAGTGCAGTGTTAAGTATGATGTTGCCGCTGTGGCCGTTGTAATTGCCACTGACGGTCAGGACATTGTTCAAGCCACTGCTGGCGATATTGATAGTGCCGCCATTGTCCAGGCTCAGCAACGTTTGCTGGAAGCCACGGGTGTCGAGCGTGCCACCGGCTGTTACCGTGTAATCCGAGTTGGCGCTGAAACGGTTGGCCGCGCCGGCTGCCAGCGTGCCGCCCGAGACCGTAGTACGGCCAAAGTATTCATTTGCGCCGGTCAGGATAGTCGTGCCGGCCATTTGATACACATCGCCGGTACCGAAGACGAGGGGCGAAAAGATGTAATCATCGTTGAGGTGATTGAAGATAATTTGGCCGCTGGTGAAGCCAAACCAGACCGTTGGCGCGTCCAGTGTGCCGGCTACTTCCGCTGCTGCGTCCGGCATACCGCCTATTACCAATGTACCGTTCGCATTACGAAATTCCCCGATAGTCAAAAAAGGGGTGGAAACGACGCCGCCATTGGCAATGCGCAATAAGCCCTCTCCACTGTAGCCAAGGGTTATTCCCGCGTCATTTTCCCAGCGCGAACCTGTACCCGTGACATGCACCCTGCCTGGCGCAGTGCGGTTAAAACCTATATACCCCATGCTGTCGCGCAGGATGCCGCCGGCCTCTATGCGTAATTCACCTTCACCGGTAAAGCCGACCACGGTCAGGTTGTTGAGATTGATTTGCCCGCCTGCTCCTATCGTTACTTTGCTGGTACTGCCCGGACCACCTATCTGCAAACCGTCTGCGTTGACGATACCGCCCGCATTGATATTGAGTTCGCCGCTGCCGTTGCTACCGACAACCAGAACTTCTCCGACATTCCATGGCGATGCTTGCGTACCCGGTACGTTGACGACTTCGTCATTCTCTATGAAGACCTGCGCCATCGCTGGCGCTGTGCCCAATGACAGCAGCATGGCGAGGGCGCTTTGGGCTGACCGGGTCAGGCAATACCGACGTGGAATGGTGATTGAACGTTTGTACAAATTTGGCGTAGAGGTTTTCATGGCTAATCCGATTTCACAATGTTGATCCGGCTGGGATGAGCCGGCTTGCAAGGCGACGCAAAACTTTTTGGGGAATGCGTGCCGCCAAAAACATTTGTTACTGCAATGCAATAAGAATGTTCTTGTCTTGTGAGGATTATCTGTAAATAGCTATTTCCAATATTTAACTATCGTTCATATTTTGGATAATCGTACTTAAATTTATGTTTTAGAGAAAATTGTCTTGGCGCTAAGAATGCGCATGCGGAGCAAAAGTGCATGACGCGTATTTGCTTGAATTTTCATAGGGTGCTTGTATGTCCGTGAACCGCTATTTTTGATTTTTAATATCGTTCAAAACGGCTCACTTTTGAATGCCATTCCCTTGGTTGTGTGTGCTCTTGGGCGAGTGCTTGATGGTCCAGGTCGTTCTTCCACACTTCCGCCAGCGGCGCTATTCGTCGCATTTCCTATTCGATCAGATTTCCGGACGATCATTCTCGATCTGGATGATCGTCAAATATTTCCTGAACGCCATCTTGGACAATGGTCCACGCTAACGCTTAAGCCGAGGCATAGGGAGATGCAGAAAACACCAACATAAAACCACCCGCAGAGGTGGTCTTCATGACTTGGTGCGATGCGTCAAATGGTATTTCTGCAACCAGGAATTCAGGAAGCATTCAATGAAATTCACCTTGTCCGGTGTACGTCCATCTTCGATGGTGCGGCCTTGTCGTGGCCATCGTTTTCTTCATTCACAACACATAAAAATCAAGCTGCGCAATCTGCCTGGCGGCCGGGCGCCGTCTTCTTGCGGATATTGAGTTGGTTCGCGTCATTGAATGTACTTTTTGTATTCCGGCAAAAACATGATGGATGAAACAGAAAACGGCAATTTGAGTAGTGACTATATCGCCTGGACTATCGTGGCGAATGTCTTGGCGAAGCAGGTGAATATGGCCGGTCCGTCTGCTGCGTATAACGGCCAGGCACCATTGTCAGAAGCGCAGATGAAGCGGGTACATGACTATTTTTATAATCGTTTGCACGGCGGCTTCCAGATCGCCGAGCTGGCCGCCACCCTGGGTATGAGCAGGACCAGTTTCTTCAAACGTTTTGGCCGAACGGCCAGGGTCACGCCGAATCAATACCTGCAAATATTGCGGGTCGAGAAAGCGAAAATACTCTTGCGTAAGGAGAATCTCACCCTGATAGAAATTGCCTTCGCCTGCGGCTATGCCGACCAGTCGCACCTGGCGCGCTTCTTCAAACGTTATGTGCGGATGTCGCCGGGACGGTACAGGAGCAAGATACGGGAAGATGATGTCGCCTAGTTTGCGGAATCTTCCTGCATCCAATGCCGGGTGCAGCGTGCATACGACGATGCTGTTGTACATCCGACATGCGTTTTACAAGATACCGGCGTTGCGGAATTTGGATAGAATAGGGGCATCGTAGTGGTACTCATCCTGGTAAAGCTAAATCGTGGATATCCCCGTCAAGAAATACTTCGCCTTAACCGTCTTGGTCATGTTTGCATTTGTGACTAACGTCGGCTTATGGAGCGATGACCATTTCAACTGGCTGACCCACGAACTCGAACACAGCGTCAATGTAGTGCCTGATACTGCCACTGCCGATTTTGTTTCCCTGCACCAGACCGAGTTGGCTGACGGTACCAGCGCCAGCAATTCCATCGCCGTCGAACACGAACTGCTGCATGCCGCCAGTCATCTGCAGCTTTTCCTCGATATCAATACACAGCTCGCCTTCCTGCCTGCAGAGAAATCCGCCGGCGCCTGTTTTCATCTGGTGCTGTCTCCTTGCACAACTGTTGACGCGCCTTTCCGTCCTCCCCGGTTTTCCCCTGTCCTGAGCTAGCAATCCGTCCGTCGTTGCGGACGCGTATTGCTTGACCTCATTCTCAAAAAATACAGCACATCCCGGCCGGGTTTTATCCAGCCGCATTGGATGGCGCTGCGTGCGCAGCATATGCAGCACGGCATACGTATAGCCGAAAAAATATAAAGAGATTCAGATGGAAAATTTGCATCCTATTCACGGTGTTGATGGGAGTGGTTCGTCGTCGTACAAACTGACAGTAGTTGTGCCGCTTTTTAATGAAGAAAGCGTATTGCCCTTGTTCCATGCACGACTGGAAAGCGTGTTGGAAAGTATCCGGCATGACTGGGAAATCATCTATGTAGATGACGGCAGCACCGATCAATCACCCCTTATCCTGCAGCAAATAAAGGCTGCCAGCGCACGCGTTGGCGTGGCCCGCTTTACGCGGAATTTCGGCAAGGAAGAAGCGATGAGTGCGGGCCTGGGCCTGGCGCGTGGCGATGCCGTCATCATCATAGATGCAGACTTGCAGGACCCGCCCGAGCTGATACCGGCGATGCTGGATGCCTGGTTGGCCGGTGCGGATATCGTCAATATGCGCAGGCTGCAGCGCAGCGGGGAATCCTGGTTCAAGAAGGCGACCGCGCACGCTTTTTATCGTGTCATTAATCGCCTGAGTGAAGTGCCGGTGCCGGAAGATGTCGGCGATTTCCGTTTGCTCAGCCGGCGTGCGGTCGATGCGCTGAACTTGCTTGAAGAAAGAAACCGTTTCATGAAGGGTTTGTTCGCGTGGATAGGGTATCGCAATGTGACGCTGGACTATAACCGTGATGCGCGGGTGGCCGGCAAGAGTAAATGGCAGTACTGGCGACTGTGGAATTTTGCGCTGGAGGGTATTACCGGCTTTTCAGTCGCGCCGCTGAAGATTGCGACCTACCTGGGTTCGGCTTGTGCCGGCATTACTTTTATTTACGCTGCTTACTTCTTCCTTAAAACCCTGCTGGTCGGTGAATCGGTAAAGGGTTTCCCCACACTCATTGTCACCGTGATGATCCTGGGCGGCCTGCAGTTAATGGCGATAGGGATCATTGGCGAGTACCTGGGACGACTTTTTATTGAAAGCAAACGCCGGCCGCTGTATTTGCTGGAAGAGTATGACGCGCCGCTGGCAGCGGAAGACTTGCATGCTTACCGGGAACAGCGGAAGTGATGCGGATACGTGGAAGCATGGCTGGCGGAATTGCAAGCCGGAAAAGGGCGGGTTCATTTACGAACCCGCCCCCGGTAGTGCATATGCCTGCGAGCTTAGCCGCTGTATTGTTTTCTTTCGATACGCTGGCGTTCACCGCTGCGCTTGCTTTGTTCAAGTTCGTTTTTGATTTGCTCGCGCGTCTTCATGCTTTTTTCTTGCGGCAGGATCGGGTAAGCACTATCGCTGGCCGGCATCAATCCTTTTTCATATGCCTCTTTCAGTTCCTGCTTCACTTCAGCCCGTGTTTTGGCCGGCCCGGAAGATTGCAGTACCGGGTAATTGGATTCTTCCGCTTGTGCGATTTTTATATTCGTCGCATTCGCCGAAGGGATGAAGGCGATACCAGTTGTGACAGAAATAGCGGCCACTGTGATGAGATTGTTGAGTTTCATTTTCATTTCTCCAGATAGAAGGTTGTTGTGACGAATTCTTGCGCTACCTTGCTTGCAGCCTTTGCTGTTGAAAGTAGCGATGACTGGATTGTAGGAAGGCAGTGCGCACACAGACATGACGACAGCATTACAAATTTGTAATCCATCGCCGGTTTGCTATCAGCGAGAATCAGGATTCAATTAAGGCGGGAAGTGACGCATGAAAATTCTTTTGGTCGAAGATGAAGTCAAGTCCGGTGAGTACCTGCGCAAAGGTTTGCGCGAAGCAGGTTTCGTGGTGGATTGGGCACGGGACGGGGCAGAGGGTTTGCAGCTGGCGCTACAGGAAAGCTATGAACTGGTCATCCTTGATGTCATGTTGCCGCTGCTTGATGGCTGGCAATTGCTGCGCGAATTGCGCAAGGTACGTGATACACCGGTGCTCTTTCTCACAGCACGTGATGAAGTAGAGGACAGGGTGAAAGGCCTAGAGCTGGGCGCGGATGACTATCTGGTCAAACCGTTTTCCTTTATGGAATTGATTGCCCGTGTACGGACTTTGCTGAGGCGCGGCCCGGTGCGGGAATCCAGCCTGATCGAAATTGCAGACATGCAGATTGATGTCATGAAGCGCCGTGTGACACGCAATGGCGAACGGCTGGACCTGACTGCGAAAGAATTTTCGCTATTGCATTTGCTGGCACAGCGTCGCGGTGAAGTATTGTCGCGTTCGCTAATCGCGTCGCAAGTGTGGGATATGAATTTCGACAGCGATACCAATGTAGTGGATGTTGCGATACGCCGCCTGCGCGCCAAACTGGATGATCCGCATCCGCGCAAATTGATACAGACCGTGCGCGGCATCGGCTATGTGTTGGAGGAGGGCGAATGAAACTGATCCAGCGCATGTCCTTGACCAGCAGGATAGGTTTGCTGTTCTTCCTGGTTTCGGTGCTTATTTTTTCCGGCGTAGGTACATACTTGTATCGCTCGCTCGCCGGCCAGCTGGAATTTCGCGATGACCAGGAATTGATGGGAAAAATCAGCCTGATGCGACACCTGGCCGAGGAGTCGGACAGCATTGCAGCGATCCGCAAAGACCCGCATTACTTCCTTGATGCCGCCGCCAGCCACGACAGGTTGATCATCATGTTGAAGGATGTGGATGGCAATATCATCTTGCACACCAATTCCGACCAGGGCAGTTTGCCAACCATAGCGGTGCTGCCGCTCGAAATGAATCCGGTTCCACGCTCCATTACTTTGCTCTGGACGTCCACCGGTTTGACCGCGCGTGCGATTGCTGCGCAAGGGAAAGTGCGTAGCGGTGAAAAGATAGTCATCGTGGTGGCCCGCACCGCGTCTGATCGGATGGAGCTCTTGAAAGCTTATCGGGTGGAAATCGGCATGGCGGCATTGTGCGGTACTTTGCTGGCAGCGCTGCTGGGTTACATCCTGGTACGCCGTGGCTTGCGTCCGGTCAGATTGATTGCAGGGCAAGCCAGTTCCATCACTGCACACCGCCTCGATACGCGCCTCGATCTCAGTTCGGCACCGCAGGAACTGCATGAGTTGGTGCAGGCTTTCAATGCGATGCTGGACCGGCTGGATGGCAGCTTCCAGCGTTTGAGCCAGTTTTCCGCTGACCTGGCCCATGATTTGCGCACACCGCTGAATAACCTGATGGTGCAGACGCAGGTGGCGCTGGTGCAAGCCAGGAGCGTGGAAGACTATCAGGGTTTGTTGATTTCCAATGTGGAAGAGTATGAGCGCCTGACGCGTATGGTGGAAAGCATGCTCTTCCTGGCGCGGGTCGAGCATACGCATGTGATGCTGAATAAGTCTGCGTTGTCATTGCCGGAAGAGTTGCAGCGTATTGCCGATTATTTTGAAGGCCTGGCCGACGAGGCCGGGGTCAGGCTGACGGTTGAAGCCGGTGGCAGGGTGTATGCCGATGCCATCCTCTTGCGGCGTGCGATTGGTAATCTGGTAGCCAATGCGATCCCTTATACGCCGCGGGGTGCGACCATTGTGCTGAAAGGTGTAATGACAGCTGACGGGGCCACTGTGTCCGTGGTTAATCCGGGAGCGGGGATAGCAGCGCAACATATCCCGCATGTATTCAATCGCTTTTATCGCGGCGATGCGGCGCGTTCCAACTCGGCCACGTCCACCGGATTGGGTTTGGCAATCGTGCAATCGATCATGGCCTTGCACGGTGGCAGGGCGACGGTGACGAGTGAAGAAAACGGCTTGACGGAGTTTTCGCTGATATTTCCCGCGCATTAAAAAAGCCCCGCACAGGCGGGGCCGGTTCCAACGCCTTGCCTTTACATCTTGTAGTTCAGGGTCAGCAAGGCATTACGTGGCGCGCCGTAACGTGCCAGGCCACCTGACCAGCCATAGTCCAGCGACTGGTAGTAGGTGCGATCGAAGATATTGTCGATATTCAGTTTGAGCTGGATATTGTCATTGACCTTGTAGCCGGCCATCAAGCCAAAGATTGCGTATGCACCCTGTACCGTGTTGTAGCCGACATCGGTGTGCGAGGTTTTGCCTTGTGCATAGGCGGAAGCGCCTATATTCCATTTATCCAGCGAGCCGGAGAGGCGGTAGTTGGTATAGAGCTTGAACAGATGGCGCGGTTCATCGGTAGCTACCGGTTTGCCGATATTGTTTGGATTGCCATCCTTGGTGTACTTGGCCGCTACATAGGTATAACCACCGGCGATTTGCCAGCCCGGCAATGGTGAACCGGATATTTGCAAGTCGACGCCTTCACTGACGATTTCGCCGGCAGCACGGGAGCAGGAAATGGCACCACCGGTCGGGCAGTTTTGGTCATCGCGTACCGCGCGATTGTTTTGTGTGATGCGGAACAGCGCTGCGCTGGTATTGAGCTGGCCGCCAAAATACTCGCCTTTGATACCAACTTCAAGGTTGGTGCCTTCCAGTGGATCCAGTGTGTTGCCATTCACATCCATCGCACTTTGTGGCTGGAAAATCTGTGTCGCGCTGGCGTACAGCGAGTGCTGTTTGTCGACGTCATAGACCAGGCCGAGATAGGGGATGAACTTGGCGCTTTCATCCAGGCTGCGCCGCCATTTCTTATTGGTTTCATACCAGCCGGTGACGTCTTGTGTGTACCAGCCAAAGCGCCCGCCCATGACCAGCTTCATAGCATCGCTCAGGTTGAAGTTGGCAGCTGTGTACAAACCTTTCTCACGTGTCTTGCGGCCCCAGTTGTATGGCTCGGCCGGGCCACCGCTGACCGCATTCGCATACGGATTCCAGTTGCCGATATTGACGATGCGCGAGGTAGATGAATCCCAGGTCTGGTAAGCATCGGACGTATCATTCCTGTAGCTGGCGCCGACGATCACTTCATGCTGGCGGCCTAATAATTCAAACGGACCCGTGACGCGCATATCGGCGACGATTTGCTGCGTGCTGTAACCCCAGCCGGTGTCCGACTGGCTGCGCTGCAGGGGCTGGCCGGCGATACGGGAATTATTTGCATAGCGCGATGCGGATTCTGCACTGATGTGGGTGACTGCAAACTTGCTGCGCCAGCCACCGTTCAGGCGGGTTTCAAGGTCGGCGAAGTAGACATCGTTGTCGCGATCCTGGAATGAGTCTGCATTGTTCAGGAAGGTTGAACGCGGCAGGTTCATATGGCGGCCATCCGCATACGTAGGCAGGCCCATGAAGACGCCATCGGTGCGGGTGCGTTGCTGCGAAAAGCCGACACCCAGCGTGGTGTTAGGACTGAGGTCGGCTTCGAGGATGCCGTACACGCTGTAGTTCTTGGTGTTGGTGACATCGACGAAGCTATCACTATCGCGCCAGCTGGCAGCGACACGACCACGCAGGCTGCCGGATTCATTTAGCGCGCGGCTGGTATCGATGGTGAGTTGCTTGTTGTTCCACGAACCCACGCTGACCGAGGCATTGAATAATGGAGCCGCGGTAGGGCGTTTGCGTACCAGGTTGATGCTGCCGGCCGGTGCGCCTGCACCTTCCATCAGGCCGGTAGCGCCACGCACCACTTCGACCCGGTCATACATGATCATATCGGCCGAGACATTGCGTTCGTTAAAGCCGCTGACATCCACCGGCAAACCATCGACATTCACATGATTCAGCACAAAGCCGCGTGCGTAGTAATTGGTTTCCTGGTCGCTGACAGCTTGTCCCTTGCTGTAAATCCCCGGCGTGACCTTGGCAATTTCCTGCAGTGTGGTGAGGTTGAAGTCATCCATCTGCTGACGCGAAATGACAGAGACGGTCTGTGGGGTATGGCGTTGCGACAGCGATAAGCCGGTTGCGGTACTCATGCTGCCGCTGGTATAGGAATCGGTGCCTTCGGTGGTGGCGCTGCGCTCGCTGTTGACCGTGACAGCAGGAAGTACCGAATCCGAAGCGGGGCGCTTGCTCAGCAAGTAACCGCCGCTCTGACCCGGCGTCGCTACCAGTCCGGAATTGGCGAGCAGGGCATTGAGTCCATCCAGTACCGCATAGCTGCCATTCAAGCCATTCGAGCGCAGGCCTTCGGTCAGGGCCGGATCAAACGATAAGGTGATGCCTGCATTGCTGGCAAAGCTGTACAGCGATTGGCTGAGTGAACCGGCCGGAATGGCATAGTGTTTTTTACTGCTCGACATGCTTGCATCGGCAGCGAATGCCGATTGTGGCACCAGCGTGGCAGTGACAAACGCCATGCCCAGCATGGCAGAGCAGATTGCCGCTGCGAGCGGACGCATGGGTGACAAAGGGTATGAGTTACGGCGATCTCGTATGAGGTGATGCCGGGGTAGCGTGCGCTGCATGGGAAATTCCTTTTCGACAAATCAGTGGATTGACTGCTCCTATCTGACTTGCCGAACAGGATGAAAAAAGGGGCCAACTTTGGACTGAAAGTTTTAGCGCATCAGGAATCCTGCGCCGGCAGCACGGTGACCCAATAACGCGTGCGCGACAGCACGGTGACGGGCAGGGTTTCCTGCAGCACGTTCAGCGCCTGCTCGGTATTGCTGGTCTGGAATACCCCGGAAATCCGCAAGTCCGCTACTGCCGGATCGCAGCGCAGGATGCCGGGCCGATAGCGTCCGAGTTCTGCGAGGAAGTCTTCCAGCCTCTGCCTGTCTGCAATCAATATGCCTTGCGTCCAGGCACTGGCATTCACATTGTTCGCCAGCGGTGTGAGCGCGGCTATATCTGTTTTGCCAAAGCTGCCGCCATAACCGGCGGCTATGATGACAGGGTCTGCTACGCCGAGCGCACGGACTTCGACCGCATGTTCCAACACCGCGACCTCGGTCGCGTCTTCGCGCTGGCGCACGATGAAACGTGTACCCAGTGCACGTACGCTGCCTTGTCCGGTTTGCACAATGAAGGGGCGCGGGTTAGGCGCGCTATCTTTAGCAGTCTGGACCAGCACTTCACCGGCACGCAGGCGTAACAGTCTTTGCTTGTCGTCAAACACAATATCAACGGATGAGCCGGTATTGAGCATCAGGCTGCTGCCATCGGCGAGGGTATAAGTCGAACGTTCACCGGTCGCGGTTTGGTAGTTGTCGCGTGCCATATGTGTCCACGCCAGCCAGCTGGTCGGTGCGAGCGTGCACACGATAGCCAGTGTTTTCATCGCGGCGCGGCGATTGCGCTGGCGTCCCAGCGTGGTTAATCCGAGGCCGGCAGGTACTGCGCCGAAATTGCGTGCCAGTTCATTCGCCGCATGCCAGGCGCGTTGGTGTTCCGTGCTTTGCTCGCACCATCTTTTCAGCGAGGCGTGATCGCTGGCATCCATTTCCTGTGAATGCAGTTTGACCAGCCAGTTCGCCGCATCCATGACAATCCGCTTGTCGATGCCGCTCGCAGGTGTCGCGATATTCAAAGCATCAGGCTGAGGCATTGGGCGAATCCTAATTGCATATGACGTTTGACAGTGCGCAGCGAGATGCCGAGTTGTTCCGCTATGGCGGCATAGGTCAGGCCTTCCAGCTGCGACATCAGGAAGACAGTCCTGACTTTGGCGGGCAGGGTATCGAGCATGGCATCCAGGCTGTGCAGTGCTTCCAGCACCAGCATGCGCTCTTCGGGTGACGCGACGCTTGCTTCGGGCAGCGTCGCCAGTGCATCCAGATAAGCCTGCTCCAGTGAACGGCGGCGGAATAAATCCACCATCAAGCCATTCGCAACGGTGCGCAGGTAAGCACGTGGTTCGCGCACATCGGCCGCGGTACCGCGCTGATAGCTGGCGACGATGCGCATGAAGGTATCTTGTGCCAGATCGGCAGCATCAAAGGAACAGCCTAGCTTCTTGGCGAGCCAGCCACGCAACCATCCATGATGCTCGCTGTATAGCTGGGCGACAGAATCGGATGGTATGGCGGCAGACACGGTTTGCTCCAGGGATGCGATGCCCGGGGAGGCATCAAGCTGGCTTGCAATCCACGAGTGGCGCTGGCTGGGCTTTGTTGAGAATGGTTCTCATTATGGCAAAATAGCGGTCGGGCCGTCAATCCGTATGACGGATTGCGTTGCGCGATGGGCACAATGGAATGCGCGCGCAATGGAAAAGGGCACCCGCAGGTGCCCTTGTTTATTACTGCATGCCTGATTGTTGACGCAGGTTTACACTGCGGCAGCGCTATGGATTGCAGCGATTTGTGTCGCGTTGTAACCCAGTTCCGCCAAGACTTCATCGGTGTGTTCACCGAGCAAAGGTGATGGCGTGATTTCGACCGTGGCGCCGGACATTTTGATCGGGCTGCCGACCGTCAGGTATTTACCGCGTACCTTATGGTCGACTTCGACGATGCTCTTGCTACGACGCAGCGATTCGTCATACGCGATTTCTTTCATCGACAACACTGGACCACAAGGGATGTCGAATTTGCGCAGGATTTCAATCGCTTCAAATTTGTCTTTGTCGGCCAGCCAGGTTTCGATGTAGGCGAAGATATCGAAGATTTTGTCCTGGCGTGCTTTCGCAGTCGCGTAGGCCGGATCGGTCACCCATTCAGGTTTGCCGATGGCACGTGCTGTCGCTTCCCATGCGGTGCCCTGGATGGTGAAGTAGATATAAGCGTTAGGATCGTTTTCCCAGCCTTTGCACTTCAGGATCCAGCCCGGTTGGCCGCCACCGCCGGCATTGCCGCCGCGTGGTACGACATCGGTGAAGGTACCGTGTGGGTACTGTGGGTATTCTTCCAGTACGCCGGTGCGTTCGAGACGTTGCTGGTCGCGCAGCTTGACGCGGCACAGGTTCAATACGGCATCTTGCATCGACACAGCCACTTTTTGACCGAGGCCGGTCAGGTGACGGTGCTGGAGTGCAGCGAGGATGCCGATTGCCAGATGCATACCGGTATTGCTGTCGCCGAGTGCCGCACCGCTGATGGTTGGTGGGCCGTCCCAGAAGCCGGTGGTGGTCGCTGCGCCGCCTGCTGCCTGTGCCACATTGTCGTAGACCTTCAGGTCTTCATAGAAGTGACCGTCGCTGAAACCTTTGACCGAGGCCAGGATCAGGCGTGGGTTCAGGCTCTGGATGTATTCCCAGGTGAAGCCCATGCGATCCAGTGCGCCTGGCGCAAAGTTCTCGATCATGATGTCCGATTGACGGATCAGTTTTTCCAGGACTTCCTTGCCTTCTGCTTTTTTCGTATCGAGTGTCAACGAACGTTTATTACTGTTCAACATGGTGAAGTACAGGGCGTCGGCATCTGGAATGTCGCGCAATGAAGTGCGCGTTGCATCGCCGGAACCTGGACGTTCTACCTTGATGACGTCGGCACCGAACCACGCCAATTGCTGGGCACAGGAAGGACCGGCCTGGACGTGGGTAAAGTCGATAATCTTGATGCCGTCTAATGGCTTACTCATGATATGCATTCCTTTTAATCGTTTGCTTGGCTGGATTGGCACCTTCGGTAGATGGGCCGGGAAGTGCACATTCCAGATAAAGATCACCACTGTCCAAGGCCTGTACGTTGCCGCCAAAAGCTGCTTGTTGAATGGTTCGAAAACGATTCTGCCCAGTATGAACAGGCATTGCCACGTCTATTTTCGGCTTGTCCGTAGAAGCGTGGAAGACGTCATCACATGATAGTGAATGTGGCTTGAAATGAATCTTTGATGAAAAATAGCCACGCTGAATTATGGCTGAAAAGCGACGTTTGGCCGATTTTTGCCGCGCCTGTTCCGCCGGTATTCCGCAGCTATTCTTTACTGGCGAAGCGTCGCCGGTATTCGGCCGGGCCGATCGAAATACGTCGCATGAAGGCTTTGCGCATTGCATCCAGGTTGCTGAAGCCGCATAGCTGCGCGATACGCTTGAGTGGCTGGCTTTGTTCTTCTATCAGGCGGCGTGCCTGGTCCAGCCTGGCGGCTTCGACGAAGGAGGCGGGCGTGCTGCCGCTTTCTGCTTTAAAGGTACGCGCGAAGCTGCGTTCACTCATGCGTGCGCGTTCCGCGAGTTGCGGTACCGACAGGTCGGCACGCAAATTGGCGAGCACATATGCCTGTATCTGGCCGATGGTGGAGCCTTCGGTATGCTGTGCCGCCAGGTGTGAACTGAATTGCGATTGGCCACCGGGTCGCTTGACGAACATCACCATTTCGCGCGCGACTTTCAGTGCCAGCTCACGCCCGTGATCTTCTTCCACCATCGCCAATGCCAGGTCCATGCCTGCAGTGACACCAGCCGACGTATATAGATTGCCGTCACGCAGATAGATGCAATCCGGATCGACTTCGGTTTGCGGGAACATGGTGGCGAGTTTTTCCGCGCTGCTCCAGTGCGTGGTGATGCGCTTGCCTTCCAATAGTCCGGCCATGCCGAGTATCAATGCACCGGTACATACCGAACCGATGCGTCGCACTGACTTCGCACGCTTTTTCAGCCATGCGTCGCGTGTACTGTTTTCGGTAATGACGTCGGTGTCCGGACTGCCGGCCACCATTAAGGTGTCTATGCCGCCCCTGAAAGTTTGCAGTGTTGCATCCGGTGTCACGTACAAGCCGGACGATGATTTGAAGGGGCCACTTTCGGTCCCTATGATTTGCACCCGATAAGCACGCGCATCATTGAGCTGGCGCGCCGCTTCCATGAATACATCGGCGGGACCGGCAATATCAAGTAATTGCACGCCGGGAAAAGCTAATACTGCAACCTGGATAGTCATTGGCGCTGAAGTAAATCGATTTGGCTGAAAACGACGTAAATATACAGTTTCCGCCAAGTCTTTAACAGTTCAAAATGAATGGCATGCCGTTTGGCTGCTTTTGCATTGCCGGGGTAATAGCCGATCCCTATCGAATCTGCTTGAGGGATGCAGATACGCAAATCTGCTGCCGCCCGACGCAGGCTATCGTGCAGAGTGGTCCGGATATATCCATTTGAATTGAATTAAAGGAAGCACAATGAGTAAAGCGCTTGCAGGTCTCCGCATTCTTGATATGACGCATGTACAGGCCGGTCCTTCGGCTTCGCAGTTATTGGCCTGGATGGGCGCGGATGTGATCAAACTGGAGCCGCCGCAGGGCGATATCACGCGCGGCCAGTTACGCGATATTCCCGGCGTCGACAGCCTTTACTTCGGCACGCTGAATTGCAATAAGCGTTCGATTACCGTGAATATGAAAACGGATGAAGGCAAGGCCATCTTTGCCGACTTGCTGACGAAGTGTGATGTTCTGATGGAAAACTTCGGCCCCGGCGTACTGGACCGTTTCGGCTTTACCTGGGAGCGTGTACGCGCGATCAATCCGATGCTGATCATGGCATCGATCAAGGGCTTTGGTTCCACTGGTCCGTACTCCGATTTCAAGGCATATGAAAACGTTGCGCAAGCGATGGGCGGTGCAATGGCAACCACCGGCTTCAGCGATGGCCCGCCTTGTGTGTCCGGCGCACAGGTTGGCGATTCGGGGACCGGCCTGCATTTCGTCATCGGCATCCTGGCCGCGCTGCATCATCGTGTGCAATATGGCGAAGGACAGTATGTCGAAGTGGCGATGATGGATAGCGTACTCAACCTGATCCGCATGAAAATGCGTGATCACGAACGACTGCAAAAAGGTCCATTGCCCGAGTATTCGGTGCCGACCGAAGGCTTGTTTTCGGTGCCGCGTGGCGGCAATGATTCCGGCGGCGGCCAGTTGGGTAATGTCTTGTGGTGCGCGCGCGGCGGTGCAGAAGAATACCTGTATGTCGTGGTGCAGGAGGCAGTGTGGCCGGCACTGGCCAAGCTGGTCGGTGGTCAGCATTTGCTGGAAGACCCGCGCTTTGCCAATATTGAGAGTCGGCGTGCCAACCAGCAGGCGATGTGGGCGATATTGAACGGCTTTGCCGCGCAATACACAAAGAGTGAACTGATGACGGTACTGAATGAAATCGATGTGCCTTGCGGACCGGTGCTGTCTACCGCCGAGCTTGCGGAGAATGAACATTTGCATGCGCGCGAAATGTATATCGAAGTCGATCATGCGCAGCGCGGCAAGTACTGGACGGTAGGCATGCCGATCAAGCTGTCGGCTTCGCCCGCAGTCGTTACGCCGGCACCATTACTCGGTGAGCATACCGATGAAATCCTGCAGCAGGTACTGGGTTATGAGGAGTCGCGTATTGCGCAATTGCGTAGCGTGAAGGCAATCTAGCCTGATAGCAGCCCGGGTATGACCAAAAGGCCTCTCGTTGCAGAGGCCTTTTGTTTGCCTGCATGGAAGACAATAAAAAAGCCCGCTTCGGTGAGGAGGCAGGCTTGGGTTTGTTCACCCAAACCTATAGTGGAGTGTGGCAAACAAGGCGTACTGTAACGGGCGTAAATGACATGACGATGACATGCGTTTACCAAGCCAAATTATTTTTTATGCAAGGTGAGCACTGACGCGTCGACGCAAGTGTGGCGGGGAAGCTGCATCCGACCCGGCCGGCTCCGGCACTGCCGGCATTTGTCATTAAGTTGAAATGTTTGCTCACTAACATTAACCTATGGCAACTCTGCGCCCGCCGCGCTCTCCATTTACCTATCCGCCACCTTGCAATCCGTACTCCACTTCCTGAAAAAGCACGGCAATAATCTGATCCTCGGTGAAAAAGGTCTGGTTCCCGTTACCTTTTTGCTGGCGTTCGCGATGCTTGCCATTATTTGGTGGGGCACCCTGTCGCGCATGGCACACGAGAAGGAGCTGGTGCTGGAAAGTTCGATTTCCGACGGCCAGAATATCGCATCCATCGTTGCCACCAACCTCAATGAAGTACTGGATCGCGCCAGTCATTACGCCAAGATCGGGCGTTCGATGATGGAAGAAGAGCGCTTCGCCGAATTGCAACTCAAGCCTTTGCTCAGCGGTGACCCGGCTTATTTGCGCATAGCGATCTTTGACGGGCAGGCAAACCTGCTGCAGTCATCTGCCAACCGCCGGTCGGAACCCGAACTGATGCAATTGGTACAAAAGGTAGAGCAGATGCCGATGGCGAGTGGGACGGACATCCAGCTGGTCGTAGGGCGGCCATCGATTAGTGATAATTCTGCGTGGCGCGTGCCGATAGTGATTCCGTTTGCAACAGCTGACCGCCAGCATGGCTTCCTGGCGGCGGTGATAGACCTTGGTTATTTCCTGCGTTTGTATAAAGACATCCATCTCGGCGATGGTGGCCGCATTGAAATCCTGACGCGCGACGCCTATCAGTTGGCTGAGTTGAATGGAGCCGGTCTTTCCGCTGGTGTCGATTATGCCGGTTCCGATTACGCAAAATTCCTGCACGGACAAGAGGCAGAAGGTGTCATCGAAGCCACCCGGCCCGGCGCGGCCGAGCAGGAAATTGCCGTGTTCCGCATGCTGGGCAGTTATCCGTTTACGGTTGTCGTCACACGTGACCAAAGTTATGTAATGGCACGCCTGACGGCCCGTCATCGCGATTACCTGCAACGGGCGATCATAGTATCTGTCGCGGTCGTCTTGCTGATGTTTGGCCTGCTGGTAATCGCTTACCGGCAGCGTCGCCTGTATAACGTGCTGGCCGCATCGGAGCAGGAAAAGCGCAGCCTGATCGGACAGTTGGAACAAGAGAAGGGGCGTGCGTTGCTGCAGGCTTCGCATGATTACCTTACCGGGATTCCGAACCGCATGCTGTTTTACGAACTGGCGGCGGCAGAGCTGGCGCGCGCGCGGCGCAGTCGCAAGCTGTACGGAATGTTTTTCCTAGATCTCGATAAATTTAAGCTGATCAATGACACGCTCGGCCATGCAGTAGGTGATCTCTTGCTGCAAGGTGTGGCGCGCCGCCTGCGTGAATCCCTGCGTGAATATGATTTGCTGGCGCGCCTCGGTGGCGACGAATTCGTCATGCTGATTTCGGAAATGACATCTGAAAACGATATCGCCAAGGTTGCAGCCAAACTGGTTGAGGTGGTGCGTGAACCTTTCCCTGATCTTGACGGCCACGATATAGAAATCAGCCCGAGCATCGGTATCGCGCTGTATCCGCGTGACGGACAGAATGTGGAGACCTTGCTGACCCATGCCGATGCGGCGATGTATCACGCGAAGGCGGCCGGTGCCGGTACCTATCGTTTCTTCGACAGTTCGCTGAATGCATCGTCGGCGCGTGATGTGGAATTGCTGACGCGCTTCAAGCGGGCAATCCGCGATGACGAGTTTTGCCTGCATTACCAGCCACGTGTTGAATTGCAGGAATTCGGCCTGGTCGGGCTGGAGGCACTGGTGCGCTGGCAGCATCCGGAACATGGTTTGATTTTCCCGAATGATTTCATCACGCTGGCAGAAGAGAATGATTTGATTGTCTTGCTTGGACGCTGGGTCATTGATGCCGCGTGCCGCCAGATTGCCGACTGGCGCGCCGCCGGTTTGCCGCTGGTACCGGTGGCGATCAATGTCTCGCCGAAACAATTGAAGGATAGTGCCTTGCTGGAAACCGTGATGGAGACGCTGGCGCGCTACCAGATAGAACCCGGTTTGCTGGAAATTGAAATCACCGAAGGCTGCTTTATTGAAGACTTCGATACTGCGAACCGGGTATTGGAGCAATTGAGGGCGAATGGTTTGCGCATTGCACTCGATGATTACGGTACCGGTTTTTCCGGACTGAAGAACCTGAAGAAGCTGCCCATCTATGCGATCAAGATAGATCGTTCCTTTGTGCGCGACATCCGCAATGACAATAGCGATGCGGTGATCGTTGCCTCCACTATTTCACTCGCACATAACCTCGGCTTGCAAGTCGTGGCCGAAGGCGTGGAAAGCAAGGAACAATTGGTGCACCTGAAGACCGCCGGTTGCGACCAGGTGCAGGGTTTTTATTTCAAGCGGCCGGTAGCAGCCGCCGGAATAGTCGAGATCCTGCGCCGCGGCAGGTTCACGCCTTCATAGGGGGAGGATTCCATGCGCGCCATACATTTTGTTCTCAGTGCCTTATCGCTATTTTTGGTGATGGCATCAGTGCAGGCTGCCGAATGCGAGCGCCCGGCACGCCTGCATTTTTCGCTGGTGCCGCAGAGCGACTTGCAAAAAGATGTGGCATCGCTGAAGCCCTTGTTTGCCGATTTGCAGACTGCGCTTGGCATACCGGTTGAAGTGGTGATGCCGACTTCCTATGGTGCAGTGGTCGAGGATTTGTTATCCGGTGCAGTGGACCTGGCACGCCTGGGACCGGCCGCCTATGTGTCGGCGAAGAAGCAGGACCCGGGTATTACCGCATTCGCGACTGTGTCGCGCAAGATGCCGGGGCAAACCGAAGAAGATACCTTTTACCACTCGGTCCTGATCGTGCGCAGTAACGGTCCCTACCAAACCATAGAATCCCTGCGCGGCAAGAGCCTGGCGCTGGTCGATCCCGACAGCACTTCGGGTGCGCTGATACCGCGCCATGTATTTCCACGCGTGGTCCAGACGCCTTTGGAAAAATATTTTGGGCAATTGGTGTATAGCGGTGCGCATGATCAATCGATGCAAAACCTGAAGAAGGGCAAGATTGATGCTGCCTTCATTTCCAGCGCCAGCCTGGCGATGCCGGTCGCAAACAGCGGCGTCAAAACGGAAGATTTCCGGGTCTTGTGGCGTTCGGCGGCCATCCCGCGTAATCCCTTTGTCTTGCGTGGTCGCTTGTGCGCCGATATCAAGAAAAAGATCATAGCGGTCTTCCTTGATAGCGGCGGCAATGCCAATGAAAACCTGATGCGCCAGTTGAACGTCACACGCTTCGTTCCCGTCAGCGACAAGGATTATCAAATCGTGCGCGACTTGCCCTGATGGCTACAGGGCTTGCTGCGATCAGGCGGCGGGCAGCACCTTGGTCCACGGGAAACGTGCATCGTGGCTTTGTTCGAAGCGTTCTATCTCGGGCAATAGCTGCATGGTCGCACCTATCATGTCGAGTCCTTCGACTATCATTTTGCGGTGACGTGCCGCCAGCGTAAACGGGAAGCTGTGCGACGCGCTGCTGACGGTCATCGCATTTAAATCTATCTGCAATTGCATGCCGCTGCTTTCCATATCATCCAGCAGCACCGCTATTTTTTCCTGCTCCAGCATGATCAGCAACAAGCGATTATTCAGCGCATTGCCAAAGAAGATTTCACCAAAGCTGGGCGCGATGATGGCTTCTATGCCGAGCTGTTGCAAGCCCCAGACGGCGTGTTCACGGCTGGAACCACAACCGAAGTTGGGACCACCGATGAGGAATTTGCTATTGCTAAACGCTGGCTGGTTCAGGATGAAATCCGGGCGCGGGCTGCCATCCGGATGAAAACGCAAATCGTATAAAACGCCTTTTGCCAAACCTGCCTTATCGATGATGCGCAGGAATTGCTTGGGCATGATTTGGTCGGTGTCGAGATTGGCCAGTAATAAGGGTGCCGCGACGCCTTGCAGCAGGGTTTGGTCAGACATGGGCTTGCTCCTTCGCCAAATCACGTACATCCGAAATACAACCGCGAATCGCCGCGGCGGCGGCCATCGCCGGACTCATCAGGTGGGTGCGGCCTTCACGGCCCTGGCGTCCTTCGAAGTTGCGATTGGTAGTCGACGCGCAGCGTTCGCCAGGCGTCAACACATCATCATTCATTGCCAGGCACATTGAGCAACCGGGCTGGCGCCATTCAAAACCGGCAGCGATAAAGATATCGGCCAGGCCTTCCTGCTCCGCCTGGCGTCGCACTGCACCTGAACCCGGCACCACCATCGCACGCACGCCATTAGCGACATGCTGGCCGGCGATGATGCCGGCGGCAATGCGCAAATCTTCGATGCGACCATTGGTGCAGGAACCGATGAAGACGCGTTCTATCGGCAAGCCGAGCAGTGATGCACCGGCCGACAAGCCCATATAGTGCAGTGCCTTGTTATCGTTCTGTGCCGTGTCCGGAATGTGGCCATTGACCGGGATCGCCTGGTCCGGGCTGGTGCCCCAGGTGACATACGGTGCGACTTCACGCGCATCGAATTGATGGTCAACTTCAAACGCGGCATCTTCATCCGAGTACAGCGTTTGCCAGTCTTGTTGTGCCTGTGCGTAAGCGGCTTCATCCAAGTCAGTTGCATGCGCCTTGATATAGGCGAAGGTAGTCGCATCCGGCCGGATCAGCGCCGCACGCGCACCGGCTTCGACCGCCATATTGCACAAGGTCATGCGTGCTTCCGCAGACAGTGCCGCGATCGTGCTGCCACAGAATTCGACCGCATAACCGCGCGCACCTTGCGCACCGATGCGGCTGATGATGAGCAAGACCAGGTCCTTGACCGAAGTGCCGACAGGCAGCTCGCCGTCGACCCGTATGCGCATATTGTCGGCGAGCCGGTACACCAGTGTTTGTGTCGCGAGTATGTGCTCGACTTCCGAGGTGCCGATGCCGAAACCGAGTGCACCCAGTGCGCCATAAGTGGTGGTGTGGCTATCGCCGCACAGTACCACCATGCCGGGACGGACCCAGCCGTGTTCCGGCGCGATGATGTGTTCTATGCCTTGTTCCGCATCATTGGTATCCAGCAGCTTGATGCCGTATTCGGTGCAATTCTTTTTCAGGTTGGTCGCCTGCAAGGCGGATGGCGGATCGAAGATCACGCGCTGTCCGACCTGCACCGGATGGGTCGGGATAATGTGTGACACCACCGCCAGTTGCTGGCGCGGGCGCAGTACCGTGCGACCCTGGGCGCGCAAACCTGCAAAGGCTTGCGGACTGGTGTATTCATTCATGATGTGCAGGTCGACATAGAGCAATACGTGTTGCTCGTCGAGGCGGCTCACGGTATGCGAGTCCACCAGTTTTTGGTATAGCGTGCGGGTTTGCATGGGGTGTGTTCTCAATCAGCGAGGAAGGGCAGGACTTCATCCAGCAAGAGTTGCGGCTCGTCTTCCGGTATGTAGTGGCCGCAATCGAGGGCGTGGCCGCGCACATTGGCGGCGAGGTGTTGCCATTCGGCTAGCGGCTGGAAGCATTGTTCGATCACGCCATGTTTGCCCCACAAAGCCAGCATCGGTGCCTGGATTTTGTTACCGGCGGCGAGGTCGGTCCGTTCATGCTCGAGGTCGATGCCGGCGCTGGCGCGGTAATCTTCACAGATGCCATGGATGGTGGCCGGGTCGCGCAGGCAGCGCAGGTATTCGGCGTAGGCTTCCGGCGTGAACGGTTTCATCCCGGCGCTGCGACCGGCGATGGTGTGCTGCAGGTAGACGTCCGGATGCGAATTGATCAGGGTTTCCGGAAACGGTGCCGGACGGGTCAGGAAGAACCAGTGGTAGTAAGCAGTGGCAAAGGCGCGATTGGCTTTTTCATACATCGCCAGCGTCGGTGCGACGTCGAGTATCACCAGCTTGCGTATGACTTCCGGATGATCGAGTGCCATGCGGTAAGCGACGCGGCCGCCGCGATCGTGTGCCATCAAGAGGAATTGCTCGAAGCCGAGTTGCTGCATCAGCGCGATCTGGTCTTCACCCATCACGCGTTTCGAGTAATTGCTGTGGTCCGGCAAGCCTTGCGGTTTGTCGCTGTCGCCATAGCCGCGCAAGTCGCTGGCGATGACGGTGTAGTGTTGTGCCAGGGTATCCGCCACCTTGTGCCAGATCACATGGGTTTGCGGATGGCCGTGCAAGAGGAGCAGGGCCGGACCCTGGCCGCCTTTGATATAGGCAATGTTGACGCCGTTCACTTTGGCGTTGTGTCGTTCGAATCCTGCAAACATGTCTGGCTCCCTGATGGTGGCGGCTTATCCTGAACTGAATTGTATAGCTGTTAAAGAAGCATATAATTCATCTTTATTCAGTCTATTCTTTCTTTTAATTTAATAATGAATGATCTCTCGGATTTGGCCTTTTTCTCCGTGCTGGTGAAGCAGGGCAGCCTGGCGGCCGTGGCGCGTGAGCTGGGCGTAACGCCGCCGGCAGTGACCAAACGCCTGGCGAACCTGGAGCAGCGCCTCGGCGTGCGCCTGCTGAATCGCACCACGCGCACCATGAGCGTGACGCATGAAGGCGAGATTTACCTGGCCGAAGGTGCGCGCATCCTGACCGAGATTGAGGAACTGGAGCGTGCGGTCAGCCGTAGTCGGGCGGTACCCAAGGGTTTGCTGCGCATCAATGCGACTTTTGGTTTCGGGCGTAGACACATTGCGCCGGCCGTGTCCGACTTCATCGAAAAGTATCCGGAAATTGAAGTGCAACTGCAGTTATCCGACCGGCCTGCCAACCTGATCGACCAGGCTTTCGACATCGGCATACGGATAGGCGAGATGCCGGATGCCCGCATCATTGCGCGCAAGATCGCAGCCAACCGACGCCTGCTGTGTGCGGCACCGGCATATATAAAGCGGCATGGCACACCGTCGGTACCGCGCGATTTGCAAAAGCTGCAATGCATCGTGCTACGCGAAAACGATGCCGCCTATGGCAGCTGGCATTTGCATAAGGGCAAACGGCAGGAAAGCATCAAGGTGCGGGGCGCGCTCAGCAGCAATGACGGTGAAACCACGCTGGCCTGGGCGCTGGCCGGACACGGCATATTGATGCGCTCGCAATGGGATGTGGCGGCTTACCTGCGCTCCGGCCGTCTGGTCGAAGTGCTGGCGGACTGGAGCCTGCCGCCGTCGGATATCTATGCGGTGTACCCGGAACGGCTGAACCTCTCGGCCAAGGTCACGGCTTTCGTGGACTTTGTCAGTGCCCGCTTCGCGTCGCGCCTGTCAGAGGCTGGTGATTCCTGGTAGCTTGTACTTCACGCAATATTTGCGCTAAAGCGCCAAATAAGCCGCCGGGCAGGCCTGGTACGCGGCTGATCCCTGAATAGATTCGTCATTTGCCGGTCTGGAAGGGCGCAAATCCTTTAAAATAGCGGCCTACTCCGAGATTATCTATGTCCATTTCAACTACCCAAGAAATCGTTGCAGAATTGCGTGCCGGTCGCATGGTGATTCTGGTCGATGAAGAAGACCGTGAAAACGAGGGCGACCTGGTCCTGGCCGCCGAGTTCGTAACGCCGGAAGCGATCAATTTCATGGCCAAGTTCGGCCGTGGCCTGGTATGCCTGACGCTGACCGAAGAGCGTTGCGACCAACTGGCGCTGACCATGATGACGACGCGCAACGGCACTTCCTACGGCACCAATTTCACTGTATCTATCGAAGCGGCGGAAGGCGTGACGACTGGTATTTCGGCAGCTGACCGCGCGAAGACCATTCAGGTGGCGGTGGCGAAGAATGCCAAACCGTCCGATATCGTGCAGCCGGGCCATATTTTCCCGCTGAAGGCGCAAAAGGGCGGTGTCCTGATGCGCGCCGGCCATACCGAAGCCGGTTGTGATTTTGCCGAGCTGGCGGGTTTGACCCCGGCCGCAGTGATTTGCGAAATCATGAAAGACGACGGCACCATGGCGCGCCTGCCGGATTTGATCGAATTCGCCAAGGAACATGGTTTGAAGATAGGCACGATTGCCGACCTGATCCATTACCGCAGCCAGCATGAAACCATCGTCGACCGCGTCGGCGAGCGTGTGATGGAAACCGTGTACGGCAGCTTCAAGACTATCGTCTACCGTGACAAGCCTAGCGGCGGCGCGCATTTGGCGCTGGTGCATGGTGATATCTCGGCGGATCAGGAAACCCTGGTGCGTGTGCATCAGCCGGTGTCGGTACTGGATTGGCTGGAAACCAAGGCGACCACCCACTCGTGGAACCTGGCTTCGGCGATGGCCGCGATCAAGCAGTCGGAACGCGGTGTGATGGTTTTGCTCAATTGCGAAGAATCGGCCGATGAATTCTTTAGCCAGTTTGAAGCCCTGAATAATCCGGAAAGCCGGCCACAGCAACGTGCCGCGCATATGGATTTGCGTACTTACGGTATCGGTGCACAGATCCTGAAAGACCTGTCGGTCGGCAAGATGAAGTTGCTGGCGAACCAGCGCAAGATGCCGTCGATGGCAGGTTTCGATCTGGAAGTAACCGGTTACCAGGCACGCACCGATAATTGAACGTTCGTTCAGTTTTGCTTGGATTGATGAGTTGATTCAATCACTTAACTGCACTAAGGTTCAAACAACAGTTGAATTAAAAGCGAATTAAACGCGCTTCGCGCAAGAAGGGGAACACCATGACAGTAGGCAGCTACGAAATGAATTTGGCAGGACAGGGTTTGCGCATCGGTATCGTGCAGGCACGTTTCAACCAGGATGTGTGCCACGGTTTGCTGGCATCTTGCCTGGCCGAGTTGAAACACCTGGGTGTCGAAGACGAAGATGTCTTGCATGTCACGGTACCCGGCGCGCTTGAAATTCCTTTGGCTTTGCGCAAGATGGCTGAAACCCTGCAATTCGATGCACTGATCGCCATCGGCGCGGTGATCCGTGGTGAGACCTATCACTTCGAGCTGGTGTCGAATGAATCCGGTGCCGGCATCACCCGCGTCGGCCTCGACTTTGGTTTGCCGATCGCGAATGCGGTATTGACCACCGATACCGATGAGCAGGCAGAAGCACGGATGGAAGAAAAAGGCGCTGATGCCGCCCGCGTTGCGGTGGAGATGGCGAACCTGACGATTGCGCTGGAAGACCTGGCCGACGCAGCCGACGACCAGGAATAAATCGTCCCTTCGAGTTTGCGCTGCACTGATTGCAGCGTATGTATTGTTAACCCTTTATGAGCGCCTTCTATATAGGACGGCGCTGTGAGCCATGACCCAAAAAACCGACCACGCCAATCCGAGCAAAAACCGCACGCCGCGCCATCGCGCCCGTGAGTTTGCCTTGCAAGGCCTGTATCAATGGCTGCTGAATAATGAAGATGTACGCGTGATTGAAACGCATATTCGCCAGGCGCATGGTTTCGACAAAGCCGATGCCGAGCATTTTGATGCACTGCTATACGGCACCGTCAAACAAGTCGGCGAATTGCGCGCCGGCCTGGCACCGTTGATAGACCGTGAAATTTCGGCCTTGTCACCGGTTGAGCACGCTGCCTTGTTGATCGGTGCCTTCGAGTTGAAAAACCATATCGAAATCCCGTACAAGGTTGTCATCAACGAAGCGGTCGAACTGACCAAATCGTTTGGCGGCATAGACGGCCACAAATACGTCAATGGCGTACTGGACAAGTTTGCCGTCAGCGCACGCGAAGTGGAAATCAACGCCGGTCGCAAGGGCTGATCGCAGAATTCCAGTTACGCAATCTGAAAGACTTGCCGCCACCTGATTTCCGTTTGCTTCCAGCCTGGCTGGACACGGATGCAGGTGGCGCTTCTCATTGAGGAATCACTTTTGTCTTCGCATCTCACACAACTCGCTTCGCGCCTGCAACACATCGCGCCTTTCCATGTCATGGAATTGGCGAAGATGGCGGCCGAGCTGGAGCGACAAGGGCGGCACATCATCCATATGGGCATAGGTGAGCCGGACTTTACCGCGGCACAACCGGTCATAGATGCCGCGACGCGCGCGATGGCAGATGGAAAATTGCAGTACACCTCGGCCACCGGTTTGCCGGAATTGCGCGCCGCGATCGCCGCGCATTACCAGGCGGTGTACGGAATAGAAATCGATCCTGCACGCATTATCGTGACCGCGGGTGCATCGGCCGCCTTATTGCTGGCCTGTGCCGCTTTGGTGGAAAAGGATGCGCAGGTACTGATGTCGGATCCTTCGTATCCATGCAATCGTCATTTCGTCGCCGCCTTTGACGGGCAGGCCAAGATGATCGCGAGCGGTCCCGAGCATCGCTTCCAGTTATCCGCCGCGATGGTGGAGCAAAACTGGTGTGCGCAAACGCGCGGCGTTTTGCTGGCGTCGCCGTCGAATCCGACCGGGACCTCGATAGAGGCCGATGAGTTGCGCAAGATAGTTGAAGTGGTAAGGGCGAAGCAGGGCTTTACCATCGTCGATGAAATCTATAACGGCTTGCGCTACGATGCCGAACCGTTTTCCGCCTTGTCGCTGGGCGAGGATGTGATCGTCATCAATAGCTTTTCCAAGTACTTCAATATGACCGGCTGGCGTCTCGGCTGGCTGGTGGTGCCACCGGAATTGGTGCAAGCCATTGAGAAGCTGGCGCAAAACCTCTTCATCTGCGCATCCAGCCTGGCGCAGCATGCGGGGCTGGCTTGCTTCGAACCGGAAGCCTTGGCGATTTATGAAGCGCGCAAGGCGGAGTTCAAGCGTCGTCGCGACTATATCGTGCCGGCACTGGAAGGGCTGGGCTTCAAGGTACCGGTGATGCCGGACGGGGCCTTCTATGTATACGCCGATTGCAGCGCCTGGTCCGATGATGCGGATCAGCTGACGGTGGATATCCTGAATGAAGCGGGCGTGGTGATCGTACCGGGACTGGATTTCGGTCCGTCTACCGCGCATCAGTATGTGCGGGTGTCGTATGCGACTTCGATGGAAAACCTGCAGGAGGCGGTGGCGCGGCTACGGGCTTTCCGTGATCGGCGTATTAAGTAAGCTGAAACCGGCTTGAAATAAGCAGGCAAAAAAAAGGAGCCACTCGGCTCCTTTTTGTAATGTCGCGTCACTTTTACAGTGATGTGAATTTGTCACCATCCAGCTTTTGTGCGTTCTTGTCTTCCAGTGCTGCGGATTTCTCCTGGATAACATTTGGTACCGGCTGCGCTTTTGGTGCGGCACGGCTTGCCATCGTAGCAAAGGCGGAAACGCGCTTGCCGCTCGCAACCGCTTTCAGGCGGTCGTACTCGCCCAGGACCTTGGCGCCGTAACCAGCGTCACTATCCATGCCTGCAGCGCCTACATAGCGTTTCAGGCCGGCTTCTACCGAGCCGCCACGGGAGACATACTCTTTCAGGATCAGCGAACCGACACGGATGTTGGCAACCGGGTTCAGTGCAGCCTGGGTGCCGCCCATTTCAGCAAACTTGTCGTGATGCACTTTTGACATGACTTGCATCAAGCCTTGCGCGCCTACCGGGCTTTCGGCAAACGGGTTGAAGCGTGATTCAATTGCCATCACAGCCAGGATCAGCAGCGGATCGAGGTTGATTTCCTTGGCCGTCAGGTATGCGGCCGAAACCAGCATATTGGTCGCATCGTTCGCCACGCGGTAACGCTTGGAGATCCATTGCGTGACGCGTTGCTGCTGGATGTCGGTACCCAACATCGCAGGATTGGTGCTGACAACCGGCATATCCTCGACTACGGCAGAAGCCGGATCGTCCATCAGGTTAGCGATAGGCGACATGTCTTCATCCGAAGGCGTGGCCGCTACGGCGTCCGAGAACGGCGAAATGGCTTGGATTTTTTCCGCGACTTCCGGCTTGAAGAACATCAAGGCCAGGGTTGCGATTGCTGTCAGGCCCAGCGCCATCAAGGCGTGGCGTGCGGTTGCGACGACTTTATTATTGGTGGTGCGCATCGTGGTCGAATGCGCAATCACCTGTCGTGCGGATTGCTTGGCGGCTTTACGCATCGCCATGGTAATTCGATTTAACATTAAAAACTCCAGGATTGACGCGGCAAGTAAAAGGCTCCACCACAAAACAAATAATTTATTTCGTAGAACCCTGCACATGCCGTGAATCAGAGAAATCGTTTGTAGCCGCTCGGCGTACTGCAAACGTCGGAGTTGATTACTTATAGGGTCGCGCACATTGCAGCGGTGCCCTTGGCAAACAACTTGTTTCGGGGAGAAGGCAAAGCTGCCTTTTGAAAACACTCCTAAAATGTCATGTGGGACCCCGATCCCGTGAAATGAAGAGAGTTTCTTTTCTGCCCGGTTTGGTGTTCAAATACGGGGCCTGCTCTTCAAGTTGCGCGAATTGTAGGAGGCGGTTTATATCAAGTCAACACTATAAAATCAATATTCTATAACTTTTGAATCTAACGTTTTTAGCCTAGACCCGGTAAAAGCCAAAGGAATCAGGTACTTGGGCGTTTTAATTGAATAATCAAGTCCAAAGTACAAAACGGCGAAAAAAATATGAAATATTCTGATTTACGCGACTTCATTTCTCAGTTGCAACAAATGGGCGAACTTAAGCGCATAAACGTACCAGTTTCGCCTTATTTAGAGATGACGGAGATTTGCGACCGCACTTTGCGGGCTGCAGGTCCGGCACTGTTGTTCGAGCAACCGACCGGTCAAAAAATTCCCGTGCTCGGCAATCTTTTCGGTACGCCGCATCGCGTCGCACTCGGTATGGGTGCCACGGATGTGAGTGAATTGCGCAAGATTGGCCACGTGCTGGCCATGCTGAAGGAGCCGGAACCACCGAAGGGTTTCAAGGACATCATGGGCCTCGGCTCATTGGTGAAATCGATCTGGGATATGGCGCCGAAAGAATTGCGCGGCGCACCTTGCCACGACATCGTGTGGGAAGGCAATGACGTGGACCTCGCGCGCCTGCCGATCCAGCATTGCTGGCCGGGCGATATCGCACCCTTGATTACCTGGGGCCTGGTGATTACCAAAGGGCCGCACAAGAAACGGCAGAATCTCGGGATTTATCGCCAGCAGGTGATAGGCCGCAACAAGGTCATCATGCGCTGGCTGGCCCAACGCGGCGGCGCGCTCGACTTCCGCGAACACAGTATTGTTAACCGCGGCCAGCCGTATCCGATCGCGGTCGCGCTTGGCGCCGACCCCGCTACTATATTAGGAGCGGTGACGCCGGTACCGGATAGTTTGTCCGAATACCAGTTCGCCGGCCTCTTGCGCGGCAGCCGCACCGAGCTGGTCAAAGCCCTGGGTAGTGAATTGCGCGTACCGGCTTCGGCCGAGATCGTGCTGGAAGGGCATATCTACCCGGACGAATCGCATCCATCCGGTTATGAGCATGCGCTGGAAGGCCCTTATGGCGACCATACTGGTTACTATAATGAGCAGGATTCCTTCCCGGTCTTTACGATAGATCGCATCACGATGCGGCGCGACCCTATCTATCACTCGACCTATACCGGCAAACCACCGGATGAGCCGGCGGTGCTGGGTGTGGCACTGAATGAAGTCTTCATTCCATTGTTGCAAAAGCAATTCTCTGAAATCCTCGACTTCTACCTGCCGCCGGAAGGTTGCAGCTACCGGATGGCGGTGGTGCAGATGAAGAAGGCTTATCCGGGCCATGCCAAGCGCGTGATGTTTGGCGTCTGGAGCTTCCTGCGCCAGTTTATGTATACCAAGTTCATTGTGGTGGTCGATGAAGACGTCAATATCCGCGACTGGAAGGAAGTTATCTGGGCGATCACTACCCGTGTTGATCCGATCCGCGATACGACGCTGGTTGATAACACGCCTATCGATTACCTGGACTTTGCTTCACCGGTCAGCGGCCTTGGCAGCAAGATGGGGATAGATGCGACCAATAAGTGGCCGGGTGAAACCGACCGCGAATGGGGGCGTACCATCACGATGACGGACGAGGTCAAAAAGCGCGTCGACCAGATCTGGCAAGAGTTGGGTATTTAATTAGTAAACAAGCAGCGGGGTGTTTGCCGCGCGCAGAAAAAATGCCTCTATATATAGAGGCATTTTTTTATCCGGCTTGGTAGAGATGATTTTGCCTTGAGTGCCGCAGGGAAAATTCATAAATCCATGCATTCTCAGGGGACAGGCATCGCCTTTGCTGTTAAAATTCATGTCGGCGGGCCCCTGCGCATTGTGGCATGGCCAACCTGGTCAGGTCGGGAACGAAGCAGCCACAGCCATTTCCTGCAAGTGCCGTAGACAAGGCTCGCCTCTTTATTTGTGTCGCTATATATAAGAACCTATAGCAACCCTCATTACCCAGTATTTTCCCCCGGTACTGCACTCTATCTCACCGCAATATTGCGCTTCAGTCAGCGAGCAGATTGTTTTTCATCCTGCGCATGACGAGCGTGCTGCTTTCTATTTCAGCAATCGACAGTCCTTCCATCATTTCTGCACGCAAGGCGCGTGATAATTTTTCTATAATCAGCAGTTGTTCGTTCGCTTTCGGCGTCAGGACCACGAATTTTTGCCGTTTATCGATCTGCGAGGTGACGCGCTGTATCCATTCCTTGCGTTCCAGTAAATCCAGCAGGCGTACCAGGGTCGGGCTTTCTATCCCCAATTTGCGCGCCAGCTCACGCTGGATCAGGCCGTCGGGATGCCTTTGCAACTGAACCAGGACCTGGCGTGTCGAGAGATTGAGGCCGAAAGGCTTGAGGCGCTGGTTCATCTGATAGCGCCAGGCGCGCGAGATATCGCCTATGGTCTGTCCCAATTCCAGCTGGTAGTCGGATAAATCGTTGGCAGGCTTGGGATTCATTGGCGGATGGCATGATAAGCTTACTAGTTAGTATAGCTAACGAATTGATGCTTGGTAAGGTTAAACTTGCGCATGCAATTTTCGCGTACAACTCTATAAACGCCGAAACGGCGGCTCAGGATAAGCAGTCTTTATGCAAGCAAGTAAAAAATATCTGTGGATAGGCGTGGGTGTAGCCGTACTGGCGGCTGCCGCCTATCTGGTATTCGGCGGCAAGGCGGAAAAGGGCAGGTCCGGCGATGGCACACAATCGGTGAAAACCGTAATCGCCACGCAAAAGACGATCCCGATCACGGTCAACGCCAATGGTTATGTGACCGCAGTCAGCACCGTCGATGTACGGCCCAAGGTGCAAAACATCGTCCGTACCATCCATGTCAAGGAAGGCCAGTTCGTCAAAGCCGGGCAACTCTTGTTTACGCTGGATGAGCGCAGCGACCAGTCGAATGTAGCCAAGGCCTCGGCCGAACTGGCGGCGGCGCAGGCCGAACTGGCCGATGCCGAGCAGATATTGAAGCGCAACCAGGATTTGCTGGCGAAGAATTTCGTGTCTCAAGCGGTAGTGGATACCGCGCGTAATAAGGTGGATGCGCTGCGCAATACGACACGCGCGAACCAGGCGGCGATCCAGTCCAGCAGCGTGGCCTTGAGCGATAACCAGATCAAGGCCGGTATCTCCGGTCGTATCGGTGTCATCAATGTGCACCCGGGTAGTCTCGCGCAACCGACCGGTACCGTGATGGTCACCATCGTGCAGATCGATCCGATCATGATCAGCTTTACCCTGCCGGAACGCGAGTTGGCGAACATCCGTGCGACTTATCCGCAAGGCAATGCACCGGTGCACGCACAATTGCCGGGGCAGGAAGTCCTGACCGGCAAGCTGACCTTTATCGATAACCTGGCCGATACGCAAAGCGGCACTATCCGCATGAAGGCGGAATTTGCAAATGCCGAACAGAAGCTGTGGCCTGGTAGCTATATCAATGTAAGCATGGTGTCGCGCGAAGTGCCGGATGCAGTGCTGGTACCGGCGCAGGCGGTAGTGACCGGTCCGGTGGATAAACTGGTGTACGTAGTACAGCCGGATGACACCGTGAAGGAAGAAAAGATCAGCGTGCTGGCAATCGAAGGCGGGCAGGCTGCCGTCTCCGGCGTGAAGGCGGGTAGCCGCGTGGTGGTGGAGGGGACCAAGAACCTCCGGCCCGGCACCAAAATCCGCGAAGTAAAGAAAGAAGTACCGGCAACACCGGTGGCACCGACCTGATTTGCAGGCTGATTTTAAGCATATAGCGCATCCCTACACCCCATGACTTTGCCTGGGCAAAATACATAGTGAATATTTCCGAACTTTGCATACGCCGGCCAGTCATGACTGTGTTGCTCTCGATCGCAGTGGTCGTGCTCGGCGCTTTCTGTTATTTCAAATTGCCGATCGCGGCGCTGCCGAGCTACGACACGCCGGTCATCAACGTTACCGGGTCCTTGCCCGGCGCCAGTCCCGAAGTGATGGCGGCTTCGGTCGCCACCACGCTGGAAAAACAATTCTCGACCATCGCCGGTCTCTCGACCATCAGTTCCAGCAGCACGCTGGGCAATACCTCGATCACGCTGGAGTTTGACCAGAACCGCGATATCGATGCTGCTGCGGTCGACGTGCAGGCGGCGCTCTTGCGTGCGCAACGCAGCCTGCCGATAGAAATGACGGCCTTGCCGGCCTACCGCAAGGTCAATCCGGCTGATGCAGCTATCCTCTTGCTGGCGCTGACTTCACCTTCGCTGTCCCTGTCCGAGTTGAATGACTATGCGGAAAACCTGATTTCGCCATCACTGTCGACCATCAATGGCGTGGCGCAAGTGCAGGTCTACGGGCAGCGTCGCTTTGCGGTGCGCGTCAAGGTCAAGCCGGATGAATTGGCGGCACGCAATATGACACTGGATGAAGTTGCATTGGCACTGCGCGCCGCGAATGCGAATTCGCCGGTCGGGGTGCTGGACGGTACGCGGCAGACCCTGACCCTGCAAGCCAACAAGCAGTTGCGTAATGCAGAAGCCTTCAGCAATCTGGTCATCAGCAGCCGTAACGGCCAGACCACGCGCCTCAATGATGTGGCGGTGGTTGAAGACAGTGTCGAGTCGACCAAAAGCGGCAGCTGGGTGAATGGCGAACCGTCCATCGTGCTGGCGGTACAGCGCCAGCCGAATGCGAATACGGTGGCAGTGGTTGATGCGGTGAAGCAGACCTTGCCGCAATTCAAGGACCAGATGCCGGCGTCGATCAATGTGCAGGTTTTGAATGATCGCTCGGTTTCCATTCGTGAAGCGATCCATGATGTGAAGCTGACCTTGCTGCTGACCATCGCGCTGGTGGTGCTGGTGATCTTCCTCTTCCTCAAGCGTTTGTCGGCGACGCTGATTCCGGTCCTGTCGCTGCCGATTTCATTGATCGGCTGTTTCGCCTTGATGTATTGGCTCGGCTATAGCCTCGATAATATTTCGCTGCTCGGCATCACGATTGCAGTGGGGCTGGTGGTCGATGATGCGATTGTCATGCTGGAAAATATCGTCCGTCATATCGAAGACGGGATGGAGCCGCTGGCCGCCGCACTCAAGGGCTCGCGCGAAGTCAGCTTTACGATTATTTCGATTTCGATTTCACTGGTCGCGGTATTCATTCCTATCTTCTTCATGCCGGGCGTGATCGGATTGCTGTTCTATGAATTCGCCGCTGTCGTCTCACTGGCGGTGATGGTGTCGGCAGTGATGTCGCTGACGCTGGTACCGATGTTGTGCAGCCGCTTCCTTAAGCATGAGTCGCCGGCCGAGCATGAAAAGGAAAACTGGCTGAGCCGCTCATTTGAAAAGCTCTTCAATCGTGTCCTGCATGGCTATACGCGCGGCCTCGACTGGTCACTTAGCCATCGTAAAAGCATCCTCTTGCTGGCGGTCGGCACTTTCTTGCTGACCGCGATATTGTTTATCACGATACCGAAAGGTTTCTTCCCGACAGAAGATATCGGCCAGATCAGCGTGACGATAGAAGGACCGGAAGATGCGTCCTACCCGACCATGGTAAAACTGGTGTCGGCGGCGGCCGAAATCGTGCAAAACGATCCGAATGTGGCGACCACCACCTCACGCACGCGCGACAGCAATGTCGGCAATATGTTTATCGGCCTCAAGCCGCGCAGCGAACGCGAATCCATGGATAAGGTCTTGCGCGACTTGCGCCGCAATGTTAGCGGTATTCCCGGCTTGTCGGTGTATATGACGCCGGTGCAAAACTTGCGCCTTGGCGGCCGCAGCAGCAAGAGCCAGTATCAATACGTATTGCAGAGTGTGCGTCCGGATGAGTTGAATGACTGGGCGGAAAAAATGCAGGCGCGCATGCGCGCTGACCGGGCATTCATCGACGTCACCAGCGATTCCCAGCTCAAGGGTTTGCAAGCGGTTGTAAACATCAACCGGGATCGGGCGAATGAAGCCGGCGTCACCATCCAGGATATCCGTACCGCTTTATACAGCGCCTATGGCGATCGCCAGATCTCGACGATTTACACCAGTAATAATAGTTACTTCGTCATCATGCAAGACATGAATGTCGGGCAACAGGATGAAGCCGACCTGAATAAGATTTACCTGCGCGCCAAAACCGGCGTGCTGGTGCCTTTGCTCAGCCTGGCGACAGTGGAACGTACGGCCGGGCCGATCTCGGTCAACCACCAGGGCCAGTTGCAGGCGGTGACGATTTCCTTCAACCTCGCGCCCGGTGTGCCGCTCGGTGAAGCGACCGGCAAGATCGACCAGATCCGGAGCCAGATTGAATTGCCGTCCAGCGTCATTACTTCGTATGCCGGTGATGCCGCGGTGTTCCAATCTTCGCAGGGGAGCCAGGTGGCCTTGCTCTTGCTGGCTATCGTCGTGATTTATATCCTGCTCGGTGTGCTGTATGAAAGCTATATCCACCCGATCACGATTCTGGCCGGTTTGCCATCGGCGGCAGTCGGTGCTTTGCTGACGCTGCGTATCTTCGGCTTTGAATTGACGATGATCGCGACTATCGGCATCCTGCTGCTGGTCGGCCTGGTCAAGAAGAATGCGATCATGATGATCGACTTCGCACTGGAGGCGCAACGCAATCAGGGCATGACGCCGGCCGAAGCAATACGTTCCGCCTGTATCCTGCGCTTCCGACCGATCATGATGACGACGATGGCGGCGGCAGTCGGTGCCTTGCCGATCGCGCTGGGGCTGGGTGCCGGTGCCGAATTGCGCCAGCCGCTGGGCCTGGCCGTGGTCGGCGGCCTGATGGTATCGCAAGTGATTACGCTATTCATTACACCGGTGATCTATCTCTTCTTTGATCGCTTCAGCGGCGACGGTCCTTTGCAGATTACGCCTGAGCAGGAGTTGGCGGCGCGCTGATTGCTATAGCGGCCATGCGCGTTCAAGTATTTCTTTTGCCGCGAGTGGTGCGGCCAGCGTGCCATACACGCGGCCGCTTTCTGCATCGAGGCGGCTGCTGATAAAGGCATCGGCGATATTCGCCGGAGCTGCCTGCAGCATCAGGCAACTTTGCGCGACCAGTACCAGGCGTTGCGTAAAACGTCGTGCCTGCATCTCTTGCTGAGTCGCAGGTAGCGCAAGGTCGGTGCGTAATTCCGCAATCAGTTCGCGCAAGCCCTTGTCTTCCTTGGCAATATCCAGCAATGCGTCCAGCAACAGCTTGAAGGCATCCGCCTCTTTGGCAATCGCGCGCAAGACATCCAGGCACATCACATTGCCTGAACCTTCCCAGATCGAATTAACCGGCGCTTCACGATACATGCGCGCCATCGGCGCGTTCTCCACGTAACCGTTGCCGCCCCAGACTTCCATGCATTCACCTGTAAACTCCAGTGCGCGTTTGCAAATCCAGAATTTGGCGGCGGGTGTCACCACCCGTCGCCATGCACGTTCGACCGGATCGTCAATCGCTTCGGCTGCTTGCGCCAGGCGCAGCATCAGGCGCGTCGCGGCTTCGCTTTCCAGTGCGAGGTCAGCCAGCACGTTTTGCATCAATGCTTGTTCTGCCAATGGCAAGCCGAATGCATGGCGATGCCGCGCATGGTGGATCGCCTGCACCAGTGCATTGCGCATCAGGCCGGTGCTGCCTATTACGCAATCGAGCCGGGTATGGTTGGCCATTTCGATAATGGTGGGAATGCCGCGCCCGTCTTCGCCGACCATCACACCATATGCATCCTGGAATTCGACTTCGCTGCTCGAATTGGAGCGATTGCCCAACTTGTCTTTCAGGCGCTGGATCAGGATCGCATTCTTGCTGCCATCCGGTCGCCAGCGCGGCACGAAGAAACAGGACAGCCCGGCTTCGGTACGCGCCAGTACCAGGTGCGCATCGCACATCGGTGCGGAAAAAAACCATTTGTGTCCGGTCAATGCATAAGGCTGGCCGCGACCTGCGCTTTCCAGCGGACGCGCGACGGTGGTATTGCTGCGTACATCGGAACCACCCTGTTTCTCTGTCATGCCCATGCCGACCAGCATCGAAGCCTTGTCAGGCAAGGGCAAGTCGCGCTCGTCATGCCCGGTTGAAAATAGTTTGTCTTTCAGCGTGGCAAACAGTGCCGGTTCCTGTTGCAGCAAGGGAATGGCGGCGAAAGTCATGGTGACAGGGCAGAGCGAACCTGACTCGACCTGCGCCTGCAGATAGTAGGCCGCGGTGCGTGCGATATGGGCTCCGGCCCGCGGCTGCGACCACGGTAGCGCATGCAGGCTGGCGCGTCTTTGCATGGCCAGCAGCTGATGCCAGCTGGGATGGAAGTCGACGCGGTCTATGCGATTGCCAAAACGATCATGGGTTTGCAGTTCCGGCAAATGCTGGTTGGCAAGTTGGCCCAGTTGCAATGTTTCCCGTGTGCCGAGTGCGGCGCCCAAAGCCGCCAGCTCCGGTGCATACCAACTGGCGGCACTGTTTTTTATCGCCGTGACCAGCACGCTATCGCAGCTGAACAGGTTGTAGTCAAGCAGCTCCGGAACCTGGTTGCTGACTTCATGGGTAGTCCATTGCATGATGCGCTCCTTGATACTGGGTATTGCGGAAGTGCGTATGGAGGCTTCAGTCTATAGCCAGACGGCTTCCTCTGCCAATTTTCGCTTTCCACCGCTAAAACCGCCTTTATTTGCATGATAAAAAGCGTGATTTTTCAATGGGATAGCGCACCCGGCGACGAGAAAGCAGGAACACTGTAAATCCGACGCCGGTGTCAGGTAAAATGCGGTTTGCCCTTATTCACGAACGGCCCTATGTCTTATCAAGTTCTCGCCCGTAAATATCGTCCGAAAAGCTTCGACACTCTGGTCGGGCAGGAGCACGTCGTGCGAGCCTTGACGCATGCACTGGATAACCAACGCCTGCACCATGCGTATTTGTTCACCGGTACCCGCGGTGTCGGCAAGACCACGCTCTCGCGTATCCTGGCCAAATCCTTCAATTGCGTCGGTCCCGATGGCAATGGCGGCATCACCTCGACGCCTTGCGGTGTATGCGAAGCCTGCGTGGCGATCGATGCCGGCCGTTTCGTTGACTATATAGAGATGGATGCCGCGTCCAATCGCGGCGTCGATGAAATGGCGCAATTGCTGGAGCAGGCGGTGTACGCACCGTCGAATGCGCGCTTCAAGGTCTATATGATCGATGAGGTGCACATGCTCACCAACCACGCCTTCAACTCGATGCTGAAGACGCTGGAAGAACCACCGGAACACGTTAAATTCATCCTCGCGACCACCGACCCGCAAAAAATCCCGGTCACCGTGTTGTCGCGCTGCCTGCAATTCAACCTGAAACAAATGCCGCCCGGCCATATCGTCTCGCACCTGGACAATATCCTCGGGCAGGAAAATATCGAATTCGAAACACCGGCCCTGCGCCTGCTGGCGCAAGGTGCGCACGGTTCGATGCGCGATGCCTTGTCGCTGACTGACCAGGCGATTGCGTATGCGGCCGGCAAGGTCACGCTGGATGCAGTGCAGGGCATGCTGGGTGCGCTGGATCAAAGCTTTCTCATTCGTTTACTGGATGCCCTGGCAGAGAAAGATGGCGCAGGCTTGCTGGCTGTGGCCGATGAGATGGCGACACGCAGCCTGTCGTATAACGCAGCGCTGCAAGACCTCTGCACCTTATTGCATCGCGTGGCACTGGCGCAGACCGTGCCGGCCGCAGTACCGGAAGACTTGCCGGAATACGCCGATGTGATGCGTCTGGCCGGCTTGTTCGATGCGGAAGAGATACAACTGTTTTACCAAATTGCCGTGCATGGCCGCAATGAACTGGGATTGGCACCGGATGAATACGCCGGTTTTTCGATGACCCTGTTGCGCATGCTGGCCTTCCGTCCTGGCTTCGGCCCGGCGGAAGCCAAACCTGTCGCTGCGGCTGCACCTGCTGCACGTCCGGCGGCTGCAACACCAGCCGTGGCACCCGCTGCCAGCGCACCGGCGGCACGCCTGAGTGCGGCACCGCAAGCCGCCAGCACCAGTGCGCCGGTGGCACGTCCAACGGGAGCGATGAGCCCGGCCCGTGCGGCACTGGAAGCAGCGCGTGCCGGCGTCAAGGGCGCACCCGCACCGGCAGCACGACCAGTTGCGCCTGCTGCTCCGGTAGCAGCTCCGGCACCTGCTGCTGTTGCGGCACCAAGCCCGGCGATGGCAGTCGCCGATCGTTCTCCTGCGATCGATATGGCACCGGCTCCGCCATGGGATGATGAGCCGCCGTTTGCCGGCAGCAATGGTATTGAAGAATTTTCCAGCCCTGTGGCTCAAAAAAAAACTGAACCGGAACCTGCGGCAGTAGCAGAAGCAGCGCCGGCACCCGCACCGGTACCTGCAGCACCGCGTGTTGCGCGTCCTTTCCAGTTGCATCCGGTAGCAAGCCTGAACTGGGATGGCAACTGGCCAGCACTGGCCGCCATCCTGCCGGTACGTGGCGTGGCCCAGCAACTGGCGCTGCAGAGCGAATTGCTCAAATGCGGGCCAACGCCGGAAAGCGCGCAGATTACCTTCGACTTGCTGGTTGCAGTGGATGTCTTGCTGGCGAATGGCAGTGCGGAAAAGTTAACAGCTGTCCTGTGTGAACATTTCGGCCAGACGGTGCGTTTGCAAACCACTATAGGTGCGGTCGAACATACTGCCAGTGCCGCTGCAATTGCTGATCGTGCCGAGCGTCAGCGCGAAGCGGAACAATCGATGCAGGAAGACCCTTTTGTACAAAAACTGATGCGTGAATTCGGTGCCACCATAGTGCCGGGATCGGTCAAACCGGTTTAAACGCAGACGTAAATCCCATACATCAATCCGAATTATTTAAAGGAGCAAGATCATGATGAAAAACCAATTGGCTGGTCTGATGAAGCAGGCGCAAGCAATGCAGGACAATATGAAAAAGATGCAGGACCAATTGGCTTCGATAGAAGTTGAAGGCCAGTCCGGTGCAGGCCTGGTCAAGGTCGTGATGTCATGCAAGAACGATGTGAAACGTGTTTCCATCGATCCATCGCTGCTGGCTGACGACAAGGATATGCTGGAAGATTTGGTTGCTGCCGCATTCAACGATGCAGTGCGCAAGGCTGAAGCAACTTCGCAAGAAAAGATGTCGGGTGTGACGGCAGGTATGCCTTTGCCACCTGGCTTCAAAATGCCGTTCTAATCAAGTATTGAAGCATAGCCATTGAAAACACCGTCAAGCCTAGATTTCCTGACTGAAGCCCTGCGTCGCCTGCCGGGCGTCGGCCCGAAATCGGCGCAACGCATGGCTTACCACCTGATGCAGCACGATCGTGATGGTGCCGCCATGCTGGGACGTGCCTTGTCGCAGGCGGTGGAAAAGGTGCAGCACTGTGCGATGTGCAATACCTTCACCGAGCATGAGGTATGCGAAACCTGCCTCGATGCCGAGCGTAACCCGGCCTTGCTGTGCGTGGTCGAAACGCCGGGTGATCAGTTGATGATAGAGCAGACGCTGACTTTCAAGGGTTTGTACTTTGTGTTGATGGGGCGCCTGTCGCCGCTGGATGGCATAGGCCCCAAGGATATCCATCTCGAAAAATTGATCAGCCGTGCTACCGACGGCATCGTGCAGGAAGTAGTGCTGGCGACGAATTTTACGAATGAAGGCGAGGCAACTGCGCACTACATCAGCGAAACGCTGAAAGCGCGCGGCCTCAAAGTCAGCCGCCTGGCGCGTGGTGTGCCGGTTGGTGGCGAACTGGAATATGTAGACGCCGGTACGATAGCGCGTGCGATGCTGGATAGACGCACGACGTAAAGAACCCGGCTCCCGCGGCTTGATGCTCCATCTTTCATGAAAGTGATCAGCGATGTTGACAGCTTCCACGGAAAATCAGGAATGGTTGCAGCAGAAATGGCAGGCTTTGACAACTGCTGTCTTCGCTGAAGCCGCAGCAGCGGATGCGGTGTGGGCGGAATTGCTCAGGCATTATTCAGAACCGCAGCGCAGCTATCACAATCTCTCGCATGTGGCCGCCTTGCTACGCCGTGCCGAGCAGCAGCGTGAACATATACGTTCGATGGAAACAGTCGAGTTCGCGATCTGGTTCCATGACGTCATCTACGATACCCACCTGAAAGACAATGAGCAGCGCAGTGCAGAGTGGGCGCGCTGTGCCATGATCGCGATGAATATCGATGAATATCACATCCCGCCGGTCTGGGAATGTATCGTCGCGACGGCGACACATACGGTGACTGCGCCGGAGATTATCGATTTGCCCTTATTCCTCGATATGGACCTGGCGATACTCGGTGCAGAAGAAAAGATTTACCAGGCCTACAGCAAGGCCATACAGTCCGAATACGCATGGGTCGCAAGTGAGGATTACCGGCACGGACGGAGCCGGGTGATCGAAGATTTCCTGCAGCGCCCGGCTTTGTTTTATACCCCCAGGATGGCGGCGGAACTAGAAGGGCAGGCACGCCACAACCTCGGCGCAGAATTGCGCGCCCTGAACCGAACTTAAAAAACATGGAAAAAAAAGCTGCATCCGGTCCATTGGCCGGTATTAAAGTCCTCGAACTCGGCACATTGATCGCCGGGCCTTTTTGTTCACGCATGTTGGCGGAATTCGGGGCTGAGGTCATCAAGATCGAATCACCGGATGGCGGCGACCCGATACGTCAATGGCGGGTGCTGAAGGATGGCACGTCGCTGTGGTGGTCGGTACAGGCGCGTAACAAGAAAAGCCTGACCCTGAACCTGAAGGATGCACGCGGACAAAAAATTGCGCGACAGTTGGCGCTGGAAGCGGACATCATCATCGAGAACTACCGTCCCGGTGTGTTGGAAAAGTGGTCGCTCGGCTACGAACAGTTGAAAGCGGAAAATCCCGCCACCATCATGGTGCGCCTGTCCGGCTTCGGCCAGACCGGGCCCCTAAAGGATCAACCGGGCTTCGGTGCAATCGGTGAATCGATGGGCGGCCTGCGTTATGTGTCGGGCTTCCCGGATCGGCCGCCATTGCGTGTTGGTATCTCTATCGGTGATTCGGTAGCTGCCTTGCATGGCGTGATTGGTGCAATGATGGCACTGCGGCACCGGGACGCCACCGGTGGTCGCTGGAACGGCAAGTCGGGCGATGCGTCGCAGGCAGGACAAGGGCAGATGATAGATGTGGCGCTATACGAAGCCGTCTTCAATATGATGGAATCGCTGGTGCCGGAATACGACTATGCCGGTGTCGTACGCGAACGTACCGGCGGTGCCTTGCCCGGCATCGTACCGTCGAATACTTATACTACCGGCGATGGTGAAAACATCGTGATCGCAGGCAATGGTGACGCCATCTTCAAGCGCTTGATGCTGGCGATGGGGCGGGATGACCTGGCCAATGATGCACAGCTCGCACGCAACGACGGCCGCGTACCGCGCACCGCCGAAATCGATGCCGCGATCCAGCAATGGTGCGACACCCAGACCATTGCAAGCGCGCTTGAGATATTGCAGGACGCCGATGTGCCGGTCGGCAAAATTTATTCGATACGCGACATGATGAGCGATCCGCAATTCCTCGCGCGCAAGATGTTCGAACAGCATACTTTTTGCCGATGGCACGCCGATCAAGTTGCCGGCCATCACACCCAAGCTTTCGGAAACGCCGGGTGAAACCAAATGGCTGGGGCCGACCCTGGGTGAGCATACTGATGATGTATTGCAAACACTGGGTTATGATGAGGCGGGTATTGCCGAATTGAGACGCGACGGCGTAGTCTAAAAACGCCGCGAACAGAGGACGACATGAATAAACAATTCCTGAAGCAGTTTGTCATTGCACTGGCGCTTTTCCTGCTGGGCTATTGGACTTTCAACGGTTTAATCTTTAACTGAAGTGTCGTGCATGGCAGGGATGCAGATTCCTGCCTGCGCGGAATTTGTGATGTTTTATGTAGGTGAGTGTAGGCAAGAAGCAAGCAGGCTAGACAGTATAGATTCCATCGATTTTCCGATTCTTTAAAAGGAGCTACATCATGGGTATTCTCAGTACTATTTTCAGCAAGATCTTTCCATCCTCGCACGCCGCCCCGGCCCCCGCCGCACCTTCGGCTTCCAGTGCAGCACCGGCTGCTGCTCCTGCGGCTCCGGTCCAGCAAGTGGACGTGGAAGCCATCCTGAATGGCCTCGCACAAAAAAATGCACAAAAACTTAACTGGAGCACTTCCATCGTTGACCTGATGAAATTGCTCGACATGGACAGCAGCCTGACCGCACGCAAAACTTTGGCGCAGGAATTGAAGTACAGTGGTGACACCAATGATTCAGCCACGATGAATATCTGGCTGCACAAGCAAGTCATGATCAAGCTCGCCGAAAACGGCGGCAAGGTACCGGATGCATTGAAGCACTGATGTAGTTCAATTGCAAAAATGCGGCTGGTATCACTACGAAGGTAGTGATACCAGCCGCATTTTTTATGTGCAGCGCTGTTAGCTTGCTGCTTTCTTTTCCGCTTCACGCTTGCGCAAGGTCGTCACATTTTCCCGGGCCACGCCCCAGTTATCGGTATCGACTTCATCAATGATGACGAAGGTGGTAGCGGGATTTTTGTTCAGCACGCGACTCAATAAGTCGGTTGCTCCCTCGATTAATTGCAGTTTTTGTTCAGCTGTTACCCCTTCACGGGTCACGCGGATATTGACGTAAGGCATATTGCTACTCCTTGATTGGAAGCATCGGATTAGTAAAATTTCTATCGACTATCTTTCACCCAGCCACTATGAGTGTAGCCGAGCCGGCGTTTTCGCCGGCCCGCCCGTCTTTACCAGGTGCCGGTAGTGGCGCCGCCGTCCACGTTGAGTATGGTGCCGCTGGTGAACTTCGAGTCTGTCAGGTACAGCACTGCATCGACGATGTCATCAGTGTGGCCGGTGGTGCCGCTCGGTGCCAGTGCCTTGCGGAAGTTGGTCGTGCCTTCGTCAGCGCTATGCAAAGGAGTATCGATGCTGCCTGGTGCGACTGCATTGACCCTGACGTTGGCAGTTGCCAACTCCAGTGCGAGGCCGCGCGTTGCATGGTTCAAGCCGCCCTTGATCAGGATAGGCAGCAATGCCGGCAGCTTCACGTTCGGATGCATCGCGATACTCGCGGTAATGGTCACGATATGACCGTCCTTGTTCGCCGCCATATGGGCAGCGGCTTCCTGTGATGGATAGAAGAAGCCTTTGAGATTGGTCGCGACCAGCGCATCCAGGTCCTGCTCGGTATAAGCGCCGACAGGCTTGGCGATAAAGATGCCGGCGTTATTGATGAGGATGTCGACCTTGCCAAAACTTGCAATCGCTTTGGCAAACAATGCTTTCGCCGTCGCCGGCAGTGCGATGTCCCCGGCGACCTGCAAAAAGTTTTGTGGATTGCCGAGCTTGGCTGCCGCCGCTTGCAGGCGTTCCGCGGTACGGGCATTGCCGACTACGTTATAGCCACGTTTTAAGTAAGCTTCGGCCAATGCAAAGCCGATGCCGCTGGATGCGCCGGTGATGACGACTGTTTTGTTCTGTGCGTTCATTTGGAAACCTCTTCTTTAGTTAGCGTTTAATTGCGGATGGCTGTCGCTGGGTTAGCTGTCCGAAGCCGGAAGACCTGTATGTACGCTTCCGATGTGGTGAACTATACTTATGCAAAATAAGTAGATAAATACGGTATTTAGCAATTTAGCTGATACATGGTGTAATTAATAAGGGAAGCCCATGCAACGCAATTTCGATGACGTTTTACTCGGGAGTATTGAATTGTTTTGCTTGGCGGCCGAGGCGGGCAGCTTTACGGCCGCGGCCAATACCGCGGGGGTGACACCGGCGGCGGTGAGCCGCTCCATCTCCCGGCTGGAGGCGCGCCTGGGAGTGCGGCTATTCGTCCGCACCACGCGGCAAATCAGGCTTACTGATGGTGGACGGGTTTATTTTGAACAATGCAGGGAAGCACTGGCGCAACTGGTCGATGCCGAGCGCCAGGTCAGTGGCGGTCAATTGAAGCCGGCCGGCTTGTTGCGCATCAGCGTGCCAACGCCGTACGGGCATTACCGACTATTGCCACTGTTGCCGGAATTCCGCCAGCGTTATCCGGACGTGCAAGTCGAAGTCCATATCAGCAACCGTAATATCGATTTCGCCGAAGAAGCGTACGACCTGGCGATACGCGGGCGTGCACCTACCGATTCGAATCTGATTGCGCGGAAACTGGAAGAGGCAGAACTGGTATTGGTGGCCGCGCCTTCTTACCTGAAGCGAGCCGGCAAACCAAAGACGCTGGAAGATTTGCAAAAACACGAGTGCATACAATTCGAATTGCCGAGTACCGGTCGCCGTATTCCATGGGTATTCCACCCGAACGGGAAAGTGCAGGGCAAGGCGGTGGATATTATGACCAACGGCGGCTACTCATGCGCGGAAGATGTGCTCGGCATCGTGACATTGGCACGCAGTGGTGCGGGCCTGGTACAGACTTATCGTTTCATTGTGGAAGACGACCTCAGGGAAGGTCGCCTGGTCGAGTTGCTGCCGCAATTCGGCGCTACCTCGCGCCCCTTCATCCTGCTGTATCCGCATGCACGTCATTTGTCGTCACGGGTCAGGGCGTTTGTCGATTTCCTGATGGAGAAGCTGGTGCAGGCAGCTTGATGATTCCTGCAGATGGGGTGAGAGGCCAAAAGCTGACATTCACTTTGGTATAGGCATACCTCGGCGCGTCGCAATTGGCCGTCCGGTACTGCTTAAGAAAAACGCTCGATCAATTGCAGCATGGCTTTACCCAGTTCATTTTCTTCATCACCCAGGCGATCGACTGCATCGAAGTGATGTCCATCGGCCTGCCGGACTATCTGAATCTCCATGCCTTTCGCGCCAAGCAGTTCCGCATACTCGGCTTGAAGCCTATGGTATTCGTCCGATTCATTTCCCCCTACGGTCAGGATCAGGGGTGTTTTAACGACTGGTAATTTTTTGGTCGGACTGAATTGTTCCACTTGTGCCGGGGTAAGGCCAACGGCTTTGTTCAGATAGCAAAGGCGAATTGGTTCCAGGTCGTACAGGCCACTGATGGCGCATGCACCTTTCAATACATTGGCAGGCAGGCCATGCGCCGTCCAGTCAATACTCACCATGGTGGCGGTGAGATGGCCACCGGCCGAATGGCCTGAAAGGAATATTTTGTCCTTATCAAAAGCGAGTGTTTCCGCATTGCGATATAGCCAGATCAATGCATCACGATTGTCGGCGACAATTTCATCCATGCCTACGGTCGGCGCGAGGCGGTAATTCACGACGGCCACGTTGATATCTCGTTTTATATATGGCGCAGCAAGGTAACTGAAATCTGATTTATCCAGTGATTGCCAGTAACCGCCGTGGATAAAAACAAGGAGCGGACGTCCGGCTGTCGTGGCCGGAAAGAAGTCCAGATTCTGCGTTTCATTGATGCCGTAAGGAATATTTTCCAGCACACGATTGGCGCTGCGGAACGCCGCGCTGCTTTGCGACCAGCGAGAAAATATATCGAGAAAATCGGGAATCCCGCCTCGCACATTGTATTGTTTATCCAGTTCGACTTGATTGAAATTGCGGTAGACTGACATTGGTTTCTTCTCCGTTAGTTGGAAAAGAAACTGTAAAGATATGAGGTGGGCGTCGCCCGCTTCTACACGCCACTAACTGTCGTCGAAATGCCATGTTTGGTAAAAGCGAAAATAGGGAAGACTACCAACACATCGAGCGACCCGCTGGCGGGATGGCGCGGGATTTGGCTAACCATCATCTGATCGACTACCATCAGCATCCGCGCGGCCAGTTGATCTACGCTTATTCAGGGGCCATTCTGGTCATGACGGAATTGGGCTCCTGGGTTGTTCCACCGCAGCGTGCAGTCTGGGTTCCGCCCGGAATGATGCATAGCATGCAGGCCTGCGGCAATGTCGAAATGCGCACTGTCTACGTCAGGCCTGATCATATCCCTCCTGAATTAACCGGCTGTTGCGTGGTATCAGTGCCACCGCTGTTGCGGGAACTCATTGCAGCGATGGTGCATATCCCGCTGCACTATGACGAGGCCGGCAGGGATGGCTTGCTGGTGCAGCTCCTGCTGCATGAAATCAAGCCCTTGCAGGTGGTCCGGCTGCATTTGCCGATGCCGAGTGATCCGCGCCTGGCCAAGATTTGCCAGCGCATTCTCAATGAACCGTCCGATGAAACGACGGTGGATGAATGGAGCAAATTCATAGGCGCCAGTGCACGAACCATTGTTCGCCTGTTCCCCGAACAAACCGGACTGACTTTCAGTCAGTGGAAGCAACAGGCAAGGCTGCTGGCTGCGATCCAGATGCTTGCCACCAATAAGAATGTTACCGATATCGCATTGCAGCTTGGCTATGAAAGCCCTAGTGCGTTTAGCGCCATGTTCAAGCGTGCCATCGGCTTGACGCCCACCGAGTATTTCCGCGAGTTGTTCCCCGCTTCAGAGTAAGACTGCAAGCTGCCGGCATTGTTGGCGTATGCGCGATATCCATTGGCATCACGCAGGCAGACTCTGCGCTCCGCAATTGGCATAGTAGTGCCGAAGTCACTTGTGGTCTTCCGTGCGTTTGAAACCTTGTGCAAACGCGTGCTCTCTTTCTTTACTTAGGATAATAAATGTCAGCTTCCGATCGCATTCGAGAAGCGGGTCTCGTGCTTCCCGCGTTTACTCTGCCGTCCGCTCCTTTCCTTCCGTACACCCTCTATCAGGGATTGTTGACCGTCTCCGGCCAGTTACCCGTACGCGACGGCAAACCGCTGTTCGTGGGGAAAGTCCCGACCGTGATATCGGCAGAGCAGGCGCAGCAAGCGGCACGGATTTGCGTACTGAATATTCTTGGCTGGGTATCCCATGCGACCAATGGCGACCTGGACCGGGTTGAGCGTGTGCTGCGCCTGGGCGGTTTCGTCGCCACGGCGGAAGGCTATACTGAGGCGCCGCAAATTATCAATGCAGCCTCCACACTGATCACGGATATCTTTGGCGATAAAGGCAGCCATGCCAGGATCGCGATTGGCGTTGCCAGCCTGCCGTTCGGTGCACCGGTAGAAGTGGAAGCGACTTTTATCCTGAAGGCAGGCAATTGATGATGAAGGCTGCTGGCTATGCAGATGTCCTGGTCGGTCTCCAGTATGGTGATGAAGGAAAGGCAAAAATAGTCGACCTGCTGGCAAAGGGATATGACATCGTGGCGCGCTTTAACGGAGGTGCAAACGCCGGGCATACGGTGGTAACGAGGCAGGGCACAGTCAAACTCAGGCAAATCCCGTCCGCCGTCTTTTATCCGGACAAGCTTCTATATATCGGGTCCGGCTGTGCAGTAAGTGTCGTTCAGCTGGCCGAGGAAATCCGCTCGCTGGAGGAACTTGGAATTTCCCTGCGGGGGCGCTTGTATGTGAGCAGTCGTTGTGTGCTGGTACAGCCTTCACATATACATCTTGATCAAATGCACGGAAAGGAAATCGGTACTACCGGCAACGGGATCGGTCCATGTTATGCCGATCGTGCACTGCGTATGTCTGATGGCAGGTGCATCTCATTGCAAATCCGGGATCTCCTGGGCGACAGTGCGGCCGCTTTTGAAATGATGCATGAACGCTACGCTGCGCAATTGGGCTTGCACGAGCTGCACGCAGAAAAGTCACATGTAGATGCCTCGATGCAGGCACTGCAGGAGGCCTGGGCCGTGGTAAAAGCGTACGTCACGGATGACCCGCTATTCCTGGTAAAGCGGGTCGATGCCGGTGCCCATGTCTTGTTTGAGGGGGCGCAATCCGTCCTGCTTGATGTGATGTACGGCGACCAGCCCTATGTAACGTCCAGTCATACCGCCCCATCGTATGCTTATGTCGGCGGGGATTTGCCGTGCCGTTACCATCGCAAGTCTATAGGCGTGGCAAAAGCTGTCATGTCGCGTGTCGGCTCCGGCGCTTTTCCTTCGGAGCTGGGCGCTTCACGCTCGGAGCAGTACTGCCGGCATGCGGCACAGAATGGAATCGGGGCAGCGTCTGAAAAGGCCGGCTTTGATGCATTGGAATTACTGCGTTCGGACGACGCCTTCAAGCAAGGTATCGCCTTACGCATGCTGACCGGGGAATACGGTACCGGAAGCGGTCGGCCGCGACGCGTGGGATTGCTAGATATAGGGCAACTGGCGGATGTCGTTGCGCTGCATGGTATAGATGAAATTTTCCTGAATAAATGCGATTGTCTCGCTTACTTTTCCTACACTCCACAGGAATGCATCCCGATGTTTGCAGGGAAGGGAGGCGACAGATCAATGGTGAACTTCCCGGCCTTTACGCTGGAAGGTAAAGAGATTCCATTTGAATTGCTACAGATTCTCCAATTTATCGAAGAGCAAACAGCTTGCCGGATTCGTGGCGTCGGCATTGGCCCGGAACGTGATCAATCTGTTTTTTTCAATGAAACTGCCTTGATAGGTGCGCAATGACAGCCCCAGATTATTTTAAAACCGAGATGCGTCGTACTGACCTGGCATGGAACGATTGGCCGGCGATCCATGCCTTCCTGAAAGATCAATTGATTTGCCGGGTTGGCGTACAGGATGACCCATTCCCATATGTGGTGCCGCAAAGTTTTACCTTTGTGAACAATACCTTCCTCATTCATTGTTCGCGCTTCGGCAAGATGGCGAGCCTGATCAAGGCGAACCAGCACATTACGATAGAGGTGGACCAGCCGGTTGCCTTGTTGAAGGCACCGAAAGGACAAAACACCAGCCTCGAGTACTACAGCGTTATCGCACGTTGTATTGCCGAGATACGGGAAAGAACGGAGGAAGTTCGTTCGCACCAGAATCAGGCTTTGGATAAATTCCGGCCGGAAAAAGGATACAAACCGATAGAGGATGGTGCGGCGAATCAGATCGTGGCATTCAACTGCAAAATCATAGAAATGACTGCCAAGAAACGCATACTTGCAGATGGTCAATATTCGCCACCGGGACAGCCGCAAGCACCTTATGTGCGCTTCCCTTTCCCAGCGGGTGCGGCGATATCGTCATTGGGAGCCGATGCATTCGACCCTGATCGCTTCAAGTAACAGTCGTTTTCACCAAGCACAAAGGTAGCCATGTCGAAAGATATGGCTACCTTTTTTTATGCCTGGGTAATTTGGTAGTGCATGGTCAAAAAATATGCATGACTGCAACGCAGCCTGTCCAATTTTTTCTCATTCCCGCAAGCATTTTTTGAGACACAAAAATGGCGTGCAGGCGATAGAGGATGGCCGCTCCTAAAGCGCCATCTGCGCGGTCTCGGAACACAGTACGAGGTCAGCGAAATATATCGCTACAACGACGTTTCAAAAAAATATACATAGAGGATTCCATGAGAAAAAATGATCTTGAGACAGCAGCGATCAGCGCTGCCGACAGGCTGGAGCGCCTGCCCATCTGCAACTACCACCGCTTCCTGTTTATGGTGATTGCGCTGGCATTCTTCTTCGACAACTTGGACCTGGCGATGATGGCCTACCTGCTGGGTTCGATTAAAACCGAGTTTGGCCTCACTACTGCGCAAGCAGGCATGCTGGGTAGTGCCAGCTTTGTCGGCATGGCACTGGGGGCGGTCAGCTCGGGCATGCTGGCGGATAAATTCGGACGCAAACCTATCTTTCAAATCAGCATGATCATTTGGGGCGTAGCCAGTTATCTGTGTTCCACTGCAAATGATCCCGTTTCGCTCGCTATCTATCGCGTCTTGTTGGGGATAGGCATGGGTATGGAACTGCCTTTGGCGCAGACCTTGTTGTCTGAATTCATTCCTGCCAAGCGAAGGGGCAAATACTTGGCACTGATGGATGGCAATTGGCCCATTGCATTTATCTGTGCAGGCTTGATGTCGTATTACGTTCTTGCATCCTACAGTTGGCGCACGATGTTCCTGCTGGGCGCTATTCCGGCAGTATTCCTTTTTGTTATCCGACGATACGTACCCGAATCACCACGCTGGCTTGAATCAAAAGGCCGGCACGCTGAGGCATCCAACATTGTCGACGGCATAGAGGGTGAGGTGAAGAAGATATTAAAAGTCGATTCCCTGCCACCGATAGTGCAAACCGCAATGATGCGGGATCAGGAAGCGTTTGGCATAAAAGTCCTGTGGTCTCCGGTTTACCGACGCCGCACACTCACTGTCTGGGGCTTATGGTTCTTTGCGCTGCTTGGCTTTTACGGCTTGAATACATGGATAGGCGCATTGCTGCAACAGTCCGGGCTTGAGGTCACCAAATCCGTTCTCTATACCGTGTATATCGCCTGTGGCGGCATCCCCGGTTTCCTCTGGGCGGCCTGGGTAGTGGAACGATGGGGGCGCAAGCCGGCCTGTGTTTCCACACTGTTGGGCGGTGCGGTCATGGTGTTCATTTATGGTTGGGTTGCCAGCTCTGCGCATACCTTTATCGCGCTGGTATCGGCCGGTGCGATGATGCAGTTCTTCATGTTTGGCATGTGGGCGGTGCTCTACACATATACCCCGGAGCTGTACCCGACCCGAGCCCGTGCATCCGGCTGCGGCATGGCATCTACCGTCGGACGTCTCGGCTCATTATTGGGCCCAACGATTGTCGGTGTGATTTTGCCCTTGGTCGGGCAGATTGGTGTCTTTACTGTTGGTGCAAGCTGCTTCGTGATTGCCGCATTTATTGTCTATCGATTCGGCATCGAGACCCGTGGTTTGTCCCTGGAAGAAATTTCGGAAATCAAGATCCGAAAATAGCTTGATGCAATAGCGAGGCGGGCGGCAAGGCCTGGCATCGAATGTTTCGACCCGGCTTGTTCCCATCGTTTGCCTCACGCTACCGTAGAAATATTAGCCCGGGATGCGTGTGAAAACGCATCCCGCTAGTAGAAGCCAGGCGAAATGCTTAGCGCAAGGCTTCTATCAGTTTGTCCAGCTTCACCGCATCAACACAGAAAGCACGTATGCCTTCTGCCAACTTCTCGGTCGCCATTGCATCGTCGTTCAACAGGCTGCGGAAGGTTTTTTCATCCAGCGTGAGTTTGACGATGTCTGCATTCTTCGCTTCTGCCGGTACCAGTTTGCGTGCCAGAGGGGCATCGGATTCAGCCAGTTTTTGTAACAGCTCGGGGCTGATGGTCAGCAGGTCACAACCGGCGAGTTCGATGATTTGCGATGTGTTGCGGAAGCTGGCGCCCATAACTTCGGTGTCGTAACCGAACTTGCGGTAGTAGGTGTAGATACGTTTGACCGATTGCACGCCCGGATCATCTGCGCCGGTGTAGTCGGTGCCGGTCGATTTTTTGTACCAGTCGTAGATGCGGCCGACGAAAGGTGAGATCAGCTGGACCCGTGCATCTGCGCAGGCGATGGCTTGCGGCAGCGAGAACAGCAGGGTCAGGTTGCAGTGTATGCCTTCTTTTTCCAGAACCTGTGCGGCACGTATGCCTTCCCAGGTCGACGCGATCTTGATCAATACGCGGTCGCGTGAAATGCCGGCGGCTTCATACAGGCGGATCAGGGTGCGGCCTTTTTCTATCGAACCTTCGGTGTCGAAGGACAGGCGCGCATCGGTTTCGGTGGAAACACGACCCGGGATGACTTTCAGGATTTCCTGGCCGAAAGCGACCAGCAGGTGATCGACGATTTCATTGGTGCTTTTGCCCGCGTGGTCGCGTGCGACCTTTTCCATGATGGGCTTGTACTCATCTTTTTGTACGGCCTTCAGGATCAGCGACGGATTGGTGGTTGCATCTTGCGGTGCAAATGCCTTGATCGACTGGAAATCGCCTGTATCGGCAACAATGGTGGTGTATTGCTTCAGTTGTTCGAGTTGGTTCATGGCACGCTAATGAGTTGGCTGTAAATGAGAGATGACAGCCTTATTGTACGCAATGTTTCACCATCTTTGCTGCTGCCGGCGCAGGCAAATTTCAGGGGGCTTGCAGGAAGGAATCGAATTGCAGGTCGAACTTTTGCAGCGCCTTTTGCGCATTGAGCATTTTCTTGCGGCGTTCAGGGCTCAGGCGTAGTGCCAATCCCACCGCGAGGATATCGATCACGACGAGGTGCGCGAGGCGTGCCGAGATCGGGGTGTAGGGGTCGGTATGGAAGTGCAGGTCGATCGGGATCAGGACCGTGGCCAGCTCGGCCAGCGGCGTGCCGCTCGGCGCCAGCACAACGATAGCGGCACCCGAACTGCGTGCCAGTTGCACACTGCGCAGCAGCGACAGACTGCTGCCGCGTTGCGAGATGGCGACCACCACATCGCCTTTCTTTAATAGCGAAGCGGCGATGCTGTGGATATGCGGATCGGAATAGGCAACGGTCGGCACGCCGGAACGAAAGAATTTATGCTGTGCATCGGCGGCGATGATGCCGGAAGTACCCTGGCCGTAAAATTCTATGGTGTTGGCACGCCCCAGCACTTGCAGTGCCTGTTCAATTGCATTCGCATCCAGGCTGTTGCGCAGGTCGAGCAGGGTATTGATCGAACGATTGCAGACCTTGTCGACCAGGTCGGCGGCCATGTCTTCCAGCATCGGCGATTCGTCGCCGGTGCCGGGAGCGAGTGCGAGTCCTTGCGCCAGTTTCAGTTTGAAAGCCTGCCAGCCGTCGAAACCGATGGCGCGGCAAAAGCGCACCACGGTCGGCTCCGATACTTCGGCTTTTTTAGCGAGTGCGGTGATGTTTTCCGCGATCGCGAGTTCCGGCTGTTCCAATACGGCAAGTGCGACTTTCTTTTCCGATTTGGAAAGCGAGTCGTATTGCGTGCGTATTGAATCGAGCAACATGCGCTTGTGTTCCGCTTATTCCGGCAAGGCTTCTTCGCGCCACTGGAGGCCGTCGCGCCCGATCAGTGAGCTGGAGGCGGCAGGGCCCCAGGTACCGGATGCATACGGTAAAGGTTCATTGCCTTCCTGTTCCCAGTAGCGCAGCACCGGTTCCACCCATTCCCAGGCGGCTTCCAGTTCATCGCTGCGCATGAACAGTGTCAGCTGGCCGCGCAAGACGTCCAGCAGCAGGCGTTCATACGCATCCATGCGCGGTGCCTTGAAGGTTTCGGCGAAGTCGAGTTCCAGTTCCACCGGTTTCAGGCGCATGCCGTCGCCCGGTGTCTTTGCCATCAGGTTCAGTTGCAGGCCGTCGTCCGGTTGCAGGCGGATGACCAGGCAGTTCGGCTGGAAGCTGCTGGTCGATTGCGCAAAGATTGAATGCGGGATCGATTTGAAGCGCACCACGATTTCCGCCAATTGATCGGCCATGCGTTTGCCGGTACGCAGGTAGAAGGGCACACCGGCCCAGCGCCAGGTATCGATCTCGGCTTTGACCGCAACAAAGGTTTCAGTATTTGAATCAGGGTCTGCGTTCTTTTCCTGGCGATATGCAGGCACTGCTACGCCATCTACATGGCCGGCGCGGTATTGGCCACGGACCACATTCTTGGCCAGCGTGTTTTGCGTGAATGGTTTCAGCGAACGCAGTACTTTCAGCTTTTCATCACGCACCGCATCCGGTGTCACCGACAGTGGCGGTTCCATTGCGACGATACACAGCAGTTGCAGCAAATGGTTTTGCATCATGTCGCGCAAGGCACCCGACGTTTCGTAGTAACCCATGCGATTGCCGACGCCGAGTTCTTCTGCAATGGTGATCTGCACGTCGGAAATCCATTCGCGACGCCATAGAGGTTCGAACAAGACATTGCCGAAACGCAGTGCCAGCAGGTTCTGCACCGCTTCCTTGCCGAGGTAATGGTCGATACGGTAAATCTGTGATTCCTTGAAGACCTGGCTGACTTCCTGGTTGATTTGCTTGGCGCTGGCGAGGTCGCGGCCCAAAGGTTTTTCCAGTACGACGCGCGTTTGTTCCGTAGCCAGGCCACGGGCCGACAGGTTGTGGCAAATCTTGGCGAACAGGGTAGGCGGCGTCGCCAGGTAAAACACGCGGGTAATCGCGCTGCTGTCACGCAATACATCGTTCAGCGGCTGATATGTGCTTTCATCGCTGGCGTCCAGTGCGACGTATTTGATGCGGGCACAGAATTTTTCCCACACGGCCTGATTGAAAGTCTTTTCATTGATATGCGATTTAGCGTTTTCATTGACAGTCTCAATGAATTCCGCAGCTGTGCGCGTGTTACGCCCGACGCAGATGATTTGCGCGGTGGCGGGCAAATCGCCGGCGCGATCGCGTGCATACAGTGCAGGAATCAGTTTGCGCATCGACAGGTCGCCGCCGCCGCCAAACAAGACAAGGTCAAAATCAGTAAGAGCCATGATAGGAGTGTGAATGAGGTAAATGTTCGTCAGAACGTCGTTGTTTTACAGTGCAGCCCTGGCCCGTGCGATCAAACCATTGGTCGAGCTGTCGTGTTGCTCGGGTTTGGCTTTGTCGCCCAGTTCGGCTGCGATGTTTTTGGCCAGCAGCTTGCCCAACTCTACGCCCCATTGATCAAAACTGTTGATGCCCCAGATCGCGCCCTGTACAAACACCTTGTGTTCATACAGTGCGATCAGCGCACCGAGTGCGCCCGGATTCAGGGTATCCATCAGGATGGTATTGCTGGGACGATTGCCGGGGAAAATGCGGTGTGGCAATAATTTTTCGATTTCGGCAGCAGGCAAGCCCTGCGCCTGCATATCGGCGCGTACTTCTTCGGCATTCTTGCCGCGCATGAAGGCTTCGGATTGTGCGAAGCAATTTGCCAGCAACAGGACCTGGTGTTGTTCCAGCGCATGCGTCGGCTTGAGTGCGGCAATGAAGTCGACCGCCATGATGTCCGTGCCCTGGTGCAGCAGCTGGAAGTAGGCATGCTGGCCATTGGTGCCGACATCGCCCCAGATGACCGGGCAGGTTGTGGTGCTGGTTTTGGCACCATCCACTTGCACGCTCTTGCCGTTACTTTCCATTTCCAGTTGCTGCAGGTAGCCCGGAAACAGGCGTAAATCCTGGTGGTAGGGCGCGATCGAAATCGAGCTGCTGCCGAGGAAGTTACGGTTCCAGATACCGATCAGCGCGAGGATGACAGGCAGGTTTTGCTCGAGTGGTGTGTCCTGGAAATGCCGGTCCATCGCATGCGCGCCGGCGAGGAAATCCTTGAAACACTCGGGTCCGATGGACAGCATCAGCGCCAGGCCGATAGCTGACCATACTGAATAGCGACCGCCTACCCAATCCCAGAACGGGAACATATTTTCCGGGGCAATACCAAATGCTTGAACCGCATCGAGATGGGTGGAGACGGCAACGAAGTGTTTGCTTAAATCGCTTTCCGTCGCATGGCGCAGGAACCAGGCCCGTGCCGACTGTGCATTCATCATGGTTTCGGCGGTATTGAAACCTTTGGACGCGATGATGAATAAAGTGGTGGCAGGATTGATGCGCGACAGCAGGGCGTCGAGGTCGTGCCCGTCTACATTCGAAACGAAGTGCGTGTTCAGGCGCGGATGGGCAAAGGAGCGCAACGCCTGGCAAGTCATCTTCGGACCGAGGTAGGAACCACCGATGCCGATATTGACGATATCGGTGATTTCGCGGTCATCAAAACCACGCCAGGCACCGGAGCGTACGCGTTCGCTGAATACAGCCATACGGTCCAGCACTTCATGTATTTCCGGGACGATGTCTTGTTGTCCGAGCAGCAGCTTTTCATTGCGCGGCTTGCGCAATGCAGTGTGCAGGACGGCGCGATGTTCGGTGCGATTGACTTCCTTGCCGGCAAACATGGCGTCGCGTTGTGCTTCAACTTCGGTTTCGCGGGCCAGTGCGTACAGCAATGTCATCGTCTTGTCATCGACAATATTTTTTGAGTAATCAAGGAACAGGCCGGCGCCTTCGACGGATAATTTGTCAAAACGGGCAGGATCTTGCGCAAATAAATGACGGACCTGGCGGCCTTTGTTTTCAGTATGGTGCTGTTGCAGCGCCTGGAAGGCGGCAGTAGCGGTAAGGGTCGTGCGCATGGGCGTTATATGCGATCTATGGTTGGTTTTAACTATACATTAGTTTATGGTAATTTCACTACAAATAAATTTACGAGCGGCAACGCAAGTCAATAAATATGCAGGCCTGCTTATTTGTAGTGAGCCTGTAACGGATACCTGCTAGCGAGGAAAGTTCAATCTGATCTTATAATTCCCCGATTTGCTGCGGGAGCTTGCAGGAATGAATTTCTGGCGCTGCATGTAGTCATAGCTTTTCACGCGCAAACAAAAAATGCCGATAGTTCGATGCAATTTATTGTAGTAAAATTTCAAAACTGTTTTTCAAGGGATTCAATATGTCGCTCCATCCTGTTGTGACGGCTGTAACCGCAAGGATAGTAGAGCGTAGCCGACCGTATCGTGCTGCCTACCTGCAACGCCTGGAAAATACGCGTCAAAAGGGTGTGCATCGCAGTACGCTGTCCTGTACCAACCTGGCGCACGGTTTTGCCGCCGCCCCGCAGAATGACAAGCTGGTGCTCAAGCAGCAAACCGCACCGTCGATTGCCATCGTCTCCGCCTATAACGATATGTTGTCGGCGCACCAGCCCTTTGAGCGCTTCCCGCACATCATCAAGGATGCGGTACGCAAGGCCGGTGGTGTGGCGCAGTTTGCCGGCGGCGTGCCGGCGATGTGCGACGGTATTACGCAGGGGCAACCAGGTATGGAGTTGTCGCTGTTTTCCCGCGACACAATTGCGATGTCGACCGCGATTGCCTTATCCCACAATATGTTCGACGCCGCCTTGTACCTTGGCGTGTGCGACAAGATCGTGCCGGGACTGGTGATAGGTGCGCTGCATTTCGGTCATTTGCCGGCGGTGTTCGTACCGGCCGGCCCGATGACCAGCGGCATGTCGAACCCGGAAAAAGCCAAGATACGCCAGCTCTACGCACAGGGAAAAATCGGCCGTGACGCCTTGCTGGAAGCGGAAGGGCAGTCTTATCACGATGCCGGTACCTGTACTTTCTACGGCACTGCAAACAGTAATCAAATGTTGATGGAAGTGATGGGCCTGCATTTGCCGGGTGCCGCTTTCATCACACCCAATACCCCTTTACGTGATGCCCTGACCGCCCATGCGGCCCAGCGTGCGGTCGAGATCAGTGCGCAAGGCAAGAGCTTCACGCCTATCGGTCGCCTGGTCGATGAAAAGACTATCGTCAATGCCGTGGTCGCACTGCTGGCGACCGGCGGCTCGACCAATCACACCCTGCATCTGGTGGCGATGGCGAAGGCCGCAGGTATCGTAATTGACTGGAATGACTTCGACGCACTGTCGGCGATTGCACCGTTGGTTGCGCGTATTTATCCGAACGGCGATGCTGACGTGAATCATTTCCACGCCGCTGGTGGCACCGGCTTCGTGATCCGTGAATTGCTGGATGCGGGGCTGTTGCATGATGATGTGCTGACCATCCTGGGCCGTGGTTTGCGCGCCCATGCCGCAGAACCTTTCCTGCAGGGCGAACAAGTGGTCTGGCAACCGGCAGCGTCGGTCAGCGGCAATACAGATGTACTGCGTACCGCCGCTGATCCATTCTCCGGCGATGGCGGCATGAAACTGCTGTCCGGCAACCTGGGGCGTGCCGTGGTCAAGGTTTCAGCGGTCAAGGTGCAGCACCGCATCGTGCGTGCACCGGCGATCGTGTTTGATTCGCAGGAAGCGTTCATGCATGCCTACCAGGCCGGTGAGTTGAACCGCGACTTCATCGCCGTGCTGCGCCATCAGGGACCACGTGCGAATGGCATGCCGGAGTTACATGCGTTGACACCGGCACTGGGCAGCCTGCAGGATGCGGGGCGCCATGTTGCACTGGTGACCGATGGCCGCATGTCCGGTGCGTCGGGCAAGGTGCCGGCGGCGATCCACGTTTCGCCGGAAGTATTGGCGGGCGGTCCTCTGGGGCGCGTGCGCGATGGCGACATCATCGAATTGAATGCGGAAACCGGTGTGTTGCAGGCACTGGTGCCGGAAGCGGAATGGGCGGCACGCGGGGTGGAACCGGCTGACCTGTCGCAAAATGAAATCGGCATGGGGCGGGAATTGTTTGCGATGTTCCGCCATGTGGTGAGTGCGGCGGAAGAGGGTGCCACTACCTTCGGCTTGCCGCCACCTTTGCTGGAAACCGACGAAGATAAACCGACCAATACGCTGGCCGTGCCCGACGATGAACCTTTCGTCGATGAAGATAATCTGATTGAGCGTCCGATAGGAAACTGAATATGAATCTGCTGGAAATCATGCGTGCGTCACCGGTCATCCCGGTGATTGCAATCGACGACCTGACACATGCCGTACCCTTGGCGCGCGCGTTGGTGGCAGGCGGTATCCGGGTATTGGAAGTCACCTTGCGTACACAGCACGGCCTGGCAGCAATCCGTGCGATTGCCGAGCAGGTACCGGAAGCGATACTCGGCGTGGGCACGCTGACCCGCTCCGAAGACTTTGCCGCAGCGCGTGATGCCGGTGCGGTGTTTGGTGTGTCGCCGGGACTGACCAGGGAATTGATCCAGGGCTCGCTGGCCAGTGGTTTGCCATTGTTGCCGGGCGTGATGACACCATCGGAAGTGATGGCGGCGCGGGAAGCAGGCTTTCACCAATTGAAACTGTTCCCGGCGGTGCCGGCGGGTGGTGTCGGTATGTTGAATGCAATTGCCGGACCCTTGCCGGATGTACTGTTTTGTCCGACTGGCGGGATTTCGCAAGAGACTGCGGCGCAGTTCCTGGCTTGCAAGAATGTAGCCTGTGTTGGCGGGTCGTGGCTGACGCCTAAGGATGCATTGGCGGCGGGGGATTGGGGGCGTGTGACCGCGCTGGCCAAAGCAGCTGCCAGCCTGAAGTAGAGCCATTTGAAAAGCCGCCTTGAGCGGCTTTTTTATTGCCTGATGATTTTTGTTTGCCGGTGTTGATGCTGCTCTCTCTTCGTGGAAAAGTGCGTTGCCGGGGGTGGCCCGGCGGCCACTCACTTTCTTTGTCTCGCCAAAGAAAGTAAGCAAAGAAAAGCGACCGCGAAGCCGCAGCCCCTGCGGGGTTCCCGTCTGTGCAAGTCAAAAAATGGGAAGGGGACGAAACTCGCTACGCTCAGACAACATCCCCTTCTTTTTCCATTTTCTGCCTCGCACAAACGGCAGCGTCAAAGCGGATAACAACCACAGCCTCTTTGATTCACCAAACTAAGCTGAATTATTTAGGCTGTTGCTTTTGACTTACCCGCATCTGGCGTTGCCAAGGCAAGCGATTGTCAGACGGGTACAACGGCGCAAACATGTCTGAGCGAAGCGAGTTGGTTTGCGACGCCGGCTGGCGATTGCTTGCCTTGGGGACCCGCGTAGCGGGCAACGACTCCTGCGGTCGCCTTCTTTTGCTTACTTTTCTTGGCGAAGCAAGAAAAGTGAGTAGCTGCCGGGCTACCCCCGGCAAACCAAGTCTGGTCGAAGAAAATACAATGTCATCAAGTTAGAAAAGCGAACAAACTTTTATTAAAAAGTTGGTTAACGTACGGTAAATCGCCGTGGACACAGTCACCATCTGTGTGTAAGGTTAACCTAGCCACATCGCATCACGCCTCAGTCCGCACTGCTATAGAAACAAACCGAAAGTTGAATCTATGCATGGAGCTGAATTTATTCAGGATCTGGCGGTGATCATGTTGATCGCCGGTATTGTCACGATCATATTCCACCACTTCAGGCAGCCGATTGTCCTTGGCTACATCCTCGCCGGCGTCATCATCGGCCCGCATACCCCGCCATTCGAACTGATACAGGATGACCGTACCATCAAGATCGTCGCCGAGCTGGGTGTCGTATTCCTGATGTTTTCGCTGGGGCTGGAGTTCAATCTCAAGAAACTTAGTCGCGTCGGGGTGACCGCGTTTATTGCGGCGTTCGGCGAGATTGTACTGATGACCTGGATAGGTTATGAAATCGGGCGTTACTTCGAATGGAACACGATGGACTCGCTCTTCCTCGGCGCGATGCTGGCGATTTCGTCGACCACCATCATCGTCAAGGCGCTGGATGAGCTGGGCCTCAAGCATGAACGCTTCGCGCACCTGATTTTCGGCATCCTGATTGTCGAGGATATCCTGGCGATAGGCATGATTGCCCTGTTGTCCGGTATTGCGATGAATGGTTCGGTCGATGCCGGCGATGTCTTCGTGACAGTCGGCAAGTTGTCATTGTTCATGATCGTGGCGCTGGTACTCGGCCTGTTGATGGTGCCGCGCCTGCTCGCTTATGTCGCCAAGTTCAAGAGCAATGAAGTATTCCTGATCACAGTGCTGGCGCTGTGCTTTGGTTTTTGCCTGCTGGTGCTGCAGATGGAATACAGCATTGCGCTGGGCGCCTTCATGATAGGCGCGATCATGGCCGAAGCGCGTCAATTGAATTTGATCGAACGCCTGATCGCACCGATACGCGATATGTTCAGCGCGCTGTTTTTTGTCGGCGTCGGCCTGCTGTTCAATCCGACCGTGCTGGTGACCTATGCCTTGCCGATTGCCTTGATTACCGTTGCAGTGGTGCTGGGCAAGGTCTTTGCCTGCGGCCTCGGGACTTTTGTCGCCGGTAATGATGGCCGGACCTCGATGCGGGTCGGCATGGGCTTGTCGCAGATCGGTGAGTTTTCCTTCATCATCGCTTCGCTTGGCCTGACCTTGCAGGTCACCAGCGAATTCCTGTATCCGATCGTGGTGGCGGTTTCAGCTGTCACCACTTTGCTGACGCCTTACCTGATCAAGTGGGCCGACCCGGTCTCGCTGCGTGCGGCGAACGCGATGCCGGATGGTGTCAGCCGCCTTGCCAATCGCTATACCGCATGGTTGCAGCACACACAGCCGGATGGTGATCGTGCCGCCTTGTTCAAGATCGTGCTGCGTATCGTGGCGCAGGTGATCGTCAATTGCGCGATGACGGCGGCAGTGTTCCTTGCCGGTATTTACATCTTTGGCGTGATTGAAAAACACCTGGCCGGCTCCATCGCCGATGAACATACGCAAAAAGCCATCGTATTCGGCGGGGCGCTGGCCTTGTCCCTGCCTTTCCTGATTGCGACCTATCGCAAGCTCAATGCCTTGAGCCAGCTGCTGGCGGAGATCGTGATTGGCGATGGCGGGCGCTTTGTCCACGGTTTGCGGCGTTTGATTTCCGAAGTGATTCCGCTGTTGTCGATCTTCGGCATCCTTATGCTGATCGGCTTGTTGAGTGCGCGCATACTGCCGCCGACCGATACCCTGATGCTGCTTTTGCTGGCTGCTGCAATCATGACGGCGCTGCTGTGGAAGACTTTCATCCGCTGGCATTCACGCCTGCAAATCGCCCTGTTCGAGACGCTGGAGCATCCGGATGATGGAAAAGCTTGATAGGCTGATAAGTCCCACCGCCGTGCCAGCGGCGATTTTTGCCGCATTTCGGGCTGGGCCGGCGGGGCTTCCGGTAAAATAGCCAGCTTCTCCAGACTTTTTCCTGCATAGCTCATGACTCAAGACGAAATGAAACAAGCGGTGGCGCGTGCTGCCATCGATTACGTAGTGGCGGGTGAAATCATCGGCGTCGGTACCGGTTCCACGGCCAATTTCTTCATTGATGAATTGGGCAAGATCAAGGATCGCATCAAGGGCGCGGTCGCTTCATCCGAAGCAACGGCAGAACGCCTTCGTGCACATGGCATTACCATTTTCGATTTGAACGATATCGATTCGATGTCGGTATATATCGACGGCGCGGATGAAATCACGGCGCAAGGCGCGATGATCAAAGGCGGTGGTGCCGCCCTGACGCGTGAAAAAATCGTGGCTTCGGTCGCCAAAAAATTCGTCTGTATCGCTGATGGTTCCAAGCTGGTCGACAAGCTTGGCAAGTTTCCGCTGCCGGTGGAGGTGATCCCGATGGCGCAGGCGGTGGTGGCGCGCAAGCTGGCCGCACTTGGCGGTGAGCCGCGTTTGCGCGTGAAAGACGGTAAAGCGGTCGTCACCGATAACGGCTGCTACATCATCGATGTGCTGGGTTTGCAGATTGAAGATCCGGCGACGCTCGAAGCGCAGATCAACGATATCGTCGGTGTGGTGACGGTAGGCTTGTTTGCCCGTCGCGGTGCCGATATCGCTTTGCTCGGTACGGCTGATGGCGTCAACAGCTTGAGCTTCTGAAGCGGGTTACAGCTGTAAGAAAGTCTTTTAAGCAGCCTGCCGCCCAAACTTATTGCGTGAGTAAATCCACGAAATTTTTGTTTGGCACAGGCTTGCTCATCAAATATCCCTGGCCTTCGTCGCAACCATTGGCCAGCAGGAACTGGAATTGATCTTCGGTTTCTATCCCTTCGGCCAGCACGGTCAGGTTCAAATTCCTTCCCAGTGAAATAATCGCTTTCACAATCGCGGCACTGTCCTGGTCGGTCGCAATATCGCGCACGAAGGATTGGTCTATCTTCAACGTATCGACCGGGAAGCGCTTCAGGTAGCTGAGGCTGGAATAACCGGTGCCGAAATCGTCGAGCGATATCTTGACACCCAGGCTACGTAACTGCGTCAGTAGCGCAAACGATTTTTCGACATCGGTGGTCATCACGCTTTCGGTAATTTCCAGTTCCAGGTGCTGCGCTTCGAGGCCGGTTTCGGTGAGTATGCGTTCCACCACTTCGACGATATCGCCGCGCGCCAGTTGGCGTGGCGACAGGTTGACAGAAATCGGGATAGGCGGATAACCGGCATCCTGCCATGCACGATTCTGGCGGCAGGCGGTGCGCAAGACCCATTCGCCGAGCGGGATGATGAGGCCGGTTTCTTCCGCCAGCGGAATGAAACTGGCCGGCGATACCATGCCGGAATGTGCGCTATTCCAGCGCACCAGGGCTTCCGCCCCGATGATTTGATGGCTGGCGAGGCTGACTTTTGGTTGATAGTGCAACACAAAGTCTTCATTCGTAATCGCCTGGCGCAAGCGGTTCAGCAGTTCCAGGCGGTCGGTGACCGAGCTATTCATTTCGGCCGAGAAGTACTGGAAGTTATTGCGCCCGAGTTCCTTCGCCTTGTACATCGCCGAGTCCGCATTCTTCAGCAGGGTTTCGGCATCGCGCCCGTCATCCGGGCATAGCGTGAGGCCGATACTGCAAGTGATCTGAAACTCCAGGTCATTGGCTTTCCACGGTTGCGACACTTCATGCAACACGCGTTGCATGGTGTGTGTAATCGCTTCTTCATTCGGCTGGTCGGTCAGCAGCAGCACGAATTCATCGCCACCCTGGCGCGCCACGGTATCGCTTTCGCGCAGGCAGGAAGTCAGGCGTTGCGCGGTTATCTTGAGCAATTCATCGCCGACCTGGTGACCCAGGCTGTCATTGATGAATTTGAATTGATCCAGGTCGAGGAAGGCAATCGCGGTCAGCTTGCCGTAACGTTCGGAATGCAGCACTGCTTGCTGCATGCGGTCGTAAAGCAGGGTGCGATTCGGCAAGCCGGTCAGTGCATCGTGCGTCGCCTGGAACTGGATTTCCGCTTCATGCAATTTACGTTCGGTGATGGCTTCCACCGTACCTTCGAAGAATAGCAAGGTGCCGTCACTGTTGTAGACCGAGCGTGCGTTTTCCGAAATCCAGATGACTTCGCCGTTGCGTCGGTGCACGCGTGACTCAAAATTGGTGACTACCCCATGCTTGGCCATCAGGCGCTTGAATTCAAGGCGGCGTTGCGGGTCGACATAGACCTGGTTATCAATGTCGCGTAGCGTGGAAATCAATGCCTGCGGGCTGTCATAGCCGTACATGCGGGCAAGGGCGGGATTGACTGCCAGATAGCCGTCGCTTGGCGTCGATTGATAAATACCTTCGATCGCGTTTTCAAAGATGCTGCGGTAGCGGCGCTCTGCTTCGCGCAATGCTTCATCCGCCTGCTTGCGCTCGGTCACATCCTGGATAAAACCTTCGAGGATGTCCCAGGCTTTGTTGTCATGTGAAATATTGGTGCCACGTTCCCACACATGGCGGATGCTGCCGTCGGCACGCACGATGCGGTATTCGATATCGAAGCGGCGATTATTGCGTACCGCTTCCAGTATCGTATCGCGCACATGCCGGCGGTCATCCGGGTGGGTAATCTGGTCATAAGACACGCGGCTGTTGAAGAGCAGATCCTCTTCGGTATAACCGGTCAGCGCAAAGCAGCCTTCACTGACGAATTCCATCGTCCAGTGGGCGTCGAGCCGGCAGCGATAGACCATGCCTTCCAGGTTGGCCAGCAGGGTGCTGAGCAAACGGGCTTGCAATGTCGGGTCAGCAGGGTGGGATGGCATGGAGAGCAGCATGTTGGGATGCGGTATCTTAAATCACGAAGGCTTCCGGTTCCAGATATCCGACTGGTCAGCGTATCGCTCAGGCAAATGCCTATTTTCAGGCAAAACGCCCATTTCTTCATAGCAATATTAATGCCATCGAAAGCAGGTGATGCAAGCACCAAAATGGTGCGCCATGCTGTGTTGTCAGCCTGTTAGCGTGTTGAGCGGGATTTTCAGGTAGCGAATGCCATTGTCGTCGGCCGGAGGCAGGTTACCGGCGCGGATATTGACCTGGATAGCCGGCAGGATCAGCGTCGGCATACCCAGCGTCTTGTCGCGTGCGGTACGCATGGCGACAAATTCGTCGGCACTGATGCCGGTGCGGATGTGGATGTTCGTGGTGCGCTGCCTCACGACCGTGGTTTCCCACGCCGGTGCACGTTCATTGGGCGGGTAGTCATGGCACATGAACAAGCGCGTTTGGTCGGGGAAGCTGAGGATTTTTTGTATCGAGCGATACATCGTATGCGCATCGCCGCCGGGGAAGTCGCAGCGTGCGGTACCGGCATCCGGCATGAAGAGGGTGTCGCCGACAAAGATTGCATCACCGATGTGATAAGCCATGTCCGCCGGCGTATGGCCGGGCACATACAGGGCTTGCGCCTGTAGCTTGCCGATATGGAAAATTTCGTCTTCTTCGAACAGGTGATCGAATTGCGAACCATCGAATTTGAATGAATCTTCAAGATTGAAAATTTCATCAAAGACGCGCTGCACCTTGGTAATCATGCGGCCGATGGCAATGCGGCCTCCCAGTTTTTGCTTGATATAGGGAGCGGCGGACAGGTGGTCGGCATGCGCATGGGTTTCCAGTATCCATTCGACCGCCAGGCCTTGCTGCCGCACAAACTGGATGACTTTATCGGCCGAGCCGGTGCTGGTATGGCCGGATTTGGGATCGTAATCGAGGACCGAATCGATGATGGCGCAAGCCGATTCCTGCGCTGCATGCACCACATAGCTGACGGTACCGGTTTCATTGTCGAAGAAGGCGTGCACGACAGGTGACATGGGCGATTCCTCGCAGGGAGTCAGGCAATGGATGTGCAGCGGAAGCCGGGCAGGGTGCCGCGGCCGGCTGGATGAAAGACGGGTGCGCCAGGCACCCGTTGTGATATCAGCGTGGCTTGTCGGCGATTTCCCGCGCCATGCGGTCTTGCCGGTCGTAGAAATCCAGCGTGCCGATATCGCCGCTATTGCGTTGCCTGGACGGGACCAGATGCTCGATGTCGGCCATCAGCTCGTCATCGATTTCCATATCCTCTTCGCTACCCCAACTCGTATTCATAAATCCTCCGTAAGCCGGTATTTTACGATGTGGCCACGCAAACGGCTAGTTCGACGCTAACCCAATGAATCCGGCACTTCGCCGCTGCCCGGCAGCTTGGCTGCCAGTATGGTCAGTTTTTCAATGGAGGGTGGTTTTGCCAACAACTGTGAAGCGACTTCTCCCAGTGCTGCAGCGATGGCACCATCGATATGGGCTTGCCGTCCGCTTTCGTTTTCGAACGCATCGAAGATAAGGAAGGTGCCGGCATTGAGCTTGACTGCGAACCAGGCCACCGTTGCAGGTTCTCCCAGTGCGTACGGCAGTTGCGCACGCAGGAATTCTTCCAGTTCTTTTTCCTTGCCCGGTTTTGCTTCCAGGCGGACTTGCAATCCGACGTTAACCATAATGTGTCTCCTTTATCGTTGGCGATTGGGGTACCCATGTGGTGCAGACAGCTATTTTCATTGCAGGCAATGAAAGAACGACAATTGATTGTAACTCTCTTGGCGCATGCATGCTTTGATACGGCTATGACAACATTCAGTGGTCAGCTCGGGTGAGAAAATAAACACTTGCCGCGGTCTATGACTTATCATCGTGACCCATTTCATTTTCACAGGTTTTTCCATGGCAAACGCATGCGGCGTCGATTTTGGGACGTCGAATTCGACGGTTGGCTGGAGCCGTCCCGGCCACTCGGCACTATTGCAACTGGAAGATGGCAAGGTCACACTGCCGTCGGTTGTTTTCTTTAATGCAGACGAAGAGCAGGTCTATTACGGCCGTGCCGCGCTGGCAAATTACCTGCAGGGTTATGAAGGCCGCCTGATGCGCTCGCTCAAGAGCCTGCTCGGCACCAGTCTGATCGATGACCAGACCGAAGTCATGGGCAAGGCCTTGCCGTTCCGTACCCTGTTGACGCAATTCATTGCAGAACTGAAGCATAGGGCGGAGACTGCCGCCGGCCGTGAATTCAGCAGCGTGGTGATGGGACGTCCGGTGTACTTTGTCGACGGCAATGAAGAAGCCGACATCCTGGCCGAAGATACGCTATATGAAATCGCGCAGTCGGTTGGTTTCAAGGATATTGATTTCCAGTACGAGCCGATCGCCGCCGCTTTCGATTACGAGTCACAGATAGATAAGGAAGAGCTGGTACTGATCGCCGATATCGGCGGTGGTACGTCCGACTTTTCGCTGGTACGCCTGTCGCCGGAACGGGCGAAGAAGGTGGATCGCCGCGACGATATCCTGGCTACCGGTGGTATCCATATCGGTGGTACCGATTTCGATAAATACCTGAGCCTGACCAGCATCATGCCTTTGCTGGGCTTGGGCAGTCGCCTCAATAACAATACCGAAGTGCCGTCCAGCTATTACTTCAACCTGGCGACCTGGCACACGATCAACCTGGCTTACACGCAAAAGGCCTGGTTGCAGATCAAGGATATTTATCGCGATGCACGCGACAAGACGAAGCTGGACAGCCTGCTGCACCTGATCGAAAACCGTTCCGGCCATTGGCTGGCGCTGAAGGCGGAGGAAGGCAAGATCGCCTTGTCGTCGGCACTCGAAACAGAATTACTGCTGGATCGCATCGCACCCAGCACCACGCTGACCCTGCGCCGCGATGAGTTCGACAATGCCATTGACAAGATGGTCAGCTCGGTAGAGGGCACGGTCGCCAATTTGCTCAAGGATGCCGGTATTGCGGCGGAAGATGTCGATACCGTGGTCTTTACCGGTGGTTCCAGCGGTGTACAACTGTTGCGCGAAAAGATCAGTTCCTTATTGCCGGATGCACGCCGTGTGGAAGGTGATTTGTTCGGCAGCATCGGGGCCGGACTGGCGCTGGACGCGGTCAGGAAATTTGGTTGAAACAAGGATTTGCAAATAGTCGTGAATCTTCGTTGGCGATAAGTATTTGAAAATGGTATAAATGATTTGCGCATCTATGATGCGCAATTTTTTTATATGCGCAGGAATGCAAGGAAACGCTGCCTTTATTGCGCGTCGGAATTGTCATCATGCGGTAATAATGCGGGCTTATTGTCACGCACTTTTCACGCGGAATCGCGTGGAGTGCATGTGCAAATACCAGGCCCGTTCGACTGTGAAGCAGGTGCGTGATTGAGAGGATGGAATGTTTGCAGCGGTAGATCTCGGTTCGAATAGTTTTCGCCTGCATATTGGACGCCATGACGGCGACACCATGCGCATCATCAAGAGTGCGCGTGATCCGATCCGCCTGGGTGCGGGTCTGGACAGCAAGGGCAACCTGACTGCGGCCGCGATGGCAAGTGCAATTGAATCGCTGGGGCGCTTCAATTCCATCTTGAGTACTTTTCCGCTTAGTGCGGTGCGCGTCGTCGCCACCAACACCATACGTATCGCAAGAAATTCAGCCACCTTCCTGCCGGCGGCGGAAGCGGCTATCGGCTATCCGATAGAAATCATTTCCGGTGAAGAAGAAGGGCGTCTGATTTATATGGGCGTGGCCAGTACCCTGTCGCAGAATGAGCGTCGCCTGGTACTGGATATCGGTGGTGGTTCGACCGAGGTGATCCTCGGCAAAGGACCCAAGATTGAGCAGGTGGAATCCTTCAGCGTCGGCACTGTGCCGCAAAGCCTGAACTTCTTCCCGAACGGCGTCATCAATGCGGAGTCGTTTGATGCTGCAGTACTGTCAGCGCGCTCGCGCTTCGAAGATGCCGTGCCTTTGTATAAGCCGGAATTGTGGACGAATGCCTATGGTTCGTCCGGCACCATACGCGCGCTTGCCGATGCGATCAGCAAGAATGGCCTGGGCGACGGCTTGATGTCGCTGAAGAGCCTGGAAGCGCTGCGGAAGCGCCTGATCCAGTTCGGCCATGCCGGCAATATCGATCTGATCGGGATGAAGGCTGACCGTGCCGCCAGTATTACCAGCGGGCTGGCGATCCTGATTGCGCTCATGCAGGAATTCAGCATCAAGGTGGTAACGCCGATAGAAGCAGGCCTGCGCATGGGCGTGCTGTGGGACTTGCATTTGCGGGCGACCAAGCGCGACCGGCGCGACCAGTCGGCACGTGATTTCCTGCAGCGTTTCAAGGTCGATGAAAAGCGGGCGGAACAGGCGGCCAATGTCGCCAGCGCTTTCTTTGCCTTGCTCAAGCCGAGCGATGAGAGCTATGCCAAGTTATTGTTCTGGAGCGGCTTGTTGCATGAAGTCGGGTTGGTGGTATCGCATAGCGGTTATCACAAACATGCTGCGTACATGGTGGGGAATGCCGATTTGCCGGGCTTTACGACACGTGAACAACGCGTGATGAGCAGCCTCGTGCTGGCGCAAAAAGGTAATTTGCGCAAAGTGGCGGATGAACTGGCTGACAGTGATTTTGCCAAGGCGGTACTGGCATTGCGGCTGGCCCTGATGTTCATGCATGCACGCATTGATGTTGTGATGGATGAGGTGCGTTTGCGGATGAAAAAAGGCATAGAGCTGGAAATCCGCAAGGAATGGGCGACGCAGCACCCGACTGTTGCCTACTGGATAGAAAAAGAAAAAGAATGCTGGAGCGAAGTCGGCATCGATTTTGCCGTCAAACTCAACAACTAAGCTTTTTCAATGCCGTCAGCGCTTGTTCATTCAAGCCTGACGGTTTAGGATGGCCCGTTTTTGATCATTTCAGGAGACGGGTTTGTTCCACAGTATTGTCGATATCGTGTCGCAAGGCGGCTATCTTGGTATTTTCCTGCTGATGCTGGCAGAGAATGTCTTCCCTCCCATCCCTTCCGAATTGATCATGCCGCTGGCCGGCTTTGTCGCCGCCCGTGGCGAATTGAATATTTTCGTCGTCATACTGGTCGGTACTGCCGGTTCCGTGGTCGGGGCCTTGCCCTGGTATTACGCGGGTGCCCTGTTCGGCAAGGAGCGCCTGAAGCGCCTTGCAGCCAGGCATGGACGCTGGCTGACGGTGTCGCCGGGCGATATCGATAAGGCCTCGGGCTGGTTTGAACGGCATGATGCGGCGGCAGTTTTCTTTGGTCGCCTGATCCCGGCGATACGTACGCTGATCTCGGTTCCGGCCGGTGGCGTGAAGATGCCCATGCTGCCGTTTTTACTGTATTCGACTGTCGGCTCGCTGATCTGGACCAGTTTCCTGGCACTGACCGGCTACCTGTTGCAATCCCAATATGAAGTAGTGCAGCACTATGTTGATCCGGTATCCAAGGCGGTCGTCTACACGGTCATCGCCGTGTATATCTACCGCTTCATCCGTTTCAAGCCGCACGGTTAAGCCCGGCCTCGGGGTTTAAAACACCAGGCCGTTCTTCTTGAAGAGTGCGATATCCAGATAGCCGGACAGGTGCCTGCTGTTCGGCGATGCCGTGACAGACAGGCCGCCGAGGTCGATATTCGCATCCTGGTTCATCAATTCCTGCAGTGCCGCCTGATTGCTGCGCTTGCTTCGCTGGATTGCCCTGGTGAGGGTTTTGGCGACCGTAAAACCTTCCAGCGTCAATGAGGATGGTGGCTCGTCGCGATACTTCTTCATCATATTCAAATGCTCGAGCTGGATCGACGACTTGCCGGTATTCGGATTCGGTACCACTTGCGAGAACACCGTCCATTCCACGGCGCGTGCGCCGGCCAACTCACGCAGGGTTTCCAGGTTGATCAGCGAGGTACCGGCGACAAAGGTTTGTGGCGCCGAACGACGGAATTCTTTCAGGAATAGCGAAGTGCTGATGGTGTCTGCGATGACGATGACGAAGCCCGGTTTGCCGGTCGCCAGGCTGGCGGCTTCCTGCGCATTTTGCTTTTCATTGTTCCCCAGTTTGGCCGAACCGTTCAGTTTCACGCCGCGGCCGCGCAATTCTGCCGACAGGTTACGGAAGGCTTGCTGTGCCCACGGCGTGTCCTGGTAGGCAATGCCAACATCTGTCATTCCCAGTTGGCTGAAGTGTGACAGGATGTGCCGCACTTCCTGCAAATAGCTGGGACGCCAGAACAGCACACGCGTGCTATTGAGCTCGACCGTATCCACCAGCGGTGCAAAGAGCACCAGGTTGCTGCGCTTGAACGCAGGTGTATTCAACACAGCCTGTGCAGTGCTGTCACCGACGCCGCCGAGCAGGAAGTCGATCTGGTCACGTTCTATCAATTCGGTCACCACTTTGGCAGCGACTGCCGCTTGCGCCTGGTCATCCCGCACGATGTAGCGGATACGTTTGCCGTTGACGCCGCCGGCGGCATTGAGGGCATCGAAATAGGTTTTGATGCCTGCGACATAGTCACGGCCAACCGAGGCATTCGGGCTGGACAGGTCGATCGCCTGGCCGACCACAATGGTGTTGGGCTCTTGCGCGGCGGCAGGGCCGGCCAGCAGGAAGGAAGCGGAAGCGATGGCGAAAAACCGGAGCAGGGTCATGTATGGAATGGAGTGAGCGTATTTGACCGCAATTCTGGTTTTGAATTGTGACGCCTTGATGAATTTACACATGTTGCAGCGCAACCTTGATGTAGGCGCCAAGCTGCTGTTACATTGCCTGTGCGGTATTTTCTTGCAAAAAATGAATAAACTATATATATTATTTATACTATTAATAATCAAGGAGAAGCTTGTGTCGAACGAAACAGAAGTGAAGGTGGAAGTAAAACCGGAAGCACCGGTAGCCGCACCAGCAAAAAAAGCAGCGCCAGCGAAAAAAGCAGCTGCAGCAAAAAAATCGCCAGTAGCCAAGAAAGCCCCGGCCGCAGCGAAGAAAGCACCGGCAAAAAAAGCAGCAGCAAAAAAAGTAGTTGCGAGCAAAGCGCCAGCAGCCAAAAAAGCTGTAGCTAAAACAGCTGCCAAGCCTGCGGCCAAAGCGCCTGCGAAAAAAGTCACAGTTAAACCAGCAGCGACCAAATCGCCTGCAAAGAAAGCTGCACCTAAGCCAGCAGCAAGCAAGCGCGTCACCAAGGCAAGCAAACCTGCAGCGAAGCCTGTGGTCAAGCCAGCAGCCAAACCAGCTACGCCAGTATTGGCCAAGCCGGTTGCGGAAGTAAAAGGCAAAAAAGCCAAGCTGGTACGTGATAGCTTCACGATGCCGGAAATCGAATATCAAGTGTTGAGCGATGTGAAAAAGGCTTTCCTGAAAGCCGGCGTCGCGGTCAAGAAAAGCGAATTGCTGCGTGCCGGCGTTGCATTGATCAAAGACCTCGACATGAAGAAACTCAATGCAGTGATCACCGGCTTGTCGCCACTGAAGGCTGGTCGTCCAAAGAAATCCAAGTAAGGAATCTGCTATCCGCAGAAATGCGATAGCTAGTTGTTTCAAGGAAAAACCGGCGCAATGCGCCGGCTTTTCATAGTGTTGTCGTGTCATGAAAATGACATGCTCCTGTCATTTTGCTGAAGTAATCAACAGTTACGCTTCGTTCGTCATAATACAAAGGACGACACATGCGATTACTGAATGCTTCTGCCGATACCAATCTTGCTTCTTCCAAGCTGACGCTGAGCCTTGCCAGCACGCAAAAAGAAGTACGTGAAGTACAGCGTTTGCGTTACAAGGTTTTTATCGAGTCTATGGGACTTTCTTCACTGAAGAACGAAGAGCGACTCGATAAGGATGAATTTGACGCGTACTGCGATCACCTGATCGTGCGCGATTCAGAAACACTGAAAGTGGTTGGTACCTACCGCGTCATGAGCCCTCAGGCTGCACGCAAGATGGGCCAGTTTTACTCCGAGCAAGAGTTCGACCTCAGCCGCCTGAATAATCTGCGCAATCGCATCGCTGAAGCCGGACGTGCCTGCATCCATCCGGATTACCGCAGCGGCGCTGTGATCATGTTGCTATGGGCCGGCCTGGCCGCATTCATGAAAAAAGAAAAATGCGAGTACCTGATCGGTTGCGCCAGCGTCAGCCTGGCTGATGGCGGTCACAATGCGGCAGCCTTGTACCACTCGCTGGCGGAAAACAACCTGGCGCCAGCCGAGTACCGCGTTACGCCGCACCTGCCTTTTCCTATCGCCGAACGCGAAGCCGGCCATGTCGCCGTGGTACCACCCTTGATCAAGGGTTACCTGCGCAGCGGTGCCTGGGTGTGCGGCAACCCGGCCTGGGATCCTGACTTCCATAGCGCTGACTTGTTCATGATGTTGCCACTGGCCAAGCTCGACAGCCGTTATGCCCGTCACTACCTGAAAGAGGCGCAACCAGCATGAAACCACGCGACCAATTTTTGACGACTGATTTTATCGGTGCGGAAGTTGGCGCGAAGCGCGAGCCAGTCCGCTTTCGTACAATCTGGATTTCAGACTTGCACCTGGGAACCACTGGTTGCCAGGCACAACGCCTGCTGGAATTCTTGCGTAAAACCGAATCGGAGACCCTCTACCTGGTCGGCGACATCATCGATGGTTGGCAGCTCAAGCGTCGCTGGTATTGGGAGCAAGCGCATAACGATGTCGTACAAACGGTGTTGAAGAAAGCGAAGAAGGGCACCGAAGTCATTTTCGTGCCCGGCAACCATGATGAAGCGGTGCGTCAATTCATCGACCTGGATTTTGGTGGCATCCGCATCCGCGATGAACTCATCCATACAACGGCACAGGGCAAGCGCATGCTGGTCTTGCACGGTGACCGTTTCGATGGCGTGATCGCCTGTGCCAAATGGCTCGCCTATGTCGGCGACAACCTGTACACGGTCATCCTCAAATTCAATCAATGGTTCAACGGCTGGCGCGCGCGTGCCGGTTTGCCATATTGGTCCTTGTCGCAGTACCTGAAGCTGAAGGTCAAGAATGCCGTCAGCTATATCTCCTCATTTGAAAATGCGCTGGCAGCCGAAGCCAAGCGACGTGGCCTCGATGGCGTGATCTGCGGCCACATCCATAAGCCGGAAATCCGCGACATCGACGGCATTACTTACTGCAATGACGGCGACTGGGTCGAAAGCCTGTCGGCGCTGGTCGAGGATGCTTCCGGTGCCTTGCGCCTGGTGACCTGGCAGGAAATCGTCATGTCGCATCAGGCGGCAAAACATGAAAAAGGTGAAGAATTATGCGTATCGCCATCGTAACCGACGCCTGGGAGCCGCAAGTCAATGGTGTGGTCAATACACTGAAGGCCACCCGCAAGCAACTGCGTGCCAACGGCCATGCGGTCTTGATGGTGACACCCGAAAACATGCGCAGCTATTCCTGCCCGACCTATCCGGAAATCCGCCTGGCCTACAAGCCGTATGCGAAGGTGGCGGCGGCACTGGAAGATTTCGATCCGGATTGCATCCATATCGCGACCGAAGGCCCGATGGGACTGGCGGCACGCCGCTTTTGCATCAATCGCGGGCTGGATTTCACGACTGCCTACCACACACGTTTCCCGGAATACTTGCGTACCCGTTTCCACTTGCCGCTGGCGCTCACGTATCGCTGGCTGAAGTGGTTCCACCGGCCGGCCAAGGCGGTCATGGTGCCGACCCCGCGCATGCAGGATGCGCTGGAAAAAAGTGGTTTCAAGAATGTCGTGCAGTGGAGCCGTGGCGTGGATACCGATTACTTTCGCCCGGGCCAGCATGAAGAGGTGACGCATGAGCGCCCGCTGTATCTGTATGTCGGACGCGTTGCGGTGGAAAAGAATATAGAAGCTTTCCTGCAGATGGAATTGCCCGGCGCGAAATGGGTGATAGGCGATGGTCCTATGCGCGAAGAGCTGGAAAAGAAATACCCGGATGTGCATTTCCTCGGTGCCAAGCCGCATGACGCCTTGCCGGCTTACTACAATTGCGCCGATGTCTTCGTATTCCCCAGCCGTACCGATACTTTCGGCCTGGTGCTGGTTGAAGCGATGGCTTGCGGCGTGCCGGTGGCTGCTTATCCGGTAGAAGGTCCGATTGATGTAGTGGCGCAGGGTAAATCCGGCGTACTGCATGAGGATTTGATGCGCGCTTGCTTCGAGGCATTGAACCTGAAACGTTCGGTGGTACGCGAACATGCCTTGCACTATTCATGGAGTACCGCGACCCAGCAATTCCTGGCGCACCTGCACCCGGTACGCAAGACCGATCATATCCCTATGGTGCGTCGTCCTGCGCCCAAGCCAACGGCATGAAGCCCGCATGCAAGTAGCTCAAGCTCACTTGCATGCGTTTCATTTGAATTTCCAGCCTTCAGGTATTCAGGTTTTTTCCCGCCCGGTCAGGATCGCGGTTCCTATGCCCAGGGTGGCTGCAATGCCGCCGATCAGGAACACTGCCGCATAACCATAGTGATCGGCAAACAAGCCGGCTACCGGTCCTGTCAAGCCATAGGCTATATCCTGGTAGGCTGCAAAGCCACCGACCGCGGTACCGCGTAATTGCGGCGGTACGCGCCTGACTACCTCCATTCCCATCGACGGGAATATCATCGAACAGCCGATCCCGGTCAGCAATGCTCCGAGCAACGCCCAGGCCGGTTCAGTCGCGCTCCACAGCAGGAATTGGCCGACCGCCTCTATCGCCAGCGAAACGATGGCAACGCGGCTGCCGCCCACCTTGTCCGGCAGATGGCCGCAGAGCAAACGCATGCCGACGAAGCCGGTACCGAACAGGGTCAGTCCGAGGCTGCCGTAGGCCCAGCCCTGGCTAATGAAGTGCAGCGTAATAAATGCCCCCAGGCCGGCGAAGCCGACACCTTGCAGGCCCACTGTCAGGCCGGGACGCCAGATGCGGCCGAGGATGCGCCAAAAGGATTCACGCACACCTTGTTGCACAGCGCCTTCCGGCATATTTTTGATCATCGCCAACCCCAATAAAGGCAGGCCGGCGCATACCAGCATCAGGCCGCTGAAGCCCACGTACTGGAAGATGGCCAGGCCGAGCGGGCTACCGACGGCAAACGCGCCATAGATAGCCATGCCGGATAAGGCAATCACGCGGCCGGCGCGTGTCGGTCCCATTTGCGCAATGCTCCAGCCCAGCATGCCGACCAGTGCCAGGCTTTCGCCCCAGCCGAGCAAGAGGCGGCCGATGATCAGTAAGGTATAGCTGAGCGGGCTAGGGAAGATGGGCCAGGCCGAGACCCAGCACACCAGGCTGGCCAGCATATAAATAATCAGGCCGCGCCGCATGCTGTGTTTGCCGCCGGCGCGATCAGTCAGGGTGCCGGCCTGGCCGCGGGTCAGGATGGTGGCGAGGAATGTAATGCCAACGGCGAGGCCGGCCAGTACATTGCCGTATTGCAGTTGTTGGGTGACATATACCGGTAGTACCGGCAAGGACATGGCCACGGCCAGATAGGATAAAAACAGGGCAAGCGTCGTCCAGATCAGACGACGATACGCGGTATCAAAACGCGGGGATGCTTCAGACATGTGACAGACTCCGTAAAACCATGATCACGGGAGCCCGCTGCAGCACATACGTCAGCGCACTCCCGCCATGATCCATGGCTGGTTGCGCGTTGATTGACGTAAACGCTTACGGCGTGCGCAGCTACGTGCGACAGCGCAAGCAGAATAGCATAAAAAATAAAATGAAAGATAGCCGGCGTTTGTGCAAAGCAGCGGCTGGTCCGGGGCAAGCGGTATACTGTTGGTCTTCTATTGGTTTTATTTGTAAGGACGCACTATGAGCAATTTGCCTGCATGCCCTCAATGCAATTCCGAATTCACCTACGAGGACGGCGGCCTGTATATTTGCCCTGAGTGCGCGCACGAATGGTCGGCACAGGCTGCGACCGAAGCGGTAGAGCAAGCCAAGGTGTATCGTGATGCGGTCGGCGCGGTGTTGCAGGATGGCGATACCGTGACCATCATCAAGGATTTGAAGTTGAAAGGTTCCGGCGGTGTGCTTAAAGTAGGTACCAAGGTTAAAAACATCCGCCTGGTCGATAGCGATCATGATATCGATTGCAAGATCGATGGCTTTGGCGCGATGAGCCTGAAGTCGGAATTCGTCAAAAAAGTGTAAGCGGGTAGCGGCGCGAGGAATTTGCGCCTGCTGATAACAGTCCAGCCATGGAGTGAGCGCCATGCAGTCGCCGTCCTTTGTATTGCGTGAAGAATGCCCGCAAGGTCTGTGTACCTGCGAGCGGGACGAGTTGCTGCGCAAGCCGGACGGAGATGTACGCATCCTGCAACTGACGAAGTGGCAGGAGAAGCAGCTTATAGAGCGGATTGAGGCGATTTCCAGCTACACGGATTTGAAGCACGTCGAAGAGCGCATGTATGCGCAACTAGGCATCGTGCTACACATCTCGCCGGGTTTGAATGAAGTGCGTACCGTGCGTGGCTTGAATATCGTGCTGCAGGAACAGCAGGGCTTGTGCCGGAAGACGCGGCAAACGATACCGGCAGCGATCCGCAAATGCCTGGAACGCAATCCGGCGATTACTTATGCCATCCTCGATGCCGAGGGCTTGTTTGGTGTTGAGCCTGGGTAAGGGCTTTACTTGGCCAGCAGGTCCGGCGCCATCACCGCACGCACATAATTCCCGGAAATCTCACCGCGTTCGCGCTGTACTATCCACCAGACGTTGCCTTTGCGTATGGTCCAGTCCTGCGGGCTGCCGGTGACCAGCGTTGCCGCCAGTTGCCCCAGTGTCGGCTGATGACCGATCACCAGTACCGGTTCACGGCTATCCGGCCAATGGGTGGCGGCCAGGATTTTTTCCACATTCGATTCGGGTGCCAGGTCTTCGACAATCTTGAACTTGCGGCCCAGCGCTTCCGCCGTCTGTATCGTGCGGGTTGCCGGGCTGACCAGGATCTTGCAGCTATTGGGCAGGTTGTGATCGAGCCACTCTGCCATTTTCCATGCCTGCTTGTGGCCTTTCGCTGTCAATGCACGTCCCTCATCGGGTTCACCCATTTCTGCTTCTGCATGCCGCCACAAGATCAGTTCCATTTTTTTACTCCACTGGGCTGCCTAATACCTGCATTAGATGTTGTTGTGCGCTGAATGCGCCTGATTTTCCACGCGGCTTACGTTTTTGATAGATGCCGTTGGAATCTAGTTCCCATGAATTCAAATTGTCTTTGAGATAGGGATCCAAACCTTCTGTGATCACACGTTTTTTCAAGGCCGGATCGAGGATTGGGAAGGCTACTTCGATGCGGCGGAACAGATTGCGGTTCATCCAGTCGGCACTGGACAGGTAGACATCGTGCGCCAGGTCGTTACGGAAGTAATAAATACGGCTGTGTTCGAGGAAGCGGCCGACGATGGAGCGCACGCGGATATTATCCGACAAGCCCGGCACACCAGGGCGTAGCGCGCAGGCACCGCGCACGATCAAATCGATTTTTACGCCATCAGCCGATGCCGCATAGAGTGCGCGGATGACAGATTCATCCAGCAGGGCATTCATTTTTGCGATGATACGACCCGGACGGCCTAGGCGCGCGATTTTCGCTTCATTGCGGATGGCGCGTATGAACTCCTTTTGCAGGGCGAAAGGCGCCAGCCACAAGTGGTCCAGTTTTTTCGGTTTGGTCAGGCTGGTCAGGTGGATAAATACTTCATTCACCTCGGTAGCGATGGCAGGATTCGCCGTCAACAGGCCGAAATCGGTATAGAACTTGGTCGTGCTCGGGTGATAGTTGCCAGTGCCCATATGCGCGTAATAGCGCAGTGCACCGTTTTCACGGCGAATTACCAGCGCCAGTTTGGCATGGGTTTTCAGTCCGACCACACCGTACACGACTTGCGCGCCGGCACGTTCGAGGCGATCGGCCCAGTTGATATTGGCTTCTTCATCGAAACGCGCCATCAATTCGACCACCACGGTAACTTCCTTGCCGCGTTGCGCCGCGATGATCAGCGACTCCATCAGGTCGGAGTTCATGCCGGTACGGTAAATCGTCTGTTTGATTGCGACGACATCCGGATCCTGTGCCGCGCTGCGGATGAATTCGAGTACCGGCTGGAAGGATTGGAAAGGGTGGTGCAGCAAGACATCATGCTTGCCGATGACGCCAAACAGGTCGGTATTCGCCAGTTTTGCCGGATACATCGGCGAGTAAGGCGGGAAACGCAGTTCCGGCTTGGTCACATGGTCTATCAGTTCGGACAGGCGCACCATATTCACCGGGCCATCGACCGCATACAGGCGGTTTTTATCGATGGAGAACTGCTCCAGCAGGAATTGTGACAGGTGCGGCGGGCAATTCTTTGCGACTTCAAGGCGTACGGCGACGCCGAAGTTACGGCTCTGCAGTTCGCCCTGCAAAGCCTGGCGCAGGTTTTTAACCTCTTCTTCATCCACCCACAGGTCGCTATTACGCGTGACGCGGAATTGCGAATAAGCCAAAACCTCGCGTCCACTGAACAAATCGCTGATGTGGGCGTGGATGATGGATGACAACAGGCAGAAGGAGACGCCGTTTTTCGATAATTCCGGTGGCAACTGGATGACACGCGGCAAAACGCGTGGCGCCTTCAGGATCGCGATCGCGGTGCCACGGCCGAAAGCGTCCTTGCCGGACAGTTCGACGATGAAATTCAGACTCTTATTGACTACTTGCGGGAACGGATGCGCCGGATCGAGGCCGATAGGTGTCAGCAGCGGGCGTACTTCGCGGTCGAAATAGGCCTTGACCCACGCGCGCTGCGCTTCATTGCGGTCCTGGTCGCGTAATAAATGGATGCCTTCCTGTGCCAGTTGCGGCAAAACACTCTCATTTAATACACGGTATTGGCGTTCGACGATTTGATGACATTCGGCGCCGGCTACTGCCAGCGCGGCAGACAGGGCAGGCGGTTCGACAAACTCGCCTTCCATATGATTATTGGCCAGCAGGCTGGCAATCCGCACTTCAAATAATTCATCCAGGTTGTTGCTGACGATGCACAAATATTTCAGGCGTTCCAGCAGCGGGACGTCCGGATTCTCCGCCTGCGCCAAAACCCGGCGGTTAAAGGCCAATTGTGACAATTCACGGTTTAAATAGATGGCGCTTTGCGGTAATACTTGGGCGGAAACGGCTTCTGCTGCGGCTTTCTTGTGCATTTTCTTGACTTTTGCCATTGGTAACCTCGCAGAGTGTAGTGACCCATTATGACAACTTAATGACAGGCTTTTTTGTCCAAAATCAAGTTTATGACATGATTTTTTTGAAGTCATAAAGATGTCATAATTGTCCGATAGAGTTCGCACTGTCTTATTTAGTTAACCCTAAGGAGCAGATATGCGATTGAATCAATTTGTCAAAACCGCCATGGTAGCTGCAGTCGCAGCAGTGGCGTTCTCGTCCGCAGTAGCAGCTGATATTACAGGTGCTGGTGCGACTTTCCCTTACCCTATTTATTCCAAATGGGCTGAATCCTACAAAGCTGCAACCGGCACAGGCTTGAACTATCAATCCATCGGTTCCGGCGGCGGCATCAAACAAATCAAGGCAAAAACCGTTGATTTCGGCGCATCCGACATGCCACTGAAAGAAGAAGAGCTGGAAGCCGAAGGCTTGCTGCAATTCCCGGCGATCATGGGTGGTGTTGTACCTATCGTCAACCTGGAGGGCGTCGCCCCGGGTCAATTGAAAATGACGCCAGAAGTTTTGGCTAACATCTACCTCGGCAAAATCACCAAATGGAACGATGCACGTATCACTGCATTGAACCCAGGTGTAAAACTGACAGATTCCGACATCACCGTTGTGCATCGTTCGGACGGTTCGGGCACCACCTTCCTGTGGACCGACTTCCTGTCGAAAACCAATGCTGACTTCAAAGAAGGCGTGGGCGCAGGTACAGCAGTTAAATGGCCAGCAGGTGTGGGCGGCAAAGGTAACGAAGGCGTTGCAGCTAACGTTCAGCGTATCAAGGGTTCGATCGGCTACGTAGAGTACGCGTACGCTAAAAAGAACAAAATGTCGCACACCCAGTTGAAAAACCGTGACGGTCAATTCGTCCAACCAGACGATGAAACCTTCAAAGCAGCTGCAGCTGGTGCTGATTGGGCAAAAACCCCAGGTATGGGCGTGATCCTGACCAACCAGGCTGGTAAATCGAGCTGGCCTATCACTGGCGCATCGTTCATCCTCTTGCACAAATCGCAAGCATCGGCTGAGCGCGCTAAAGAAGTGTTGAAATTCTTTGACTGGTCCTACAAAAACGGTGGCGCAATGGCTGCTGACCTGGACTACGTTGCAATGCCTGCACCAGTTGTGAAATTGGTTCAGGACGCCTGGAAAGCAAGTGTTAAAGATGCTTCCGGCAAGGCTGTTTGGTAAGCACTGATTCAATCGCTGATTTAATTGTAGATTCAGTCGCTATTTAACTAAGGGCTGTCTCAGGTACACATTACGAGATGTGCTGAGGCAGCCCTGCTTAAAACCAAATAATCATGAGCGCAAATCTAAATACTATTCCTGCCCACGCAATGACTATCGACAAAGAAAATAGTGAAAGCGGCATCTTCAGCAAAGCGCTGATGGCCACGATGCGCAAGCAGCGGCTGCAGGATTTTCTGTTTCATAAAGTTACGTTCATCTTCGCGTTGAGCGTTTTGTTCGTTTTGCTCGGCATCATTGCATCCCTGATGATAGGTGCATGGCCGGCGTTAAAAGAATTCGGTCTGCCATTTGTGACCAGCGTTGAGTGGGATCCAGTCAACGATAAATATGGCGCGGCAATTGCCATCGTCGGCACTTTAGCTACTTCCCTCATTGCCTTGGCGATCGCCTTCCCGATCAGCTTCGGCATCGCTTTATTCCTCACGGAAATCTGCCCGGCCTGGTTGAAACGACCTTTGGGCACCGCAGTTGAATTGCTGGCAGGTGTGCCAAGTATCATCTACGGTATGTGGGGTTTGTTTGTATTTGCTCCATTGTTCTCGGATTACATCCAGCCTGCGCTGGCGGCTACCCTGGGCCAATTGCCTGTGATCGGTAATCTGTTCAAAGGCCCGATGATGGGTATCGGTATTTTGGCTGCAGGCATCATCCTGGCAGTCATGATCATCCCGTTCATTGCTTCCGTGATGCGTGACGTCTTTGAAATCGTGCCACCGGTCCTGAAAGAATCGGCTTACGCGCTGGGCTGCACCAAGTGGGAAGTGGTACGCAAAGTCGTATTGCCATACACCCGCATCGGTGTGGTTGGTGGTGTGATGCTGGGGCTGGGACGTGCGCTGGGTGAAACCATGGCGATTACCTTCGTCATTGGTAATGCCCATAAATTATCGTGGTCGCTGTTTTCAGCTGGTAACAGTATCGCGTCAACGCTGGCAAATGAATTCGCAGAAGCGGAATCGGTGTTGCATGTGTCTTCACTGTTTGCCCTTGGCCTGATCCTGTTCGTGATTACTTTCCTCGTCCTCTCGGCTGCGAAGCTGATGTTGATGGGCATGTCCCGCAAGGAGGGCGCAAAATGAAAACCGAAGCCATGAACCCGGTATATCGGAAACGCCTGTTTATCCATCGCGTCGGGATTGCACTGTCTTTCCTGGCGATGATGCTGGGCCTGTTCTTCCTGATGTGGATTTTGTTCACACTGGTCATTAAGGGTGTAGGCGCGATTAACCTGGCAATCTTCACGCAAACAACACCGGCGCCAGGCAGCGAAGGTGGCGGTTTGATGAATGCGATTGTCGGCAGCTTGCTGATGGTGGGCGCTGCCGTCTTTATCAGCACACCGATCGGTATCCTGGCAGGTATTTACCTGGCGGAATACGGTGAAGTCAGCTGGTTTGCCAAAATCACGCGCTTCGTGACCGATATCATGCTGTCCGCACCGTCGATCGTGATCGGCCTGTTTATCTATGCAATCTACGTTGCGAATGTGAAGCACTTCTCCGGCTGGGCCGGTAGCTTTGCGATTTCGTTGATTGCGATTCCGGTGGTAGTGCGTACGACTGACAATATGCTCAACCTGGTGCCAACCAGCCTGCGCGAAGCGGCTTTTGCACTTGGTGCGCCGCGCTGGCGTGTGGCGACCTTCGTGCGCTTGCGTGCAGTCAAGGCGGGTGTCATCACCGGTGTCTTGCTGGCGGTCGCACGTATCTCGGGCGAAACAGCACCATTGTTATTTACCGCGTTGAACAACCAGTTCTACAGCGCCAACATGAATGCGCCTATGGCCAACTTGCCGGTGGTGATCTATCAGTTTGCGATGAGTCCTTACGATAACTGGCGTTCGCTGGCATGGGGCGGTGCCTTGCTGATTACCTTCAGCGTGCTGGCACTGAACATCCTGTCACGTTCTTTGTTCAATCAAAAAATCCATAACTGAATTTATCCAAGCGAACGCTATGACTACTCAAACGTCTGTGGACATGACAAAAAAGACTCTCGAAATTGCCAACCTGAATTTCTTCTACGGCTCCTTCCAGGGCCTGAAGAATATCAACCTGGATATTCACGATAAAAAGGTAACGGCATTCATCGGCCCATCCGGCTGCGGTAAATCGACCTTGCTGCGTACTTTCAACCGCATGTATGACCTGTATCCGGGCCAACGTGCGGAAGGCAAGATCATGTACCACGGCAAAAACATCCTGGAACCGGGACAAGACGTGAACATGTTGCGCGCCAAGGTCGGCATGGTGTTCCAGAAGCCAACCCCGTTCCCGATGTCGGTCTATGACAACATCGCTTTCGGTGTGCGCCTGTACGAAAACCTGCCGAAAGGCGAGATGGACGAGCGCGTGGAATGGGCCTTGAACAAGGCGGCGCTGTGGACCGAAGTCAAGGACAAGCTCCACAAGAGCGGCCTGAGCCTGTCCGGTGGTCAGCAGCAGCGTTTGTGTATCGCCCGCGGCGTGGCAGTGAAACCGGACGTCTTGCTGCTGGATGAACCAACATCGGCACTGGATCCGATCTCGACTGCAAAAATCGAAGAGCTGATCAGCGAACTGAAGGGTGACTACACCATCGCCATCGTTACGCACAATATGCAACAAGCGGCACGTTGCTCGGACTACACCGCATATATGTACCTGGGTGAACTGGTCGAATTTGGTGAAACCGACCAGATTTTCATGAACCCGAACAAGAAAGATACACAGGATTACATTACCGGCCGCTTCGGTTGATTTGATAAGAATAAAAACGTGCGGTGGGCTGTACACCAGCCACTGCATATAAACATCTAACGGAATTTATTTAGGAGAAACCTGATGTCAGGCGAACACTCTTCCAAGCAATACGATATGGATCTGGAAACCATCCGTTCCAAGGTATTGTTGATGGGCGGCCTCGTGGAAAGCCAGTTTCATGATGCAGTGGCATGCTTCAAAAGCGGTAATATCCCGCAGGCCGAGGCAGTGATCAAGGGCGATGACAATGTCAACAGCCTCGAAGTATCGCTGGATGACGCCTGCAGCCACCTGATCGTCAAACGCCAGCCGGCCGCCAACGATTTGCGTACTGTGATGGCTACGATCAAGGTCATCACCGATCTCGAACGTATCGGCGACGAAGCGACCAAAATCGCACGCGCGGCAAAAAACATTACCGAGCGCGGTGTCACCACCATCAACCACTACGAAACTATTCGCGTAATGGCGACCAGCGCCAGCAATATGCTGCACGATGCACTGGATGCGTTTGCACGCCTCGATGGCAAGCAGGCGATCAAGCTGATTGCGCAGGACGAAGTGGTGGACCACGAATTCCGCTCCATCATGCGTACCCTGATCACCTTTATGATGGAAGATCCACGCACGATTTCCGGCGCGCTGGATACCCTGTGGGTCGCGAAGGCGATCGAACGCATCGGTGACCATGCAAAAAATATTGCTGAATACGTGATCTACATTGTCGAAGGCAAGGATATTCGCCATACTGATTACGCTGCTACGCAATTAGACGAGCGCACCACTAACTAAGCGATTATGGCTGCTGAAAAACCTACCATACTGATTGTTGAAGACGAACCGCCAATTATCGAGCTGGTGACATTTACCCTGAAAGGGGCCGGCTGGAATGTTGCGGCGGTACAGAATGCAGGCGATGCCTGGGACTTTATCCAGCAACGCCTGCCGCAGCTGATCCTGCTCGACTGGATGCTGCCGGACCAGAGCGGTTTGCGCCTGTTATCGCGCATCCGCGCTGATCGCCAGTTCAATGAACTGCCTATCATCATGCTGACTGCAAAAAGCATGGAAGAAGACAAAATCGCCGGCCTCGACAACGGTGCCGATGATTACGTCACCAAACCGTTTTCACCACGCGAACTGACGGCACGTATCAATGCGCTGCTGCGTCGCAAGACGCCTGAGCATTCGCAGACCCTGATGACAGCCGGGAACATCAGCCTGGATCCGGTCAGCTGCAGCGTCAGCATGAACGATGAAAAAATCGATATCGGCCATGCCGAATTCAAATTGCTGAAGTTCTTCCTCGCCCATCCGGACCGCGTATTCTCGCGCAGCCAGTTGCTGGACAAGGTGTGGGGTGATCATGTGGTGATCGAAGAACGTACCGTGGACGTCCACGTACTGCGTTTGCGCAAGGCCCTGAAAGACGCGGAACACTTGATCAAAACGGTGCGTAGTGTAGGCTATATGCTTTCTACGAAATAAGCCGCCCAAACCACTCTATGAATCCTCAGTTGTTGTTCTGGGTACCCGCAAGCCTGCGACTATCCATCATCTTGATATTCTCAGGAATTGTCGGGTATTTCTTTGGCTTGTCGATAGGCTTGGCAACTGCCCTGGTACTGATGATCATCCTGATCGTCATCCAGCTCAAATATCTCTACCAGCTAAGTGGCTGGCTCGATCATCCGGACAGTGAAAAACTGCCGGATGGCTGGGGCGCATGGACCGATATCTTTTCGCGCCTGTACCGCCTGCGGCGTGATGACGAGCGCAACCGTGCCGAGTTGACCGAATGGCTGGCGCGCTTCCGGCAGGCGATGAGCCTGTTGCCGGATGGCGTCGTCATCATGGATGACGTGCTCTTCCTCGAATGGTGCAACCCGGCAGCGGAAAAGCACCTGGGCCTGAACAACGGCCGCGACAAGGGCATGCGCGTCACCAACCTGATCCGCAATCCGGACTTCATCGACTACATCATTCTCGGCCGTTATGACCAGCCGCTGACGCTGACGTTAAAAGACCGCAAGCTGATCGTGCAGATCATCCCGTTTGAAAACCGCCGTCAAATCCTGGTCACGCATGACGCAACCGAATCCGACCGTATCGAAATGATGCGCCGCGACTTCATCGCGAATGCTTCCCATGAATTGCGCACACCGTTGACAGTCATCAACGGCTTCCTCGAAATCGCACAAGGCCAACCCAACCTCGATCCGGATGTACGCATGTCGCATTTGAACCTGATGATAGAGCAGGGCAAGCGCATGCAAAACCTGGTCGAAGACATGCTGACGCTGACGCGCCTGGAGTCGATTGACTATCCGTTGCGTCCGGAACACGTGAATATCGGGAATTTGTTAAGGCAAATCCTGCAGGAAGCAGAAGCCTTGTCGGGCGGTCGCCATGTCATTTCACTGACGGTGGAAGGCCCGGACATCCAGGGCAGCACCGACGAATTACGCAGTGCCTTCGGTAACCTGGTGTCGAACGCGGTGCGTTATACACCGGAAGGCGGCCGTATTGACATCAAATGGCAGGATGCCGGCAATGGACCACAGTTTTCAGTCAAGGACAGTGGTATCGGCATTCGTGCCGAGCATATTGTTCGCCTGACCGAGCGTTTCTATCGTGTCGACAAGAGTCGTTCGCGTGAAACGCAGGGGACGGGGCTGGGATTGGCCATTGTGAAGCATGTGCTGCTCAGGCATGGGGCGGTGCTGGGAATTGAGTCGCAGCCCGATGCGGGAAGTACATTTACAGTGAAATTTGATCTGAATACCATCAAAGATAACGATCCTAACAAGGTTGTTTCATCGCCTGCTATCGTGTAAATCCTACCGAAGATCGTTAATTCCCAAAGGTCGTAGTAGTTTTCAAAGTAATTCCAGTGTGATAGAGTCCGTTCATTGCTTGAACGGATGTAATCATTGCATGATATTTCTTTTGTGCAATTGATTGATCGTCTATTTTCACTTTTGGATTAATTTGAATAATTCCACTTCACATGAAGAAAACCACTTGAAGGTGTTGCGCCTTCTGGAGGGGAATCCCCATATGAATCAGCGCGATTTGGCGGATTCTTTAGGGGTAAGTCTTGGGAAAGTTAACTATTGTATTAAAGCCCTTATTGATAAGGGGCTTATCAAAATACAAAATTTCAGAAGCAGTAATAATAAACTGGCATATGCCTATCTGCTTACCCCTTTGGGTATAACAGAAAAGGCCAATCTTACAGGACGCTTTCTTAAATATAAGTTGGCAGAATACGAACGTCTTAACGCAGAAATTCAGTTGTTAAAGCGCGAGATTGATTGTGCCAAAATCAAAGATTTGTCAGACACCGAAGGCGGCCCCCTGAGTGAAAATAAGGGATCGCATGCATAAAATCATGGTGGTGTTTGGAACCAGGCCGGAGGCCATAAAAATGGCGCCCTTGGTCAAGGCTCTTCAGAATGAACCTGAGTTTGTGGTTCAGGTGTGCGTAACCGCCCAACATCGGCAGATGTTGGATCAGGTGCTGGAACTTTTTGAAATAGTGCCGGATTACGATCTGAACCTGATGCGTCAAGGCCAGGATTTAACCGATATTACAAGCAACGTACTTGTCGGTATGCGGGACGTGCTGAAGGAATCCAAGCCGGACATCGTGCTGGTACATGGAGATACCTCTACAACATTTGCAGCAAGTTTGGCTGCGTACTACGCAAAAATTGAAGTAGGCCACGTGGAAGCTGGCCTGCGAACTGGCAATCCCTATTCCCCTTGGCCAGAGGAAATGAACCGGCATTTGACTGGCTCAATTGCGGCTGTCCACTTTGCACCGACAGAACGCTCTCGCAGTAATTTGCTTGCTGAGGGAGTTCGCCCGGGCAGCGTGCATGTTACCGGTAATACGGTGATTGACGCATTATTAAAAGTTGTGAGTTTCATTCGTTCCAATGAATCGTTACAGCAGGAATTTGCCGCACGCTTCAACTACCTTGACTCCAATAAGCGCTTGATTCTGGTAACGGGTCATCGGCGTGAGAATTTTGGTGCGGGTTTTGAAAACATATGCCTTGCCCTGCAAAAAATTGCATCGCGAGGGGATGTGGAAATCTTATATCCGGTTCATCTCAATCCCCATGTACAAGAGCCGGTTCGCCGGATTCTCGGCAATACATCTGCCGTCCATTTGATTGAGCCACTTGATTACCTTCCCTTTGTTTATTTAATGGACAGGTCGACGCTGATTTTGACTGATTCCGGTGGAATTCAAGAAGAGGCTCCTTCGCTTGGCAAGCCTGTTCTGGTCATGCGGGAGACGACGGAAAGACCAGAGGCTGTTGACGCCGGTACGGTCAGGCTCGTCGGTGTGGATATTGAAAAAATATGTAGTGAAACAAATCAGCTATTAGATGACAGCGAAGCATATCGAATGTTTTCGCGTATTCATAATCCTTATGGAAATGGCACTTCGTCACAATCCATTGTCAATATTTTGAAAAGCAGGTTGAAATGAGTTTTGTTTTTGAGCGAGTGACTGTTGTTGGCCTTGGATATATTGGCCTTCCTACGGCGGCGGTTTTGGCCAGCACAGGGGTTAAAGTCCTTGGTGTTGATATCAATTCCGATGCGGTTGAAACGATTAATCGTGGTGAAATCCATATTGTCGAACCAGACCTGGATAAATTGGTAAGAGATACGGTTGCCAATGGAAATTTACGCGCTTCAACGACGGTGGAACAAGCGGATGCATTCATCATTGCGGTTCCTACCCCGTTCAAAGGACAGCATCAGCCGGATATTTCGTATGTGGAATCAGCCACAAAATCTATCGCGCCTTTTCTTAAGAAGGGCGACCTGGTTATTTTGGAGTCAACCTGTCCTGTCGGAACTACTGAAAAAATGACACAGTGGTTAGCCGACGCCAGGCCCGAACTGAAATTTCCATCGGAGATTAATGACGATACAGATATCAATTTGGCTTACTGTCCGGAGCGCGTACTCCCGGGGAAGGTATTGACCGAACTTATTTCAAATGATCGGGTAATTGGCGGGATCACTTCAAATTGCTCTCAACGTGCCCAGGCGCTTTATAAGCAATTCGTCAAGGGTGAGTGTGTTTTGACTGAAGCCAGAACTGCTGAGATGTGCAAGCTCACTGAAAACAGTTTTCGTGATGTAAATATTGCTTTTGCAAATGAATTGTCGTTGATTTGCGAAAAACTTGATATCAATGTTTGGGAGCTGGTGAGACTGGCGAACCGCCACCCCCGGGTAAATATTCTTAATCCGGGCCCCGGTGTCGGTGGACATTGTATTGCTGTAGATCCTTGGTTCATTGTTGATTCTGCTCCGGAACTCTCAAAAATCATTAGTACTGCACGAGCAGTTAATGATGGAAAGCCTCTCTTTGTTGTTGAGCAGGTTCAGAAAGCGGCAGCCTTATACGAAGCGCCGACAGTCGCATGCTTCGGTCTTGCTTTTAAAGCTGATATCGATGACTTGCGCGAAAGCCCTGCAGTACATATTGTGCAAATGCTGGCTCAGCAAGGATTGCAACTTTTACTGGTAGAGCCATTTATTCACGCATTGCCTAAAAATTTGGCAAATTTTGATAACGTGAAACTGGTAAGTATCGAAGAGGCGCTTTTAAAAGCAAATGTTGTGGTCAGCCTAGTAGATCATACCTGCTTCAAGGAAATTGATTCCGCAGTGCTTGCCAAAAAAGCGATAGTTGATGCGCGAGGTATATGGGCATGAAGCAAGTATTGATTAAGCAAGGCTCCGTTGTACTCGAAGATGTTCCTGCCCCAACCGTCGAGCCAGGATCTGTGCTGGTCCAGGTTCAATCATCATGTATTTCCATTGGTACGGAAATGAGCGGTGTGAGGGCAACCGGCCTGCCGCTCTGGCGGCGTGCTCTGCGACAACCTGAGAATGTTAAAAAGGCGCTTGCAATGATTGCATCGCAAGGTTTGTCGAAAGCATCGTCCCAGATTAACGAGCGTTTAACGGCCGCTATGCCAACTGGCTATTCGGCTGCAGGCGTCGTGGTTGAGGTTGGTGCCGGTGTGGATGAATTCAAGGTCGGTGACAGGGTTGCATGTGCGGGTGCGCAATGCGCCTTCCATGCCGAGTATATTTGTGTACCAAAAAATCTTGCTGTTTTCATTGACGATGCAGTAAATATTGATCATGCAAGCACGGTGACATTGGGTGCTATTGCCTTGCAGGGTGTGCGACGTGCTTCACCAACTTTGGGCGAAACGTTTGTCGTGATTGGACTGGGGATTCTCGGCCAACTGACAGTGCAGTTGTTGAAAGCCAACGGATGTCGCGTAATTGGTGTTGATCTGGACAATGAGCGCGTTCGCCTGGCGCAGCAGCACGGCATGGACGTAGGTATCTCCACTGAAACAGAAAATGATATCGAGCATGTCAACCGCATGACAGGAGGGATTGGTGCGGATGGTGTCATCATCACGGCGGCAACTCCATCTGACGCGGTAATTTCCACCGCGTTTAAAATGTGTCGAAAAAAAGGACGCACAGTCCTTGTCGGGGATGTGGGCCTGAATTTGAATCGTGGCGATTTTTATCTGAAGGAACTTGATTTTTTCATTTCATCATCTTACGGCCCCGGCCGCTACGATGCGAATTACGAAGAGCATGGCCTTGATTATCCAATTGGCTATGTGCGCTGGACAGAAAATCGCAACATGGCTGAATACCTGCGATTGATTGCGGAAGGGCGCGTCCGTTTGGACGCGTTGATTTCCACAACGTTTCCTGTCGATCAGGCGACTGCTGCATATGAAACCTTGAAGGACACCGAAACGAAGCCCCTGATGGTGTTGTTGTCATATCCGTCATCTGGAAATGGCGATCCAATTGTCCGAACGATTCCGAATAAGATTGCATCAGCCAAGGGCAGCTCGTCCCAGGTACGCATGGCTGTAATTGGTGCCGGAAGTTTTGCAAAAGGTATGCATCTTCCAAATATCAAGGATATGCCTGATCGGTATCAACTCTACACCGTCGTCAGCCGTACGGGACCAAACGCTGTCGCAACTGCAAAACAGTTTGGGGCAGTAAATGCATCGACTGATTTCAGTGCCATCCTTCAGGATGCTGAGGTCGATGCAGTGCTTATCGCGACGCGCCACAATTTGCACGCAGAGATGGTTCTGCAAGCACTGGCCGCGGGAAAACATGTTCTGGTTGAAAAGCCGCTTGCAATTACGCAAGAGGAATTGAACAGAATCAACGAATTTTATGCAGCCGCAATCGGGCCGCAGCCAATTCTCCTGACTGGATTCAATCGCCGCTTCTCGCCTTATGCAAAACGTATCAAGGAAATAGTAGCCAAGAGAACTAACCCAATGGTGCTGAATTACAGAATGAATGCCGGCTACATTCCGTTGGATCATTGGGTGCACACACATGAGGGAGGTGGGCGCAATATTGGCGAAGCTTGCCATATTTATGATCTCTTCACTTTCCTTACAGGTAGTAAAGTCATTTCTGTATCGGCACAAAGTATTAAGCCGGCGACCACTTATTACAGTGGTACGGATAATTTTGTGGCAAGCATGTCCTTTGCCGATGGGTCTATAGCTACCCTTACATATACAGCTTTAGGGGCAAAGGACTATCCGAAAGAGCAATTGGAGGTTTTTGTCGACGGCATGACAATTGCTATGAATGATTTTAAATCTTTGGAGATAACTGGCTCGAAAGCCGCGGGATTGAAAACAAAATTGTCGGAAAAAGGACAAAAAACCGAGCTCGAAATTTTTGCTGATGCTGTGAAGAACGGTGGAGAATGGCCAATACAGCTGTGGGAACAAAATCAAGTATCGGAAATAGCAATGAAGGTTCAGGGATTTTTGTCCGGAAATGAATAATTTTTGGAGGTAATTGCGATAGCTGATTGGAAGATTTTTTCTTGTTGTGTCTTCCCGCAGTGTGAGCAGTGTCCCTTGATCATATAAGAAGACCTTCCCTTAAAGGGATTAGCACACTATCAGGTCGAGCGGTAGCAGCACCTACTTAGTAGACTCAACTAACTATATAGAGCAATTGGAGTGAAATGAAAGTTCCATTTATTGATATAACCCGTTTTGAAGCAGGTTTTAAACAGCGTTGGCTGGCTAAAGTAGAAGCTATGTCCAGTGGTGCCCAGTTTATCGGCGGGATAGAAGTTGAAACATTAGAAAAACGCCTGGTTGAAACTTTGGGCGTCTCTTATGCGGTGGGTTGCGCCAACGGTACTGACGCGCTTCAACTTGCTTTGCGTGCGTTGGGTGTCGGTGCGGGGGATACTGTGCTCGTGCCAAACGCGACGTTTTGGGCGACATTTGAAGCTGTCGTCAACGTGGGTGCGAGCCCAGCTACGGTCGACGTAAATATTGCTGATGGCGGTGTGGACCTGAACGCTTTTGAGCAAGCATTGGTAGAAGCAAAACCTAAAGCCGCGATGATCGTTCATTTGTATGGATGGGGAAGCGCGCGCTTGAATGAATTGAGATCGCTTTGCCTTAAGCATAGTGTTCCCTTATTGGAAGATGGAGCGCAGTGTTTCGGTGTGAAGTATCAGGATGAGTCCATTTTTAAGGGGGCTCATATTTCGACCACCTCTTTTTATCCTGCGAAGGTTCTGGGTGCAGCGGGCGATGGCGGTGCCGTTTTCACAAATGATCCTGTATTGGCGGATAAAGTGCGCAGGCTCGGCAATCATGGTCGTACGGCACATTATGGGTATGGCGATGTAGGCTGGAATTCGCGCCTGGACGCATTGCAGGCAGCCTTTCTGAATATCTCGCTTGACTATATTGATGCAAGAATCGAGTCTCGCCAAAAGTCAGCATCTTTCTATCGTGAACAATTGCCAGCAGTTGGCTTGGCACCTATGTCGGTCCCGGAAGGATATACAGAAAACGGATATTGCAATGTATGCCTGGTTCCAGACAAGAATGAAAAAAGTAAACTGGAAAAATTGCTAAAGGAAAGATCAATAGGTTTTGGGAATATCTATCCCGGGGTCATGTCAGCACAGGTTGGTGCAGCCCCCTATCTGAAAGCACAATATGGCGGATCACAAGCGAATGTATTGTGTGAGTCGGTATTGAATTTGCCACTTTTCCCTTATATGACAAGTGAAGAATTAGAGTATGTCATTTCAGCAGTCCGTGATTCCGGAGTAAAAAAATGAGTATCAATAGAGCAGATGTATACCTGCATCCCACTACCAATGTTTCAGACGCGGCAACAATTGGCAGAGGCACAAAGGTTTGGATCAATGTACAGATTCGCGAGAATGCTGTCATTGGAGAGGATTGCATCCTTTCAAAGGATGTTTACGTGGATCATGCTGTAAAAATTGGTCATCGTTGCAAGGTGCAAAACAGTGTCTCGGTCTATAACGGTGTGACGTTGGGAGATGATGTATTCATTGGTCCGAATGTGACTTTTACAAATGACAAGGTGCCGCGTGCATTTAATGCGGGCTGGGAAGTCACGCCGACCATGATCGAGACCGGTGCGAGCGTTGGAGCGAATAGCACAATTGTCTGCGGTGTGACAATAGGTGAATATGCGATGATTGCCGCGGGAAGTGTTGTTACAAGAGACGTTCCACCCTATACATTGGTAATGGGCAATCCGGCACGTCCTTATTCCAAAATTGATAAAGCAGGTAACAAAGTTAGTGGAGACGTATGATGGCGCAGCATAAAGCAGTCAAAATTGGCCTGGTGGGCCTTGGCAAGATGGGACAGAATCATTTACGCGTTCTTTCCCTGTTGAAAAGCGTTGAATTGGTTTTTGTTTACGATCTTGATCCCGGTGCGGCCAAGCGTTTGGCGGATACGTACGCGGTCAAAACCAGTGAAAAACTTGAAGATTTGTTGCCACAGGTGGATGCCGTTGTAATTTGCACGCCGACCGTTACACACGGCGAATATATTCGTAAAGTTGCTCCTTACGTAAAGAATATCTTCGTCGAGAAGCCGATGGCTGACACGATAGAAGAAGCGCAAGCCCTGTCCAAATTCGCTACCGAACAAGGCCTCCGTATCCAGGTAGGTTTTATTGAACGGTTCAATCCGGCAGTTCAGCAACTGAAGACAGTTCTTGATAAATCTGCGCAAGTTATAAGCATTGATTTCACGCGAACAAACAAGCTCAGCGCGCGTATTACCGATGTGGATGTTGTGACAGACCTCATGATCCATGATATAGACCTTGCGCTGTATCTAAATGGGCCAGTCAGTTCCGTTTCCGCTCATGGTGTGGCGCAAGGGCAAATGATTGATTTTGCGTCGGCCTTGCTGACGCATAAGAACGGGAGATTTTCCCGTATCCAGGCTAGTCGAATTACCGAGAAAAAAATTCGCACTATTCAGGCCACCTGCGTAGACATGTATGTCGATTGCGAACTGGTTCGTAAAGAGCTGTTGATTAATCGCCAGTCGGAAATTCAGCAGGAAAACGGCGGACCGTACACCATCAGTGCAATTGAGCAAACAATTGAAGTGCGCCAGCAGGAAGCATTGCTGACCGAGTTGCAGGGCTTCATTGCTCTTTGCAATGGCGATAATGTTGAGGTGCCAACTGCATCAGCTGGTCTGCAGGCCGCTGATATTTGTGACCAAATTCAAAAGGCGGTACGGCAATGAGTACTCGTCCTTCAATTACCGGACAAAGCATTCTTGTGACGGGTGGCGCCGGTTTTATCGGTAGTCATCTGGTAGATGGTTTGTTGAAAGAAGGTGCGCGTGAAGTAGTGGTAATCGATAACTTGTTTGTCGGTTCCGAAGATAACTTGAATAGTGCATTGGCTACCGGAAAAGTGGTGTTTTACCGAGATGATGCAGAGCTTTCGACGAGCCTTGATTACATATTCAAGAATCACCAGATTGATGTCGTATTTAATTGCGCGACAAAGGCGTTGAACTATTCATTCCTGAATCCGGCAAATGCTTTTTCGACCAATGTTACAGTCGTGTTGAACCTGCTGGAAATTCAGCGTCGGGGAGGTTTTAAAACCTTATGCCATTTTTCTACATCTGAGGTTTATGGCAGTGCCGTTTATGAACCAATGGATGAGGCACATCCAAAGAATCCAACGACGACTTATGCTGCCGGGAAAGCAGCGGCAGATCACGCAGTAGAAAGTTACGTCAGGATGTTCGATCTTGATGCATTCATTGTGCGCCCTTTCAATAATTACGGTCCGCGGCAAAATTATAAAGGCATGCTTGCGGGAATTATTCCGATTACGGCGTGGCGTATTCTCAATGGTATTGCGCCAGAATTGCACGGTGACGGCTTGCAAAGCCGGGATTTTATTTATGTTCACGATACCGTTGACGCTGTCGTTAAACTTTACGACAAAATGCCTGCGGGTGAGTCCGTAAATATTTCTACCGACAATCAAATAAGTATTTCGGAATTATTGCCACGTATTTGTTCCGGCATGGGTTACGCCGGCGAGATTGTCAAGAAACCTGGTCGCAAATCAGACGTCCTTTGTCACTTGGCGAGTAATGAAAAAGTACATGGAATGATTGACTATAAATTGACACCGTTTGATCAAGGATTGCGGGATACGCTTGCTTGGTACAAGGCTAATATCGAGGTGAAGCAATGAGTGACATTCGACTTATCAAGCCTTACTTGCAATTTGCAGAAGTAGAGGCAGAGTTTCGCGAGATATTTGAGAATGGGATGTTCACCCGAGGGCAGCATGTAGAAGCACTTAGGCAGGAACTGAAGGAATATACCGGCGCCAAGCACGCGTTTCTGGCCACTTCAGCGACAACGGCTTTGTGGACTTGCATGAAACTGCTCGATATCAAGCAGGGTGACGAAGTTATTGTCTCTGACTTTTCCTGGCCGGCAACTGCAAACGTAGTTGAGGACATGGGAGCACGCCCGGTCTTTGCAGATGTGTCTCTGGAGACTTTTAATATGTTGCCGGAAGATCTGGAAAGCAAAATCAATGCTCGTACCAAGGCGGTGATCTTTGTCGATGCATTGGGCAATCCGTCAGGACTTTCAGAAATCAAGAAAATTTGTGAGCGTCATGGCGTGCCATTGATAGAAGATGCAGCGTGCGCGATTGGCAGCAGTGAATTCGGCCGCCGTTGTGGTTCCATTGCAGATATTACCTGTTTCAGCTTTCATCCACGGAAGTTAATTAATACAGGTGAGGGTGGAGCTATTCTGACGGATCGTGACGATTGGGCTCAATGGTTGGAAATCAAATTGGGTGCTGGCGTAAGTGGCATGAAAGGCCCAGGAGTTGATTTCGTTGATTTTGGATACAACTTCAGATTGCCGGAAATGGCCGCATTGATGGGGCGTCGCCAGTTGGCCAAGTTGGAGTCTATTGTGGATGAGCGAAATGAAATACGCTCATTGTATGTAGAGAAATTAGCGCCGCTCGGTTATACAGTTCAAAAGATCAATGATGGTGTGCGTCACAATATTCAGTCTCTTGTCTTCCGCGTGCCTAATGACATTAGTCGTGACTCGGTAATTCGTGAACTTAAAAATGTAGGAATAGAAAGCACGATCGGAACCTACGCGTTAGGTTCAACTACCTATTATGAAAGTAAATACAGTCAAGGTCCGGCTAATTCCAAGAAATTATTCGAATCAACCTTAACATTGCCTTGCTATCGGGACGTCGACGTTTCGCGAGTGGCTCGTGCAATCGCAAGTATTGATGCCTAATTATGAGTTTGCCACGAGTATTGATAACCGGCGTTGACGGATTGATTGGAAAGTATACGGTTCGTTTGCTTTCCTCTTTTTTTCCAGTCTTGGCGGTGTCGAGGCGCATGCAGGTAGCGGTAGCAACTGGCAATGAAGTATCGCACGCGCATACAGATCTTTTAGACTCGGAAGAAGTTGGCAAGCTACGAGATTTTCGGGCAGATGTGATTGTGCACTTGGCAGCTTCGATCCCTTCTAGTTTTGAAGACGAGCAGGTTGCGATGACTAATCAGTCGATTGATGCAAATATATTCAATTTGGCAAAAGAGTCAGGTGCGAGTGTCATTTTTTGTTCTAGCGTCAGTGTTTATGAAAACCGGCAGGGGCCGTGGAGCGAGTCGATGACGCTCGCGCCTTGCTCGATTTACGCAAGATCCAAATTGGACAGCGAAAAGCTTTTTTCAACATTGGAGTCAGGCGCTTTATCTATTCGTATCGCTTCGCCTTATGGCGTCGTGGAGCCGATTCGAAAAGGTGTGCTGTTTCATTTTTTGCGAGAGGCTGTTGCCGGACGGGCATTGACGCTGCATGGTGAAGGGTTGCGGACGCAGGACTTTATACACGCGAGAGACATTGCAAATGCGATTTTAAAAATCGTTAGATTTTGGAATAAAGATACTGGTTTGGCAAAAAGAGGTGTGTTGAATATTGCTTCTGGTGCTCCGGTATCGATGATCGAGTTAGCTCAACTCGTACTTAAAGTAACAAACAGTAGTAGTCCTTTGCATTTTGTGGGGGGAGAAGAGGGCGGAGATGATTATCGATCTGCTATATCGATCGAGCAATCGGCCCACTTAATAGATTGGAAGCCTGAGATTACGCTGCTTGATGGTGTCACACATCTCTTGAAGTCATTTGAGGGTAAAAATGAAGATTGGTTTATTGTCGGACGCGCACGGTAATCCTGAGGGATTGGCCAATTGCATTTCCTATCTTGAGCAGCAAGGCGTGGAGAAGATATTTTTTCTCGGTGATGCAATCGGATATCTGCCCAGATGGGCTGAGGTCTTGGAGATACTGAAAAGGAAAAATATATTTTGTCTTCTCGGAAATCATGATGCTTGCTTGTTTGATGAAAAGGCATTGCCCAATTTGTCAGCTGCCTATCAAATATTTCCAGAATATATTAAATCTATTGCTTCCTACGTAGATTGGATTAGTAGCTGGCCCAGCAGTTATACCGAAACTGTTGATGGTAAAAAGTTGATGTTTGTTCACGGCAGTCCGATGAATTTGACTGGTGGTTACGTTTATCCATGGAGCGATAAAAGTGAATTCGCTACCGTCAATGCCGACGTCTTTTTTATGGGGAATACACATCGGCCTTTCGTCGAGCATATCGGCGAAAAATTGCTGATTAACGTCGGGTCTTGCGGTTTGCCCAGAGATCATGGCGGTTTAAGTTCTTGTGCAATATACGATAGTGCAAGCATGACTTGCGATGTATTCCGTATACCTTTTGACATTGATGATGTGATTGCGCAGTCGCCTGATATTCATCCTAGTGTCGAGGATTGCCTGCATAGAACAGCAGAAGATTTTTACGGGAAAGTAGTGATTCAGGCTTAAAGAATTAACATTCGAATACAAAATATATATGCAAAATAAGAGACAGACTAGCTGGGAAATTCAGTCATTGCCATTCGTATGGGGAGCGTTAGACCAACAACATAACGGGCACGGTTTACCTGATTTATTGCCGTTTAAACTTTTGGTCGATGAGCAAACCGGGCTGCTAATTCAGAAGCCGGATGCAGAGGTCGAGCAGGCCCTGTCGGTCGCCTATGAGCTGGGTTCGGTTCTTGGCAGCAATGTCGATGAGCATGGACAGGGGCGACATTATGCGGATGATTTCTTAGCTTTCATTGAGCAAGAGCTGGATAGTGCTGGCTTAGAGCAAGGTGCCGTGTTGGAAATTGGTTGTGGCAACGGTTACCTGATGAGCCGCTTAGTCGGCAAAGTAGGATCTGTGCTGGGGATTGAGCCAGGACCGCAGGGACAACACGGTGCTGAGAAGTTCGGAGTGAATATTATTCGTGGCTTCTTCCCTGAGGGGATTGCGGATCAGAAATTCTCGGCCATTATTCTGAATTCGGTGCTTGAGCATATTCAAGATCCGGTAAGCATGATTCGTCTCATCTCTCAATATCTGGAGCCTAATGGCTTGATTTTGATCTCAGTCCCTGATGAGAGTGCTTATATACTCAACGACGATGTCTCGACATTGTTCCATGAGCATTGGAGTTTTTTCGACCAAACCACGTTAAAAAATACCATTGCTACTGCGCAAATGCACGTGCTGCGATGTGAGCCGTCAGGGTTTGGTGCTTCGCTGTATGCATCGATTGCGATGGCTGATGGCAAGAGTGTCGTCGCGCCAGCAGGCGTGGACGAGGCGATTGAGTTGGCATGCCGTTACATGAAAGATGCAAGCAAGAATTGTGATGTGCTGCGGGAGGCATGTCAGAAGATGACCGCCGACGGCAAAACCTTGGGCGTGTATGTGCCGGCCCGGTTTATTAATGCCATGGCTATCGCGGGCATTCCAGATGTGGGAATTCGTTTCTTTGATGATGATCCGGCATTGATTGGGACCTTTTACCCAAGCATTCCAATTGTGGTTGAGTCTGGAACTACTTTGATTGAAAATCCCACCGATTCTGTGCTGATCATGTCGCGCACCTTCGGCCCTAAGCTTGCGGAGCGCTTGAGAACGCAATTGGGTGCTAGTTCTGTGATGACAATCGCGGATGTTTTGGATCGATAACCGAGAATATTTGGAGTATTTATGCCCGTCGTATTGGTAACAGCTGTAGGTGGTGGTGGTAACGGAGAGCAATTGGTTAAGTGCCTCCGGATGTCACAAGAAAAATATCACATCATAGGTGCAGATACTTCAGAAGCCGTCGCACGTCAAAGTGGTGCTGACCGATGTGTCGTTTTGCCTAAAGCCAGCGATCCACATTATCTGGAAGCATTGATAGACCTATGCAATCGTTTGTCTGTAGACGTGGTTTTGCCGGGCTCGGAACCAGAGTTAAGAAAAATTGCAGACAATCAAGTTGAGATTCGCAAGCACGTGAAATTGTTGGCGGTCAATGAACCGGGTGTGATTGATATTTGTTCCAACAAATTTAAAACCATCGAATTTTTTAAGGAACATAATTTTCCTTGTCCCAAATCGTGGATCGTGCGCAGCACGGAGATGGTCGATGAAGTAGATGTGTTTCCCATCATCGTGAAGCCGGTTACCGGCGGCGGATCGCAACACGTTTATGTGGTGCAGGATCGTGACGAGTTGCGTATGTTGTGTAGCTACTTGTTACGCTACTTCTCCGACTTGCTCATCCAGGAGTATGTCGGCAGAGCTGATCAGGAATACACAGTAGGTGTTTTGCTGGATGCTAATGGCGAATTAATACATTCCATCGCGTTGAATCGCTTCATTCTATCGAGCTTAAGCAACCGAATTCGTGTGCCTAATTTGACTGGCAGAGCGGATTTAGGTGAAGTGCTTGCTGTTAGTAGTGGTGTATCGCAAGGGCGGGTAGGGCATTTTCCTGAGGTTACCGGGTTCTGTGAAAAAGTGGCGCTGGCTTTGGGCGCACGATTTGCCATTAATGTGCAATGTCGTGTGGTGGATGGGCAGCCTTATGTATTTGAAATAAATCCAAGATTTTCCGGCACCTCTTCAATACGTGCGATGCTGGGATTTAATGAACCAGACATTCTGATTCGCAAACATTTGTTGCAACAAGAAGTACAAGCAGGTTTTGAATATCGCTATGCGACTGTATTGCGTGGCCTGCGCGAAGTGATTGCTGAAGATTGTCATGGATAAACGCGTAGCAATAGTTGATCTCGGACTAGGAAATATTGGCGCAGTAGCCAATATGCTATTGAGGGCAGGAGGCGTTCCATGCCTGACCTCAAATCCAGCCGAGCTTCAGCAATACTCTAAGGTCATGTTGCCTGGAGTCGGCAGTTTTGATACGGCTGTCACCAAACTGGACAATGCGGGATTCAGAGATGCCTTGCGTCAGTACGTGGACGGCGGCGGATACTTACTTGGTATTTGTCTGGGTATGCAGTTGTTAGCGGACAGCAGTGAAGAAGGTGTAAAGCCTGGACTTGGATTTATCCCGGGTATTGTTAAACGCTTTTCGTTTGATGCTGGCAGCAATCTCAAAATTCCTCATATGGGCTGGAATCAAATCGAGTGCGCTAAAGCACATCCCCTGGTATCAGAACTGGATCAGTTATCTCGCTTTTATTTTGTCCATTCTTATCATTTTTCTTGCCTGGACAAAAATGATGAGTTGCTCCGCACGCAGTATGGATATGAATTTTCTTCCGGCGTTCAGCGAAATAATGTGATGGGAGTGCAGTTCCATCCGGAAAAAAGCCACCGATACGGTATGCAATTAATCAAGAATTTCGTGGAAATCTGAATATGCTGGCTATTCGCGTGATGCCTTGTTTGTTGATGGATCAAGGTGCTTTGGTTAAAACCGTACAGTTTAAGAAGCCGACCTATATCGGTGACCCCGTCAATGCGGTCCGGATATTTAACCAAAAAGAAGTAGACGAGTTGCTGCTGATTGATATCACCGCTACGACTGAGAAGCGTGGCATTGATTTTGAGACCTTGGAAAAATTGGTAACTGAATGCTTTATGCCGATCTGTTACGGCGGTGGCGTCGATAATTTAGTCGATATGCGTCGTTTGTATCATTTGGGCATTGAGAAAATTTCGCTTAGTGCTGCAGCAATTACTAATCCTGAACTCGTTCGCGAAGCGGCTGCTGAGTTTGGGAATCAAGCAATTGTTGTCACCTTAGACGTTAAAAAGAATCTCTTCGGTAAACATACGGTCCGTACTCATCAGGGAAAAACTGATACCAAACGTTCACCAGTAGAAGTGGCGCGAGAAATGGAACAGGCTGGAGCCGGTGAGATATTGCTTTATTCTATTGATAAAGACGGCACGTGGTCGGGATTTGATTTGGATCTCATTCAGAACGTGACACGTGCGGTCGGTATTCCAGTGATTGCATGCGGCGGCGCAGGAGAGCTAGCGCATTTGCGTTCAGCAGTTAATGAAGCTGGTGCATCAGCTGTGGCAATTGGCAGTATGGCGGTATTCCAGGCAAAAGACCTTGGTGTATTAATAAAATTCCCTACCAGAGAACAGCAGGAAAAGACATTCGAATGAGTACCTCTACCGACACAACAATTTGTACCCGCTGCATTTATGACAGCACCGTGCCTAACATCTCTTTTGATGAAGAAGGTGTTTGTAACTACTGTCATCAGATCGAGGGACTTAATCAGGAATACCCTACGGGAGCCGAGGGGCAAAGTCGTCTTGCGCAAATGATCGATGACATGAAAAAGGCCGGTGTCGGCAAAAAGTATGATGCGATCATCGGTGTCAGCGGTGGATGTGATTCCTCTTACTTGGTTCACACCATGCACGCAGCGGGTTTAAGACTATTGGCGGTGCACTTTGACAATACTTGGAACTCAAAAGTCGCAACCGAGAATATTCATAATCTTCTTGAGAAGTTGGGGATAGATCTTTTTACGATTGTTGTGAACAACAAAGAATATGACGATATCTATCGCTCATTCTTAAAAGCCGGTGTGCGTGATATTGACAGTCCAACCGATATCGGTTTGGCGACCACACTCTATCGTGCTGCCGAAAAATTCGGCGTTAAGTACATGATTGAGGGGCATTCGTTTCGGACCGAAGGCGTTGCGCCTCTTGGTTGGGTTTATATGGACGGGAAGTATATTGAATCTGTTCAGAAAAAATTCGGTACCTACAAGATTAAAACCTTCCCTAATTTATGGCTAAAGGATTTCTTGCGCTGGATGATATTCGGCCAGATCAAGAAGGTACGGCCACTGTATTACATGGATTACGACAAAGAAGCGGCAAAGAAGCTTCTTGCTGAAGAATATGGCTGGCAATGGTATGGCGGCCATCATTTGGAAAATCGTTTTACTGCTTTTGTTCACAGCTACTTTTTCCCGACCAGATGGAAAATGGATTTCCGCATCGCAGGCTATTCCGCCTACTGCCGAAATGGTTGGATGACGAGGGAAGAGGCTTTGCAGCTCATGCAGGAAGCTCCTCACATAGAACCGGATTTGGTCGATTTTGTAAAAAAACGTTTGGGTTATTCAGATGCTGAGTTTGATGCGGTGATGAATTTGCCGAAGAAAAGCTACCAGGACTATAAAACATATAAACGCACTTTCGAAAGATTGCGCCCCTTTTTCTGGCTCATGTATAAGCTTGAATTGGTTCCAAAGAGTTTTTATATGAAATTTACTGTTAAGCAAAAATAGAATGAAAAAGTATATTTTGCAATACGGTAGCCTCGCAGGTTGGCCTTATAGGGTCGCAGATGGCTTGCGTCGCGCCGGGTATAACAGTGTGAACGTGATTCAAGAAGATTCGGATGTAGAGGATTTGAGCAGGCAGTTGCCACACGATCGAGCCCTTGTTCACAAAGACGATGCCAAGATTACTAAATTTGTTAAAAGAGCGAAATTTCTAGTGGAGGTGGCACAGCATTGTTCGTTAGTTCATTATCACGGAAGCGTGATACTCCGCAGCCACTGGCATCATTTACTTGAAGGCAGAATGCTGGCTAGCAGAAAAATACCGATGATTATGAGTTTTGGTGGGAGTGATGCTCGAATCATCAGCGAGGCCCGTGCTAAGAATCCGTATTTTTTTAAACCTTTGGATGAGCGCAGAGACGAACAGATTCGGTCTTATCTCAAATCGATTTCGCAATACATTCGCTTTGTTGCGACTGATTGTGAAATGATTTCCTACGTTAAGCCTTATTTCGAAAAATGCTACGTATTTAGGCAGCCGTTAGATTTAAAAGTTGTTCCATTTAACTGCCCACGTATAGATCGTTTGCCGGTAATTTTACATATACCGACCAATAACTTGGTAAAAGGTACGCAGAAAATTATTGATGTGATTGAAGAACTGCGTAGAGCAGGCTATAAGTTCGAATTTGTAATTAAGCGCCAACTTACTCAAGCGCAGATGTATGACGAAATTGCCGCTTGTGACATTTATGTTGATGAACTTTTATGTGGCACCTATGGAGTCACTGCAGTTGAATCAATGGCTGCTGGCAAGCCTACGCTGACTTATATTCGTCCTGATTTTATCTCCGAATATCCATATGATTTGCCACTCGTTAATACAAATCCGGATACTCTTTATGAGAAATTAAAAGAACTGATTCTTTATCCGAACCTACGTGTAGATTTAGGTTATCGGAGTCGCATGTATGTGGAAAAGTATCATGATGCAGATATCGTTACAAAGAACCTTCTCGATATTTATAGAGACGTCGGCTTTAAATCTTAATGTAATTCCAGGCGGGGCATCTGATTTTAACTAATCGATTTTACTTGGGGAGTTGAGACAACGGATATACGTACTCGTCTGCAGAGAAATCAGGTTAAAAATTAATTGGTTTAACTCGATTGATCGCTGCTCGTTGGTTGGACGTTTTGTTCGTTTGACCTCGGTGCTATCAATTTCAAGGCGAATAGTGAGCAATAAGCAAATTCATATTCATATTAAAGACATATACCGACGTGCAGTTGGCGGTGGTTATGGGGCCGTTTTTTCGATGAATATATTGCTACAGATATTGGGTTTCGGATCAACAGTCATGGTCGCGAAATTTCTGATGCCTGCTGAACTTGCCATGGTGAAGACTGCGCAGGCTTATGCGGCTGTAGCCGTGATTCTTGCTGGCGCAGGGCTTACTTCCCCTATATTGCGTTTTTGTGCAGATCCTTTGTTTGATAACAAGGCACAACAGAGGATGCTTCGTAAGGCATTGTCGATTATTGCCGCTGCGAGCAGCGGGGTGGTTTTAGTACTTCTTTTCGCAACCGCATTTTTTTGGGGTATTACAGGTTATCCAGGGCAAGTCTATTCAATCTATGCCCTGCTGCTGCCAGCTCTGGCTTTTACCGGGTTGCTATATGTTTTTTTACAGGCTCGTCAGCAGTTTTCCGCTCTGGCCAGAAATCAATCAGCCATAAAGCTAATTTCGGTTTTTCTTGTCGTCATTGCTGCATATAAGTGGGGATTGTATGGTTTCTTGTTTGCCACATTGATTGTGACTTATGTGGGCTTGATTCCGTTGTTTCGGCTGACCTTGGTGCCACAGGAGAAAAATTTTTCTTCAACCTTGCCACCGGAATTTTTTCACCTGGCGTTCTATGGGATGGCAGGTACTTTTATTTCCACATTAGGGCAATCCTCAGACTTTATTCTGATGGACTTTGTAGGTGTTGACCGAGCCGAGGTCGGTCGATACTCGCTGGCATCAGTTTTCTTTCTTGGCGCTGCCACACTGACAGGTTCGATCCAGGCAGTTATTACCCCGAAATTTACGAATATGCTGTCGGACCCCTCTGCCTTCACGTTGTACTTGCGTAGCTGGATCAAGAAAATGATAGCGTTAAGTTTGGTAGTCGCATGCGTGACTTTAGGCGTAGCCTGGGTACTGCAAATATGGTTCTTTGGCGAAAAATATGATGGTTTTGTAGGGTACTTAAGTATCCTGATGATCAAATATGTGATTTGGTCGTCTTATGCCATTATGGGGGCGGCGATGCTCGGTGCTGGGATCATAAAGAGAGTTACCTGGATCGTTGTTATTACAACGATGATTTCTTTCGCGATCGGCTATCCGCTTTGCATGTGGCTTGGGGCAACCGGCGCTGCCATTGCCCAGGTCCTGGTGGCGCTGTTATCCCTGTGCTTGTTGATGGCAGTTCAAAAGTCAGAGTTTGAACGTGCATTTAGTCAGTCATCGGCATCTATCCAATGAGTTTTGCAACTTTAAAACGCTATATGAAATTGGTGGTGCGACTACCAATTCACCAAGTTATTGCAAAGGTATTTGGCAAGATAAGAAAAATTGCGTTTGAGCAGATTATGCGTCGCCGCGATTTTAGGAAAGAAACTTATGGTTGCGGGCAGTATCGAAAGGTAAATGTTCCTTTGTTATGCCGTTTCCCGAAAGGCGACATTTGCGTTTCCATATCTCACACGACCTTAGCTGCAATAACTGATCTTTATCTGGATCATCGCTTCGACTTGCTTGGTTCAGGTTGGGTGAATGTACGACATGGGATGGAGTGCAACGGACTGGAAGATTGGCGCTATCCAGACGAGGAAACACCGGTCTTTGATAATGCAGGACACTGGTTGGTTGGCCGTATCAACTCATCCAATCTTTCCTATTCTCAGCATGTATGGTCCCTAATTGACGGTGACAGATATGTGCCGATTGATTGGCACATTGATTTCAAGTCCGGCTACAGATGGAAAGAAAATGTCTGGTATAGGGACATCACGTTTGGTCGTCTGCCAGGAGTCGATGTAAAAGTGCCATGGGAACTCGCGAGAATGCAGCATTTGCCGCAGCTTGCGCAAGCTTATGCCGCTGCCCTGAATGGCGTAGAAGGTTTTGCGCCGGCGGGAGTTTATGCTGACGAATTTCGGCATCAGATCCTCGATTTTATCGCGTCGAATCCACCACGCTTTGGCGTTAATTGGACTTGCAGTATGGACGTTGGCATTAGGGTAGCCAATTGGTTACTGGCTTACGATCTGTTTGTTTCTGCGGGTGCCGTGTTTGACGAGCAATTTGATGATGTTTTCAAACTAAGCGTCTATCAGCATGGAAAACATATTGTCCATAATCTGGAATGGCATCCGGTATATCGCGGCAATCACTATCTGGCTGATATTGTCGGCCTGCTGTTTGTGTCCAGTTATCTTGCTTCTGATCCGGAAATTGATGCCTGGCTGGCATTCGGCGTGCAAGAACTTATTAATGAGGTGGATTTTCAGTTTTATGCGGATGGCAGCAACTTTGAGGCGTCGACCTCATATCATCGCTTGTCGGCAGAACTGGTTGTTTATGCGACCGCGCTGGTAGTTGGTTTGCCTGATACGAAGCGTAGTGCATTGGATGGATATGATCATCGCCTTATAAAAGGAGTGCCATCTCTTTCCCCTGCTTCGATAAAAAAAATCCTAATCCCCGGAAGTGCAGATGTTCATAGCCCTTTTCCTGCATGGTATTGGGTGCGTTTGGAAAGAATGGCGGAATTCACTTCAGCTATTATGCGGCCAGATAAACAAAGTCCGCAGGTCGGTGATAACGATAGCGGGAGATTCTTTAAGCTTGCTCCTATGTATGAGTCTTTGACGGTGAAAGAGGCCAAACTGCGATATGCAAATCTTAAAAATTTCCGTGGCTTGTCTTTAGATGAGAAGTATCTTCTTGAAGTACATAATGATCATAGACATCTTATTGCAGCGATCAATGGTTTTTTGAGGAGGGAAGATTTCGCCAATTTTAGTAGTGATTACGTTTTTGAATCACTGGTTATTCAATTGATTTCCGCGAACGTTAGTTGCAGATCCTCTCCTGTCCAAAAAGCAGCGCTAGTATTTGATCAAAGCGAAGAGATATTATCCGACTTACTGGAAGAGAAGTATTCCAGAAGCAGTAATCATTATGAATTTAGGTCATTAATGGCCTGTAACGATGAGCAGGACTTGCGGACAAATTTGCAGCTTTTTGCATATCCAGATTTTGGTTTGTATTTATACAAAAGTGAAATTATTTATCTACTTTTTCGTTGTGGTTCTATCGGCTTAAATGGTTTAGGTGCTCATGCTCATAATGATCAGCTTTCTGTCGAATTATGGATTGGCGGCCACCCAGTCATTGTAGATCCAGGGACTTATCTTTACACACCTTTACCATTTAGACGAAATGAATTCAGATCTATCAGTGCGCACTTTAGTCCGCACATTGCAGGCAGCGAGCCTGGAAATATAAGCGGAAATGTTTTTCAGTTAGGGAACGAAGCAAAAGCAAAATGTACATATTTTTCAGCGGTCGGATTGACTGGGGATTATGAAATGGGTGAAGGGTATGTGCATAGAGGTATTTTTATAACGAGAGAGATTATAAAAATATTTGATTGGACGGAAAATTTGGAAGCCCCGCTTGTAACTCTTCTTCCTCAAAAATACAAAATTTCTAGAGGATACGGGTGGATAGAGAAAAATGAAAACGAACTTATCTTATGAATTATTCCGGCTTGTTCTTTATAGTTTTATGCGCTTATTTACCAGGACTAATATTGTTGGCGTGCTTTCCAAAAGTTTGGAAATTTCCCATTCCAAATTTCGCATTTATTGGAATGTTTTTGTTTAATGCGGTTGGAAGTGCGGGTGTTTTTAATGATCAAAAAATATACACGATTATTTTTGATTCATTTGAAGTCGCGCAGGATTTAGCATTGCTCCTCATACTACAAGCGATTTTGTATTATTTAATTGTTATTCCATATTGGTTTTTAAGACGCCCTGAGTCTTTTTTTGCGACGCCGAATAGACAAGATAGTATCGCGATCTTTTTAGGTTTGAGCGCAATTGTTTTAATCGCATCTCTATATTTTAATGAAGTGGGCACATTTCCGGTTCTCCATGCACTAGATGGGAGTATGAATGTGGATACTGCATTTCAATATCGCAAAAATCTTGTATATGGCTTAGCACATTGGCCATTTTACAATCTTGGTTTTGTGTTCTTGCCTGTATTTATTTCTAATTACATTTTTTTGAAGGCTCGATTCTACGAAACTATCAATTGGTGGTCTTGCGCGGCGATTTTCGTGTGTTTTTCTGCAAGTCTCTTGCTAGGGTCTAAAGCGGGAGTAATAAATTTTGTATTGACCCTAAGTATTACTTATGTTGTTTATATCAGTAGAGATGGGCTTTCGCTTAAAAAATTTGCTATTAACAAAAATTTTCTCCTGTTTGTCGTAATAGCATTTTTAATCATGATTTTTGGATATATTAACGCCACTCCTGATCAGCTAACTATTACCACGCTGTTAGAGCGATTGTGGTATCGAGTTTTTGTAACTTATCCAGAAACAATTGCGGGAGCTATTAGTTATGCAAAACAAAATGATTTTCTAGGGATGGGTGTTTTCCCTACTATGCGAGGAATTTTTACGCATGAAAGGGTTATTCTATCTACAGAGCTTCACCAATATATGGCTGGTGCACCTGGGGGAATGAATGTTGCCTTTGTTGCTGAGGCCTATATTTCTTACGGCTGGGCGGGTGTTTTAATTTTGTGCCCATTAATTTATTTTTTCCTGATTTTTCTTCAAGAAATTGCTTTCCGTTTGCGCTCCGGCATATTTGCGTTGGCGTTTACGTCTTTTTATTCTTATATGGCAATCCTCCTCTCGGTAATTGGGATGTTTAGTACGCTTTTTACGTTTATGTATCCAATTGCAATTGCAATATTATTTTTCACAGCATGGATAACTGAGCGGATTTTTTTCCCAAAGTTACGATTAAATACTTTATAGATGGGATTGATTGAGATTATGAAAAATGGTTTGTTAGAAGTTTTTTTACGGAATAAATATAAAACTCTTCTGAGTTTCATCGGGGTAGCTATTACTACCTTTTTCTTTTCATACCATTTTGTTGTTCCGCAATGGGAGGCTCAAGCCGTTATCAGAATTGCTCGGCTACCTAAGATTGATGTAGACCGTGGTGATATAAAAGTTGAACCTTTAGAGTCGGTGGTTAAAGTGATTGAAAGGATGCGGCAGCCATTATTTTTACAAGATGCACTAAAAATTGGACAGGTTTCTCCAGAACAGATTGTCGACGCTCCCCGTTTGCGTGAACTTGCAAGTGGAAATATTGAGATAAAAGTCAGAGGTGGAACCAAGCAAGAGGCTCTTCACTATCTTGACGCGATCCTCGCTACTTTAAAAATTGATCACGATAAGATATATCAAGAGAGAATGAATGCGATCCGGGCTGACCTCAGTCGTATAGAAACTCATTTGCTTCTTGATAAAATGCTTCAAAAAAATGGGACTCCGTTGTTAAACAAAGGCCTAGATAAGACAATATCAACAAACGAACTATTGTTATTGAATATTCTGATGCAGAGCATGGAGCGCATGGAGAATCTTTCGAACTATAAAGTTCGCTTGCAAGAGAGTTTGAATTCACTACAAACATATCCAACTGACTTCCTTGGTGGGGTTAAGGCTTCAGATAATTTCGTTTATCCTAGCAAACTCTTGTTTGCTATTTTTAGCTTGTTTATCGGGATATTTTTTGCGTTTGTGATTCTTTTACGCATTTGCATACAAGAAAATAATCGCATCCATAAATAAAAATTTAATATGCGTCTTCTTATAGTTTCATATTCGTATTTCCCGGCTTTAACACCTCGCGCTTTTCGTTGGACTGCTATTGCAGAATGGATGGTTTTGCAAGGCCATCATGTTGATGTTGTTTGCGCTAAATCTGCAGGCTTGGCAGATTTTCAGGTTATTGCGGGTGTGTCCGTTCATCGTGCCGGCGGCGGAATGCGTGAATCATTAAAGACATGGCTTAATCGGAAGCCTGTGGTTAATGGCGTAGCGCCGACCACGTTAACAAGCGCATCAAGTCGACGGGGTGCCTTGGGGCGCGGACTGAAGTATTTGTATAGCTTTACGTTGCAAAAAATAATGTGGCCGGATTTTGCCGGCGCCTGGTATTTTCCCGCCTTGCGAAAATCGAGAGGCCTGATTGAGCAACACCAGCCTGACGTAATCATTTCTGTGTCGGTCCCATTCACCGGGCATTTGGTAGGACTCTCGCTGCAAAAGAGATATGGCATACGATGGTTGGCCGATATTGGGGATCCTTTTTCGTTTATGACCCAAACGCCAGTGAACAATCATCGGCTTTTTAACCGGCTGAACTATTATTCGGAAACCAAGGTATTGCAAGGGGCGAATGTCGTCTCGGTGACCACCGAAGGGACTAAGGCTGAATACTGCCAACATTTCCCAAGCATTGCGTCCAGCAAAATTTTTGTTATCCCCCCACTTTTTGCGGCAGGGTCTCAGCTTGCTGATGCAGGTAAATTTTTTTCAGACGATACCAAAATACGTTTGGTTTTCGCCGGCACGCTTTATAGCCGAATACGCAATCCCTCAGCACTATTGAGTTTTTTTAAAGCCATGCTGGATGAGGGGGGAGGCGACAAACTTGAGTTGCATTTCTTTGGCGCCATTAACGACTGTGAATTTTGTTTTGAAGAATTTAAGTCACTGATTGGTACGAAGATTTTTCTGCACGGATTGGTGGCGCGTGAGGATGCGTTGAGGGCGATGAAAGAGGCAGACATACTCATTAATCTTGGCAATGGCACGCCTTATCAATTGCCTAGTAAGGTTGTTGAATATGTCATGCTGGCTAAGCCGGTGTTGAATATTTCGCCGATAGAGTTAGACAGTTCGCAAGACATGCTTTTAGAGTTCAAGAGTATTTTCTCCGTCAGTGAACATGCGCTCTCGTCCGATGCGAGTGTTTATGCTGAAGCGAAGCGTTTTATCGAAAATCCGCCGGCAATTGATTTGGCTTCAATTGAACGGTTTTCGGAGAGGCATAGCATTAACAGGATAGGCGAGAGTTATGTAGATTTGCTATCGGCGGACTAAACTTTGCACCCACATAGCATTTAAAAAGCATTTAAAAAACATTTGAAATATTGGGCATGCATTCACCTGCCTTACTGAGATCTTGATGAATACAATCGTGGTAGTGGGGGCATCGGGCTATATTGGCCGTTATCTGATCGCGGAATTGCTTCGCGTCGGGAATGCCAGAGTGAAGGTGTTGAGTCGGCCTGCGCGTCCGGGGGCAGGAAGAGCCGTGTTCCCTTCTGAGGTTGAGGTGGTGGAGGGTGATTTATTTGATGCAGATTCTTTAAAACAGCTCTGTGAACCCGGCTGCGTAGTGATACATCTTGCGTATTTGTGGGACGGTGGCGAGGCTCAGAATCTGGCGGCCATTGCTAATTTGATGGACGCTTGCGAGGCGGTAAAGGTAAAGCGGCTGATTCATCTGAGTACGGCAATGGTTGCCGGCCGTAACAACAGCCAGCGCATTTCTGAGGCAGATGCTTGTGTTCCGATCACCGAGTACGCGCAGACTAAGTTGAAAATAGAAGAAAAAATCTTGAATAGGACCGCGCATACTTATGATGCCGTGATTTTACGCCCTACCGCTGTGTTTGGTCCTGGTAGCGAGAATTTGAAAAAACTCGCTGGTGATTTGCTGGCAGGAAGTCGCATTCGTAATTATCTGAAGTCCTGTCTGTTCAATAAACGTCGCATGAATCTTGTGCAGATTGCTAACGTCATAGGGGCAATCGTGTTTCTGCAACAGCATCAGGCGGACTTGAATGGTGAGGTGTTCATCATTTCTGATGCGGACATCGCGCAAAATAATTTCCGCGATGTTGAACGACTGTTGATGAAGGAAATGGGTGTTCCGGATTACCGTTTGCCGCGACTCAATATGCCTGCGGCAATACTAGGAGGACTGCTTTCTATTATGGGGAAAGACAATACCAACCCTCGATCTGACTACGTGTCGACAAAACTTGATCTGTTTGGTTTTAAAAAGAGTATGGACTTTGAGCGTGCTGTGTCTGACTACGCCGCATCGTATCGTTCGTCCATGCAGCAGTGATCTGGAAGCTATCGATGCGCGTACTTAATGTAAATTCCTCCCTTGATTCCAAAACCGGTGGCGGCACCGCAGAACGAACTTTTCAGATGAGTCGAGCGCTCGGGCAGAAGATCGAAAATTGCACGGTACTGACGATCGATACCGGGCTGGATCAACAGCGCATAGATGCAATGCGCCCCGCACATGTGGTCGCCTTGCCTTTGCTGTGGCGCAGATTCTATGTCCCGCACATAAAGTGGAAAAAAATTCTAGCCCTGGTCAACGATGCAGACATTGTTCATTTGATGGGACATTGGAGTGTATTGAATGTTTTCACCTACATTGCGGCACGACGTTTGGGTAAGCCCTACGTTGTCTGTCCGGCTGGCGCATTGCCAATTTTTGGGCGATCGGGGGCGATTAAGCGTTTGTACAATTACTTGATCGGGAACGCGATTATAAGGAATGCATCGGCCTGGATAGCTGTTACGCCATTTGAGTTTTCCCAGTTTGAAAGCTATGGCATCGCCTCATCCAAGGTGATGGTTATTCCAAACGGCGTGGCGGTCGAAGATTTCCCCGAAATCAGCACAACAAGCTTCAGAGAAAAAAACAATTTGCCTGATTTGCCTTTAATCCTGTTTATGGGGCGGCTCAATACAATTAAGGGGCCGGATCTGTTGTTGGATGCATTTGTGTTGATAAAAGATAGATTTGCTGATCATCATTTGGTTTTCGCCGGGCCAGACGAAGGCATGCAAGCCGGATTGCTGGAGATTGCGACGAAACACGGAATCGCTGATCGCGTGCATTTTCTGGGTTTTGTCGGTGGTAGCGATAAAGTTGCGGCTTACCGCGCTGCCCGGCTGTTAGTCGTGCCGTCGCGGCAGGAGGCGATGTCAATTGTGGCGCTGGAGGCAGGGGTGTGTGGTAAAGCGGTGCTGCTGACCGACCAATGCGGTTTTGGTGAGGTAAGGTCGGTTCACCCCGATTTGGAAGTGCCGGCCAGCGCCGCCGGTATAGCTGTAAGTCTGGGGAAATTGCTGGCTCAGCCTGCCTTGCTGGATCAATTGGGACACGCGTTTCAAGACTTTGTCATACAGCGTTATTCTTGGGATTCGATTGTGACGGACTACCTTAAATTGTATGCCCCGCTGTTGGCGGCAAAAAAATGAAAGTACTTATTGTTAGCCAATACTTTTGGCCAGAAAGCTTTCGAATCAACGAGTTAGCGCAGTCACTGCAACATCGGGGCGTCGATGTCGAGATATTGACCGGAAAACCCAATTATCCAGAAGGGGCGATCTATCCCGGCTATTCGGCCTTAGGTTGTCAGCAAGACTCGTGGTCGGGTCTAAAAATACATCGTATTCCGATGCTTGCAAGAGGTAAGGGTGCCATTAGATTAGCGCTCAATTACCTCTCGTTTATCGTGTCAGGCTTGCTTTTTTCACCCTGGCTCTTGCGCAAGAAGCGCTATGACATCGTTTTTGTCTATGCACCATCACCCATTTTGCAGGCTTTGCCAGCTATTTTTATTGCATGGCTGAAGAAGTGTGGCGTGATTGTATGGGTGCAGGACTTATGGCCGGAAAGCCTGGAAGCAACCGGATATGTGCGTAATCCACGAATTTTGCGCTGGGTGGCGGGTATGGTTCGCTTTATCTATCGGCATACCGATCTATTGTTGGTACAGTCGCGCGCGTTTGAGGCCAAGGTTGCGGAATTGGCTCCCGGCAAGCGAATTGCGTACTATCCAAATTCTGTCGATTCAACATTTGCGGAGCCGTTTTCGGGCACTTTGCCGCACATTCCGCAGTTGGAGGCGGGGTTCTCTGTGATGTTCGCCGGGAATTTAGGTGCCGGACAAGCGGTAGAAACGATCGTCGAGGCAGCAGCCTTAGTGCGCGACCATGCAGAAATTAATTTTGTGGTGTTTGGTCACGGCAGCCGCTTTGCCTGGATGCAGGAAGAGATCAATAGACGTGGTTTGAGCAATATTCATTTGCTCGGGCGATTTCCGATCGAGACCATGCCGGGTTTTATGCAAAAAGCGTCTGCCTTACTGGTGACATTGACAGACCAACCCATTTTTTCTCTCACGGTGCCCAGCAAGGTACAAGCTTATATGGCTGCCGGTCGGCCGATTTTGGCATGCCTTAACGGGGAGGGCGCACGTTTGGTAGCCGAGGCGCAAGCCGGACTCGTGATTCCGGCTGAGAGCGCCTCAGGGCTTGCAGATTCAATCTTGCAACTGTATAAAATGACATGTGCCGAAAGAGAGCAAATGGGCGAGAATGGTCGCCGATATTTTAAAGATCATTTTGATCAGGATATGTTGACGGATCAGCTGATAGAGCATTTCCGAAATGTAACTGAATCTTGTAGCTGAATCTTGTAAGGACAATTAATGCGAATTCTGGTTTTGGGTGCCAGCGGCATGCTGGGCAGCGCGATGATGCGCGTTTTGAATGAAAAAGATGTTGGTGAGGTTTTTGGCACCGTGCGCTCAGCGAATGTCGCGCGTTTTTTTACGCCGCAGATAGCGCAGCGGCTTGTGCCAGGTTGTGATGTTGAAAATCAAGATGCGCTCAACAAGGTGTTTGCGGAAATCAAGCCGGATGTGGTGATCAATTGTATTGGATTGATCAAACAGCTGGCGGAGGCGGACGATCCGCTGGTCGCACTGCCGATTAATTCTCTTTTGCCACATCGCTTGGCAGCCCTTTGTAAATTGGGCGGTGCGCGCTTGATTCATATCAGTACCGATTGCGTGTTTGACGGCGCACGGGGCGGCTACCTTGAGAGTGATGTTTCTAATGCGACGGATTTGTATGGCAAATCCAAATACCTGGGGGAAGTGTATTTCCCGCACACGATTACCTTGCGAACGTCGATTATTGGCGCAGAGCTACAAAGTGCTCATGGCTTGATTGAATGGTTCCTGGCACAGAAAGAACGTTGCAATGGTTACAGTAAGGCGTTTTTTTCTGGTTTGCCAACGGTCGTGTTGGCACAAATTGTCAGAGACATAATAATTCCAAGGCCTGAGCTTTCAGGGCTGTATCATGTCGCGGCTCAATCTATTTCGAAACTTGATTTGCTTTCCCTGGTGGCTGAGGTCTACGGTAAAGAAATAGACATTGTGCCAGATGACCGATTGGTGATTGACAGGTCATTGAATGCGGACAAGCTTAGAGCCGAAACGGGTTATGTTGCGCCCGATTGGCGTGAATTAGTTCAGACGATGTATTCCTATAAATAGACACTTTATGTTTGACGACAAAGTATTAATGATTACCGGCGGTACCGGATCCTTTGGAAATACGGTCTTAAAGCGTTTTTTGGATACCGACGTCCGCGAAATCCGGATTTTCAGTCGCGATGAAAAAAAACAAGAAGATATGCGCATAGCCTTGGGCAACAACAAGGTCAAATTTTATATCGGCGATGTACGTGATTACGACAGTCTGACGCAAGCGATGACGGGCGTTGACTTTGTATTTCATGCCGCAGCACTCAAGCAAGTGCCGTCCTGCGAATTTTATCCAATGGAAGCCGTCCGGACGAATGTTCTGGGGACTGAAAATGTTTTGAATGCCGCCATCTCATCCAAGGTGAAGAGAGTGGTGGTGTTGAGCACCGATAAAGCAGTCTATCCAATTAATGCGATGGGTATTTCCAAAGCTATGGCGGAGAAACTGGTGATTGCCAAATCCCGTACGATCGCTGAAGGTGGTCCGGTAGTCTGTTCCACTCGCTATGGCAACGTGATGGCTTCGCGTGGCTCGGTGATTCCTCTGTTTATCAATCAATTGAAATCTGGCCAGCCGATTACGGTAACCGATCCGAATATGACCCGATTCTTGATGTCTTTGGAGGATTCGGTTGATTTGGTGTTGCACGCCTTTGAGCATGCAGAACAAGGCGATTTATTTGTCCAGAAAGCGCCAGCTTCTACCGTCGCTGATTTGGCTCAGGCCTTGCGTGAATTATTCCAGCTCAATAATGAAGTGAAGGTTATCGGAACGCGCCACGGGGAAAAGCTCTATGAGTCTCTTATTTCACGTGAAGAAATGGCGAAGGCCGATGATATGGGGCGCTACTACCGCATCCCTGCTGACAATCGCGATTTGAATTACAGCAAATATTTTGTTGAAGGCGAATCCCATATCTCTGAACTGGATGATTACACCTCGCACAATACCGAGCGTTTGAATGTCGAGCAGATCAAGCAGCTCTTATTAAATCTGATGGAAGTACGCGAGGCCTTAAATGCGTAAGGTCATGACGATCGTCGGGACGCGTCCCGAGTTAATCAAGATGAGCCGCGTGATTGCTGAGCTGGAAAAGCATACCCAGCACATACTGGTACATACCGGTCAGAATTACGATTACGAATTGAATCAGGTTTTTTTTGATGATCTGGAGATTCGTAAGCCGGATTATTTTTTGGATGCGGCAGGCAGCAATGCGGCACAGACAATAGCGCAAGTCATCATGAAGGCAGATGAGGTTTTTGAAATCGAAAAACCGGATGCAGTACTGCTTTATGGTGACACTAACTCCTGTCTGGCGATCATCCCGGCCAAGCGCCGCAAGATACCGGTGTTCCATATGGAAGCCGGCAATCGCTGCTTTGATCAGCGCGTTCCGGAAGAGTTGAATCGCAAGGTATTGGATCATCTGTCGGATATCAATATGGTGCTGACCGAGCATGCGCGCCGCTATTTGCTGGCAGAGGGTATTAAGCCAGAGACGATTATTAAGACCGGATCGCATATGCGTGAAGTACTTGATTTTTATCGTCCCAAGATCGCGTTGTCCGACGTCGTGTCACGTTTGTCGCTGGAGTCGCGCAAGTATTTTCTCGTCAGTGCGCACCGTGAGGAGAACGTTGATTCACCCGAAGCCTTGCGGGATTTGCTGGAAACGCTCGATGCTTTGGTGAAGCGTTATGGTTATCCGGTATTGGTTTCAACCCATCCTCGTACCTTCAAGCGTCTGGAAGCGTTAGGTCATGGGCCACTGGATGAGAGGATCATTCTCTCCAAGCCGTTTGGCTTTATTGATTATATTAAATTGCAGATGGAGGCTTTTTGCGTATTGTCCGATAGCGGGACAATTACCGAAGAGACTTCCTTGCTGAATTTGTGCTCGATTACGCTGCGTAATGCCCATGAACGTCCGGAAGGGATGGACGTTGGAACGTTGATCATGTCTGGCTTGAAGGCGGAACGGGTGATGGAAGCGATCGATATCGTGACTTCGCAATATACTTCCGATCCGGCGCCGGTCTTGCCCGTTGCCGACTATGAAAATCCTTATGTGTCGAAACAGGTGTTAAGAGTCGTTGCCAGTTATATCGATTACATCAATCGCGTGGTCTGGTCCAAGTAGTTGTGCTAGGCGCCAGCCTTGCATCTCACTCTTTTTCATTTGCGCGATAAAGCCATGAATCAAATCCTTGTTACAGGCGCCAATGGCTTTGTCGGTCGCAGTCTTTGTGCAGCATTGCGTGCGCGTGGTATTCCTTTTGTCCCGGCAGTACGGAAGAAAAGTTGTGACGATGAAGTCGCTATTGGTGATTTGAATGCTAATACCGACTGGGGAATGGCGTTGCACGGCTGCGACGCGGTGATTCATTTAGCCGCGCGGGTGCATGTAATGAATGACACCTCAAGCGATCCGCTGGCAGCGTTTCGTGCCGTGAATGTTGACGCCACCCTGAATTTGGCACGTCAGGCAATCGCGGCAGGTGTTAAGCGCTTTGTCTTTGTCAGTAGCATCAAGGTCAATGGCGAGGAAACGGGTGAGCACCCCTACACGGCATTTGACGAGCCGGCCCCAACAGATCCTTATGGCATATCCAAGCTGGAAGCAGAAATTGCACTTAAAGAATTGGCGCAGGAAACAGGCCTGGAAGTGGTGATAGTGCGGCCGCCTTTGATTTATGGGCCGGGCGTACGTGCAAACTTTCAACGTTTAATGCAGTTGGTCAAAATGGGATTACCTTTGCCATTGGGCGCGATTAACAATCGCAGAAGCATGGTAGCAGTGGACAATCTGCATGATTTGCTGATTCTGTGCACTCACCATCCGGCCGCTGTTGGTCAAGTCTTTATGGTGTCGGATGACCATGACGTGAGCGTATCGCAATTGCTGCGCATGCTGGCCACCGCCATGGAGAAAAAAAGCATGCTCCTGCCTGTGCCGGCAGCATTGTTGAGTGGGGCGGCGGCCTTGTTGGGTAAGTCGGCTGTCGCGAATCGTCTGTTGGGTTCATTGCAAGTTGATATAAAACATACGAAAACAACCTTACAATGGCATCCGCCCGTGAGTATGGACGTGGCACTTAAAAGAACTGTGACTGCCTATTTGGCGCAATCCTAGCTGCTGTTATGAAAAGAATATTCGATTTGGGTTTGGCCTTGCTGGCAGCGATCATATTGCTGCTGCCTATTGCGTTTATTGCATTTGTTGTTAAAATTACATCAAAAGGGCCTGCGGTTTATTGGTCTGACAGGGTCGGGAAGCATAATAAAATCTTTAAAATGCCCAAGTTCAGAACCATGCAGGTCGATACGCCAGCAGTGGCGACACATTTGTTGACTGATCCGCAACAGTTCCTGACGCCTATAGGATCATTTTTGCGCAAGTCCAGTCTGGATGAACTTCCGCAGTTATGGAGTATCCTCAAAGGCGACATGAGTTTTGTCGGTCCGCGCCCGGCCTTGTTCAATCAGGATGATCTGGTTGCTTTGCGCACACGCTTCGGCGTAGACAATATCAAGCCCGGATTGACTGGCTGGGCACAAATCAATGGCCGCGATGAATTGCCGATACCTGAAAAGGTTGCACTTGATGTTGAATATCTGAAACTCCAGTCATTCTGGTTTGATATAAAAATCCTGGTTCTGACATTCCAAAAAGTATTAAAAAAAGACGGTATTACCCACTGAACTCAGATGAAATCATTTCTTGAATTACCACGGTTTCAGAAACAGCTGATAGCGGCTACCGCTGATCTGGTTCTATTGCCGTTGACTTTTTACCTGGCAGTCTTGTTGCGCTATGACAGCAGCACGCCGCAATTGTTTGAGATGTATTTTTGGATGATTGTCGCTGCACCGCTTATTTCCATTCCTATATTCCTGCGGCTTGGTTTGTACCGGGCAGTGATTCGATTCATCGATCAAAAAATTGTATATGTCGTTGTATTAGGGGTGTCCTTATCGGTTATCTGTATGGCTGCTCTTGCCACTTTTGCACATACCGCACCTTTATCACGCGGGGTGTTTGGCATCTATTGGGTAAGTGCCATTTTGTATGTGGTTGCGAGTCGTTTCCTGGCGCGCGGGTATTTGCTTAGGGCCGATGACAGAGGTGGTAGCGCCGTACGTGTTGCCATTTATGGTGCCGGGCATTCCGGTATGCAACTGGCCAGCGCATTGCGAGCAGGACATGAATATCTGCCTGTCGCCTTAATCGACGATAAGAAAGAGTTGCACGGCGCGACCATAGCCGGTGTCAAGGTGTGGCCTTCCAGTGAGTTGCCGCGTTTGGTCGCGGAAAAACAGATCAAGGAAGTATTGCTGGCAATGCCTTCCTTGCGCAAGGCGCAGCAGAAACTGATTCTGGAGCAGCTTGAGCCTCTCAAGGTCAAAATCAAGGTAACCCCTCCCATTGCCAGTCTGGTTAATGGCGAACTGCGCGTTCAAGATATTCGTGATATTGAAATTGAGGATTTGCTTGGGCGGGATGCGGTAGAACCCGATATGCGCCTGCTGTCTACTTGTATTACCGGACGAACAGTGATGGTGACCGGTGCCGGCGGGTCGATCGGTTCGGAGTTGTGCAGGCAGATTATTCGTCTGGCGCCAAAGCGCTTGTTGCTGTTGGACATGTCGGAATTTGCGCTTTATTCGATTGAGCAGGAACTGCAGGAAGTAAAAAGAACACAGAATGTGGACGTCCATGTCTTGCCTTTCCTCGGCTCGGTACTGGAATCGGAAAAGTGTGAGCGTATTCTGCGGACATATTCTGTAGATACTATTTATCACGCGGCAGCCTATAAGCACGTTCCTTTGGTTGAGCATAATCCGATTCAGGGGATACGTAATAACGCGCTGGGAACCTTGTGCCTGGCACGGGCAGCAGTTGCCGCTGGGGTCGGCTGTTTTGTATTGATTTCTACCGACAAGGCAGTGCGTCCCACCAATGTCATGGGCGCAACCAAGCGGCTGGCGGAATTGATACTGCAGGCTTTCTCACGGAATCAGGATGGAACGCGATTTTGCATGGTACGTTTTGGCAATGTCTTGGGCTCATCCGGTTCGGTTGTGCCCCTCTTTCGCAAACAGATCATGTCGGGTGGCCCGATCACTCTGACCCATCCCGAAATTACACGTTACTTCATGACTATTCCCGAGGCCGCACAACTTGTGCTGCAGGCCGGTGCGATGGGCGAAGGTGGCGATGTTTTCGTGCTGGATATGGGAGAGCCGGTCAAGATACTGGATCTGGCAACGCGCATGGTTCACTTAAGTGGTTTTGAAGTCCAAGGTGACAGCGACTCGAGCGATACTATCGAGATTCAGCATGTCGGCTTAAGACCGGGTGAAAAACTTTACGAAGAATTGCTGATTGGTTCAAATGTCGAAGGTACTCAACATCCTTTGATCATGCGGGCGCAGGAGACAGAAATTCCTTGGGCAGATTTGCAAAAACTATTGCTGGAGTTGGAAAGCGCATGCGACCGATTCGATTATGAAAAAGTCCGTGCTTTGTTGCTTCAAGCAGTTGTCGAATATGCGCCTCAATGCGGAATTGAAGATTTTCTTTGGCAAGAGAACACTAAATTTGCGGACGTGGTCGGCAACTCGGTTGCTGGTGTCAGTCTGCCACTCAAAACCCCTAAGCCCGACTTGAAGCAAGTCCTGAAGTAAATTCCGCCAGAGATTTTTCTAAAGTACTTATTGCCTATAGGGTAGACGCATGATTTTAGTAACTGGTGGAGCCGGTTTCATCGGTTCAAATTTTGTGCGCGAATGGCTGCTTCGTTCCAGCGAAGCGATCTTAAATGTCGATAAGCTAACTTATGCTGGCAATCTGGGCAATTTAGATACAGTAATGACTGATGTTCGTCATACTTTTATCCATGCGGATGTATGTGACCACGACCTGATGTTGTCATTGCTGCTGAAGCATAAACCCTCAGCAATTATTCATTGTGCAGCAGAAAGTCATGTGGACCGCTCCATCCAGGGGCCGGCGGAATTCATACGCACGAATATCAACGGTACATTCAGCCTGCTGGAGGCGGCGCGAGCGTATTGGACGGGTTTAGGAGCAGAGGACAAGCTGCAATTCCGTTTCCTGCATGTTTCTACCGACGAGGCGTATGGTTCGCTTGAGGCGGGAGATGCGCCATTTTCCGAAACGACCGCCTATGCGCCCAACAGTCCTTATTCGGCCTCCAAAGCAGCATCGGATCATCTGGTGCGTGCTTATTTCCATACCTACGGCTTGCCGACACTGACAACCAATTGTTCCAACAATTACGGTCCTTATCATTTCCCGGAAAAATTAATTCCGTTGGTGATTGCAAATGCGCTGGCGGGCAAGGCATTGCCGATCTACGGTGACGGGCGGCAGATACGCGACTGGCTCTATGTCGGCGATCATTGCATCGCACTGCGCCTGGTTTTGGCGAAAGGCGTGCCTGGCGAAACATATAACATTGGCGCTCAAAACCAAAAAACCAATCTCGACGTGGTTTATACCTTATGCGACATATTGGATGAGTTGAAACCACTCGCTTCCGGCAAAAGCTATAGACAACAGGTGGTGTACGTGACGGACCGACCTGGGCACGATCGCCGTTACGCCATTGATACCGGCAAGATCGAGCGTGAGCTTGGCTGGAAGCCGGTCGAGGCCTTCGACACCGGTCTTCGGAAAACGGTGCAGTGGTATCTGGATACCCATGCATGAAGACAAAGTACATGCTTGTGAAGCAAGACAAACCGCTTGCACATGAAATGCATTGGGCCGCGGCTAAAGCCAGCAGCAGATTAGTGATGGTGCTTTGATGTCGCTAACTATGGATCAAGCCAGCCGCAAGGGGATTATCCTCGCCGGAGGTTCCGGTGCACGCCTGTACCCGGCCACCGTGGCGATATCAAAACAACTGTTGCCGGTCTACGATAAGCCGATGATTTATTATCCGCTGACGACCCTGATGCTGGCCGGTATACGTGACATTTTGCTTATTTCTACCCCGCAAGACACGCCACGTTTCCAGCAGCTGTTAAAGGATGGCAGCCAATGGGGTATTAATTTGTCGTACGCGGTGCAGCCAGCGCCAGAAGGGCTGGCACAGGCTTTCATCATCGGCCGTCATTTCATCGGGAATGATCCTTCAGCCCTGATTTTGGGCGACAACCTGTACTACGGCCATGCTTTTGACCAGCAACTCATGCAGGCGTCGGCGCGCATCCATGGCTCAACTGTATTTGCTTATCATGTACAGGATCCGGAGCGCTATGGCGTGGTCGAGTTTGATGACAAACACCAAGCGGTCAGCATCGAAGAAAAACCGTTGGTACCAAAATCAAACTATGCGGTGACTGGCCTGTATTTCTACGATAATCAGGTATGCGATATTGCCGCTTCGATACAGCCATCAGGACGTGGCGAACTCGAAATCACAGATGTAAATCGTGCCTATCTGGCGCGAGGGGAATTGAACGTCGAATTAATGGGGCGCGGCATGGCCTGGCTGGATACCGGAACACATGAGTCCTTGCTGGAAGCCGGACAATTCATTGCCACGATTGAACATCGGCAGGGACTAAAAATTGCCTGTCCGGAGGAAATCGCTTTCCGTAAAGGTTATATTGATGCGGCCCAGATGGAACGATTGGCCGAGCCATTTAAACAAACAGCTTATGGCAAGTACTTGCTGCGCATCCTTGACGACAAAGTCCTGTGAAAATGAAACTGGTTCAAACAAAAATCCCGGATATCTTATTGCTTGAGCCGAATGTCCTGGGCGATGACAGGGGATTTTTTTTCGAAAGTTTTAACGAAAGACGTTTTGCTGAAGTCACAGGTAAAACAGTCAAATTTGTTCAAGACAACCATTCCAGGTCATTGCGTGGTGTACTACGCGGTTTGCATTACCAGATACAGCAGCCGCAGGGCAAACTGGTGCGTGTAGTATCTGGCGAAGTCTTTGACGTCGCAGTTGACATCCGCAAAAGCTCCCCCACCTTCGGCCAGTGGGCAGGTGCAGTCCTCTCCGCCGAAAACCAACGCCAGATGTGGATACCTGAGGGATTTGCGCACGGCTTTGTCGTCACCAGCGATACCGCGGAATTCCTGTACAAGACCACAGATTACTGGGCTCCCGAACATGAACGCTGCATCGCCTGGGATGATCCCGCGATCGGTATCGACTGGCCTATAAATGGCGTGCCAATTTTGTCGGCCAAGGACCAACAGGGAACGCGTCTGGCGGATGCCGAGGTGTTTGCTTGAAGATCCTGCTGACAGGACGCAACGGGCAAGTCGGCTACGAGCTGGAGCGCACGCTGCAGGGTTTGGGGCAGGTAGTCGCGCTGGATCGTGCGCAAATGGATTTGTCCGACCTGGATCAGGTACGTAGTGTCATACGCGAAGTAAAACCACAACTGATTGTCAATCCTGCCGCTTATACCGCAGTGGATTTGGCGGAGCGCGAGGTTGAACTGGCGATGCGTATCAATGCGCAAGCGCCGGAAGTCATTGCGCAGGAAGCGAAGAAGCTCGGCGCCGGCATGATCCATTATTCGACTGATTATGTGTTTGACGGCGATCAGACCGGAAGTTACACGGAAGACGACGTGCCGAATCCGCAAAGTGTTTACGGCCGTAGCAAGCTGGCAGGCGAGCAGGCGGTACAGGCAGCGGGTATCCCGCACCTGATTTTGCGTACCAGCTGGGTCTACGGCGCGCGTGGCAAGAACTTCCTGCTGACAGTGCGTCGCCTGGCGCAAGAGCGCGATGAGTTGCGTATTGTGGCTGATCAGTTTGGTGCGCCGACCTGGTGTCGCACGATAGCGGAAGCGACCGCGCACGCATTGATACAAATGCAGCGGTATTCCGGGACGCAAAAGGATGCCGGGCTGGATCAGGATGTCTGGTTGAATCGTGGCGGCCTGTATCACCTGAGTGCGCAAGGGCGCACCAGTTGGCATGGTTTGACGCAAGCCATCCTGGCGCATCCGTCGATTTCCAAAAAGCCGCGGCTTACCCCAATTTCAACGCAAGACTATCCATTGCCTGCCAGGCGTCCGGCCAATTCCAGCTTGTCTTGTGAACGTTTTATGCAGACATTTTGCGGCTTGCCTGAGTGGGATGAGGCTTTGAAGTTATGCCAGGACGGGATGTAGATTTAGACAGACGGCTCCAATAAAAAAGCTGCCGGAAGATCGCGTTGAGTTGCGATGTTCCGGCAGCTTTGTTTTATGGCTTGAGCTTATTTGTAGCCGACGCGATCCAGGATTTTTTGTGCGGCGATTTGATTTTTACCGATTGCTGCAATCGAGACATTTTCCATCTTGTAAGTCCCGAGCGATTCCAGTGCTTCATTTTTCACGCGCACCTTTTTGACAGCAGGCCATTCGTTATTGCCGTCTGCAAAGTAAGCTTGTGCTTCATCGCTGGCGAGGTATTCAAGGAACTTCACTGCAGCTTCGCGATGCGGGGCATTCTTAGCCACGCCACCACCTGCGATGTTGAAATGGGTGCCGCTGGTTTTGGCATTCGGCCAGACGAAGCCGACGTTTTTCATTGCAGCGATATCTTCCGGCTTGGTCGAACGCAGCATGCGTACGTAGTAATAGGAGTTCGCAATCGCTACTCCGCATTCGCCCGAAGCAACGCCCTTGATCTGGTCGGTATCGCCACCGCGTGGCGGGCGCGCAAAGTTGGCGACCATGCCTTTGGCCCATTGCTCGGTCGCTTTCTCACCATCGCGTTCGATCATCGAACCAATCAGCGACAGGTTGTAGGGATGCGAGCCGGAGCGGGTGCAGACTTTGCCCTTGTTCTTCGGATCGGCCAGCGATTCATATGTGGCGACATCGGCTGGATTCACGCTTGCCTTGTTGTAGACGATGACGCGTGCGCGGGTCGAGAAGCCAAACCATTCAGGGCCCTGGCCATCATCCTTGCCGCGCAGGTTGGCCGGGATGCGTGTGTTCAACACGGTGGATTTAACCGGCTGGAAGAAGCCTTCAATTTCTGCACGCCAGATGCGTGCTGCATCGACCATGACAATGACGTCGGCCGGGCTGTTTTTGCCTTCGTTTTTCAGGCGTTCAAACAGTGCGTTGTCATCGGCTTCAATGCGATTGATCTTGATGCCGGTCTGTTTGGTGAAATTGGAGTACAACAATTCATCCGTCTGATAATGACGTGCCGAGTACAGGTTCAACACTTTTTCCTGTGCTTGCGCGACTGAAACAGTGGCCATCAGGGAAATTGCGGCGAGTAGGGTACTTACTGGTCTCATGTGTATCCTTGTTTAGCAGTAGTTGGAATGTTCGCTGCAGGCAGTATATTAGGATTTCGTTAAGATGGAAACGATTCTCAATTAATCCTGCGCTTACTTTGCGTAACAACTTGAAGGACGGAAAACGGGTAATCTTCGTTCTTTGCAAAAAATGATCCGAGATGTTGAAAACCCGTTCCCTTAAGTTATTTCTGATTGCCTTGTTATTGTTGCAAGCCGCATGTTCATTCCTGCCAGGTAAATCCGAGCCGGTAACGCCCGTCGTGGTAGCGCCCAAGTCTGTCGCTCCGGTCAAAATTGCGCTGGTACTCGGCGGTGGTGCGGCGCGCGGCTTTGCCCATATTGGTGTGATCAAGGCGCTGGAGTCACAAGGCATCGTGCCTGACATGGTGGTAGGCACCAGCGCCGGTAGCGTGGTTGGTGCACTGTACGCGGCCGGTAATAATGGCTTTGCCTTGCACCAGATGGCTTTGGCGATGGATGAAGCCACGATTTCCGACTGGTCAGTGCCTTTTTTTGCCAAGTCGAGCGGGGTCCTGAAGGGGGATGCGCTGCAAAACTATGTCAATAAAGCCGTCCACAACCTGCCGATCGAAAAGATGAAGATCCCCTTCGCAGCAGTAGCGACGGATCTGAATAGCGGACAGCCGGTTTTGTTTCAACGTGGCAATACAGGATTGGCGGTACGTGCATCCTCTGCCGTGCCGGGTCTGTTCCAGCCGGTGAAAATAGGCGAGCGCATGTATGTCGATGGTGGCCTGGTGGCACCGGTGCCGGTACGTTTTGCGCGCGAGATGGGCGCGGACTTCATTATCGCGGTAAATATCTCGGTGCAGCCTGAAGTGCAACTGGCATCAAGTTCGCTGGATGTATTGCTGCAAACTTTCGCGATCATGGGGCAAAGCCTGAATCGCTTCGAATTGAAGGATGCGGATATCGTGATTCGCCCAAGCCTGGGTGATATGAAGGGCAATGACTTTAATGGTCGCAACCGGGCTGTGCTGGCCGGGGAACAGGCGGCGATGGCGCTGATGCCGGAGTTAAAGAAAAAGCTTGCCGGCAAACGTGAACAACAGTGATCGGCCTAACAAAAAACGCACCCTCAGGTGCGTTTTTTATTTGGCCGGAGGGAAATCCTGTTCCGGTTCACTGATGCGCCTGCCGCCATTAAAGCGTTTTTTCCAGTAGGCGATGTCCATGCTTTCGATACGCACCTGGCCGCCGGCAGACGGCGAGTGGATGAATTTACGATCACCCAGGTAAATGCCGACGTGGGAAAAGCCCTTGCGCAGCGTATTGTAAAAAACCAGGTCACCCGGCTGTAAGTCATCTTTATCGACATGCTTGCCGACATGGCTGATTTCAACCGAGGTGCGGGGCAGGATCAAGCCCCAGGTTTCCTTGAAGATATGACGCACCAGGCCGCTGCAGTCGAGGCCGCTTTCAGGAGTGGAACCGCCGTATTTGTAATGGATGCCCAGCATGCCCATGGCTTGCATGGCCAGTTCCGAGGCGTGGTTGGAGATGCTTTGCAACTTGCTGATTTGCGCATTTTGCTCCGGTGGCGGTGCTTCAGCACTCCACGCAGAGCTCGCCAGCAGGCTGAACGCTAATACTGCTGAGCGTGCCAGTTGGCCAGTGCGAAAGGTCGGTTGCAAAAATGTCATCGGATGCGATTTCCTTCAATGGAACTGACGAAATGTATGTCAATCTCGAAGTGCTGTCAAAATTTATTCGCCGGCGTTATGCTGTTGGTAACTTTAAAAGGCTAGATTTGCATGTTGACCGATTCACCCGCCGCCATCTCTTTAAAACCCCGTATTTTGATTGCCGACGATTCGCGTATCGTACGTGCGACCCTGATCAAGCACATCGAGGGCATGTTTGAATTCCGCGAGGCGCTGGATGGTGAGCAGGCGTGGGAAGCTTTATTGATCGATCCCAGCATCCGTGTCGTGATTTCAGACCTGACCATGCCCAAGCTGGATGGTTATGGCTTGCTCAAGCGCATCCGTGCCTCAAAAATCAGCCGTATCCGCAATATGCCGGTAGTGGTGGTGTCCGGCAGCGATGAGCAAGCTGAGCGCGACCGGGCCAAGGCGGCCGGTGCGACCGACCTGATTACCAAGGGCATAGGCACCGGGCAATTGCTGTCGCGGCTGGATATCCTGTCCAAGCTGGTGAGTACGCAAAACGAATTCGAGCGCGGACTGGAAGCCCTGGTCAATAGCAGCGATGCGGGCGACCACGTCGACCTGCCGTCGCCGGAGGAATGGGCACTGCGTGCCGAAGACATGCGCAGCAGTGCTGTGCGCCAGAACCGCAACTTTGTCATCCTGAATGCCTGTATCGGGCTCAAACATCCTGAGCTGGATGCTTATCCGGCTTCGCCGCCGCCCAGTGTCATCAATGCGATCGGGCAGCTCCTGCATCGCACGGTGCGCCAGACCGATTGCGTGGCGCGTACCGGTGACAATGAATTCACCATCGCGACAGGCAGCATCCATTTTGATTCCGCCCGCAATTTTGCCGAACGTGTGTGCCGTGCGATTGCCAATGCCAACCTGGTCGAGGATGGGCAACTGGCCATGATCGCCAGCTGCGGCGTAGTTTCCATTACCGAGTGCGAATCAACTGCCGGGAGCGGGATGCTGGATGTAATGCGTCAGATGGCGCGTGAGCGTGCCTTGCTGGGTTTGCAGAATGCGATTACGGGTGTTATCGGAGCGGAAGAAGAAAGCTTGCTGAAGCAGGGCGGCACTTTGCCGGGAATAGCAGCAGTTCAGGCTGTAAGCGGCCTGCAGGACAAGACGGCTGATCTGTCGATTGATTTGGCGACTTTGCTGCGCTGGATCAAGGAAGGCAAGGAAGAGCAAGTCTTGCTGCATATCAATAAGCTATCGGCAGAGCTGCAACCTTTGCTGGACCTGCTTGTATCCCGGCACAAGGCTTAGTCTTCCTGCCGGCTTAAATCACCCGCCGCAAGTGCTCGCCGCGTCGCTCGCACAGCGTCGCCCGTATGCTTTTGGCGTGATATTCCATGAGCATGATCTTAAGGTGCTCGGGCAGGAAAGGGTCGTTTGCCAGGCTGTGCAGCAACTGCGTCTGGATAAACATGGTTTGTCGTTTGATTACTTCGCAATCGACGTGGGGTACGCCCTGGTTCATGCGTGCGACCAGGTCCAGGACATTGCGCTTGAATTGATACAAGGTGGAGTTGGCGAGTAAGGCTTCAGCCGAGGCAGCGGTTTTTGGGACTTCCGCAGACGGTGCCGCGGCGATTTTTTTTCTGAAGCGTGCGAAGAACATGGCTCCTCCCGGAACTCTAATGGTGTAGCAGTTACAGCTGGTACTTGCTCATGGAGGATTTTAGTATCGCTTTATCGTCCAGAGATTGAACAATAGTACGTCGTCAATAAAAATATTGTAGTTAACCAATGTAAACGGGTGCGGCCATGGTTCAGCAGGACTGTGATGTCGTACAATTCATTCTTCTTTGACAGGAGGCACCATGCAAACAAAACAAGTACTGACACTGGAAGATGTGAAAAAAATCGCTGCAGCAGCGGAAACCGAAGCAAACCTGCATAAATGGTGCGTCACTATCGCTATCGTCGATGACGGCGGTCATTTGCTGTGGTTGCAGCGCCTGGACGGAGCAGCTCCGATTTCGTCGCACATCGCCCCTGCCAAGGCAAAAACTGCAGCGCTTGGTCGCCGCGAGTCCAAAGTCTACGAAGACATCATCAATAACGGTCGTTTCTCGTTTATCACGGCACCGACGCTCGAAGGCATGCTGGAAGGTGGCGTACCTATCGTCATTAACGGCCAATGCCTGGGTGCGGTAGGCGTGTCCGGCGTGAAATCGACGGAAGACGTGCAAATCGCCAAGGCCGGCATCATTGCCATCGGCGGCTAAGCCGGCTTGCCTCGATTTAACAGTCTGACATCTATTAAAACACCCTTGACGCGCAGGATTACACCGGATTCGGTTGCCAGTTGAGGGTGCTTTGCGCTATAATTCGGCGGTTTAGCTAATTTTATTCCGCCGTAGCGCATACCCATTTCCCATCGTCTAAATAAGACCTGTACGACGCCTTGTTCGAGCAAGCCTCCAGCAAGCAGCGCGCAAAGTTGCGCGCGGGTTTCGACGGTCATTCTGGCGCAGCGCAGCGGCGGTAACATACATCAGGAGTTACCCCTTGCCGCCATTCTTTTCTGGCCCTACAGTTCCGGCCATCCTAGCGCTAGCGGACGGGTCGATTTTCAAAGGTTTTTCGATTGGTGCACCGGGTCATACGATCGGTGAAGTTGTATTTAACACCTCGATGACCGGTTACCAGGAAATCCTCACCGACCCAAGCTACAGCAATCAAATTGTTACACTGACCTATCCTCATATCGGTAATACCGGCGTCAATGCCGAGGATGTGGAGTCGACCCGAATTCATGCGGCCGGCCTGATCATCAAGGATTTACCGATCCTGATCTCCAATTTCCGTTCGACCCAAACACTGTCCGACTACCTGAAGTCCGAGAATGTGGTTGGCATCGCGGGCATCGATACCCGCAAGCTGACCCGCATCCTGCGCGAAAAAGGTGCGCAAAGCGGTGCGATCCTGGCAGGTGAGGACGCAACGGCTGAGAAGGCATTGGAATTGGCCAAGTCCTTCGGCGGCCTGGCCGGGCTGGATCTGGCGAAGGTCGTGTCGACCAAGCAATCGTATCCATGGACTGAAACCGAATGGACGCTGGGCGAGGGTTACGGCCAGCAGACTGCGCCGCAATACCATGTCGTCGCTTTCGATTACGGCGTCAAGTTCAACATCCTGCGCATGCTCGCGCAGCGTGGCTGCAAGGTCACCGTCCTGCCGGCACAGGCTTCTGCAGCCGAAGCACTGGCGTTGAATCCTGATGGCATCTTCCTGTCGAATGGTCCCGGCGATCCGGAACCTTGCGACTACGCGATTGCCGCATCCAAGGAATTAATCGACCGTGGCATCCCGACTTTCGGTATCTGCCTGGGTCACCAAATCATGGCGCTGGCATCCGGCGCCAAAACACTCAAGATGAAATTCGGCCATCACGGCGCCAACCATCCGGTGCAGGATCTGGACAGCAAGAAAGTGCTGATCACATCGCAAAACCATGGTTTCGCAGTGGATGCAGCGACTTTGCCGGTCAACTGCCGCGTGACGCATGTCTCGCTGTTTGACGGTTCGCTGCAAGGTTTTGAACGTACCGACAAGCCGGCATTCTGCTTCCAGGGTCACCCTGAAGCATCGCCTGGCCCGCATGACATCGCCCCCTTGTTTGATCGCTTCGTGGCGATGATGGAGAAGAATAAAAATGCCTAAACGCAGCGACATTAAAAGCATCCTGATTATCGGTGCCGGCCCTATCGTTATCGGTCAGGCTTGCGAATTCGATTACTCCGGCGCGCAAGCCTGTAAGGCACTGCGCGAAGAAGGTTATCGCGTCATCCTGGTCAACAGTAATCCTGCGACCATCATGACTGACCCGGAAATGGCCGATGTTACTTACATCGAACCGATTACCTGGCAAGCCGTCGAACGCATCATCGACAAAGAACGTCCGGATGCGATCCTGCCGACCATGGGCGGCCAGACTGCGCTGAATTGCGCGCTGGACCTGCATCACAACGGCGTACTGACCAAATACAAGTGCGAACTGATCGGCGCTTCGCCGGAAGCCATCGACAAGGCGGAAGACCGCTCGAAGTTTAAAGATGCAATGACCAAGATCGGCCTCGGCTCGGCCCGTTCGGGTGTCTCGCACACGCTGGAAGAGTCATGGGCGGTACAGAAGGAGCTCGGCTTCCCGGTCATCATTCGTCCATCGTTCACGATGGGTGGTAGCGGTGGCGGTATCGCCTACAACGCGGAAGAATTCGAAGCTATCTGCAAACGCGGCCTGGAAGCATCGCCGACCAGCGAATTGCTGATCGAAGAATCGCTGATCGGCTGGAAAGAATTCGAGATGGAAGTCGTGCGCGACAAGGCCGACAACTGCATCATCGTCTGCTCGATCGAAAACCTGGACCCTATGGGCGTGCATACCGGTGACTCGATCACGGTCGCGCCGGCGCAAACGCTGACCGACAAGGAATACCAGATCATGCGTAATGCATCGATCGCGGTACTGCGTGAAATCGGCGTCGATACCGGCGGCTCCAACGTGCAATTCTCGATCAATCCGGCTGATGGCCGCATGATCGTCATCGAAATGAATCCACGTGTGTCGCGTTCGTCGGCACTGGCATCGAAAGCAACCGGTTTCCCGATCGCCAAGATTGCGGCCAAGCTGGCAGTCGGCTTTACGCTGGACGAATTGCGCAATGAAATCACCGGTGGTGCGACCCCGGCTTCGTTCGAACCATCTATCGATTACGTTGTGACCAAGATCCCGCGTTTCGCTTTCGAGAAATTCCCGCAAGCGGACAGCCACCTGACCACGCAAATGAAATCGGTCGGTGAAGTGATGGCGATTGGCCGTACCTTCCAGGAATCCTTCCAGAAAGCCTTGCGCGGTCTGGAAGTCGGCGTCGATGGCATGAATGAAAAAACCACCGACCGCGAAACGATCGAGGAAGAACTCGGCGAGCCGGGTCCGGAACGTATCTGGTACGTTGGCGATGCATTCGCCCAGGGTTTCTCGCTGGAAGAAGTGCATGCATTGACGCACATCGACCCGTGGTTCCTCGCGCAAATCAAGGAAATCGTCGATATCGAACTGTGGCTGGAAACCCAAGCCCTGAGCGCGATCGACAAAGACACACTGTTCAAGTTGAAGCAAAAAGGTTTTGCTGATCGTCGCTTGGCGAAGTTGCTGAAAACGACCGACAAGGCAGTGCGTGAGCAACGCCATGCGATGAATATTCGCCCGGTCTACAAACGTGTCGATACCTGTGCCGGTGAATTTGCTACCAACACCGCCTACATGTATTCAACGTACGAAGAAGAGTGCGAATCGCAACCGACCAACAAGAAAAAAATCATGGTGCTCGGCGGCGGTCCTAACCGTATCGGCCAGGGTATCGAATTCGATTATTGCTGCGTCCATGCCGCGCTGGCGATGCGTGAAGACGGTTACGAAACCATCATGGTCAACTGTAATCCGGAAACCGTTTCGACCGACTACGACACATCTGATCGCCTGTACTTCGAGCCGCTGACGCTGGAAGACGTACTGGAAATCGTCGCACTGGAAAAACCATATGGCGTGATCGTGCAGTACGGCGGCCAGACTCCGTTGAAACTTGCACTCGACCTCGAAGCCAATGGCGTGCCTATCGTCGGTACTTCGCCGGACATGATCGATGCCGCAGAAGATCGTGAACGTTTCCAAAAAATGTTGCACGACCTGAAATTGCGTCAGCCGCCTAACCGCACCGCGCGTACAGAAGAAGATGCATTGCGCCTGGCGCAGGAAATCGGTTACCCGCTGGTCGTGCGTCCATCGTATGTACTCGGTGGTCGTGCAATGGAAATCGTGCACGAACAACGTGACCTCGAACGCTATATGCGTGAAGCGGTCAAGGTCTCGCATGATTCGCCGGTCTTGCTGGATCGCTTCCTCAATGATGCGATCGAAGTAGACGTCGATTGCCTGTCCGATGGCGAACGCACCTTTATCGGCGGCGTGATGGAACATATCGAACAGGCCGGCGTGCACTCCGGTGACTCCGCTTGCTCGCTGCCACCATATTCGCTGTCGCAGGAAACCATCGATGAATTGAAACGCCAGACTTCGCTGATGGCGAAGGGCTTGAACGTGGTTGGCCTGATGAACGTGCAGTTTGCGATTCAGCAACAGGAAATCGACGGCAAGCTGCAGGACGTCGTCTTCGTACTGGAAGTCAATCCACGCGCTTCGCGTACGGTGCCATATGTTTCCAAGGCAACCGGCTTGCAACTGGCCAAGATTGCGGCCCGCTGCATGGTCGGCCAGTCACTGGACAGCCAGGGCATCATCAATGAAGTCGTGCCGGAATACTTCAGCGTCAAGGAAGCCGTCTTCCCGTTCGTCAAGTTTCCAGGTGTTGACACCATCCTCGGCCCTGAGATGAAGTCGACCGGTGAAGTGATGGGCGTGGGCAAAACCTTTGGTGAAGCCTTCGTCAAATCGCAACTCGGCGCCAGCATCAAGCTGCCACGCTCGGGCAAGGTATTCCTCAGTGTCAAGGCCAGCGACAAGCCACGTGCGGTACAGGTTGCAAAAGACCTGGTTGAGATCGGCTTCTCGGTAGTGGCGACCAAAGGTACGGCTGCGGCAATCAGCGCCGCCGGTATCGAAGTGCAATCTGTCAACAAAGTGGCAGAAGGCCGGCCGCATATTGTCGATATGATCAAAAACAATGAAATTGCACTTGTTATCAATACCGTGGAAGAAAAACGCAGTGCCATCGTGGATTCCCGTACGATCCGTACTTCCGCCCTGGCAGCGCGTGTTACGACTTACACAACGATAGCCGGCGCAGAGGCGGCAGTGGAAGGCATGGCCCATCTGGACGAGTTACACGTCTATGATTTACAAGGCTTGCATAAAACCTTACACTAAGCCCACAGCGTTAAAAATCTAACCACAGAGGTCACAGGCGGTGCCGGGTTCCGGTGCCATTTGCGGCCTCTGTGGTTTTCCACTTTTGAAGATAGAAGCTATGAGCACACCAATTACCCCCTATGGCGCAAACGTCCTGAAAGAGGAGTTGCACCGTCTGAAAACAAAAGAACGTCCATGGGTCATTAATGCTATTGCTGAAGCACGTGCACAAGGTGACCTGTCGGAGAATGCCGACTACGATGCGGCGAAAGAAAAGCAAAGCTTTATCGAAGGTCGTATTGCCGACATCGAAGGCAAGCTGGGTACTTCGCAAGTGATCGATCCGACCACGCTGGAAGCAGAAGGCCGTGTGGTCTTTGCTGCTACCGTTGATCTGGAAGATCTGGAGTCTGGCGAGAAAGTAACTTACCAAATCGTCGGTATCGACGAAGCAGATCTGAAAGAAAAGAAAGTATCGATTACTTCGCCTATCGCACGTGCGATGATCGGCAAGTACGCAGGTGATGTGGTCGGTGTGGAAGCGCCTGCCGGCTTGCGTGAATACGAAATCCTGCAAGTACGGTACATCTGATGATGTTCCTGTCACGCGTACGATTGCTGATAGCAACCTTCTGGGTCGGAACCCTGTGGGCGGTGGGCTTTGTAGTCGCACCAACCTTGTTCTCGACCCTGAGTGATCGTGCGCTGGCAGGTACGATTGCCGGTGGCCTGTTCAATACCGTCGCGTGGCTCTCGCTGTTCTGCGCTGCTGCTTTGCTGGCCTTGCTGTTCCAGGCCGGACGCAGTGCGCAGGCTAAACCGGCCAAAGTGAATTACTACCTGATCGCCGGCATGGTCGCATGCACCCTGATCGGTTACTTTGCCTTGCAGCCGCATATGGCTGAGCTGCGCCTGGTGCTGCATAGCGTGGCAGACGCGGATGCAGCAGCGCTGGCCGAAGTGCGTAAGCAATTCGGCATCCTGCATGCTGTTTCAACCGGGTTTTATGTCGTGCAGAGCCTGTTGGGCGCTGCACTGATACTCAAGCTGCGCTGAGTAGGGGATTATCGTCCGAGCGACGATTTTTTCGGGCTGGTCTGACGCGGTTTGGCGCGCTTGATCGAGCCACCCTGGGTGACGCGCTCATTTCCCTTGACCATTACCTTAGTCACTGACGGCCGCTTGGTGCCGCTTGGACTTGGTTTGACGATGGTTACTTCGCGCATGCCGCGGCCACGGGTTTCGCTAGGTGCTTTTACCGCTTCTTTTTTCGGGCGATACACCACCAGCAATTTGCCGATGTGCTGGATAGGTGCTGCGTCGAGTTTTTCGCAGATGGTGTCATAGATCGTCACGCGTGCTTCGCGGTCATCGCCGAATACGCGGACTTTGATCAAACCATGGGAATTGAGGCTGCCGTCGATTTCCTTGAGTACGCCTGGTGTCAAGCCGGCTTCCCCGATAATGACGACAGGGCTGAGAGCGTGCGCTTCAGCGCGTAAGGAGCTGCGCTCGGCCGGTGTAAGTTTCAACATAAATTGTGATGGTGTCGGGGGCAGGATTGCTTCGGTACGCAGCGCGAACCTGACAAACTTTGTCCCACAGTATTTAAAACTAGTATTCTACGCGAATGGCAAAGAACAAATTAAACAAAAACTGGCTGCATGACCATATTAACGACCCGTATGTGAAGCTGGCGCAGAAAGAAGGCTATCGCGCCCGCGCGGTCTACAAACTGAAAGAAATCGACGAAACCGAAAAACTGATCAAACCGGGTCAGATTATTGTCGATTTGGGGGCGACACCGGGGAGTTGGTCGCAATATGTCCGCAACAAGCTGTCTGGCAGCGTGGGTGGCGGTATCAATGGCACCATCATCGGCCTCGACATGTTGCCGATGGAGCCGATCGCCGACGTCCACTTCATACAGGGCGATTTCCGCGAACAGGAAGTGCTGGAACAGCTGGAGCAGGTACTTCAGGGGCGTAAGGTTGACCTTGTGATATCGGATATGGCGCCCAATTTATCCGGTATTGCCGTTGCTGATGCTGCGCGCATGATCGATTTGATCGATTTGGCAATTGATTTTACGCAACATCATATGAAACCTTCGGGCTCCTTGCTGGTAAAGTGCTTTAATGGTTCCGGATATAGCTATATAGTGGAAAAATTCAGGGATGAATTCAAAACGGTCGTACAAAAGAAGCCAAAAGCCAGCCGTGACAAATCGTCCGAGATCTTTTTACTTGGAAAAACCCTGAAAAATCCGCTTTAATGAGGAATTAACCCTTGTTAATAGCGTTTTTAGCCTGATATCCGTTACTGCAAGCCTTGAGTATTACGAGTAGAATCGAACTTATAATTTTAGTAAAAAGACGCGATCTGTGTCCAAGGAGTTTTAGTGAACAATATGTTTTCCAAGGCCGCCATATGGGTGGTCATCGGGATGGTTCTTTTCACCGTATTCAAACAGTTCGACGGACGTACCGCGTCGGGCTCGGCTACGGCGGTCGCCTACTCGGATTTCCTGGACGAAGTAAAAAGTAAGCGCATCAAGGAAGCGACGATCGAAGATCGCAGCATTGTTGCGACTACGACCGACGGCAAAAAAATCAAATCCGCGATTACTTACCTGGATCGCGGCCTGGTCGGTGATCTGGTTAATAACGGCGTGAAATTCGACGTTAAACAACCGGAAGAACAATCCTTCCTGTCCCAAGTATTCATATCCTGGTTCCCGATGCTGTTGTTGATCGGCGTCTGGATCTTCTTCATGCGTCAGATGCAGGGCGGCGGCAAGGGCGGGGCATTCTCGTTCGGCAAGTCGAAGGCGCGCATGCTGGATGACACCAATAACCCGGTTACTTTTGCCGACGTCGCAGGTTGCGATGAAGCAAAAGAAGAAGTCGGCGAACTGGTTGATTTCCTGCGCGATCCTACCCGCTTCCAGAAACTGGGCGGTCGTATTCCGCGCGGCGTGCTGATGGTTGGTCCTCCGGGTACCGGTAAAACCTTGCTGGCGCGTGCAATTGCAGGCGAAGCAAAAGTACCTTTCTTCACGATTTCCGGTTCGGACTTCGTTGAAATGTTTGTCGGTGTCGGTGCATCCCGTGTGCGCGATATGTTCGACAACGCAAAGAAACATGCGCCTTGTATCATCTTCATCGATGAGATCGATGCAGTTGGCCGTCATCGTGGTGCCGGCATGGGTGGCGGTAACGATGAACGTGAACAGACACTGAACCAGATGCTGGTTGAGATGGACGGCTTTGAACCTAACGCCGGCGTGATCGTGATTGCAGCGACCAACCGTGCCGACGTACTCGATAAAGCCTTGCTGCGTCCGGGTCGTTTCGACCGCCAAGTGATCGTCGGCTTGCCTGACATCCGTGGTCGTGAGCAGATCTTGCTGGTCCACATGCGTAAAGTACCTATCGGTACCGACGTGCAGGCCGATATCCTGGCGCGTGGTACACCTGGTTTTTCCGGTGCCGACCTGGCCAACCTGGTCAATGAAGCAGCCTTGTTTGCCGCTCGCCGTAACAAGCGTCTGGTCGAGATGCAGGACTTCGAGGATGCCAAGGACAAGATCGTCATGGGCCCTGAGCGTAAATCGGCTGTCATGCGTGAAGAAGAACGTCGCAACACGGCTTACCATGAGTCCGGCCATGCAGTAGTGGCGAAGCTCTTGCCTAAGGCTGACCCGGTGCATAAGGTCACCATCATGCCGCGTGGCTTTGCCCTCGGCCTGACCTGGCAGTTGCCTGAGCATGACCGCGTCAATATGTACAAGGACAAGATGCTGGAAGAAATTTCGATCCTGTTCGGTGGCCGTATTGCGGAAGAAGTGTTTATGCATCAGATGTCGACCGGCGCTTCGAACGACTTTGAGCGTGCGACCAAACTGGCACGTGCGATGGTGACGCGTTACGGTATGTCGGAAAGCCTGGGTACCATGGTCTACGAAGATACCGAGCAAGACGCTTACTTCGGACGTTCGTCTGCCAAGACCGTGTCGGAAGCAACGCAGCAAAAGGTCGATACCGAAATCCGTACGATTCTGGATACGCAGTATGCGTTGTCGCGCAAACTGATTGAAGAGAATCGCGATAAGGTTGAATTGATGGCGAAAACCCTGCTGGACTGGGAAACCATCGATTCGGATCAAATCAACGACATCATGGAAGGGCGTGAACCGCGTCCACCTAAGGCTGGTATTCCGGTGCGCCGCAATCCGCCGGACAATCCAACTGATGTCGCGCCTACTGCAACTGCACCGGCCTGATAGATCACTGCGGATCTGACGAACATGTTTTAAGGCAGGGATGAGGAGAAATCCTCACCCCTTTTTATTTGTCCTTACAAAACAATGCAAACTCATCTGCAATGCGGTCGTTACCGCCTTTCCGTAGACGCCGCAGCGCGTCCCCTGGTGATGGGTATCCTGAACATTACCCCTGATTCCTTTTCCGATGGCGGCAAGTACCACATGCTGGATACGGCCTTGTCGCACGCGGAAGAAATGATTGCGGCGGGAGTGGATATCATCGATATCGGCGGTGAGTCGAGCCGCCCGGGTTCGCTGGCGGTTTCCCTCAAGGATGAGCTGGATCGCGTGATGCCGCTGGTGTATGCCTTGCGTGATTGCGGCAAGCCCTTGTCGATAGACACCTACAAACCGGAAGTCATGCGCGAAACCATCGCTGCCGGTGCCGACATGATCAATGACATCAACGGCTTTCGTGCGCCGGGTGCGTTGCAGGCAGTGGCAGACTCGGATTGCGCTTTATGCGTCATGCATATGCAAAATGATCCGCAAAGTATGCAGCTGCAACCAGAATATGATGATGTCGTGGCTGAAGTACGGGAATTTTTACGCGACCGTATCGGTCTGATGGAACAGGCGGGCATTGCTCGTGAGCGTATATGTATAGACCCGGGCCTTGGTTTTGGGAAAACACTTGCGCACAACATCGCCTTATTGAAAAATACTGCCGAATTGCAAGCTGTGCTGCATTCGCCGATCCTGATCGGCCTGTCGCGTAAAACGATGATAGGTGCACTGACGGACAGGCCGGTGGAACAACGCATGGCAGGCAGCTTGGCCGGTGCGTTAGCAGCTGTTGCACATGGCGCACGTATTGTGCGTGTGCACGATGTGGCGGAAACAGTAGACGCATTGAGGGTTTGGCAGGCAGTATCCTGATTACGGGATCAAACTTAGAAGACAAACTTAGAAAAACAAAAATGACACGACAATATTTCGGCACCGATGGTGTCCGCGGCAAAGTAGGTACCTCCCCAATTACACCGGATTTCGTGATGCGCCTCGGCTATGCAGCCGGTACCGTGCTGACCAAATCACGCAAGGCGAGCAGCCGCCCGGTTGTCCTGATAGGCAAGGACACCCGTATTTCCGGCTATATGCTGGAAGCGGCATTGGAAGCAGGTTTTTCTGCAGCGGGTGTGGATGTCATGCTGGCCGGCCCTATGCCGACTCCGGCGATTGCCTACCTGACACGCGCCTTGCGTTTGTCCGCCGGCGTCGTGATTTCCGCATCGCATAATCCGTATGAAGACAACGGCATCAAATTCTTTTCGGCATCCGGCAACAAATTACCGGACGCGATCGAACTGGAAATCGAAGCGGCATTGAATGAACCCATGTCTTGCGTCGCATCCGAAAAACTGGGTCGTGCGAAACGCCTGGATGATGCACGCGGACGCTATATTGAATTCTGCAAAAGCACCTTCCCGAATGAACTGGATTTGCGCGGTACCAAGCTGGTAGTCGATTGCGCACACGGTGCGGCCTATCACATTGCACCGGATGTATTCCATGAACTGGGTGCCGAAGTGATTGCGATTGGTAACCAGCCGAACGGTTTCAATATCAATGAAGGTTACGGCGCGACCGCACCTGCGGCCCTGGTCGAAGCCGTACGCGCAAACCAGGCGCATCTGGGCATTGCCCTCGACGGTGATGCAGATCGCCTGCTGGTGGTTGATGCGGCGGGTCGTGTGTACAACGGTGACGAGCTCTTGTACATCATGGTCAAGGATCGTATGCGGGTGAGGCCTATCGAAGGTGCGGTTGGCACGCTGATGACGAATATGGCGCTCGAAGTTGCGTTCAAGGAAATGGGTGTCGGCTTTGCACGTGCAAACGTCGGTGATCGCTATGTGCTGGAAGTTTTGCGTGAGCGCGGCTGGCAAGTCGGTGGTGAAGGTTCCGGTCACATGCTGTGCCTGGACAAGCATACTACCGGTGACGGCATTGTTTCTGCCCTGCAAATCCTGTCAGCTTTGAAGCGCAGCGGCTTAAGCCTGGCGGAATTGACGCAGGATATCGAAATGTTCCCGCAAACCTTGATTAATGTGAAAGTCGAACCGGGTTTTGACTGGAAGAAAAACAAGGAATTATTGGCCGAAAAAGAAGCAGTTGAAGCCGAGCTGGGCGACAAGGGCAGGGTGCTGATTCGCGCCTCCGGCACTGAGCCTTTAATCCGCGTCATGGTAGAGGCCAAAGACGCAGATATCGCTGATAAAATGGCACGACGGATTGCGGCTAAATTGAGTAAATAAATTTATAAAATTATTGAAGTTAAAGCATTTTAGCCATTGACCAATCCCTGAATATTCAGTATTATCTCTTTCTTTCGGAGTGTAGCGCAGCCCGGTAGCGCACCTGGTTTGGGACCAGGGGGTCCAAGGTTCGAATCCTTGTACTCCGACCAGAATTTAAAGGACTAGCCTAATCGCTAGTCCTTTTTTTCGTCTATTATCTTTCTACTCTGTTCAGTGGAATGTTTGCCGCAATTTCCGCGCATCTCGATTTACGTTTCAACGCTCGCCTTACGTTTTTGCATATTATTTCCTGCAAGCGGATCTTATTGATCGTTTGTCATTCCAATGTGCATGAACGGATTTCATCAGCCTAACCGTAAAGGATGCACATCATGTTGAGTATGATTCCGAATCGCAGCTTGTCCTCATTATCGAATCACGTACAGCATCTCCCTTTGTCTGCACATACCGCACCAGTGCCGGAACCGATAGAGGATCCTTTGCCGGGAGAACATCCGGTGCCACAGGAAGATCCGGTTCCTTCGCCAAATCCTGAAATTGACGATCCGAAATCACCACGTAAGGCTGTAGCTTCAATCAATTAAAACCTTGGGAGGTTTTTATGGAAAAGCAGCAAAACTGGAGTACCGAGTTGTATCAGGGGCTGGAAGTGCATGTCACTGCTATACGAAAAGAAGACCCACCGCAGCTATGGGATTACACGGTACGCATATGCGAGCCGGGTGTGGATGCTTCGGCTGAAAGTGAATTGGCCGCCGAGTCCGGTGACGATGCTGATTACGATACTGCGGAGGAAGCGCTGGAGGCTGGCTTTTCCCGTGGCTACGAACTGGTAGATGAGCTACGCAAGGATAGCTAGGTAGCGGGTGCCCCCGAGCCAGGCCGTCATTGAAAGAGTGGCGTAAAAAAGGCATAATGCAGCACCTTTAGGCAGGTACCGTTTGACGGTCCTGGCTTTCCGCATCACGGGCCACTCCCGTCATATTCTGCCCATAGCTCAGTTGGATAGAGCATCAGCCTTCTAAGCTGAGGGTCACAGGTTCGATTCCTGTTGGGCAGGCCAATAAACATAAGCGTCTGCGTAATTTCAACTTTTCCGCAATTCTGCATCTTTTCCGCAAATCACTTTGTCGGCATGACTTTTTTGCCGCGTCGCAGGTAGTGGCGACGGGTCGTTTTTGTGCTTTCATGCCCTAGTAAATCACTGGCTGCTTGCTCGTCAATTTCCTCGGCTTTGTCATCTGCTGCCTTGGCTCGCAGATCATAGAACCAGAAAGCCTTAATCTCGGGCTCAAGCTCCGGATACTTCTCGCAAGCCTTCTCTCTGGCAGCATCGAAATGCTTCCTCAGTACCGCCTTAGTCAGCTGCATGCCTTGCGTATTGACGAGCAGGGCAGTATGCACGACCTTGTATTTTCTCTTACGCTCCTTGATGCGATCGATCAGCGCTGCCAGCTCGCCAACTATGGCAATGCGTAACTTCTGCTTTGTCTTCCCTTGCTGTATTGACAAATAGCTATCGGATATTTCATGTTCGGTGGATTTGAGCGCATCCCCTGGACGCTGGCCGGTCAAGTAGGTCAAGTCCATCGCATCCCGTAGTGGCTCACTGGCACACTCCCAAACCGCCTTGAATACCTCATCAGTGGTGTAGGTCTCGCGCTTGCCTAGCGTGAAGCCTGCGATGCCTGTGCATGGGTTGGGCTCGTCTGTGTAGCCCCATGCCCGGGCTTTATTCCACATTGATGAGAATAGGCGTTTGCAACGGTTCGCGGTCGTCGGCGTAGCTTTGTGGAATTGCAGAAACTGCTGCATGTGCATAGGCCGGATCTCACCAAGTGGTGCCTTGGCGAAAAACTTGTCCAAGTGCTTGATGTCAGAATTCTGGACGCGGCGCGTGCTTTCTGCTTTGCTTGGGATTTCTTCCAGCTTGTATTTCTTGCTGAGGTCGTCGAAGGTGGCCTCGTGCACTGGAGTTTCGTCGCCAGCCAACTCAACATATTTGCGTAACGCCTCAATGTAGTCTGTGCCAAGCGGGGATTCCTTGCGAGGTCTCCCGCCTAAGTCAAAGAAATAGTACGTCTTGCCAGACCTGATGCGAGCGCGCATATGCGGTGGCAAATGTCTATTTACTGTCGGCTTACGACCCATTACACGCTCACTATAGATGGATGCCAGGATGCTTTACGCGGAGTTGGAGCTGCACGACCTTCAACGGATGCGATAGCTACCACGGGCCGGCCACGCGCACTCTCAGTGAACGGGATAGCGTTCTTGCGCAACAGGTCGCGCTGCAGCTCATACTTTGGCTTGCCGCCCTTAGATTGACGAATATCCGTCAAATCGTCAACTTCAGATTCCGTCATCAGGATTCGATCCGTCATCTATTCCTCCTTAGCCTTGGCAATTCGCATAATCAAGCTTCTATCCGATGATTCACCAAAGGTGCTTGGGTAGTAATTTGATTGCCTTGTCCATCCGCCCCGACAATCGTAAAACGTTCCAGAGAATATTTCTGTTTCTGTAGGCTTGTTTTCAAACGAAGAAATTGCATTCTTTTCGAAGTCTGATTCTGGCGTAAGCACCAATTGCACAACGCCGTCCTCAATATAGATTGAAGTTTTCATCCCACCTCCTGCGTGGATGTATCAACCGCTGTCATTCGATCAACAGCGGTGTCTAATTCGCTAAGAGTGAAGTTGTCGATCTCGTAGGTTCGCTCATCATATTGCACGAGGCTGTATACATACCAATTCACATCCCTCAGTTTTCGATACCGCTCCGCATCCTTCCGCAACTCTGCAATAACCTCATTCAACCCTGCAATCTCATTCTGCTGATTGAGGCACATCTTACTAGCTGCCTCATAGCGCTGCCATCCTTGCTCGCCATGCTGAACTGCCCCGGCTATGCTGGTATGCAACTCTGCAATGATGGCTTTCTGGCGTTCGATGTGGTCTAGCAATGACTCGATTCCGTTTGCGGCATCGTCATGATAACCACTGTGGAATTGGCAATTTGGGTCATGCAATTTGCGTGATGTATAGCCTTCATGACATGTGCATTTTCGCAATTCAATAACCAATCTCCGCAGTTCTTTAATATCAGTCATTTATTCTCTCCACGAATAGCAGCGCGCAATACTTCTCCGATTGTGAGACTAAAAGGCATGTAAGGCCATAAAGCAGTTTGATCTTCGCCATTTTCTTGGCAATGCTTAAGCGCTTGCTCAAGACGATTTTTTAGTGGGATATATGATTTATCAATGGCTCTAATTGCATAATTATTAGGCATCATTTCTCCTTCACCTGATCTTGAGGGGATTGGCTTGCTTGCAGTGCGGCTTTAAGCGCTGCGATTGAATCGCGCAGATTTGACCGTATGCGAGATGATGCTTGCCACTCGACACTAGTGCTGTAATCACCATTAAGCCATCGGTCATGCATAGAATTGTGCGATGCGCACAATGCTTCTGCATGCTTTATCACGTCAGCTACGGGCTCTTGCGCTGGCGCACTGGCGGCAAGGACGGCGGCTTCGATGGCTCTTGCAAACGGGAAAACTTCTACAAGCATTTCGTCCGACATGCTCAAGGCAATCTCTTTGATCTTCCGATCTGTCAGCACTGTCTTGATGTCAGTCATGGCGCACCTCGGCTGCCAGGCCATCAATATCGTCCTGAGTGATTATGTAGTCTTCAATATCAATGACCTTATAAAACGTCAAATTCGCATGCTTTTCAAACCAAGATTTCAAAACCAAATCCAGTTCGTCTTCTGCCTCTTTCGTGACAGAGAAAAGATCACCAGCCTCGCCAGCAAATTCGTATGAGCGATCCTGCATCGTTGTGATTACGTCGTCCGCAGAACAAAGATCGCTCATCACGGGAGCGACTGAAACGCCGCGCTGAATCTTCATTCCGACCTTCAAGCCGTCGTCACATTCATCATTCAGTTCAGCGAGATTTTCAGCGCGCCACATTTCTGCCTCTGGCAATGCAAATGTGTTGAATTTTTTAATGTTCATTTGGCTACTCCATAGGCTTGCGGTTGCGCGGTAGGGGCGGCAGCTAGCATGCCCTGAAGTTTGAAATACACGGTATCAACATCATCCATGTTTGGTTGGCCGAGCAAGCAGCCAGCGATCACCGAAGCTGTAACAAGCAGTGTTTCTTCCGATATTGCTGGCCCCACCGCCAAATCAGCATGTTCAGATCGTTTCGAGGCAAGCAGGGCGCGCAAGTCGGATGCATGGATGACAACTACCATGCCATTTCCCATGGATTCGATATGGTCTTCGCCGTCACCTTGGAAGAACCAGACATCCTTTTCCTGATGTGCGCGGCGCAGATCCAGATCAAGTTGCGCTAGGCGCAGTCTTTCCTGCAACAATCGGGTGCTTTCCTGGTATCCGTCTCGCTCCCTGATTAGAGCGTTGACTACATTTGTGTGCGGGCCGCCATGACGGTTCTGCAAGTCGGCCGATAATTGCGGGTGCGTGTCTTTACAAGCCTCGGCATAGGCGCGATGCGCGGCAGGGGCGTGCTGATCGTGGTCCACGTCCAGTACGAAGTATTCGCAGCCGTGGTGCTTGCCGCCGGGCGCATCGCTATCATCTGCACGGCGCACGTCGAATTTGCGAAACAAGCCTTGAACCTCTGCTGGTTTCGACGGATCCCGCTCTGGCAGTGTGGATACCGCTTGCGCTGTCTGTGCTTGCAATGCCGCCTTCCATGCGCTCCATGCATTATCTATTTCGGCATCGTCATATTCTCCGTGCTCATTGGTGCTGAGTTCTTGCAAATCGCGAAAGCAATCATTCGTCATGTATCGCTCAAACTTCTCGCGCTCATCCGCACCGGATTGATCTACTTTGTCATTGGTAGGGGTCATGCTGCACCTCTGCGACGTTCACGTGACACTTCCGCTACAGCATTGGCCGCTTGTCCCTTCGTCAGGCCAACAATTTTTCGGCGGGATTCGGCGGCATCCTGAGCATTCTTCAATCCAGCAGCGGTACGATTTTGCAAATCAATCAATCGCTGCGCATGCTCTTTGCGTGCCCATATCATCAATTCGTCTTCACTCATCATTCATCCTTTAAGCCAAGCTAATGGCGTGGGTGTTATTTACTTAGGCCAGGCGAGCGGCTTGAGATCCGCACGTTGCTTAGCCAGCGATTCAACTTGGCTTACCGATGCCTCAATCAGATCAATCGATGAACGCGCCAACTTAATTAATCCTTCGACGCTCTCGGGCTCTGAATCGTCATCCTTCTGCACTCTCCGCAGGATCAGTGCCGATGTAGAGGAAAGCTGTCCGCAGAGGATTTGCAGAGATCTCATCTCATCTTCGTGCTGAGCGCGAATTGTTGAGTAGCGTCCACGATGCAACATCAATTCCGAATCATCAAGAACGTTCAAACATGCTTCCATCGTTGTCCTCTCTTAATCTGCCCGACATACTTTCTACTGATCGAATGATCAGCGGCGATTGCGCCCAAGTCTCGTTCGTCTAAGCGTATTTTCTTCACTGCACTTGCAGTAAGGCGCGCCATGCCATTTGATTCACCTTGGTTTCCCGGCAGTACTGAACGTCCTTTCGTTTGTCGGTCAGCCACGTTCTCGTGATTCGTGCCGAGGAACATGTGCGCTGGATTAACGCAGCTTCTGTTGTCGCATCGGTGACAAACATGTAGGCCGTCCTTAATAGGGCCAACATACAATTCGTACGCTGCCCGGTGCGCTCCAGTCACTTTCCCATCGAGCCAAAACAGCCCGTAGCCGCGCCTGCTGGATCCTGTCCATATCCAACAGCTGGGCGTGACCACATACTTTTTCTCCAATCTTTGTAATGGTGTGGCGCACATCATCAGAAGGGAATCATTTCGTCTGTTACATGGAATGGAGCAGAGCCGCCATCTTTCGCAGGCGCTGTAGACTGTTTACCGCCTTGCAGTTCGATTTCATCAACACGAATGTCAGGGCTGATTGCCTTCACTCCATCCTTGTTTGTCCATTCGCGCAGGGTCAATTGGCCGAATACCGTTACTTGCTGGCCTTTAGTGAGATGCGGCGCAAGTGCCTCACCACGCTTACCCCATATTTGGCAGGCAAACCAGTTAGTCGTCTTCTTGTCGCCAAAGCCGACATCTGAGGCCAGACGGAAGCTAGCGATTGGGTCGCCTGCTGCTGTAAAGCGAAGTTCTGCGTCTGCTACGACACGGCCTGTTGCGGCTATCTTGTTCATGCTGTCTGTCCTTGTGTGAGTGCTGTTTTGCGTTCGTCTTTGGCTTTAATCAGAGCCGGATGATCTTTCTTAGGCAATACGGCAATTGCCACTTCAAAATGCGCTTTCAATTTGTCCATGTCACCGGCCTTGTTGATACTTGCTAGTGCCGCGGATACATCGAGCGCAGCACCATTGCCATCGTCATCGTCCTGATACAGCCCAGTGATTGCTGCCAGCGCATAGCGGCGACCGTATGTCAGCGCGGAGCCGTATCCCTGTGGGTCATTCTTAGGTAGAGGGATAGTCGCCGTATCCTCAAGCCACTCGCCAGACTCATGCATCAAGCGCGTCGTCAATTCCAGGGTGTTAGCCGTAGATGGCGATGGCGTTTGAATAAAGACGATTCCAGCGTTATTCAACGCTTCCTTGATCGCCTCAACAACAGCCGGCAGGTCTGCGTACTTGTTCTTAAAATGCGGGTTCGTCGAATCCTTCGATGCAAAAGTGATGGCCTTTTGTGCTGCAAGCAGGGCTGGCGCTAGTTGTTTTACTGATTCGCTGGTCTTCATTCTTTCTCTCCGTCCGTTGGCTCTCGTATGCTGCTAATGTGTCGGCTGCTTCTTCCGCTTCCTGCTGCTCAAATACTGCTCGTCCGATTCTGCTCATGGCTTCCTCACTTCTGTTCTGGCGGTGCTGGTAGTGGCATCCAGTGGGTAATTTCGTCGTCATGGAAATAGTTGTCCCATTCATGCCCGCCAACTGCATTGACGCTCCACGATTTTTTGCCACATATATTGACGTAGTAAGCAACAGCAAAATCAGGCCAGCGGTTACTCTCAACAAAAAATATCAATACTTTTTCTTTTTCCGCAGGAAATCTTTCTTTAATGCTTATCCACTCGCTCACTTAATCTCTCCCAACGCCAGCATCTGGTCAGCCTGGCGATTCAGATATACCCATTGCGCCTCACGTTGCTTATTCAGCGCATCCTCTCTTGCTGATTCCATCGTTTCCGCTACGTGCGCTGTCATTGCAATACGCTCGTCTTCTGGCTCACCTACTAAGCCATATAGAAGGACTAGAGCGGCTACTCCTAGTGCGTAGGGGAGGACGGTTAGCAGGCGGCTCATGACTAGCTTTGTGCTTCAGCAAGGCGCTTCATATCTTCAAGAGCTTCTTCGTTGTCACAGTAAAAGTCCGGTATTTTTTTAAGTGTCGGATCGCTTGCCATGTAGATGATCGAAGCTGCAGCAGGCGTACCCATGGCGTATTCCAAAGCCTTGCCACCCTCTCCGGCAAGGGCAATTACCCACCCAGCGCGGCAATGTGTTGTTCCACACGGATGATGCCAAAGCGCCATATCAAGCGCACATGGTTGTGACGCAGCCTCGTACACTGCCTTGTGAATGTCCTTGATCTTGACGGGATAGTCGCGCAGGTTGGCACCGCTCAGGTTGGCACCGCGCAGGTTGGCACCGCTCAGGTTGGCACCGCTCAGGTCGGCACCGCTCAGGTTGGCACCGCCCAGGTTGGCACCGCCCAGGTTGGCACCGCTCAGGTCGGCACCGCTCAGGTTGGCACCGCTCAGGTCGGCATCGCTCAGGTTGGCACCGCTCAGGTCGGCATCGCGCAGGTTGGCACCGCTCAGGTCGGCATCGCGCAGGTTGGCACCGCTCAGGTCGGCATCGCGCAGGTCGGCATCGCGCAGGTTGGCACCGCGCAGGTTGGCACCGCTCAGGTCGGCATCGCGCAGGTTGGCACCGGCTGCTAGCGCAGCCTTAACTGTTGCAAGCATCGTATTGTCTTCAATGTCATGCTCAAATATGACTCGGCCTGACCAGCGTTGCGTGATTTGCAGTTTCATGTTCACTCCGTTATTTAGAATTCATTAGCCGCTTAGGGCTTACCAACAAAGCAAGGGGCTGGACGCTACTCCAGCAAGATCATTTCGACTTCACCCGTACTGCACGCACGGTAGAGCGGTCTGCGGCGATCTATCAACCTATTCATGGGCAGTTTTCTGGCTCCCAATTGCGCCTTGCGTGTCATCGATTTCCCACGCCGCCCTTGCTCTATTGGTTCTGGCTCTCATCTCCCGGAGCCAGATGCGGGCAGTTGGTTAATGGCGCGCTTTTGATAAAGCGAGTCGAGCAAGTTCTGGCGTTTCGCCGAAGCCGGAAATTGACGCTTGAAGATCGATGAAGTCCGGATAGACAGCGCAGAACATATTTCCATCTTTGAACACACGACTATCTGGACCGCCGTGGGCAACACACGCCAGACCCGGCACGTATCCGGTGTACTTTCCGTCATCGCGCCATTCAAAACCGTCCCATCGACGATGCGTTTTCATTTCTGGACGGAATCCATAAGCAGGCCTGTCGCAGAAGCCCGCCGGACAGCCTCCACTGAACATCGGAACGGAGCAGCAGCCGTCACCTAATTCGTTTAACTCTTTGTGACAACTAGATAGGTAGGCCATTTCTCTCTCCTGTGGTTAATCGTTATTAGTTCGCTTGCAATTCAACTTCGCGGTCGTGCTTTTCAGTAGCCAGTTGATCAATAATTTCCTCGCGGCTAATCGCGCAGACATATTCAAACCAGTAGTCGTATGCAATCAGCTTCATTGCCGCTGCCGCTGCGACATGCTCACCATTCATCAGCAACGCATGAGCCTTGTTCAATTGCTCGTCAGTTGCTTCGTTGATGGCTTCCCAAAAATTGCTACGTTCGAGCGGTGCATATTTAAGGTCGGTATTGAGAACATGTTTTGCATGCTCACGAAGGCGCGCATCTTCTTGCTCGGTCAGGCCGGCGAATACGATGTTCATGCGATCACCAGGAAAAGAACGATTACGAACACCACGCCAAGGATCATTGCTTCAGCCAGTGCGATTGCGCGGCGCTCAGAGATCAGCGGCGCTTTGGTGGGGATGCGGTTGTGTCCGGTCATTTCGTTCTCCTGCTGTTTGTTATCCGATGTATGTATATTAGGCGCACCTAAATCAAAGGTCAATATTTATTTTAGGTGTGCCTAAATATATTTGCGTGTTCCGTTAGGTCGGCGTTGTTTAATTGCGCGAAAAAAAACCGCCGAAGCGGTTAGTTATATTTGGGTGATGTGATTAATTGTTAAGGCTTTTTAAAGCCTTCCGCCACTCCCAAGGCGGCACAGGCGCAACATCTGCCCATAGGCCCAAGCCGGTCAGCTTGGCCGCTTTCTGCAAGGAAGGTAGATAAGGGTCTTTGTTGTACTTAGGATACACCCAAGCCATCCCTAACCGAACCTGAGACTTATTAACATTCACGCCGTCGCAATACACTGTGGCTACTTTGCGTTTGTACTTATCGATAGCCTGGACAACGTAGTCAGCTTCCTTCTCCCAACATAGCTTGGAGAGGGATTGCTTAGACCTTTGGCCGAATGGTTGTTTTTTCTCTGGCGCATCTATGTCGGCTAGCCTGATTTTTACCGGTTTCTGATCAACCAGTAGAGTTAATGTGTCGCCGTCAGCTATGCCTATTACTTGGTGGGCATGGGCGGGGAGCGAAGACCAAACCAGCAAGACAATTGCGCCTATGCTTCGAAACATCATATTCTTTCATTGTCTCGATTATTTTTCTGCTTAGGCGGCTTTGCGGTAGGTCGCGTGCGAACCGCCTCAATCGCGGCTGTTGCGCCTACAGTTTGAAATCTATAAACCTGAAAGTCTCCGTTTGCCATTGGTAATGCAAAGCCAATCTCGCCGCCGCTTTGGTAGGCTGCTACGGCTGAATTCTGCTCTATCATCGCAATAACCTGACTCGTCCCAATCGTGACGCACTTACCAGTCATTGGAAACGAACCAAGTGGTGAGTTGATCATAAATGGGTAAATTTCATTTTCTTCGCAAGTTACATCTGTAGCTAAATAGGCGTCGCATACTTCATTTGATAAGTTGCAAACGTATCCAGCCGCCGCTCCAGAGCTGTTAGTTATTTTGGCAATTTGGTACCCACTGAGACTGTAATCGGTTGCCCACATCGCTTGCTGTGCATGTGCGGTTGAAGCAAAAAAACTTAGTAGCATTATTATTTTTTTCATATTATTCCCCTTTAAAACGTTACAAATCACCTTAGAAAAATTCACACACAGCAATCGATCTTCCTTTTATACTGGATGCCCAAACAGTGTTCCTGCGTTCCCCAAAACTCCGAAGAGAGTCGAACCACGAAAGGCGACTGTTGTTTATTCAGACATTAGGAGAGTCCATGTTTAAGCAACAAGAAATCCAACTAATAGCGGCATTCAATAGCATGAGCGATTTAGATCGAATAATGCTTCTTGGCTTGGCGCAGTCGCGGGCCGAGGCGCAAAGGAAAAAACGACCTCAATTAGCCCTTGTTTACAACCTTCTTCCACCTAGCACCGGTAGCCTTCTCCGCATTGCGAGCTGAATCAAGAATAAAGGATTTGCCGTCAGTGCTAGATTGTTGAAATAAGGCGAGCAGCTCAATATAGTCATCTGCGCTGGCTGACCCCTCATTCGATGAAGGGCTTTCTTTAGCGACGAGACTTAGGGCGCGCTTACTTACATCTAATTTTCCGCTTCCGTTTAAAAGCCACTCAGCAGTTATTCCCAAAACCTCACAGACTTTTGTGAGGTTGTTCCCCTTCATCTCTGCTATGCCGCCGTCCTGAAACGGCTTTTCCCAGTCAGTAACCGTGGGCGCACTGACGCTGACCGCCGCTGCGAATTCAGTTTTACTCAGGTTGCGATTTAGTCTCGCCTCCGTGAGTCGTTGTTTCCATGTCTGTTTCATTAGGCAATCCTAACTATATTTGTGTTAGCCATGCCTAAAAGTGCTTGCCTTATGAATTAGGTGCGCCTAAAATAAAGCGCATGGATAAAGAACTCACAGCCGACGAAATCATTGACGCGCTTGGCGGCACGTCTGAAACAGCTCGCTTTTTTGGCATCAAGCCACCGTCAGTTTCTGAGTGGCGGAAAAACGGGATTCCTGCGGTTCAACTTCGTTTTCTAAAGCTTGCGCGCCCAGAGATATTCGCCAGCCGCAAGCCCCGCAAAGCAGTAGCTGCATAAGGCAAACCAAAGGCCAAAGAGCCTTTTGCCAGATTGTCGAGAGAGAAGTTATTAACCATGAACACAGATTAATTGATCGGGAGAAGAAGGTCATGAAGAACGAGCTACACAAGACATGGATCGGAATTGTTCGCGAGCATGTGATCGCATGGCGCAAGGCTGAGGGATGGAGCCGCGAAACTGTAACGCAGGTCATCGTTGAAATGCATGGCTTGGTTGGCGGCGTGACCGGGATCGTGTTCGAGAAGAACCCAAGTGATCCATTCACCGAGCGTGAGACAAATGCGCAACGCCTGTTCCGTTGGCTAGATGACGAATCTAAAAGCACGAATCTCCTCCCTATGTGCATGACTCCGTCGATTCTCCTGGCAATGCCGATGGAGCGCCGCTTTGCCTGCGCATCCGAACTGATGGTGTCTGTCGGTCTAGGCGCATGCCCGCCATCTGACGCAGAAGAGGGGGAGTTAAGTTTATATGACGTATTCGCTACTCAGCGCGACGATTTGGATGCCAATCAAGCAGTCCTTGCAGCTGTACAGGATCCAACTCCTGAGAATCTCGAAATCGCTGATCGCAAGCTGTTGCGTGCTCAGAAGCGCAAAGAGCGTCTGCAAAAGATGATCGCGTTTGCACGTAAGGTCGGCGGCGTACTTGGTCGATTTACTCATCCCAAGAAGGAGGCGGCATGAAACTTCCAGCACAAGGAACACGTGGTCGTGTAGTAGTCGAGTATTTGGCTCAGCGCGATCATGCTCAGATTGAAGCCATCGTCTCTGATCTGGCCGAGCAGCTACCACGTAAAGCAATTCGCGCTGCGGTTGCTGAAATGTACGATCGCGGCGTAGTGGTCAATCTCTCCACGCAAGAACTCTCCGAAGAGCGCCGCACGAAGTTCAGCGATGTTGTTGCGCTGTCTGAAGCAGCTCGTGATGACCTGGAAGATGAGGAAATGTCCGTATCTGCTTCCAAGCGTGCTGCATCTATCGTCCCGCCTCGCGTAGTCAACGTACTCCAATCGCCCGAGCTATCCCCAAGCCTCTATCTCAACACCAAAGGTACGAGAGAAGGATCGGATTGGTCGCAATTTAAGTCGAGGCAGCTATGAGTAAAGTGCACTTCTCATCTGCTACGCCTGAATGGTACACGCCACAATCCACATTCGATGTTTTGAATGCTGAGTTTGGCTTCACGCTAGATCCTTGTTGCACGCACGAAAACGCAAAGTGCGATCGGCATTTCACTATGGCCGAAAACGGATTGTCGCAAGACTGGAGCAATGAAGTCACCTTTATGAACCCACCATATGGTCGCGAGATTAAAGAATGGATGCGCAAGGCTTATGAGTCGTCACTGAGCGGCGCAACGGTTGTTTGTCTAGTTCCAGCGCGTACTGATACGGCTTGGTGGCATGACTACTCAATCAAAGGCGAAATTCGCTTCCTTCGAGGTCGTCTGAAGTTTGGTGGGGCTAAAACGAATGCGCCGTTCCCATCTGCAATTGTCATCTTTAGACCGTTGCCAATCAAAGAACTAGCCTGATCCAACAAGGAGCCAGACCATGAAAACAAATGTCGCAGCAACATCGATAGCCGCGTTGCATTCGTTCGATGCTTCTACCTTGCAAGCCAAGGAGCATGAAGTGATGACGTTGTTCTTGTGGCCGATTCTGTATCAAGGCGGGAAAGAAGAAATGACACGTGAACAGATTGCAGAAGCACTTGGCTGGAAAGAATCGGCGGTGTGCGGTCGCGTCAATTCATTGGTCGATAAAGGTTGGTTGCAAGAAAAGGCTGGCGGTATCACGCGTTCTGGCCGCTCTGCAATGCTGGTTCATCTGCCGGTGTTTGAGCAATGAACTGCCACTTCGTCCTACGCGACAACCACATCAAGCAACGCGCTCAGCACGCCATCCTGCAAGCTCCCGAGGGCTATGTCTGCACGATCAAGCCAGCAACTCGCTCACTTGAGCAGAATGCTTTGCTGTGGAGCCTTCTCTCTCAAATTAGCGATCAAGTTGTCTGGCATGGCCGAAAGCTGACTCCTGAAAGTTGGAAGCATGTTTTCTCAAGTGGCTTAAAAGGACAACAAGTCGTACCAGGTCTTGAGCCAGGCACTTACGTGGTGTGCGGGATTTCTACGAGCCGCATGAGTAAATCAGATCTATCTGATCTTGTTGAGCTTATCCATTCTTTTGGCGCGTCACATGGAGTTACCTTTAATGAATAGCACTGAGATTTGGAAAATGATTCCAGGATATGGCGACTACTACGAAGCCTCTAGTCTTGGTCGCATTCGGTCTATAGATCGACGGGTAAATGGATTTAGCGCGCGGGGGAATAGGCCGGTAAAAATTCGCCGCTCTGAGCATTTGATTTCACAAAGCATCCGTCATGGCTATCCATACGTTAATTTGTACTGGGATGGAAAAGAAAAACATGAGCAGGTGCATACATTAGTCCTGCTGGCTTTTGTTGGCGCTCGTCCTGATGGTATGCAGGCTTGTCATAACAATGGCATCCGAAAAGACAACCGGCCAGAAAATCTGCGTTGGGATACTTTCAAATCAAACCAAGAAGATATAGACGCGCATGGCAATAGACCAAAGGGTGGTGACGTTGGAACAGCTAAGTTAAGTGAAGAAGCTGCTCTTGAAATACTTAGCGGTTCTATCGGCCCAGCTGCAGCAGTCAGAAAGTTTGGGATAGGTCGCACCCAGTATTACCGGATTCGCAATGGAAAGTCATGGCAGCACCTAAACGTTAATGCATTCGGTGCGCAGCATGGGGTGGAGTTCGCATGAAGGTTCTAGTTGCCTGCGAATACAGCGGAACTGTCCGTGACGCTTTCATTCGTGCCGGCCACGATGCCATGTCTTGCGACCTGCTGCCGACCGATGTACCTGGGCCGCACTACCAAGGCGATGTTCGTGATGTTCTGTATGACGGCTGGGACATGATGATAGCTCATCCTGAATGCACCAGATTGACCAATGCTGGCGTGCGCTGGCTGAAGGTACCGCCACCGGGCAAAACTCTTGCGCAGATGTGGGCAGATTTATTCGCTGGTGCAGAGTTTTACAAGTTGTTACGCGATGCGCCTATCCCGCGAAAAGCGATTGAAAACCCAATCATGCATTGCCACGCACGCGAAATCATCAAGCCATTGAATCGCCAGATCGTTCAACCGTGGTGGTTTGGTGAGGAAGCATTCAAGGCAACCGGCTTTGAACTGGTTGGTTTGCCTGAATTAGTAGCAACCAATAAATTGACGCCGCCTAAATCTGGCACAGACGAACACAAAGCATGGTCAGCGATTCACCGCGCTTCACCTGGCCCATTACGCTGGAAGTTTCGTAGCACGACATTCAAAGGCATTGCCGACGCTATGGCCGCTCAATGGGGCGCTGCATGATCCGCTCCAAGCTATCCAACCCAAAGCAGAAGAGACTGCGCAAGTGCAAGGTATGCCGCGTCAATCCTGTTGCGAATCAGATGGCATCAGTTTGCGGCTTTGAGTGTTCATTGAAGAAGGTGGAGATGGATAACTTGAAGAAGGCAGCTAAGCGGGAGCAGGAAGAACGTGCAGCACACCGAGTCAGGAAGATAGCAGCAAAGCGGCATGGTGAGTGGGAAGAGGATTTACAGAGGTTGGTGAACAAGTTTGTAAAGATCCGTGATGTTGACGACCCTTGTATTTCCTGCGGCACTTGGACAACGGTTAGATGGGAAGCAGGGCATTACATCAGCAGAGGCGCGAACAATACCCTCCGCTTTGAATTGGACAACATCCACAAGCAGTGTCACCGCTGCAATGTCCAATTAAGCAGTAATGCAGTGATGTACCGGATTGGATTGGTAAAGAAGATAGGCATAGAGCGTGTGGAGCGGCTAGAGAGCTTTCACAAAGCTAAGAAGATCAGCATTCCAGAGTTGCAAGAAGAGATCGCCCGCTACAAGGGCTTGATTAAGTTGGCAGATAAAGAGGTGGCGTGATGGCCAGAGCAAGAAATATAAAACCTGGTTTCTTTCTGAACGAAGAATTAGTAGAGTTGCCGTTTGTCACGCGCCTACTGTTCATTGGTCTTTGGACATTGGCAGACCGCGAAGGTCGCCTAGAGGACAAGCCTAAGCGCATCAAAATGAACCTGTTCCCAGCTGATGACGTGAACGTTGATGAATGCCTTGAGCAGTTGCAAAAGGGCGGCTTTCTGCTGCGGTACGAGCATGAGGGCGAGCGCTTTATACAGGTGCTTGCATTTGCGAAACACCAGAACCCGCACAGAGATGAAAAGTCATCTTCCATACCAGCACCATGTGAGCACGGTGCAAATACTGTGCAAGAACCGTCTAAAAATGATGTCAATCGGGCTGATTCTCTGATTCCTGATTCCCTCATCTCTGATTCCGGATTGCTTGGTGAATGCGCCGAGCCGCAAAGCGTCTCAACGCAGGCATTCATGATGCCGTTGATTGGAGACAAGATGTTTCCAATCCCTGAAGCACAGATCGTGCAATGGGCAATTGCTTACCCAGCTGTAGACGTTTCGCGGCAGTTGTTCGCAATGCGTCAGTGGTGCGTCGCTAACCCGACTCAGAAGAAAACTGAACGCGGGATTCTTCGCTTCTGCAATTCGTGGCTCATGAAGAAGCAGGACAAGCCCAGAGCAAATGCTAGGGGATCGCCAAACGGGTATGAGTCGGTGAAGGACAGGGAGCGCAGGGAAACAATCGCAGGATTAACTGGAGGTGGAAATGAGCGATCTGAAGCAACAATCATCGACATCAACTGATTGGCCGGCGGGTGCAATTCCTGAGCGCTGGGTTAGGAGCCTATTCGAGAAGATGCTATTCACCTATGGATCTAAGTTTGCCGACCAGTGGAAGGGAATAGATCCGGAAGGCTTGAAGCGTCACTGGGCTGCAGAACTAGGCGCATTTAGCCCTGATGAATTGAAGGCAGGTGTGGCGAAGCTGAAAGACAGTGATTGGCCGCCTTCGCTTTCTCAGTTTCAGAAGATGTGCAAGATCGAGCGCCAGGAGCCAGCGCATGTCTTGGCTCTACCAGCGCCACGTAGCCAGAATGCCGACAAAGAAGCGAAGGAAATGATCAGTAAGCTGGGTGCTGATGAAATCCTTAAGCCGAAGACAGACCACAAGCTTTGGGCTAAGCGAATTGTGAAGAAATCAAAGCAACCATTGCACGGCCTGTCGGCTTTGCAAATTCGATTCGCCAAGGATGCATTGAATATGCAGGAACCAGCATGAAAACCTGCCTCGAATGCCAATCGCTCGATCTGGAGGCCAATCCAAGGCATGCAAAGGTTGGATACGGCCATTGCAAGCATACGCCTACGGGAGCATTCAACAGTTTTGACCATCCTATCTGCGAGCGATTCAAACAAGCGTCGGATGAGGTAGTAGCAGAGCGCATTGAGATTAATCGAAGTGTTTAACCACGAAGGAGAAATGAGATGGTTGGCAAATTGCTGAACATGCTGGAAACGTTCCGACATAGATACATATTCTGGATCGGTGGTTGGGAAATGAGCGGCGGGTGGGAGTTCTATTCCAAGAAATACGGATTTTGGAATTCGCCGTTCCCTTGCATGTTTCTCGGCTTCATAACGATTTATTCGTGGGGCTTTGACTTAAACCTATACAAGACTCGGCTGTGCGGTCAGTGGAATGGCCGCCGCCAGCTCTACGTATCGCCAGACGGTACGCCAAGCATGGCTACACACTGGATCATCGGGAAACGCCATTGAAAGCCAAATACAAACAGCGCAAGGATTACGAGCCGTTTGTGATTCCGTCAAGCGTGATCTACCGCCTTGCCTGCTGTGATTGCGGATTGGTGCATGACATGGTGTTTGTGAGTGAAGACGGAAAGCCAATCGGCGTAGCAGCAAAACGAAATAACCGCGCTACAGCGCAATGGCGCAGACACCATCACAAGTCAATTACTGTGATTAAAGGGAGGGATGGGGAATGATATTCACATCTGGCTGTTACGTGTTCATTCTTGGGATTGCCATTCATGAGGCATTTGTAAATAAATGGCCAGTTCGCGGAGCAAAGACGTTTTCTGAAATGCTTGGCGTTATTGGAGTTCTATTAATATTCGGCGCATTGATCGGTTCTGCTGTCGAGTAATCAACCAAGGAGCCACCCATGTACTCATTACTAGCACTAATAGCAATAGTAGTGATAACGAACAGGTTTTGCGCATGGCTGGACGAGTTTATTGATGCAATGGATGAAGTGGAGAGGTTGTGATGATTGAGTTAATGCTGATGATATATGCGATTTTCTTGATTTTTGGAGTCATAGGCTTGATTGCCATGCCAGTAGTAATTGCATCATTAAACCGACAAATGGAAGCTCAGATTCCTCCGCCTCTGACATTTGATGAAATTGGGGATAGGCCATGATACGAGACATAGACGAAGCCGAAGCACTCCTGCTCAAATGGGCAGAGTCAATGCGCCATGGTGGTATGCCCGTAGAGGGCTATCCAGAGAAGGCGCTGGGATTCATTGAGAGCTGGCGCAAGGACTTCGACGACCACTGCGATGAGGCTGATACCTACGAGGTCAGCAAGATCCAGAGTGCGATCGACAGCCTGACAGCGCCTCACAACCGGATCATCCACAAGGTACACAAGATTAGCCACATGGTATGGAGCTTCCCTGATGAGGCAGCTTTATACCTTGCGGCTAAGGAAGCGTTCCGTGTGCGGTACTTTTTTGCTACAGTGTGAAATATGGATAAAATTAACCCTAATCTGTCGGCATTGAATAATCCTTCTTCCGAAGAGCTTGAGATAATGAAGGAAAATAACGCAATTGGGCAGGCTGCGTCTTGTTTTTGGAATTGGAAATATAACCAGGATTTAGGAGTTATGAAGTCAGCCTTGAGCCAGCAAATTCACCTTAATCGCTTCTTCTCTAAATAATTGTTGCGAAAACACACAAAGGGCTTGTAAACCCGCAACTCATTTGCTATATTTTGGTTGCACCCCCGCGCCTACAGAAAATGTAACGCGGGGTTTTGCATTTATAAGAGCCGCTTTCTTTAACTGGATGGCGGCTTTTTGAATTTGTGCTTCGGCACATAACCATGCCCCTGCTTGGGGTAGAAGGAAGCTATATGAAAATCGAATACAAAGTCCGCAAGGTTACTAAATTTATCGTCACCCGCTTCGAGGAAAATGACTCAGGCACAGCTGGCAGCTCGACGCAGCACGGCGAATTCGACAATGAAGAGATCGCGATGGCTGTGGGTGGCGCATTGGCTAAAGCCGATCAAGACAGATTGAACATTCCTCAGGGTGACACTCGAATCATGTTTCCATCGCCAAGCGGAATGTTAGGTAACCACTAACAATTTCTCCTCACGTGTCTCTCCCACGTGTTCCTGGCCGCCAGCTTGATTGCTTGAGCGGCCTTTTTTATTCGCAGCAACTATTCCTTAGATAGGGCTACCCCTAAAGAGGCGATCAAATGAAGTTATCTAAAGTGGACGCGTTTAGACCAGATCATGGCTAAGGGCGCTAAAACAGGCGGTAGGCAGCCAGGAACGCCTAACAAGGCAACGAAAGAGTTCAGAGATACCGTAAGCAACCTATTGAGCAACAACGCTGAGAACGTCGCATTGTGGCTTGAGCAAGTGGCGAATGGTGTGGGTGATGCTAAGCCTGATCCTGGCAAAGCGCTCGACCTGATGGCAAAGCTTGCTGAGTTTGCCGCGCCTAAACTGGCTCGCACGGAGGTAGTTGGCGAAGATGGTGGCGCGGTTAAGCACGAGTTCAAGTGGGTTGAGTAGTGGTCACAAAGACCATTGTTATTCCCTACAAGCCTCGTGGTGCTTTTCTAGAATTACACAACAGGCGGCAGCGGTGGGCGGTAGTGGTTGCTCATCGGCGCGCAGGTAAGACGGTTGCATGTGTCAATGAATTGATTAAAGCGGCGCTCACATTCCACGGGAATGATGGGCGCTTTGCTTATGTAGCTCCGTTTTATCGTCAGGCCAAGTCAGTTGCTTGGGATTACGTGAAGCGGTTCAGCGCTGTCATACCGGGGATAAGCATCAATGAAAGTGAATTGCGCATTGATTATCCAAATGGTTCTCGTATTCAATTGTTTGGCGCTGATAACGCTGACGCTCTACGTGGTTTGTTCTTCGATGGGGTGGTCGCAGATGAATACGGTGATTGGAAGCCTAGTGTTTGGGGCTATGTCATTCGCCCTGCCTTGGCCGACCGGGGAGGATGGGCGGTTATTATCGGAACGCCTAAAGGCCGCAATCAGTTCTGGGAAATCTACCAACACGCCGGAGTAAATGAAGACTGGCTATGCCTGACTATTCGGGCGAGCGAGTCTGGTTTATTGCCACCCAAAGAGATCGAAGCGCTTCAGCTTGAATTGACTGAGGATGCTTGGCGGCAGGAAATGGAGTGCGACTTTGACGCTGCACTGCCTGGCGCGATCTTCGGCAAGGAAATTTGGCAGGCTGAGCAAGATGGTCGCGTCAAGGATGATTTATACGATCCTGAGCTGAAAGTACACGCTGTACTCGATCTTGGCTTTACTGATGACACAGCAATCTGGTGGTTTCAGGTCGGCAAAGAACTGCGGATCATCGATTGCTACTCAACGCACGGCATGCCGATAGCGCATTACAACGATGTGCTGCATGCCAAGAATTACAAATATGGCGACTGGTTATGGCTGCCGCACGATGCTCGGGCCAAATCGCTTCAGACTGGCCGCAGCATCGAAGAACAGTTCCGGTCGCTGGGATGGAAGCCACGCATTACGCCTGAGTTAGGGCTGATAGATGGTATCCAGGCGGCACGTTTGACGCTGGCCGAGTGCTACATCGATACGAAGTGCGGCGAAGGATTGGACGCGCTGAAGCAATATCAGCGTGAGTATGACGAAGACAAGAAATGTTTCCGCGATAAACCTAGGCACGACTGGACATCTCACTACGCAGATGCGTTCCGTTATGCCTGTTTGGTATGGCGCGAGGAAATGAAGCCTAAAGAGCAGCCGGCCATTCGCTGGCCGCAAGACAGAACAATCTCAGAAATCATAGCGCGGCAAACACGCCGCAGGGTAGAAGGAGAATAAATGCAACAGACATTTATGAGTTACGGCAGCGCACAAGCTGTCACACCATCAGATTCTACAGCGATCAATTGTCGTGCGATTTATGTTGGTGGTGCCGGTGACGTTGCGCTTAAAACATCGCCAACCGCTACTGTCGTCACATTCAAGGCTCCACCAGTAGGAACAATCTTGCCTGTGATGATAGACGGTGGCGCAATTATGGCAGCTACCACCGCAACACTACTGATCGCGCTTGCCTAAATGGCTGATCCAACCGCAAACAGCATCGAGAAGCCTAGTGATCTAGGAAAATCGCCAGAGGCTATCAAACGCCGATGGGTGCTGGAGCTGAAACTCGCTGATAAGCGTGAGTCTGACTGGCGCAAGAAGGTCACGGACATCTATAAGCAGTACACGCCGTTGAGCCCAGCTGCGAACTCGTTCAATATCCTTTGGACGAATACGGAAACATTGCGCCAATCGGTATACAACTCGTTGCCTCAGCCGGACGTGCGTCGTCGCTATCAAGATGATGACCCGTTGGGCAAGAATGTCAGCGAGGTTATGACCCGTGCGCTTGAGTTCTCTCAAGACACATATGACTTTGACGCAGTGCTGAAGGGCGACGTGCTGGCAATGTTGCTGGCCGGACGCGCTGTTTCCCGCGCTCGCTACATTCCGGACATACGTCAGGTTGGCGCAAAAGAGTCGGCTGAGCCACAAGATCAAGAGCTGCAGGAGTCCGAGGCTGACCAATACGAGGAAATCGCTTGGGAGCAAACGGTTTGTGAGCGCGTCCAGTGGGACGATTTCCGCATTCTAGGCGCTGCCAAGACATGGGACGAAGTGTGCGCCATCGCGTTTAAGCACCGCTTTACACGTGAAGACTGCATTGAAAAGTTCGGCAAAGATGTCGGTAAAGCGATCACGCTGGACAATGTTGACGATGAAGACGTAAAGCAATCCGATACTACGGCTGACTTGTTCAAGACTGCCGAGATTTGGGAAATCTGGAATAAGGATGACAAGGAGGTAATCTGGATCTGCAAGACGTATTCAAAGCCGTGCAAGATCCAGGATGATCCATTGCAACTGTCCGGCTTCTTCCCGATTCCGCGTCCACTTTATGCGATCGAGAATGATCAAAGCTTGATTCCGGCTGCGCTTTATACGCAGTATGAGCAGCAAGCCAAAGAATTGAACCGTATTAGCATCCGCATCAACAAGCTTATCGAGGCATTGAAAGTGCGCGGCATCTACGATTCGACGTTGAGCGAGTTGTCTGAGTTGATGAAAGCTGCGGATAACGAACTGATCCCGGCTCAAAACGTTGCTGCGATCGCTGAACGTGCTGGGCTCGACAAGGCTATCTTTATGATGCCAATCGAGACTATAGCTGCAGTTATCAAGTATCTGTACGAGCAGCGCGACCAGACAAAGCAGGTGATTTACGAGATTACGGGTATCGCCGACATCATGCGCGGCGCTACAGATGCGCGTGAAACGATGGGCGCGCAGCAAATCAAGACCCAATGGGGTACGCAACGCTTGCAACGTATGCAGCGAGAAGTGCAGCGCTATATCCGTGACTTGATTCGTTTGAAGGCTGAGATTATCTCCGAGAAGTTCCAGATGGAAACACTGGAGAAGATGACCTTGGTAATGTTGCCGCATCAAGCCGAGCTTGACCAGCAAAAACAACAGTTAACCATGCAATATCAGCAAGCACAGGCTATGGCGGCACAAAAAGGACAGCAACCGCCTCCGCCACCACCTGAGCTGCAGCAGCCGATGCCAATCTCGTGGGAAGCTGTAATGCAGGCCATGCGTGACGATGCGACACGCACATTCCGTGTTGACATCGAGACTGATAGCACCTTGTCGGCTACGCAAGATAGCGACATGGAAGGCTTGCAGAAAGTCTTGGCAGGGTTGGCTCAGTTGATGCAGGCATACGGCCCAGCAATCGAAAAAGGCGCAATGGACATCGACATGCTCAAGGAATTGATGCTGGTTGTCTGCCGCCGCGCCAAGATGGGTACTGCTGTTGAAGATGTGATTGCCAAGATGAAGCAGCCGCCTCCTCCAACTGATCCAGAGGCAGGCAAGGCGCAAGCACAGCAAGCCATCGAGCAAGCCAAGGCCCAGGCCACCATGCAGCTGGAGCAAATGAAGGCGCAATTGGCTAATCAGCAAGCGGAACGTGAGTTGCAGCTGGAGCAACGACGTGCACAGCTTGAGGCTGAGGTTGAGCAATCTAGACAAGAGAGCCAAGCGCAGCAAAATGCCCACCAGAACATGCTGGAGCAGCAACGGGCCGAATCTCAGGCGCAGATGGAAGCCCAGCTTGAGCAGCAGCGCCAGGATAGCTCGATGGTGATTGAGTCCATGAAGCTGGAGTTCAACCGCTGGAAGGCTGAATTGGACGCCGCAGTCAAGATTGAAGTGGCGAACATTGGCAGCAAAGCGAAGTTGCAAGATGCTGCGACAGATACATCTACCGCTGAGATCAGCCGCGAGGTGCAGTGATGAAGCCCACCTTTGATGAATGGTTTAAGAACAAGCATGGTTCTTCATTCGATGATATTCACAAGCAGAATGGCTGCTTGATTGCTGAATATATGTTCGAATTGTCAAAAGCAATGCGGCAATACGTCAGTGAAATGGTGCAGTGATGCCAATCTACGAAGCAGTCTGCCTGAAGTGTGGCAAGTATCACGACTACATACGTTCGGTATCGCAATGCATGGACACGCCTGAATGCTGTGGGCAAAAGACTGACAAGCGCATTCTGTCCAAGCCGATGGCTCGCATGGACATGCAGCCTTGGGATGCCTACGAATCACCAGCAACAGGTCGTGTCATTACTTCCTACGCCGAGCGCCGAGAAGACATGAAAGCTGCCGGTTGCCGCGATTGGGAAGGCATGGAGTCTGAAAAGCACAATGCTACGCGGCAAAAGCAGTACCAAGAAGCGGAAGAAGACAAACAATTGGATAGCGCAGTGCGTCAAGCATGGGCAAATCTCTCACCAAGCAAGAAGGCACAAGCCCTTGCTGAAGCATCGTAAGGAGCAATCATGGCATTTACCGAAGCATCTTTGATGGCGCAGGTTGACGCAAACGCCGATGGCCGCGAGATCACGCTGGTTTCGTATCTTCCTGGCCCAACCATTACTTCCGTCTATGCAGTTGGCGTTGTCGCTCCATATGCGGGCCGTAGCCGATGGGTCGATCTCACATCAAGTAACACGGCGGCTCAGGCTGCCACGCAATTACAGAATGCATTGACGGCATAACCGTCAAAACTCAACTAAGCACCTCTCGGGGTGCTTTTTTTACGTCTGGAGCTTTATAAATGGCTATCGAAAACCAAGGAGCTACCTCCGAAGTTGAAGAGCAAGTAACCGAACAACCACAATCGATGGATGACACCATCCGCGACACGCTCCGTGAACTAGAGGCGCGTGGAACCGTACCAGAAGTACCGGATGAAGTGATTCCGGATGCGCCAGATGACACGGCGCAACGCACACGCGATGAGAAGGGTAAGTTTGCAGCCAAAGCTGCGGATGCTACCACTGGACAAGCTTCCGCACCTGTAGATCAGGCTGTAACAGCAGAGCCAGTTAGCCAAGCGCCGAATACATGGCGCAAAGAAGCGGCGGCCGTGTGGCCTACGTTGCCACCGGAAGCCCGTGCAGAGATTGAAAAGCGCGAAGCTGATGTGCATCGCGGGATTGAACAGTACAAAGTAGCTGCGCAGTTTGCGCAGACGGTCGAAAAAGCAATTTCGCCCTATATGCAGACTATCCAGCAGCTTGGCATTACGCCAGATGTCGCTATTGGCGAACTCATGGCAGCAGATCACAAATTGCGTTACGGACAGCCGGCAGAGAAGCACGCTTACTTTGCGCAATTGGCGCAGACCTACGGCATTGATCTCGGCGCAGTGACGCAGCACCAACAAGAACAGCCACGAGTTGACCCAGCAGTAATGGCTTTGCAACAGACAGTTCAGAGCTTGGTCAGCAAGATCCAGACACAAGAATCATCGGTTCAGCAACAGGCACAGGAATCGCTCAACAGCGAGATCCAGTCGTTTGCGGCTGACCCAAACCATAGTCATTTCGAGACCGTCAAGCCACACATGATCGCGCTACTACAAGCAGGTCAGGCCAAAGACTTATCGGATGCCTATGAGCAAGCCGTCTACGCCAATCCAACCACTCGCGCATCAATGCTCCAACAGCAGGTGAATGCACGTCTGGAGGAATCAACGAAGAAGGCACAAGCGGCCAAGACAGCGGCAAGCGTGAATACACGAACCCGTCCGTCAATGGCTGTTTCCGAGCCCATAGGTTCTATGGACGACACCATCCGAGCGACTCTGCGCAGATTGCAGGGCTCTTAATCTAATCAAGGAGTAACAAATGGCATCTCCAGGCCAAGGTTACGCTGCTGGTAACTTCGGTGTGTTTTCGGAATTGGTAACAACCACTTTCCGCAACCACTCGAAAGAAGTCGCAGATAACGTAACAAAACACAATGCACTCTATCGCAAAATGTCTGATGGCGGCAAAGTCCGTCTTGAAGATGGCGGTCTGAGCATCGTTCAACCTCTCGAGTACGCCAACAACTCGACATACCAGCGCTATTCCGGCTATGACGTTCTGAATATCGCAGCCGTGGACGTTCTGTCCGCTGCTGAATATCCATGGCGTCAAGTCGCAGTCAATCTGGCTGTGTCCGGCTTGGAAATGCGTACCAACAGTGGCGAGAACCGCATTATCAACTTCGTGAAAGCGAAAGTGAAAAATGCGCAACACTCGTTCGCTAACGGTCTGTCCACCGATCTGTACTCTGACGGCACTGCCGCCAACCAGATCAACGGCCTGCAGGCACTGGTAGCTGATACTGGTACTGGCACTGTCGGCGGTATCAACAGCGGTACTTACGGCTTCTGGCAAAACGTTGTGCAATCGGCTGCGGCCCCATTGCAAGGCGGCTCGGCCATTACCGTATCGCCAACCACCATCGAATCGCTGATGCTCCCATTGTGGATCAAGCTGACTCGCGGCATGGATATGCCTAACCTGATTGTCATGTCTGATGACTACTTCACGTTCTACGAGCAATCGCAGACATCGCTGAAGCGTTATGCACCTGAAGACTCGGGCAAAGGCGGCATGTTGGCGATGAAGTACAAATCTGCTGATGTCTTCTTCGACTCGTCTGGTGGCATCCCATCCGCACACGCCTACTTCCTCAACACCAACTACATTGATCTGGTTGTCCATAAAGACGCCAACATCACTATGTTGGATGACGTGGAATCGATCAATCAAGATGCGCTGGTGAAAACCATCATCTGGCAAGGCAACTTGGCGTTGAGCAATCGCTCACTCCAAGGCGTCATGAAAGCTTAAGGAGCCAACATGTTTGCTGCTATTTCTCCAACCCTCGGCACCCAACCGTTTAACGATTGGTTCGTACCGGACACCACCCAGCGTCAGCCTTTGGGCATGCAGGTAACTGCAGTTGACCCATTCTGGGGCGCTGGCAAGTTCATGTACGTTGCCTCCAATGCGGCGATCCTCAAAGGTTCGGTTGTAATGTGGGACGAAACCTTTACGGCTTCGCTTTTGCCTTCGACCGTTACCCAAGGCTTCTGCTTCGGTATCGCAATGGCCCCAATCCCTTCCGGCTCGTTCGGCTGGGTTCAACTGGAAGGCTGCGCTGTCTACAAGACAAACGCGACCGTTGCAGCTGATGGTGTCCTGGCGATTGCTGCTGCAGGCATCTTGGGCGCTACTGCAACAGGCAAGCAAGTCATCGGCATCCGTAACCGTATCTCGGCTACTGGCACAAAGACTTTCACTGCCAATACCCAAAGCGGTTCCAACAAGCTGTTTTGCCCAGCCGGCTACGACGGCGCTTTCTTGGGCATGGCGTTGACTGGTACTGGCGTGGGTGCAAGTGCGGTTGTGGCTGCCCTGGATCCGGATGGCAAAACCATCTATGCAGGTACGGCCATCGGCACAGCTTCGGGTGCGAACTCGACGGCAACCGGCCAAATTACACTGACCGGCACCTATACAGGCTACGGCTCTGGCGTGATTAACAACCCAACCTGCATGCAGATCGTTACCTAAGACAAGTCATCGTCTCCTAAGCGCCCTCTTCGGAGGGCGTTTTTCATTGTAGTCACACGACTGCAACGCAAAGCGCTACCGCTTACTACCAAGGAGATTCAAAAATGTCACAAGACCCACTCTCGAGAATTCCATATTTCCTGTTTCAGGATCGTGAACATGGCATCGACGCTGAAGCAACAGCAAAGCTCGGCTATGACGTGCCGAAGATGGTCACGTTCATCTTGATTGCGCCGCACGGCCACAAGGGCGATCCGATGGAATTCATCGCTGACGAGTTCATTGAGCGCAAGAAGCGTGAAGCGTTTGAAGGCCGTTACGACCAATCGTGGGTCACTGGCTTTAAAGAAGGCTTGGCAGCTCATCGGGAAGGAAAAGAATTGCCACGCAATGGCACTCCGCTGATCAATTGGGAGCGAACCACTAAATCGCGCCGTGAACAGCTTTCCAAACGCTTTCCGACTGTCGAGGACTTGGCCGCCGTGCCTGATTCGTCGCTTGGTGACATTGGTTTGGATGGCCGCGTATTGCGTGATCTGGCGCGTGGCGACATCCAGGCGAAGAAAGACCTCTCCCCGGTAGTCAAGGAATTGGCTGAGGAAAAAGAGAAAACTCGCCGCTTGGAAGAGCAGATGGCAACGATTTTGGCGCGACTCGACGCAGCAGAAGCAAGTACGCCAAAGCGTAAGCGTAAGCGCGAAGCAGAAGCAGCTTAAAACTAGGAAACCGATATGGCTTTGTCATGCTTGGCGATTATTAAAACAGTATGCCGCCGTATCGGTATTCTTGCGCCCAATGCGGCGGTAGGTTCGACTGATCCGCAGATTATCCAGTTATTGGCAATTTCTGAGGAAGAAGGCCAAGACCAAGCCGACCGCTATAACTGGCAATCGTTACAGACTGAGGCGATATTTACTACGGTAGCTACTCAGGTTCAAGGGCCATTGAGTACGATTGCCCCAAACTGTGACTACATTGTTAATAACACGATCTGGAACCGCACTTTGCGCCGCCCTGTATACGGGCCGAAGTCTGAGCAAGACTGGCAGCAAGTGGTGGCATTTCAGATTAATGGGCCATTTAATGCGTATCGCATTATCAATGACCAAATCAATTTCTATCCTGACCCCGTTGCAGGCCAAACCTGCGCATTTGAGTATATCTCGCGTAACTGGGTAAATACATCGGTAGCGGCTACATCGTCTGTTTGGACGAATGATGCAGACACGCCAAAAATCAGTGACCAGTTGATGATTCTTGGCACTGTCTGGCGCTGGAAGCAGGCCAAAGGGCTAGATTACGCAGAAGATTTCGCCAAGTATGAGCGGCGTATGGCGGACGCGATGGGACGTGATGGCAGTAAGCCAACGCTGAATTTGACCGGCCAGTCAATGTACGAGATTCAGCCTGTCGTCATGGTTCCTCGGGGTAATTGGTAATGAGGACACCGCAGCGCAGATTAACGCGCCAGCAGGTATCGCGCACATTATCAGTCTCAGCACCAGTAGCCGGCTGGAATGCACGTGATTCTTTAGCAGAAATGGGGCCGACAGATGCAGTAGGCATCGATAACTTCTTCTGCACACCGTATGACGTGATGGTGCGGTTCGGCTTTAGCCTATGGGCTACTGGTATCCCAGGCACTGTCAATACGGTTGCTTCGTACTCACCTCCAGTTGGCGGCATCAAGTTGTTTGCCGCGGCTGGGTCAAATGTGTATGACGCGACGAACCCAGGTGCAGTTGGCGCGCCGGTTATAACTGGGGCTACATCTGACAAATGGCAGCACGTCAATTTTGGAACCGCTGGTGGCAACTTCATGTATTTGGTGAATGGTTCTGATGCGCCGCAGTTGTTCAATGGAACGACATGGCAGGCAGTGACCGCTGTGAGTGCGCCAGTTTCGATCACTGGGGTGACGGCTAGCAACCTGATCAACGTCACAGCATTCAAGGCTCGCTTGTGGTTTATTGAGCGCAATTCCATGAAAGCATGGTATTTGCCAACATTGTCAGTCGGCGGTACGGCGGCATCGTTGGATTTGTCTAGCCTATTCACCAAGGGCGGCTATCTGATGTCGATGGGCAACTGGTCGCTTGATGCTGGTTACGGCATGGACGATTACGCAGTGTTCGTTACATCAGAAGGTCAGGTTGCTGTCTACAAGGGTACAGACCCGGCCAGCGCTACAACATGGGCTTTGATCGGCATCTATGACATCGGCTCTCCGATTGGTCGACGCTGTCTTATGAAGTATGCAGGTGACTTGACGTTGATTTGCAAAGACGGTCTCGCGCCACTTTCGAAATCGCTGATGTCGTCCAGGGTCAACTCTATGGAGATGTTGACAGACAAGATTCAGCATGTGGTTTCTGACTACACGACCTTGTATGCAGCCAATTTTGGTTGGGAGACAGCTCTATTCCCGCAAGAAAACATGCTTTTGGTGAATGTTCCGACTAGCCCGACTACTTCATACCAATTGGTCATGAATACGATTAGCGGTGCATGGTCACGGTTCATTGGCTGGAATGCATCATGTTTCGAGCTGCATGGCGATGAGCTCTTCTTTGGGTCAAGTGGCGGGGTGTGCAAAGCATGGGATACCCAGGCGGATAACGGCACAAATATCGACTTCGAAGCGCAGCAAAGCTTCAACTACTTTGGCGCAAGGAGTCAGCTAAAGCAGGTGAAAATGTTGCGCCCACTTATTTCGACGGATGGATCAAGCTCTGTATTGCTCGGCGTGAATACTGATTTTGATACGACCGCACCGACTGGCATTCCGACATTCTCACCTACAGCGGGCGCTGCCTGGGACATCTCTGTGTGGGATGGAATGGACACATGGAGCGGCGATCTGGCGATCAAGAAGGATTGGCAGACAGCTTTTGGCCTCGGATACTGCATCTCTGCCCATATCAAAGGAGCTGCCAAGAATTCCAAACTTCGCTGGGCAGCTACTGATTATTTGGTCGATGATGGCGGGGTTATTTGATGGGCTTGGTCGTCGGTTATGGCGTTGTGGAGTGGGTAGCCACAAGAACTGATGAGTATGGCAATTTTGGGTGCGCTACAGGAATCGGATGGGAGCGTGACGGCAAGTTAGTAGCCGGCGTTGCTTATAACGATTTCAACGGGGTCAATATGTGCACCCATATCGCCCTTGAAGGCGCAATGACGAAGAAGTTCCTTTGGGCGATTTTTGATTACCCATTCAACCAGGCAAAGGTCAATCGGATCACCGCCTTGGTGGGTGAGGGGAATGAAAAATCCCTCAATCTATGCAGGAAATTGGGTTTCACTGAAGAAGCACGACTAGACGGCGCTCATCCTACGGGCGACATGGTCATTTTAAAGATGTGGCGTAAGGATTGCCGCTGGCTAGGGATTAAACAATGAAACTATACGAAGACATTTATTGGGCTCCGACCAAGAAGCAGGGTGGCGGCTGGATCTGCTTTAAGGGTTCGCCTAGCCCTCCGCCTGCCCCGGATTATGCAGGTGCTGCCCAGCAGACTGCACAAGGTAATCTGGAAGCAGCCCGCGCTGCTGCCGAAGCAAACCGCGTCAATCAGGTTACGCCTTATGGAAACTTGACATATTCCCGTGATCCTAATGCGTCGACTCCGGATGGTGGCTGGACGGCTACACAAACTCTTTTGCCAGCACAGCAGGCGCTACTTGATCAACAAAACAAGACCAGTCTTGGCCTAGCTGGCTTAGCAGATCGTGGACTTGGCTACGTCGACCAAGCCTTGTCCAACAATATAACAGCCGCAGATTTGCCTGCCGATATGGTCAATGCAGGTCAGACTGGACAAGATGCATTGATGGCGAGATTCCAGCCACAAATGGAACAGAGTCGTAAAGCGCTTGATGCGCAATTGGCGAATCAGGGTATTACGCAAGGCTCGGAAGCCTATAACAACGCAATGCGCACACAGCAACAGGGCGAAAACGATCTGCGCTCCCAGGCAGCATTGAACGGTATTGCAGTAGGCCAGAATGCACAGAATCAGCAGTTGCAGGTCAAGACTGCACTGCAAAACCAGCCCGTCAACATGTTGAATGCCGTCCGTACTGGTTCGCAGGTAACGAATCCAACATTTACGAATACGCCTCAACAAGCTACCACGCAGGGCGCTGACTTACTTGGCGCTACGGCCGCGCAGGGCCAATATAACCAAGGCTTGTACAACGCTGGCGTTGGTTCTCAAAATTCCTTAACTGGCGCTCTTGGCGGATTGGGTGCAGCTGGCATAGCAGGCTTGTCAACAATGAAGATGGGCTTGTCAACAATGAAGATGTTCTGATGTACTCAAAATCAATTCTGGAAGCGGTAATAGCAACAAGGGATGGGATAGAGGCATCAAATTATTCTGATAGATCATTTGTAATCAGCTACTTGATATTTATGCAGCAGGTGATTACTGCTAGTGAAAGCCTGCTGGAAGAAGCCATAAAAGTATCGGATGGGGAGGTGAAGGATTATTTTCAAAGCCACCTAGAAGAAGAGCGCGGACATGAGAAATGGTTAGCCGATGACTTGATGACGGTTGGCATTGATGTAGCAAAGCTTCCATGTATCAGGCTAGCAATGGAAATGGCCGGTTCCGAGTATTACCTAATCAAGCATCGCAGTCCGACTTATTTTCTCGGGTACATGCTGGCGCTTGAAGGCTTCCCAGCTTCGATGGAGTTTGTTGATGCACTGGAGCAAACGCACGGCAAGTCATTATTCAGGACTTTGCGTTACCACGCCGAACACGATGTGGATCATAAAGAAGACCTATTTGCCATTATCGACAAGTTTCCCTCTCCTGAAATTATGGAAAGTGCCCTGATTGCTACCTCGTATTTGAACCAGTTTGAAGCTACTTACAGTGCAGATTTCTTGCCTAATCTGTTAAAGGAAATGAAATGAACCAATTTACATCTGGCTTCGCGCCGCAGCAGCAAGCTATGCAGCAACAGCAAGCTCCGCAAATGGCTCCCGGCCAGCCGAGTTATCAGCAACAGCTCGCGGCTGCGCTTGGGAATCAGCAAGAAAAGCCTGGCGGTGTATTGGGTGGCTTAGGTGACGTGATGAGCATGATTCAGCAGTTTCAGGCAATGCAGAAGGCCGGCCAAACTCTCTCTCCAATTAGCAACGAAGGCTAAAAATGGCTATCGGGAACCCTTTCACTTCCGCTCAAGCTGCTCAAACAATGCAGGCGTTGCCGCCTGATTTGGCCGTACAGCAAGCGCAAGTTACGCGTCAGCAGCAATTGGCCGATCTCTTGCGCAAGCAGTCATTGGATCCGAGCGGTGGCACTGAAGTTGTCAATGGATGGGCTGTTCGTAAGAGTCCGTTAGAGGGGTTGGCAAAACTTGCCCAAGGACTTGGCGCGAATTTCACCCAAACTCAAGCTGACAAGCGCCAAGGCGAACTGACGCAAGAGGGCAATAAACAACTGGTCGAAGGCCTGCAGAAGTATCAAAGCCTGATGCAAGGTACGCCAGCGCAGAATACGCCAATTGTAGATGATGAGTATGGGGCGCAGACTATTACTAGTCCTGCCGTCCCAGGCAACAAGCAAGCCGCATTGGCAGCACTACTGCAATCCGGCCATCCAATGCTGCAGCAAATGGGCGCGGCGCAACTGACTGCCAAGCCAGATTCGATGTTCAGTAAGGTTGATCCGAAAGACTTTACGCAAGAATCGGTGGCGAAATTTGCAGCAACGCAGAACTATGCTGACCTTGTGCCAGCTCGCAAAATGGAAGTTGCACCTAGTGGTGTCGCATTCAATCCTTACAGCGTCAAGGAGGGCACAACCTTCCAAGATCCGAACAAACCGTTCAATGTCGGCGCTGATGGCATTGTGCCAAACCTGCCTTATCAGGATTACGAGAAATCGAAGGCAAAGGCAGGCGCATCGAATGTCAATGTCAAAACCGATGTGAAGATGGGCGAAAGCCTCGGCCAGCAGGTCGGCCCAATGATGAAAGATTCGACGGCGGCCGCTGAAGGCGCAGTGAAACAAGTGGATGCAGCTCAACGGATCGTTAAAGCCGTGGATAGCAATAAGATATTTGCGGGGCCAGGTGCTGGCGCAAAAATGACTCTCACGCAGATTGCAGATGGATTGGGCGTAACGGGCGCTGATGAGAAGGAAAAAATCGCCAATACACGGACTGCTATTCGTGGTTTAGCTGAATTGACCTTACAAGGTCGCCAGCAAATGCGAGGCCAAGGTGCAATTACAGAAAGCGAGGGCGCATTGGCAACTAAGGCAATGTCTGGTGACATTACCGATCTGACAGCCGCTGAAGTGAAAATGCTTGCCAAAGCATCTGAAAGGGCAGCGCGTTTCAACTATGCAGAGCATCAGCGCAAGATGAAGGTAATGCAATCCAACCCAAGTTTGCAAGGAATTGCGCCGTTTTATCAGGGCCCAGAGATGCTGCCTGAAATGGCAAATCCTGATGTGAAAACGCCAGCTTCCAATAATGGATTCAGCATTAGAAGGCTTCCATAATGGCTAAATTTGAGATCACCGCTCCAGACGGCAGCAAGCACGAAGTAACTGCGCCTGACAATGCATCCGAGCAGGAGATTATGTCTTATGTTCAAGGTCAATTTTCTAACCAAGCAAAGGTTGACCCTAGCGTTGGCGGAAGTACACTTCAATTTGGCCCATTCGATACTGGTATCCCCATTGGTGAAAGTTTGACTCGGGGGCTCGCCGGTGCTGGTAAGGCGCTGACCGACCTGGGCCGTGGAGCTGGTCAGTTAGTAGGCGCGGTGTCTCGTAAGGATGTCGAAGAAAGCCGTAAGCTGGATGCACCATTGATGGCTACAACAGCTGGCAAGGTTGGGAACGTCGTTGGCAATGTCGCAGCACTTGCTCCCAGCGCTTTCATTCCTGGTGCTAATTCTGTTGCTGGGGCTGGAACCATCGGCGCATTGACCGGCTTGCTGCAACCATCGGTCAGCACTGGCGAGACTTTGACAAATGTGGGCGCTGGCGGTGTTGCTGGTGCTGGCGGCCAGGTAATAGCAAATAAGGTCGCGTCTTTACTGACAAATCGACTTGGCAGTTCTAATAAGGCCGCAGATTTGGCAAATGCGCTTTCCAAAACCAAGAAAGATACATTGGCGGCTGGGCAAAAGGCTGGCTACGTAGTCCCTCCGTCTTCGGTGAACCCTTCATTCATTAACCGTCGTCTGGAAAGTATTGCAGGCAAGGCCGCTGTCGGGCAGGAAGCATCTGTGAGGAATCAGGCAGTAACCAATGCGCTGGCAAATAAGGCGGTTGGACTGGCTGATGATGTTCCTATGAGCGAAGGCGCTCTTGCTGGCATACGGAAGCAGGCAGGCGTACCTTACAAGGAAGTATCGGCTCTATCGAAAATTGCAGAGCAGGATCTGGAGGCGCTAAAGAATGCGCGGTTTGATGCAAAGACATACTTTAATTTTTACAACCGGTCTGGAGATCCTGCAGCGCTTAACACTGCAAAAGAGGCGACAAAACTTGCTGAAATGCTGGAACAGTCTCTACAAAACGAGGCATCTACAGCCGGTCGCGCCGACCTCTTACCGGCACTGCAAGAGGCGCGGAAAACGATCGCCAAAACATACGATGTTGGCCGCGCTGTGAACGTTGGCGACGGCGGCGTTTCCGCGCCTGTGATTGGACGACTGTTAGACAAAGGTCGCCCATTGACAAGCGAACTGGAGACTATCGGCAGGATGCAGCAGGCTTTCCCGGCATATATGCGCGAAGGAGCCAGCATTCCAACGCCAGGCGTCAGTAAGTCTGAGGCTTTATCTGCTGCGTTGTTGGCTACTGCTGGCGGTGCGGCTGGTGGCCCATTGGGGATGGCGGCCGGTGCATTACCACTATTGAGTGGCCCAGCGCGTTCCATGATTCTGTCTAAGCCATATCAGGCAATGATGGCTAGAGTGCCGCAAGAAGCGTCGCCTGCTACTTTGAGATTGGCTGAAGCATTGATGAGAAACAAGATACTGCAAGGCGCTGCACCAGCGCTATCTGCACAAGGCGTCCTTAGTGCCGCCCCGATGCTTCAAGAGTGATGTTTTAACTTTTCCTTCTGGCATCCATTTATTGATTGCCCACCTTACAGGTAGGCAAACAGCTCCGAATACGAGAAGTAAAAATAGTGGTTTTAGTAGTACCGCCAATATCCACATAGAAATAACTCCATAACCCGCCTAGTGCGGGTTTTTTCATTTTACAGCACAAGGATACAACATGCCACGTAATGGATCGGGCGTATATACGCTTCCTGCTGGTAATCCAGTCATATCTGGCACATCGATTAGTAGTGTTACGCAGAATAATACTATGTCAGATGTTGCAGCAGAGTTGACCAATTCTATTGCGGCAGACGGGCAAAAGACACCTACCGCAGACTTGCCTATGGGAAACTTCAGGCATACAGGAGTAAGTGACGGAACTGCCCGAAATCAATACGCTTCTGTTGGGCAGACTCAAGATAGCGCATTGCTGTGGTGCGGATTGGCTACTGGCACTGCGAATGATCTTACATTCTCGCCAAATCCGGCTATTACAGCTTATAGCGTAGGCCAAGTATTTCGTTTCCAAGCGGCTTCAAACAATACTGCAGCCACCACTATTGCAATATCTGGATTGTCTCCGGTTCTTGCCTTGCAAGTGAGTGGAGTTGCATGCGTTGGTGGAGAATTGTTGGCTAACCAGTATTACGAAGTATTCATTGATAGTACAAGCACCGCGCAATTGCGCAATGTAAGTAAGTCGGTTCAATCTGCGGCAAAGATATTCTCCATCAACGGATCGGTTGCGACAAATATTCTTACCTGCACACTCAATCCAGTATCGATTGATTTTAGATCAGCGACACTAGGAAGTGGAGTCGTCAACACGCGGACAGTTGCTACGGCAATCACCGTTGCGGTACCTGATACAGCGACCCTTGGAACTACAAGCGCCACATTGTCGCGTCTAATCTTGCTTGCCATCGATAATGCCGGGACGGTCGAACTGGCAATAGGCAACTGGACTAGTTCAAGCGCTCTTGATGAAAGTGGGCTAATCAGCACCACTACCGTAAGCACTGGCGCAGATTCTGCGAATATCTTCTACTCTACAACCGGACGCAGCAATGTTCCATACCGTGTCGTCGGCTTCGTGGAATCGACACAAGCTACTGCTGGCACATGGGCAACAGCGCCTTCGATGATCCAAGGAACTGGCGGGGAAGCCTTGGTATATTTGGCAGTTCCACCTACTGCATCATCCACTATGCAGAGCATTTCAACCAGTGTGGCAGGCAATGCTTTAACAGTGAATGCAGCAGCCACGACTATCGATTTTCCAAACTCTAGCCTTACAAGTGGCTCCCCATTTCGTGTAGCAGTTCCTGCGCTCAGCCTGGTAGCGCCTTCTGGTGCGACTTTTGGCGCGACAAATGCAGTTCAGGTTAGGTTAATTTTGCTCATTGCTTACAACGCTGGAACGCCTGTTCTGTGCATTACAAATGCATCAAATTCGACTCCACTAAATGAAGAAAATCTCATTAGCCCTACAACAGTTGGCGCAGGATCAACCTCGGCTAATGTAATTTACTCTGCTTCTACAGTATCGGCAAATAGCCCATACAGAGTCATTGGATTTATTGATATTACAGAGGCGACAGCCGGAGTTTATGCAACTGATGCCACATTAAAGCGCGGCTACGGTGGTCAAATATTAGCTCAACTTGGCAGCTTTGGTTATAACCAGTCATATCAAAGCGTAACAAGAACATCTGGCGTGACTTACTACAATCCGGGCAAGCCATTTTTTGGCAACATTGCTGGCACAAGTGCAGCCGCAGTAGGGAATGTTTATTTATCGATAAACGGCGGAGTGACTTTTAGCCTATGTGTCATAAGTCCTAGCTCTGGGTATGGGGCGGCGTATTTCATCCCAGCAAATTGCAGTTTTGTGATGACAGACTCAAATATAGCAACCAGAATCAACGTGGAAACGAGATAAAAATGACTTACTACAAAGCGCCAAATAACAGCATTCATTTTCTTGATGATGAGAAGTTTGAACATCTGTTGCCTGCAGGATCAGTCTTGATCACAGATGAGGAAGCTGCACAGATTCAGTCGCAGCAACTACCATCAAAAGAAGACCGAATCACAGCCCTCCAAGAAGCATACGAAATCGATCTCGATAAATTGAATAAGGCTTGGCTGGCAGCGCTGATTGCAGACGGAGCAGGGGAGGTGGCTAGACAGGCGGGAATTAAGACGCAGATGCTAGATTTAGCAGACCAGTTGGATTTGGATATTTTAACAATCATCATGGAGGAGTGATATGGACGACCAGAACAAACCAGAAGCAGCACCAGAAGCTGTCGCTATGGAAATACCACTGTACTGCCCACGTGATGGCGACGTACTTTATGAGGGGGTGAAAGAAATTGTTGCTGGTGGCACTACGCACTATTTCAACGCATGGCTATGCCCTACTTGTACGTACTGGAAGCTCAGGTCGTGACATAGATTTAATGAAAAAAAACGAACCACCTCCGGGTGGTTTTTTTACGTCAAAGGAAAGCGCATGTCAGACACATTGAACGCATCAGCAGCAGCAGGTACAGCGCTAATCAAGATATTCGGGATACCAGTTCTGGCTGGTTCGCTTGCTGCATCGCTTGGATTTATGTTCATGTGGCCCAAAACAAAAGCTGAAGCGTTTTCGCGGTTCGCATGCTCGATCCTTTCATCCGCTACTGCTGGGCCGCTGGCTGTCGTTTGGCTTCAATCATACAAGCCTGAATTATTCGAGTCTGCAAAGGTCGTTGCAATCATGGCAGGGACAGAGCCAGCGGTCGGCTACCTATTCATTGCTGCGCCAATCATGGTTGCCGCTGGCTTGCCTGCGTGGTGGGTAATTGGTGGTTGCGTGAGATGGTTCGATAACCGGCGCGACAAAGACATTGGGCAGATGGGTGGCGATGTGATCGATCTGATCAAGCGCGGGAAGGAGTTGATATGACCGACAACATAACTAGGCTATTGCGTGGCGACGAAGGCGAAGTCCTGACCGAATACAAAGATCAGTGGTCGCGTAGGCGTGAGCCTTTCGGAAGTGTGGCGGCTTTCTCCGCAGGCCATCCCTCATGAATTCTACTGTGCATTAAGGTAACTGGTATCCCATTAGCTTTTGCAATTTGGCTCCATGCAGTGCCATCGGAATTTTTCAGAACGAATCTTCTGTTGATACTTTGCTCAAGGTCAGTTGCCCACGTACAGTTTTCAGGGCAGTAATTGCCATTAACGTCAATTCTTTCGATGCTTAAGTTTTCAGCGTAGCCGGATCGAATTGCCCAGTCGCGGAATGGCATGAACTCTGCCCACTCTGCGCATATTGAAATGCCTCTGCCACTGTAATTTTGAGCGCCGGGAATATTCGGATTGTTGCAACGTGTTCGCATAGCTTTCCAAATTCTATGCAACCGAGTTTTGCTTAGCCCGTGCGTAGTGTTGGCCTTGCTTGCAGCTTCTTTATGTGCGCACCCACAGGATGCAGATTTACCAGAACGTAAATCGGAGCCCAAGACGACTCGCTGAGTACCGCAACCACATTTGCAGAGCCAGAGTGCAGCGCCACCGACGTAGTTGCCAGCCTTTTCTTGAACATGCCAAAGGCCAAATACTTGGCCGCTCATATCAATAAGTTTTGAGTTTGGTTTCATGTAAACACAATACCATGACTATCAAGGTATTTTATATATTGGAGCGAAAATAAATATGAATGAACAACTAATTCGTTTGCTGAGAGGGGATGAGGGCGAGGTTTTATATGCCTATGAAGATCACTTGTCATTCCTTACTATTGGTATCGGTCGTCTGATAGATAAGCGCAAGGGAGGTGGCATCTCCAAGGAAGAGTCAGCATATCTTTTGGCAAATGACATCATGAGATTTAGCTCGGAACTGGATAGCAAAATTCCGTGGTGGAAATCGGTTGGCGATGCAAGACGTGGCGTTCTGCTATCTATGGCCTTCCAGATGGGCGTGGATGGGCTACTTGGCTTCAAAAATACGCTTGAGTTCATCCGTGCCGGCCGTTATGAAAAAGCAGCTGACGGCATGATGAATAGCTTATGGGCAAAGCAAACGCCTGAACGAGCAACGCGTATGGCGAAACAGATGCGCACCGATGAATGGCAATTTAAGCCTGGCACATAAGATGAACATCTACTGGAAGGTGGGCAGCTATTTCCTTGCCATAGCTATGGCGATTGGCGTCCTGTCCTGGTATGGCTCCAAAAAGTACGACCAAGGATTCAGCGCGCGCGAAGCCATCGCCACCAAGACTGCTTTAGTAGCCGAAAAAGCCGCCAGAGAGAAAGAAGCTAGTTGGCAATCCACTTTGAAAGAGGCAAATGATGCTGCGAATAAACGTGAAGAAACGATCCGTGCTGATGCTACTGCCGCTCGCGCAGCTGCTGGCCGGCTGCACAACGACCTTGCAGACCTCAGACGGAAACTGCCCCAACTTACCGAGCAAGCCGTCCGTCAGTACGCGGACGCAGCAAGCGTCGTATTCGGAGAGTGCACGGCAAAATACGTTGAGCTGGCAGAAACTGCTGACAGAATCGACAGCGACCGTCAAAAACTAGAAGACGCGTGGCCTAAGTAACTAGTGGTATGCTCTCGTTTTGAAGGGAGCCGCCATGTTTAAATGGATTAAAGGCCTATTCGCCAAAGTAGTCGGATTCTATAAGAATCCACACGGCGACATGACCGAAGAAGAAAAAGCCGAACACCAAACGTTCAGCATGTAGCGATAATCTTGATATACTGTTTTTCCATACAGTATAGGTGTTATCGTGAAGGCAACAGTCAAACTTTGTTTTAGTGAGGGCAGGTTATTGCCTAGATGGCGTGAGCCTGGCCTTCCAAAGTATCAAGGCGAATTCATCCTTGAAGACAAGTATGATGATGTTTTCAAGCGCTCCATGATATTTGCCAAACTCATGAAATCCATTGGAGACGATGGCGATCCATTCGTTATCGAGCCGCTGCGCAATGCCGTGGTTGTCATGATGAAAGATGACTGGTTACGTGTTCAAGGATTTGAATACGACGAACTCAGTAAGAAGAATTTTTACCAGACTTGGCACGTCGAAATTCAGTCCGCAAAATAATCAAAGTCCGCGCCAGTATTGGCTCTTTATGGCACGATAAATGGTTAATTGCGGACTGAAAATCAAGCGGCACGCCGCATGAATCCTCATAAGTTTAATCAGCCTTCTAAGCTGAGGGTCACAGGTTCGATTCCTGTTGGGCAGGCCAATTCCACAGCGCTTCTACATTAAATTTCCTAGTCCGCAAATTTGAATTTAGTCCGCAATTCCTTTGCCGCTTACGTCACATTTGCTACAGGTGCTATATGTCCGGGCTAAAATAGTTCAGCCTTAAGTGAGGTAGCTAACAGAGCTCGATATTCAATAGTGATAGCGTATTTATCATCCTTGACTGTCGCGAGTACCATCATGAATCGCATCGACCAGGCAATCAGTGAGTTGGCGCGTGCTTTCTGTCAGCTGAAACAGCATGACGAACAACTCTATACCAAGGCTTTGCAATCCCTCGTTGCGCTGGCACTGTCCGAAGAAAAAGTGGAGCGTGTGTCCAGCATAGAACGGGATATGCAATACGTCGGCCAAATCCTTTCCAATACACGTCGTGTACCTTCGACAGGTGGCGATGCGGTACTGGAGTTTCCTTGCCGCAGGAAGGGTGACCGCCGCGTCGCATCGCGCTGAGCGTATTGCCTGTCTGAAAAATTCCGGCCCTGTGCTTGCAAGAGCATAGGGCTTTTTTTCGTATCAGTACTTCTCTTTTACAGTTGTTAGCAGCCTGGGTATTTCCGGCGATTTGTTGACGCATGACGAGTGTGTACGAAAGCGAATTTTTTAAACACACTGCGTATCTTTCAGACATTAACTTGTATATATTTGATATATGGAGAGCTTGGATGACTGGCCGGCTTGCCAGCCATCGATTACTTGCCATATCGCGATATAACCCAAGTGGATTGAGGAGACAACATGACTAAAATGAGTAGACGTGGGATGCTTCAGGCAGCTGGTTTGATGACGGTCGGTGCGGTTACAGGTTGTGCCGCTCCTCGTAGTGCAGGCGGTAAGGAAGGCAATGCAATTTTTTCGGTCGCGCAACCGACTATTCCTATTGTCGGCAGCAATGAACAATTCCCGGTGCGTCGTATTTACTGCATAGGACGTAACTACGCAGCGCATGCACGTGAAATGGGCTCGGATCCTACACGTGAACCACCTTTCTTTTTCCAAAAGCCGAGCGATGCGATTCAATACGTTGCGCCGGGCAAGGTAGTCGATCATCCTTATCCGACCCTGACCAAGAATTACCACTATGAGATCGAGCTGGTCGCCGCCATCAATAAGGGCGGCAAGAATATCTCGGTCGAGAATGCGCTGCAGCACGTCTTTGGTTACGCGGTCGGCTTGGATATGACACGTCGTGATTTGCAGGCTGCGATGAAGAAAGAAGAGAAGCCATGGGAAATCGGCAAGAGCTTCGATATGTCGGCTCCTATCGGACCTTTACATCCGGTTGCCAGCATCGGTAATTTCACCGAAGGCAAGATCTGGTTGAAGGTGAATGGCCAGGTGAAGCAAAGCGCCGATTTGAAACAGATGATCTGGTCGGTCGCCGAGCAGATCAGTAATCTGTCGAAAGCCTTTGAGTTAATGCCGGGCGATATTATTTATTCCGGTACCCCGGAAAATGTCGGTCCCGTCGTCCGTGGCGACGTCATGGAAGGGCATATTGATCGCCTGCCCAACATCACGCTGAAAGTCGTATAAGCAAGTTGCCGGGCAATACTTTCATATTGCCCGGCAATACCTCACAGGCCTAATGCTTTGGCCACGCCGGCACCATAAGCCGGATCACATTTCGTACAATTTTCTACATGGCGCTTTTTGATTTCAAGCGGCGCATCTCCCATTGCACGCCCGGTGTTATCGAACAATGCCTGGCGTTGCGTTTGATTCATCAACTTGAATAAAGCACGCGGCTGCGAATAGTAATCGTCGTCGTCATTACGGAAATTCCAGTGATCGGCGGCACCGTTAATCGCCAGTGGCGGTTCGCGGAAATCAGGTTGCTCCTGCCATTCGCCATAGCTATTCGGTTCGTAATGCAGGGTGCTGCCGTGATTGCCGTCTACCCGCATCGCACCATCACGGTGGAAGGCATGGAAGGGGCACTTGGGTGTATTGACTGGAATCTGGTAATGGTTCACGCCGAGCCGGTAGCGTTGCGCATCGCCATAGGAGAACAGGCGACCCTGCAGCATGCGGTCAGGTGAGAAGCTGATGCCGGGCACGACATTGGCCGGATTGAAGGCCGCCTGTTCCACATCGGCAAAATAATTTTCCGCATTGCGATTCAGTTCCAGCACACCGACTTCGATCAGCGGGTAATCACCTTTCGGCCATACCTTGGTCAGGTCGAACGGATGGTAGGGTACTTTTTCCGCATCTTTCTCCGGCATGATTTGCACTGACATGGTCCAGCGGGGGAAATCTTTCTTTTCTATCGCGTCGTAGAGGTCGCGCTGGGCGCTTTCGCGGTCAGTGCCGACCAGTGCGCCAGCTTCGGCATCGGTGAGGTTCTTGATGCCTTGTTGCGTCTTGAAATGGAATTTGACCCAAAAGCGCTCATTCGCCGGACTGATGAAGCTGAAGGTATGTGAGCCGAAGCCATGCATATGGCGATAGGAAGCGGGGATGCCGCGATCGCTCATGACGATGGTGACTTGGTGCAAGGCTTCCGGCAGTGAGCTCCAGAAGTCCCAGTTATTTTTCGCGCTGCGCAAATTGGTGCGCGGATCGCGTTTGACCGCATGGTTGAGGTCAGGGAATTTCAGCGGATCACGGAAGAAAAATACCGGCGTGTTGTTACCGACCAGATCCCAGTTTCCTTCTTCGGTATAGAACTTGATTGCAAAGCCGCGAATATCGCGTTCCGCATCGGCGGCACCGCGTTCACCTGCCACTGTAGAGAAGCGCATGAAGAGCTCGGTCTTTTTTCCTATCTGGGAAAAGATCTTGGCCTTGGTGTATTTCGTGATGTCATGCGTGATGGTGAGGGTGCCGAAAGCGCCTGAGCCTTTCGCATGCATGCGTCGTTCCGGAATGACTTCACGGTCAAAGTGGGCGAGCTTTTCCAGGAACCAGACATCTTGCAGCAGTTGTGGGCCGCGTGGGCCGGCGGTCAGGACGTTTTGATTATCGGGAACCGGCGCGCCACCGATGGTGGTGAGCTTTTTCTTATCTGACATAGAAACCTCCTTGATATGTACGGGTGGTACTTAGGTAGGAAATCCGGATTGCAGTAGAAATGCCGTTTGATTCTATCACTGCCAGTAGGGGTATTTAGATATCTTTTGGCTGCGAAAAACAGGCATAAAACAATGCGCGCAAAATCCTACCGCAAGCATGTGGCACTGCGGAAACGATGAGGGTGGAGGTGATGTTTGCGACCTTGCCGGTAACGCAGGACGTATCCTAAGGTCGCATGCTTTTAGCTAGATCCGGCTGTAGCTATCAGGGCTACCCTTGATTTTGAATGTACCGTCTTTTTGTGCTTCTACGACCTTGTCCGTGTACTTGACGCGGTAGCCTATGAAGTCATGCGGGAGTTTGGTGCTGCCGAAATCCAGGTAGGTCCTGCCTTTGCCAATGTTTTGCAGAATGACGACATTGCCGGATGGACTTTTGACGTTGAACTCTTCAATGCTTTTCATGAAGCCTCCTGATAGGTGGGTTGAGCAGCGGGTTTCGTGACAGCCGTTTACAAAGCTGACCGAAGAAGTGTCACGTGAATGTTATACCACGTGTCGCCGCAAGCTGCATATTGCGCTGCCTTGGTGTAACGGCATCGAGCGCCATGCAGGAAGCTTTTCTTTCAGTTGGGAAAACATGCGGGACAGCAGGTCTTCAGTATTGGTGCTGGTATATTTCCCGACCGCCAGCGCCGGTAGTAGCGACCATTGCTTAAATGGCCCTAAGGCATGCCCACTCTTGGTGAGCAAGGCCGTATCGTAACAAGGCTATGTGACCGCAGTTTGACATGGATCAAATTCGTCTTGATCAGTATTTTTTACTGCATGACAGGAATTTCCCGACCGCATTCCAATTCATATTTTTCCGTGGCGCGTTGTGCCTTGCGTCGTTCACGCGACATGTTCTTGATGTTGCTACGAACCACGTTTTCCTGTGCCCAGCGCGCACGCTGTTCGAGACTGGCGCAACGCTTTCTTTTGCTTTCCTGTTCCCTGTACCGCCGTTGGCGTTCTTTTTCCGCGCTTGTTTTTTCTTTGTGCCGATCAGCTTCTATCGTTCGCAGGGCCTTTTTATCCTGCATCAATTTTTCTTGTGCGATATAACTGTCGGCTGGTGCAGGAGGGATAGCGATTCTTTTGGCTTTGCTATTTTCCCGGGCATCAGTACAAGGCAGATCGCTATAGCTGATTTTTCCGTTGGATTCGCATTTGTAAATTGCCAGCGCGGGCAGCGACATGAAGAGGAGGGCAAACGATAGCAGCAGGGACGGCATGGCAAGCTCACAGGTCTGGGAGGACCTTGCCACTTTAGATGAGCTTGCCGGGATTCATCAAATTCAATGGATCGAGTGCCTGCTTGATCGTGCGCATTAATTGCATTTCGACATCCGACTTGTAACGCAGGATTTCAGTGCGTTTCAACGCACCTATGCCGTGTTCAGCGGAGATGGAGCCACCGTGCTGATGCACGCTGTCGTGCACGACACGATTAACTGCTGTTTGTTTTTGCAGAAAACTCTGGTCGGTTTCCTGCTCCGGATGCGCAACGTTGTAATGCAGATTGCCATCGCCGAGATGACCGAAAGTCACCATGCGTGCACCGGGGAAGGCTTGCTGCAGCAGGGCATCGGTAGTGCGGATAAAGTCAGCTATGCGCGAAATCGGGAGCGAGACATCGTGCTTGATATTCTTGCCTTCGGCAGCTTGTGCCAATGGAATATGTTCACGGATGTCCCAGATTGCTTTCGATTGTGCAAGCGAGCGGGCGACTATCGCATCCTGGATGAGGTCTTGTTGCATGGCCGTGCTAATCACATGCTCAAGCATGGTTTGCGCATGTTCTTCCGATTCGCTATCGGATAACTCCAGCAATACATATTGCGGATGCTCTTCCGCAAACGGCAGGCGCATATCCGGGAAATGCCGATTGACCAACCTGAGGCAAAAGCCCGACATCAATTCGAAACCGGTCAGTGCGGAGACACAATAACTTTGTGCGAGTGACAGTAGTCGCAATGCATCATCCGGCGTGCGCAGTGCAGCGAGTGCGGTGAGTTGTGCCCTGGGTTGCGGGAAGAGTTTGAGTACCGCGGCGGTGATAAAACCCAGCGTGCCTTCTGCTCCTATGTATAGGTCGCGCAAATCGTAGCCGGTATTGTCCTTGCGCAAGCCGCGCAAGCCATGCCAGATGTCGCCTTGCGGCGTCACGACTTCCAGGCCGAGGCAGAGTTCACGGGTGTTGCCGTAACGCAGGACTGCAGTGCCGCCGGCATTGGTCGACAGATTGCCGCCTATGGTGCAACTGCCTTCGGCTGCCAGAGACAAGGGAAACAGTCGGCCGGCATCGCTGGCTGCGGCCTGGATGTTTTTCAGGATGCAACCGGCTTCGACGGTCACGGTGTTGTTGAGCGGATCGACATGACGGATACGATTGAGGCGTGTCAGCGAGAGGATGGCCGCCGTGCCGCTTTCATCCGGAATGCCGCCGAGTACCAGGCCGGTATTGCCGCCTTGCGGCACCATCGGCACTTTATATTCATTGCACAGGCGTACCAGAGTCGCGAGTTCCTGCGTATCGGCCGGCTTGAGTACGGCGCGTGCCTTGCCGGTAAAACGGCGCCGCCAGTCGGTCAGGTAGGGGGCGGTGTCTGCAGCCTCGGTCAATACATGCGTTGCGCCTATCGCACGACGGCAGGCATCGAGGAAGGCGTCCATTATTTGGCGGCCTTTTGCAGCGCCTGTTTGGTGAGGGCCTTCGCGGCCTTTTTGTAAGGGCGCAAATACAGGACGACGCAGCTAAAGAAGACCAGCACCAGGCCGACTTCGATCCAGCCCAGTATCGCTGACAGGCCGGTGTCGCTCATGCCGCGCACGATGCCTTCGGCGAAGAACAAGAGGATGAGCATGGACGACCATTGCATCGTATACAGATTGCGTTTCCAGATGCCGTGCAAGGGAATCAGCAGCGGGATGACCTTCAATACCAGCCATGAGCCGTTCGGGCGTATCGGTGCCAATACCATTTCCCACGCAATGCACAGGACGATCAGGGCCAGCAGGCTGCCGAGTGCACCCAGGTGCAGGATTTTTTGCCCTTGGCTTTGCATCAGGCGCTCCGCAATTTGACGGTGGTTTGTGCCAGGCGCTGGCCGAGCGCGATGGCAAGTGCACGGGTGTCGGCAGAGATCGGCTGGTTGCCGCTCACGCCTGACCAGTGCGAGGCGCCGTAAGGTGTGCCGCCGCTGCTGGTGGTCATCAATTCGGGCTGGGTATAAGGAAGGCCAAGCACGAGCATGCCGTGATGCAGCAAGGGCAGCATCATCGAGAGCAAGGTTGATTCCTGGCCACCGTGCAAACTGCCGGTAGAGGTAAATACGCAAGCGGGTTTGCCGTTCAGTGCGCCGGACAGCCATTGCGCGCTGGTGCCATCCCAGAAGTACTTCATCGCGGAGGCCATATTGCCGAAGCGGGTAGGCGAGCCCAGTGCGAGACCGGCGCATTCTTCCAGGTCTTGCAGTTCGACGTAAGGTGCGCCTTCATTCGGTACTTCCGGCTCGGTCGCCTCGATGACTGTGGAGACGGCGGGCACTGTGCGCAGGCGGGCTTCACAGCCGGGCACGCTGTCTATACCCTGGCCTATCAGCTCGGCCAGTTTGCGGGTCGAGCCGTGGCGCGAGTAGTACAAAACGAGAATAGGGAGCTTGGCAGTGTTCATGCTTGGTATTATAGGGTGCTTTATAAGCATCTTAAATGCTGGATGGACCTTCGCTGGCGTAATTCTGCGCCCACGCTGTCCGGCTAAGAATACACTCACACGCACTGCATGAAGCTAGCCATCGTCCCTTTTTTTCGCGAACTGACCTGGTCCCAGGTCCGTAACCTCTTTCATTTTGCGGCACGCCGCCTGACTGAAGAGCGCCTGCCGCAAGTGGCAGGCAGCCTGACGTTTACCACCGTGCTGGCGCTGGTGCCCATCCTGACCATCGCCTTGGCGATTTTCACGACCTTCCCGCTGTTCAATACTTTCCGCACTTCGCTGGAAGCTTATTTCGTCCATAACCTGATGCCCAAGGGTATCGCCAATACCATCCTCGGTTACCTGACACAGTTTTCCAGCAAGGCCACGCGCCTGTCGGCTTTCGGTGCGGTCGCCCTGATCGTGACGGCGGTCGCGATGATGCTGATGATAGATCGCGTATTCAACCAGATTTGGCGTGTCAAAACCAAACGCCCCATCGTGCAGCGCATCCTGGTGTATTGGGCGATTGTGACGTTGGGCCCCTTGCTGATCGGCGCGTCGATGACGTTTACCTCCTACCTGTTTACCGCGACCGATGGGGTGGTACGTGGTGTGCCGTTTGTGGGCGCGGTGTTTTACACCTCCATCTCCATCCTGCTGAGCATGGTGGCGTTTACATCGCTGTATATCGTGGTGCCGAATCGCCTGGTGGAATGGCGCGATGCGGTAGTTGGTGGCTTGCTGGCGGCGATTGCGTTTGAAATCGTCAAGCGCCTGTTCGCCGCTTTCGTCATCAAGGTGCCGACCTATACCGTGGTATACGGTGCGGTCGCCGCTTTTCCTATTTTCCTGGTCTGGGTGTATCTGGGCTGGCTGATTACCCTGGCCGGTGCGGTGGTGACTGCAGCTTTGCCGATTGTGAAGTACGAGCGCTGGTGGCATGTGCCGCAACCGGGCAGTGCCTTCGTTGATGCGATGGCCTTGATCGCAGTCTTGTACGAAGCGCGGGCGTCGGCTGATTCAGCGGTGGTCGATACCAAATTGCTGCGCGACCGTACCCAGCTGGGTTTTGACGAGTCGGAAGCCTTGCTGGAGAAAATGCTGGATGCCGGCTGGGTGGCACGCCTCAAGTCGGAAGGGCCGAAACGCATGCAATGGGGCAAGCGCATTACGGACGGCCTGGATCGCTGGGTCTTGCTGGCGAATCCGGAGTACCTGACGCTGGCCGATGTGTACCGCGTATTTGTATTTGACGCCGGCGGCAATGAAATGCTGGCGAAAAAAGTGGAATGCGCGGTCGAGCAGGGTTTGTACCAGTCGCTGGCGAACTACTTCCGGGAAAGTTCAGAAGGAGATTTGCCCGGTCAGCATTTGCCAGTACATCAGCCATGATCCTGCAAAGGAGTACAGCGGCTGTTTAAGGGAACTGGGCCGGTTTTTTTCAAAACCGAAATGACCTATCCATGCCAGTCCATAAAACGACAGGATCGCAGCCAGCAGCCACCAGACATTCCCGGTTAGTGCCAGTGCGGTCAGGAAAATAATCGCGAGCGTTGAGCCGAGGAAATGCAGCTGGCGTGACCTGCGGTCGGAATGACCTGTCAGATAAGCGGCATAGAACTCCGGAAACGATTGATACGTCTTTTGTGCAATGACACTCATGACAGTCTCCTGTGACTTCCATAGCTTCAGGGTAGTCCTCGCAGTATGACTATGCAAGCCTTATTGGCGTGGAGCATGAAAGCGTAAAAAATCGACTTTCTCACGGGTGTTGTCCGATTATCCGGTCTAAAGATGCTATGGTGGATTTTTTCCAAGGCTTGAGCTACATTGGAAGTGTCCGAAGTACAACCATAACTCTTGAGGACGGTCCCATGAAAGTATCCGAAATACTTAAAGTAAAAGGAAACATTCTCTTCACGGTGACACCAGATAGTCCGATGCTTGACGCGGTCAATGCGATGGCGGAAAAAGACATCGGTTCCCTGGTTGTGATGGAGGCGGGCAACCTGATCGGTATGCTGACTTTCCGCGAAGTCATGGCCACCATCCATGCGAATGGTGGCGCGGTAGGCAGCGATAGCGTGCGTCGTTATATGGATAAACATCCGATGACGATTACATCCGATGCCGAAATCAACGAGGTGCGACGACTGATGCTGGAAAAGCACGCGCGTTATGTGCCGGTACTGGATGGCAAAATCCTGGTCGGGGTCATCTCTTTCTATGACGTGGCGAAGGCCGTGCTCGAAGCGCAAAGCTTTGAAAACAAAATGCTGAAATCCTATATCCAGGATTGGCCGGCAGTCGCCAACGAACAAGACGGTTAGGCAGCAAGCCCGTCACATAAAAGGCCGTTCGCGTATCCGTTTGGATGCGCGCGCGGCTTTTTGTCATCTGTATCCCTTACAATCGCCTGATATTGAGCAAGCGTATGTAGCGCGCCTGCATTTTCGTATCCATTATTTGAAGACATTCCGTGACCTCCATGCGTAAACCCAGTCAATTCAAATTGCTCACACAAAGGCGTTTCGCGCCATTTTTCTGGGCGCAATTTTTCGGCGCGTTTAACGACAATGTCTTCAAGACCGCCTTGCTGACGGTGCTGACTTTTGAAGCCTTGAGCTGGACCACGATGGACCGGGGCTTCCTGAACAATCTGATCCCGGGTTTGTTCATCCTGCCTTTCGTATTGTTTTCGGCGATTGCCGGGCAACTGGCCGACAAGTTTGAAAAGTCCGGCCTCGTGCGTTACATCAAATTGCTGGAAATCGCCATCATGCTGATGGCGGCAGTGGGCTGGATGCGGCAGGATTTGTGGTTGTTGATAGCGGCCGTCGCCGGCATGGGCTTGCACTCGGCTTTGTTCGGCCCGGTGAAGTATGCCTACCTGCCGCAAAAACTGGCACCGGATGAATTGGTTGGCGGGAATGGCCTAGTCGAGATGGGGACCTTTGTCGGCATCTTGCTGGGTGAAGTGCTGGGTGCGGTGCTGGTCTTGCACAAGCCGTGGGGCATAGAGCTGGTGGCGGGCGGCACGATCGCGATTGCCTGTGCCGGCTGGCTGGCCAGTCGTGCGATTCCGCTGTCGCCGGCACCCGCACCTGAACTGAAGATCAATTGGAACCTGGCGACGGAAACGGTACGCAATATTCGCTACTCCAGCCAGAACCGCCCGGTCTTTTTATCGATGCTGGCGAATTCCTGGTTCTGGTTTTACGGTGCCATCCTGCTCGCACAATTCCCGCTCTATGCGAAAGAATATTTGCATGGCGACCACGGCATTTTTGTTTTGTTGCTGACGATTTTTTCGCTTGGCATAGGTACCGGTTCCTTGTTGTGTGAGCGCCTGTCCGGCCACAAGGTTGAAATCGGCCTGGTGCCATTCGGCGCGATCGGTTTGACGGTTTTCGGCTTTGACCTGTTCCTGGCAAGCAGCAGCTATACCAATACCAGCCTGGTCGATATTGCCGGTTTTGTGCAGCAGCAGGGCAGCATACGTATCCTGCTGGACTTCCTGCTGATCGGTGTTTTTGGCGGCTTGTACATCGTGCCCCTGTTTGCGCTGATACAGACGCGCTGCGATCCGCAACATATGTCGCGCACGATAGCCGGCATGAATATCCTGAATGCGATATTCATGGTGGTGGCGGCATTGTTGGCGATGGTTTTGCTGAACATGGGTTTGAGCATTCCGCAGCTATTCATGGTGACGGCAATCCTGAATGCGCTGGTTACCCTGTATATTTTTACCGTGGTGCCGGAATTCCTGCTGCGCTTCCTGGCGTGGCTGATGTTGCATAGCACGCACCGGGTGCGCACTTTCAATGCCGAGCGTATCCCGGATGAGGGCGGTGCGATCCTGGTGTGCAACCACGTCAGCTATATGGATGCGATCGTGATCCTGGCAGCCAGCCCGCGTCCTTTGCGTTTCGTGATGGATCACCGGATCTTCAAGATACCGGTGCTGTCGACTTTGTTCAAAGCTGTGCGTGCGATTCCGATTGCACCGGCCAGCGAAGATCCGGTCGTAATGGAAGCCGCATACGGCAGCATTGCGCGCGCATTGGAACGAGGTGAGCTGGTGTGTATCTTCCCGGAAGGGAAGTTGACACATGATGGCGAATTGAATGAATTCAAAGGCGGCATCATGAAGATACTGGAACGAACGCCGGTACCGGTGATTCCGATGGCCTTGCGTGGTTTATGGGGCAGCTTGTGGACACGTAGCGCCGACAATCCTTTCCAGCGTTCTTTCCGCAGCGGACCATTCGGCAAACTGGAATTGGCGGTGGGCCAGCCTATGGTGGCAGCCGAAGTGACGCCGGAAATTTTGCGTGAGAAAGTGGCCCGTCTGCGTGGGGCACGCAAGTGACAGGAAGGGCGCTACCTCGCCTTATTTGTGTGTACCTAACCAGCTATGCAATGCCTCTGCACTCATGGGTTTGGCGAACAGATAGCCCTGGCCCAGGGGGCAGCCGAGTTCGGTCAGGATGGCTGCCTGTCTTTCATCTTCCACGCCTTCGGCAATCACATCCAGTTCCAGGTTGCGGCCCAGTTGGATAATCATTTCGGCTATGCTGCTGCCGCGCGAGGAGTCGGTGATTTCAGTAACGAAGGCACGATCGATTTTGAGGCGGTCCACGCTTAACTTTTGCAAATGGCTGAGCGATGAGAAGCCGGTACCGAAATCGTCAATTGCAATGCTGACGCCGGTGGCCGTAATCTGATCCAATAGTTTGATCAATGCATCCGGTTCTTCCATCGCCATCGATTCAGTGATTTCCAGCTCTACGCAATGGGCAGGTGCATTGGTGTCATGCAAGGCTTTGCGCAACATGCTGAGGAAATGCGGGTGGCGGAATTGCACTTGCGAGACATTGACCGACACCATGAAGTCGGCGAAGCCGAGGCTCTGAATGCGTACCAATTCCTGGCAGGCCTGGCGCAAGACCCATTCGCCGAGTTCGATGATCAGGCCCGAGTATTCGGCAATCGGAATGAAGCGGTTCGGTGAAATCATCGAACCGTCTTCGGTGGTCCAGCGCAAGAGCGCTTCGGCGCCGACCGGCTGGCGCGTCACCATATCAATTTGCGGTTGATAGACAACGGTTAAGCGTCTTTCTTCAAAGGCCGTACGCAAGGCGTGCATCATATTCACGCGCTCGCGTATATCGATGCCCATATTGCGCGAGAAATACAGATGGCCGGTGCGTTGCTGCAGCTTGGCGCGCTTGAGTGCGATATGTGCATTCTTCAGGGCTTCAACACCGCGTCCTTCATGTTCGGATAAGCGCACCAGGCCGACGGTGGCTGACAATTGCACATCCTGGCCGTCTATGCTGAATGGCCGTTCGAATTGTGCCAGCACTGCCGCCGGATTGACCTGGCTGTCATCGCCGAGTACGCCAAAGGTGTCGCCGCCGACACGCGCCACGATGAGCCGGTCACCAAGACGTGATTGCAGGCGTGTCGCCACCGACAGCAAGAGCAGGTCACCGAATTGATGGCCGAGCGTGTCATTGGTTTCTGCAAAGTGATCGATATCGATCAGCGCCAGTGTGCTGGGCAATTCCTTGCTGGAAGACAGGCTGTCGTCGATGATTTCCTTGAGGCGGGTACGATTCGGCAACTTGGTCAGCGAATCGTAAAAGGCGGAATTATGCAGGCGGGTGACAAGCGTGATATTCGAGAGGCCAACTGAGATATTGCTGCAAAACACTTCCAACAGACGCAGTTCGATTTCGGTTAGCGGTCGGCCGGTACGGAAGAATGCTGCAAAATTACTGGAGGCATTACCGGTGAAATGCAGTGCACTGAATTCACGGCCGTGGATATTTCGTCGTTCTTTCAAGGCCCGCGTCAGCGTGCGGTCTATGCTCAAGTCTTCAATCGAGGACAGCGGATGATTGATCAGGTCGCCAAAGCGGCCTGCCGCCGCCACCACGAACAAGGCATTTTCCTGATTGTGTAATTGTTCCTGCACGCAGAACAGGCCATCCGGCGGCACGCCAAGCAGGCGCGATATCTGTACCACCACGCCGGTGGCGAATTCTTCCAGGGTTTGCAGGGCCATCAGTTCGGTGCTGGCGCGCAGGATCATATCCAGTCCGCTGCTGCTCGAATTGATGGTGCAGATCTGTTCGTAAGAACGGACCGCCGTGGTGACGACTGTGTAGAGCTTGATGCGGGTCAGTTCGGATTTGATTTTGCAGTCATTGATGTCGAACTGCTGGATGGCGTCAATCGTGGGAACATCGTCATGCCTGGTCGTGCTCAGGATGATGCGGACTTCGGCACGATGCAATACATTACGTATGTGATGCACGAGTTGCAGGCCTTCGTCGCGTTGTCCGACGGACAGGTCCAGCAGGATCACTGCGATATGTGTTTCTTTTACCAGAATATCCCGGGCTTGCTGCATCGAATGGGCGTGCAAAAACACCAGAGGCCGATTCTGTATTTCTACGTTGCTGAGCGCAAAAGTAGTAGCGGAGTGAACATCGGCGTCAGCGCCGACGATCAGTACCTGCCATACATCCTTGTTTGCATTTATTTTATAGTCGCCGGACACACGCACCGTTTTATCCAGAAATACAAGGTCATCCTCGCTATGGCTGACCGACTTGCTCATGGTGCCTTCTCCGAGATTGGTTATTCTGATTTGGAAACCGTATATTGCACATCGATTTGTCCTGAGGCAATGATTTTTCTAGAACTAATTGTTTTCTGTCCACTGGTAGAATGACTACTTTATTTAGCTCATAACCATCAATCATGTCCGGCAATACTTTTGGAACACTCTTTACTGTCACCACTTTCGGCGAATCCCACGGTCCGGCCATAGGCTGCGTAATCGACGGTTGCCCCCCCGGCATGGTGTTGTCAGAAGTTGACATTCAGCCTGAATTGGACCGGCGCAAGCCGGGCACTTCGCGCCATGTGACGCAGCGCCAGGAGTCCGATACGGTGGAAATCCTGTCCGGCGTGTACCAGGGTAAAACCACGGGGACGCCGATTGCCCTGCTGATCCGCAATGAAGACCAACGCAGCAAGGACTACGGCAATATTACCGAAACCTTCCGTCCCGGCCATGCGGATTACACGTATTGGCATAAGTACGGCATCCGCGACCCGCGTGGTGGCGGACGCTCGTCGGCGCGCCTGACTGCGCCGGTAGTCGGTGCCGGTGCGATTGCGAAGAAGTGGTTGTTCGAAAAATACGGCACTACCTTCAAAGGCTGCATGAGCCAATTGGGCGATATCGAGATCCCGTTTGAAGATTGGCGTCATGTAACTGAGAATCCTTTCTTTTCCGCCAATGCGAGCATCCTGCCGCAACTGGAAGCGTATATGGATGACTTGCGCAAGAATGGCGATTCCTGCGGCGCACGCATCGATGTCGTTGCCGAAAACGTACCGGTTGGCCTGGGCGAACCGATTTACGACAAGCTGGATGCGGAAATTGCATTCGCCCTGATGGGGATTAATGCAGTGAAGGGTGTCGAGATCGGGGCGGGCTTCAAGTCGGTAGCGCAAAAGGGTACCGAGCACGGTGACGAACTGACGCCGGAAGGTTTTGCCACCAATCATTCGGGCGGCATCCTCGGCGGTATCTCTACCGGCCAGAACATCACGGCTTCGATTGCGATCAAGCCGACTTCCAGTATTCGTACCGCACGCCATTCGATCGACAAGGCCGGTAATCCGGTGATGGTGGAAACCCTGGGGCGCCATGATCCTTGCGTCGGCATCCGGGCAACGCCGATTGCCGAATCCATGCTGGCGCTGGTGTTGATGGATCACGCCTTGCGTCATCGCGCGCAGTGCGGCGACGTTGTCGTGACGCCGCCACCGATTCCCGGCAGCCGTTAATTGTTCAGTGTTTGTGGTTCAGCGCCTTGCGCGCAATCATTCTTGATGGAGGGAAAATGAAAGCAATGAAGCGGCATTCTTTTCTGTCGTCGATAGCGATTGCTTCGGTCGCATTAATGCTGTCTGCCTGCGAAACGGTACAAACCACGCAGGGCGGGGCGGTTGGTGTGGATCGCCAGCAAAGGATGATGATTTCGGCACAGGAGCTCGACCAGGCTGCCAGCAAGCAATACAGCGAACTGCTGGCGGAAGAGAAGCAAAAGGGCAATTTGAACCGTACTCCGGCGCAAGTTGAACGTGTACGTACCATTTCCAATCGCCTGATCGCGCAGACCGGCGTGTTTCGCCCGGACGCGCGCAACTGGCGCTGGGAAGTCAATGTGCTGACTTCAAGCGAAGTGAATGCCTGGTGTATGCCGGGCGGCAAAATCGCCGTCTATACCGGTTTGATCGAAAAACTGAATGTGACGGACGATGAGTTGGCAGCTGTCATCGGGCACGAGATTGCCCATGCCCTGCGCGAACATGCGCGTGAGCGGGCGTCGGAACAAAAAGTCGCGGGCAGCTTCATTTCAATAGGTTCAGCCTTGTTGGGCGTCGGCGGACTCGGCCAGCAGGGTGCGGAATTCGCTTACATGGGTTTGATAGGGCTGCCGAACTCGCGCAGCCACGAAACCGAAGCCGACCGTATCGGCGTCGAGCTGGCGGCACGTGCCGGTTATGACCCGCGCGCCGCAGTCACGCTGTGGCAAAAAATGGGCAAGGTTTCCAGCGGTTCCACCCCGGCTTTCCTGTCCACCCATCCGTCCGGCTCGGCACGTATCAGCGACCTGACCGTGTATTCCGACCGCGTCATGCCGCTTTATCAACAAGCGAAGAAGTAAGTGTCAAGACGGCAAGATATTGTATTTCGGGCCGTCAGCCGCATCTTTTTAGTCAGATAGCCGGCATTCCTGTTGCCGCGCAACGCCGCTTCCTGCAATGAAACGGCGCAAATATGGCATAATCGAGAGCTATCTAATCAGTCTTCGCGGACTTACTTTTACAGACGAAACATGGCTCAAACGCTCTACGATAAACTTTGGCAATCGCACGTCGTCGAAACCGGCGACGATGGCACCACTGTGCTCTACATTGATCGCCATTTGCTGCATGAAGTCACCAGCCCCCAGGCTTTTGAAGGCTTGAAGCTGGCCGGCCGTCGCCCATGGCGTGTCTCGGCCAACCTGATGGTGGCTGACCATAATGTGCCGACCACCGACCGTGCAAACGGTATCGCTGATCCTACATCGCGCCTGCAAGTGGAAACGCTGGACGGCAATGCACATGAATACGGACTGACTTACTTCAGCATGCGCGACAAGCGCCAGGGCATCGTGCACGTGATCGGACCTGAGCAAGGTGCGACGCTGCCGGGCATGACCGTCGTCTGTGGTGATTCCCATACCTCCACGCATGGCGCCTTCGGCTGCCTCGCGCATGGTATCGGTACCTCCGAAGTGGAGCACGTGCTGGCCACGCAAACCTTGCTGGCGCAAAAATCCAAAGCAATGCTGGTACAAGTCGACGGCGCCTTGCCGGACGGCGTGACCGCAAAAGATATCGTCCTGGCTGTGATCGGCAAGATCGGTACCGCAGGCGGTACCGGCTATGCGATTGAATTTGCCGGTTCGACCATACGCTCGCTGTCGATGGAAGGTCGCATGACCATCTGCAATATGGCGATCGAAGCAGGCGCACGCGCCGGTATGGTTGCGGTCGACGATATCACCATCAATTACGTCAAAGGTCGTCCTTTGTCGCCGGTCGGTCCGCACTGGGATCGCGCGGTCGAATACTGGCGCACACTGCATTCCGATGCCGGTGCCAAGTTCGACCTGGTCGTGACCTTGAACGCCGCTGAAATCAAGCCGCAAGTCAGCTGGGGTACTTCGCCCGAGATGGTGGTGGCGGTCGATGGTCGCGTGCCTGATCCGGACAAGGAAAAAGATCCAACCAAGCGTGACGGTATGGAAAAAGCGCTGATTTACATGGCGCTCAAACCAAATACACCGATTACCGATATCCGTATCGACAAAGTCTTCATCGGCTCCTGCACCAATTCACGTATCGAGGATTTGCGCGCTGCTGCTGCCGTCGTACGCGGTAAATATCGTGCATCGAATGTGAAGCTGGCGATGGTGGTGCCGGGTTCGGGCCTGGTGAAAGAGCAGGCGGAACGTGAAGGCCTGGACAAGATTTTCAAGGCGGCCGGCTTTGAATGGCGTGAGCCGGGTTGCTCGATGTGCCTGGCAATGAACGCTGATCGCCTGGAGCCGGGCGAGCGTTGTGCTTCGACTTCGAACCGCAACTTCGAAGGCCGTCAGGGCGCGGGTGGCCGTACCCATCTGGTTAGCCCTGCGATGGCAGCGGCAGCCGGGATCGAGGGCCATTTCGTTGATGTGCGTGCATTGAAACACTGAGGCCGACATGAAGAAAACTGTTTCCTTCTTCCTGCTGATCGCCGCTGTCTCATCGCTGGCCGCCTGCAATACAGTGCATGGCTTTGGTCGCGATGTGGAACGCCTCGGTGAAAAAGTGCAGGGCAAGTAAGCCCCTGGTAAAACGAGTCGGATGCCGGTGCCTGTCACCCATCCGATAAACATGAGAAATCGGCGCTGCAGCACAATCACTGCAGCACGTACTAATAGTTGGATAGCATGGATAAATTTACTATTCTCAATGGCCTGGTTGCACCGCTCGACCGTGCAAACGTCGATACCGACGCCATCATTCCAAAGCAGTTCCTGAAATCGATCAAACGTACCGGCTTCGGTCCTAACCTGTTCGATGAATGGCGCTATCTGGACCAGGGTGAGCCGGGCAAGGATAATTCCAATCGCCCATTGAATCCTGATTTCGTGCTGAACCAGTCGCGTTATCAAGGTGCGTCGATTTTGCTGGCACGCAAAAATTTCGGTTGTGGTTCGTCGCGTGAGCATGCACCTTGGGCATTGAGCCAATACGGCTTCCGCGCCATCGTCGCGCCCAGCTTCGCAGATATCTTCTTCAACAACTGCTATAAAAACGGCTTGTTGCCGGTCGCCCTGAGCGAAGCGCAAGTTGACCACCTGTTCAATGAAGTCAAGGCTTTCCCGGGCTTCCACCTGGTCATCGATCTGGAAAAACAGGTCATAGGCACCAGCAACGGCAGCGTGACGTATCCGTTTGAAATCGACGCTTTCCGTAAATACTGCCTGCTTAATGGTTTTGACGATATCGGCCTGACCTTGCAAAAGGCGGACAAGATACGCGCGTTCGAGGAACGCCACCTGGCAGCGCAACCATGGTTGTCGAACACGATTTAATCCTTTTTTAATCCTTCTCGAAGTTATCAAATGAAAATTGCAATCCTGCCGGGCGACGGCATTGGTCCGGAAATCATGAATCAGGCAGTCAAGGTGATGAATGCCTTGGGTGAAAAGTTTGAAACCGAAACAGTACCGGTAGGCGGCGCAGCATATGCAGCGCAAGGCCATCCTTTGCCTGAATCGACATTGAAGGTTGCAAAAGAAGCTGACGCTATCCTGTTCGGCGCAGTCGGCGATTTTAAATACGACACACTGGAACGCTCGCTGCGTCCGGAACAAGCAATCCTCGGCCTGCGCAAGCACCTGGGTTTGTTCGCCAACTTCCGTCCTGCGATCCTGTATCCGGAACTGGCAGGTGCATCGTCGTTGAAACCGGAAATCGTCTCCGGCCTCGACATCATGATCGTGCGCGAATTGACAGGTGATATTTATTTCGGCCAGCCACGCGGTGTGCGTGCTGCACCGGACGGCCCGTTCAAGGGCGAACGCGAAGGTTTCGACACCATGCGTTACACCGAACCTGAAATTCGTCGTATCGCACACGTGGCTTTCCAGGCTGCGCAAAAACGCGGCAAGCGCCTGACCAGCGTCGATAAAGCCAACGTACTGGAAACCTTCCAGTTCTGGCGCGACATCGTCACCGACGTGCACAAGGAATACCAAGACGTCAAACTCGACCACATGTATGTCGATAACGCGGCAATGCAATTGGTCCGCGCACCGAAAGAATTCGACGTCGTCGTGACCGGCAATATGTTTGGCGACATCCTGTCGGATGCGGCTGCAATGCTGACCGGCTCGATCGGCATGCTGCCATCGGCTTCGCTGGATGCAAACAATAAAGGCTTGTACGAGCCATCGCACGGTTCGGCACCTGATATCGCGGGTAAAGACATCGCCAACCCATTGGCGCAAATCCTGTCGCTGGCCATGATGCTGCGTTACTCGCTGGGTAAAACGGAGCAGGCTGACCGTATTGAAACAGCGGTCAAATCGGTGTTGAAACAAGGTTTGCGTACTGTCGATATTTTTGAGGCAGGCACTACCAAGGTCAGCACCACGCAGATGGGCGATGCGGTAGTCAAAGCATTGGCTTGATTTAAACCAAGAGCGGCAGCAGTCAATAAGCCGCATACCAATTGATAAATAGGGCGACTGCAAGTGCCCTGAACGAAGGAAATGATGATGAAAGTTGTTGGCTTAGTCGGATGGCGTGGGATGGTCGGATCGGTCTTGATGCAACGCATGCAGGAAGAGGGCGATTTCGACCATATCGAAGCTGTATTCTTTTCGACCTCGAACAAGGGCGGTAAAGCGCCTGTGATCGCGAAGAAGGAAACCACACTGCAAGACGCCAACGACCTGGAAGCATTGAAGAAATGCGACATCATCATTACCTGCCAGGGCGGTGATTACACCACCGAAATTTTCCCGCAATTGCGTGCAGCCGGCTGGGATGGTTACTGGATCGATGCTGCATCGACCCTGCGCATGAAAGACGATGCAGTCATCGTGCTGGATCCGGTCAACCAGAACGTGATTAAGGATGCGTTGAACCGTGGTGTGAAAAACTACATCGGCGGCAATTGCACCAACTCCATCCTGTTGATGGGTGTGGGCGGCTTGTTCAAGGAAGGCCTGGTTGAATGGGTCAGCTCGATGACTTACCAGGCGGCTTCGGGCGGTGGTGCAAACCACATGCGCGAACTGTTGAGCGGCATGGGCGTGGTGCATGGTGCGGTTGCCAATGAACTGGCAACGCCATCGTCGGCCATTCTCGATATCGATCGCAAGGTAGCGGAAGCGATCCGCAAGGACGTGCCTACAGAATTCTTTGGCGCACCACTGGCCGGCGGCCTGATCCCATGGATCGACGCACAACTGGAAAACGGTCAGTCGAAGGAAGAGTGGAAGGGCCAGGCTGAGGTCAACAAAATCCTCGGCAATACCCAAATCATCCCGGTCGACGGTTTGTGCGTGCGCATCGGTGCCATGCGTTGCCATAGCCTGGCATTGACGATCAAGCTCAAGCGCGATTTGCCTTTGGCTGAAATCGAAACCATCATCCGTTCGGCTAATCCATGGGTCAAATGGGTGGCGAACGAACGTGCGGTGACGGTCCAGGAATTGACCCCGGCTGCCATCACCGGCGGCCTGGAAATCGGCGTCGGCCGCGTGCGCAAGCTGAACCAGGGCCCTGAATACATCTCGGCTTTCGTTATCGGCGATCAATTGCTGTGGGGCGCGGCAGAACCGCTGCGTCGTATGCTGCGCATCATCCTGGGCAAGTAATCCGGGTAAGTAATAAGCTTCACCACGCGATTATCGTTGTCAGATCGCAACATAAACCCGCCAAATCACCTTGTTAAATGGGTGCTTGGCGGGTTTTAAATTAGTTGCCAAGATGGTTGCGCTTGCGCGTGTAAGTCCATGATGCTATGGTGAAAGTTCTCAAAAAAACGATTAGCAAGCGTTGTTTGTGGTCCCCGACGAACGCCAACGGAATACTCTCCATGCCACTCAAAATGCGGTCAAATCCTGGTTCTACCTTTTCCTCGTTCAAACTGAAGACACTGAGTGCAGCGGTTATTTCCGCACTCGTCTTATCCAATGCTTATGCAGCGGGGCTGGGGAAACTGACCGTCATGTCGTCGCTGGGTCAACCGCTGCGTGCGGAGATTGAATTGACTTCGGTCGCCCCTGACGAACTTGCTTCACTGGCACCCAAACTCGCTTCAGCCGAGGCGTTTCGCCAGGCCAATATCGATTTCAACCCAAGCCTGTTCTCGCTGCGATTTGCAGTAGAGCAACGTGGCGGGCAGCCTATCGTACGTATTACCTCGACCCAGCCGATCAACGAACCTTTCGTTGATATGCTGCTGGAACTGGGTGGCAACAAAGGTCGCCTGGTACGTGAATACACCTTCTTGCTGGATCCGCCGGAAATGCGTTCCGCGCAGTCCGCACAAGTAGCACCAATTGCGATCACCGCGCCGCCGGCGGCACGTGTAGTGGAAAGTCGTCCGGAAGTTGCAGCCGCGCCCGTGGCAGCGCCGACTCCGGCACCTGCTCCAGCTGCACCGGTACGCGAAATTCCGCCACCAGTTGCCGCCAAGCCGCGAGCAGTAGCGCCGGCACCGGCCGCTGCTCCAGCGCCTGCTCCAAAAGCTGCCGCCGCGCCGGTGGATGAATACCAGGTTAAAAAAGGCGATACCCTCGCCAAGATCGCCAACCAATATCGTCCAAGCGGCGTATCGCTGGACCAAATGCTGGTTGCTTTGTACCGTGCGAATCCGGAAGCCTTCATCGACAAGAATATGAATCGCCTGCGCGCCGGACAGATATTGTCGGTGCCGGAAGCAGATGCCGCGCAAGCCGTAGCGCAATCGGACGCGCGTGGTGTCGTCATTGCGCAAGCCGCAGATTTCAATGCTTACCGTAACAAGCTGGCGGGCCAGGTCGCCAATGCCGCAGCGAAGAAATCAGACGATGCGAAGCAGGCTGATGGTGGAAAAATTACTGCCAAGGTACAGGATGAAGCAGGCGCTGCGGCAGAAGCCAAGGATAAGCTGAAGCTGTCCAAATCGGGCGCTGCTGCGACCGGTTCCGACAAGCTGGCGAACCAGGCTGGCGCAGAAGAATTGATTGCAAAGGACAAGGCAATTGCCGATGCCAATGCCCGCGTCAAAGAGCTGGAAAAGAACGTCAATGAACTGCAAAAAATCCTTGAAATCAAAAACAAGGATTTGGCAGCACAACAGAAACAAGCCGAAGTTGCAGCTGCTGCAGCGGTAGCTGCGCCTGCTGCTGCAACACCACCGGCAGCAACGCCGGCACCGGAAACGCCTGCAGCACCGGCGGCGGAAACACCGGCTGCTGCCGCGACACCACCAGCCGCTGAAGAAAAACCTGCCGAAGCTGCACCGGCAGCTGCCGAGCCGGCACCAGTTGCCGCCAAGCCGAAGAAACCCGTAGTCGTTGCGCCACCGCCGCCACAACCAGGCTTCTTCGAAGATTTGACCGACAATGCGATGTTCCTGCCGGGCGCTGCGGCCTTGCTGGCCTTGTTGGCCGGTTTGGGTATCTATAGTTCACGTCGTCGCAAGCAACAACCTAAATCGTTTGAAGACAGCATCATTACGGACTCCAGCCTGAAGTCTAACTCGCTGTTCGGTTCTACCGGTGGCCAGAGCGTGGACACCAACAACAGTGTGTTCAACTCGAATTTCGTGCCATCGGCCAGCCAGCTGGATACGAATGAAGTCGACCCGATTGCCGAAGCCGATGTCTACATCGCTTATGGCCGCGATGCGCAGGCAGAAGAAATCCTGAAGGAGGCTTTGCGCAATCAGCCGGACCGTCATGCGGTACGCGTCAAATTGCTGGAAATTTATTCCAGCCGTAATGATGTGCGTTCGTTTGAAATCCTGGCGACCGAACTCTATAGCATGACCAAGGGCGAGGGCGATGACTGGGCGCAAGCTGCGACCATGGGCCTGATCCTGGATCCGAGCAATCCTTTGTATGCGAATGGCGCAGTGCCGGAAGACGTGGCGGCGAAAGCTTCTGCGATGACGGCACCGACGCAGCCGCTGGATGGACTCGATGACTTGCGCGGGATTGCCCCTGTTGCGGCCGGTGCTGCCGCCCTGGGTACTGCCGCATACTTCGCCAGCAATAACTCGGAAGCCGAGGCTGAAGAGCCTGCATACACGCCGGAAGCAGAACCGAAGGCGGTCGTGGAGGATCTGGATTTCGACCTGGAAGGCCTCGGCATTGAAAAAACTGCTGATGCTGAAAAGCCTGCGGAAGATGCTGCAGTACCGGCAGAATTCCCGGCCGATGTTGCAGCCATCGATTTTGATTTCCTCGACGACAAGTCGGCGGCACCTGCTGCCAAGTCCGGCAACACCCTGCAATTCTTTGACTCGGAAGCAAGTGCGCCAACAGTACCAGCGGCAAATACGCCTGCTGCGACGCCTGACTTCCTGCTGCCGGACGACATTGAACTGGATTTCCCGGAGCACGATGCGGCTGCCTTCAGCGCGACCCAGCCTATGGCGAACTTGCCTGAATTCGATCTGTCCGACATCGCACTTGAACTGGATCCGGTAGACAAACCGGCAGTCCAGGGCGAAGCGGAAACAGCATTGCCGGAACTGGATGGCCTGGGCGATGAAGCAAGCTATTCGGCCAATGCGGAAATGGCGACCAAGCTGGATCTGGCGATTGCCTATCAGGAAATCGGTGACCGCGAAGGTGCACGCGAGCTGCTGGAGGAAGTACTTAAAGGCGGTAACGGCGAACAGTCGGAAAAAGCAAAAGCCTTGCTGGGCAAGCTTTCCTGAGCCATTAATCAGCAATATTGACGGGCGCAATGCTATGCTTGCGCCCGTTTTCATTTTCAGTTTCGATTTTTCCGGTAAATTCTCACCATGAATGGCGAATCCAAACGCATCGTGCTTGGCGTGCAATATGACGGTACGCCGTGGCAAGGGTGGCAGACACAGCTGAACGGCCTGACCGTGCAGGACAGGCTGGAATTTGCGCTGAGTAAATTCACGCTGCAAACCGTCTCCACCGTATGCGCCGGTCGTACCGATGCCGGTGTACACGGATTGGAACAGGTGGTGCATTTTGATACCACGCTGGAACGCGATATGTCGTCCTGGGTGCGTGGCGTGAATACCTTTTTGCCGCCTTCGATTGCGGTACGCTGGGCTACCGAAGTCGCGCACAATCCGGATGAACAGGATAATTTCCATGCGCGTTTCAGCGCGCGTTCACGCATGTACCAATACGTGCTGTACAACAATCCGGTGCGCTCACCGCTGCTGGAGGGCAAGGCCGGCTGGGTATTCCGCAAACTGGACGTGGAGCGGATGCGTACAGCCGCGCAGCACTTGCTGGGCGAACACGATTTCTCGACCTTCCGCTCGGTGCAATGCCAGGCCAAATCGCCGGTCAAAAGCATGTACTCGATCAAGATAGAGCAACGTGGCGACTTGATCATGTTCACGCTGCATGCGAATGCCTTCCTGCATCATATGGTGCGCAATATCGTCGGTTCGCTGATCTATGTTGGCAATGGCGCACAACAACCGGATTGGCTGAAGGAATTGCTGGATGGGCGCGACCGCAAGTTCGCGGCACCGACTTTCATGCCGGACGGCTTGTACCTGGCGAAAATAGATTACGATCCGAAGTGGCAGTTGCCGCAGCTGGAAGTGCAGAACTTCCTCTGGTCGTGATCAACAACTGTAAACCTGTCGCTGCAGGCGGGTTCCATTTTGAGTTAATACCTAAACCATGACACATCGCACCCGAATCAAGATATGCGGCCTGACGCGGCCGCAGGATGTACAAAGCGCGGTGACGGCCGGGGCTGATGCGGTCGGCTTTGTGTTCTATCCGAAGAGCCCACGTTACATAGCTGCGGCAGCGGCGGGGCGTCTGATTGCGGAGATTCCGCCTTTCGTCACGCCGGTCGGTTTGTTTGTCAATGCGACGCCGGAAGAAGTACAGGCGATCGTCGCGCAGGCACCTATTGCTCTGTTGCAATTCCATGGCGACGAGACGCCGGAACAGTGCGCTGCCATCGCGCAAGCAGTGAATCGCCCCTTCATACGGGCAATTCGCGTAAAAGAGGGTATGCGGGCGGCCGATTTGCTAGAATACGAGTCTGATTATCGCGCTGCCAGCACATTGTTCACCGGTTTGTTGCTGGATGCCTTTGTAGACAGCTATGGCGGCGGCGGAAAGGTCTTCGATTGGTCTCTCATTCCAGAAAACATCGCGCCTCGGGTCGTTTTAAGTGGTGGCTTGAGCGTACAAAACGCGACTGACGCGGTCCTGAGCGTCCGTCCCTATGCGGTCGACATCAGCAGTGGTGTCGAACAAGACAAGGGTATCAAGGACGCCGTCAAAATACGCGCCTTCATTGCCGCGGTACGCACAGCAGACGCTGTTGCAGCAGCCGCGGACCAGACAAAATAGCAAAGAGAAAAGCCATGAAAGAATTAGACGCGCTGGGCAGTTTTGCCGAGCGACAAGCAATTGCAGAAAGCGCCTTGCACCAGACTGCACCATACAACCTGCCGGATGCACGCGGCCACTTCGGTCCTTACGGCGGCAGCTTCGTGGCGGAAACCCTGAGCCACGCCCTGGCCGAGCTGAAGGAAGCGTATGCACACTACAGCAAGGATCCGTCTTTCCTCGCCGAATTCCATTACGACCTGAAGCATTTCGTCGGTCGTCCGAGCCCGATTTACCACGCCAAACGCTGGTCTGAAAAAATGGGCGGCGCGCAGATTTACTTCAAGCGTGAAGACCTGAATCACACCGGCGCACACAAAATCAATAACGTGATTGGCCAGGCCTTGCTCGCCAAGCGCATGGGCAAGCCGCGCATCATTGCGGAAACCGGTGCCGGCCAGCATGGCGTGGCAACCGCGACGATTTGCGCACGCTTTGGCCTGGAGTGCGTGGTCTATATGGGCAGTGAAGACGTCAAGCGCCAGGCGCAAAACGTCTACCGCATGAAGTTGCTTGGTGCGACCGTGGTGCCGGTCGAATCCGGTTCCAAGACACTCAAGGATGCGCTGAATGAAGCGATGCGCGACTGGGTCACGAATATTGAAAATACCTTCTACATCATCGGCACGGTAGCCGGTCCGCATCCATACCCGATGATGGTGCGCGACTTCCAGTCGGTGATTGGTAATGAGTGCATAGAACAAATGCCGGAAATGACCAGCCGCCAGCCTGACTACGTGGTGGCTTGTATCGGCGGTGGCTCGAATGCGATGGGTATTTTCTATCCGTATATCGAACACAAAAATGTACAACTGGTCGGCGTCGAAGCAGCGGGTGAGGGGCTGGAAAGCGGCAAGCATTCAGCTTCATTGACGGCCGGTTCGCCTGGCGTCCTGCATGGCAATCGTACTTATTTGCTGCAGGATGAAAACGGCCAGATCATAGAAACGCATTCTGTTTCCGCCGGCCTCGATTATCCGGGCGTGGGCCCTGAGCATTCATGGCTGAAAGACTCGGGTCGCGCGCAATATGTGTCGATTACCGATGAAGAAGCCTTGCAGGCTTTCCACGACTGCTGCCATATCGAAGGCATCATCCCGGCACTGGAATCCAGCCATGCACTGAGTTATGCAGCCAAGCTGGCAGCCACCTTGCCGAAAGATAAAGTGGTATTGGCCAACCTTTCCGGTCGTGGCGACAAGGATATGCATACGGTAGCGCAACGCATGGGTTTGCAATTCGATTAAATCTGCGCGAAGCCGCTGCCAGCCGGCAGCGCTGCTTCGAATGCCGAGCGTAAAAATTACAGCTCAATCCAGTACAGAAAATTTATAAAGTAACTTCATGTCCAGAATTCAGTCCACCCTGGCCGCATTGGCGGCCAAGAATAAAAAAGGCCTCATTCCTTTCATCACTGCCGGTGATCCAGCGCCTGAGCTGACCGTGCCGCTGATGCATGCACTGGTTGCCGGCGGTGCCGATATCCTCGAGCTGGGCGTGCCTTTTTCCGACCCGATGGCGGAAGGCCCGGTCATCCAGCGCGCCTGCGAACGTGCATTGGCATCCGGCGTGAGCATGCATGATGTCCTCGGCTTCGTCAGCGAATTCCGCAAGACCAATAACAGTACCCCGGTAGTCCTGATGGGTTATGCCAATCCGATCGAACGCATGGGACAAACCAAATTCATCCTGGCCGCCAAGGCGGCCGGCGTGGACGGCACCATCGTCGTGGATTACCCGCCGGAAGAGTGCGAAGAGTTTGCCGCCACGCTGAAGGAAAACGATATGGATCCTATCTTCCTGTTGTCGCCGACCTCGACCGAGGAACGCATCCAGCAGGTCGCCAAATTCGGCAGCGGTTTCAGCTACTATGTCTCGCTCAAGGGTGTGACTGGTGCGGCCAATATTGATACGAAGGAAGTGGCGGAACGTATCGCGGCTATCCGTAAATATGTGAAGCTGCCTATTGGTGTCGGTTTCGGTATCCGCGATGCGGCGACGGCCAAGGCGGTAGCGCAGGTTTCCGATGCAGTGGTGATCGGCAGCCGGATCATCCAGGAACTGGAAAACAGCCCGCGCGAGCAAGCTGTTGAAAGAGTGCAAACGTTTATTGCCGGCATCCGCAAGGCTTTGGACGAATAAGGTGAAAATGTCTTGTTAGGCAAGTAAAATACTGCCCAACACGTAATTGTGGCGAATTGCCGTGCAAACGGTACAATTCGGCCAGTACAAATTGAAAGAGGTCACGATGAGTTGGCTAGAAAAGTTACTTCCCCCACGTATCCAACGTTCCGATGCGGCACAACGCAAATCCATCCCGGAAGGTTTGTGGGTTAAATGCCCATCCTGTGAAGCGGTGCTGTACCGTACGGATCTGGAATCGAATATCCACGTTTGCCCGAAATGCGACCACCACATGCGCATCCGTGCCCGTGATCGCCTCGACGCCTTGCTCGACGCCGGTGGCCGTTACGACATTGGCCAGGAAGTTCTGCCGGTCGATACGCTCAAGTTCAAAGACAGCAAGAAATACCCGGATCGCCTGAAATCGGCGCTGGAAGCGACTGGCGAGACCGATGCATTGGTCGTGCTGGGCGGCTCCATCATGAGCCTGCCAGTGGTCGTAGCCTGCTTTGAATTCGAATTTATGGGTGGTTCCATGGGTTCCGTGGTCGGTGAGCGCTTTGCCCGCGGCGCGCAAACCGCGCTGGAACAAAAAGTACCGTTTATTTGCATCACCGCTACCGGTGGTGCACGTATGCAAGAAGGTTTGTTGTCATTGATGCAAATGGCTAAAACAACTTCCATGCTGACCAAGTTGGCAGAAAAGAAACTTCCATTCATTTCGGTACTGACCGATCCGACCATGGGCGGTGTTTCCGCTTCCTTTGCCTTCATGGGTGACGTGGTGATTGCAGAACCTAAAGCCCTGATCGGTTTTGCCGGTCCGCGCGTGATCGAAAATACCGTACGTGAAAAACTGCCGGAAGGCTTCCAGCGTGCTGAGTTCCTGGTGCAAAAAGGTGCAGTCGACATGATTGTTGACCGTCGCAAAATGCGCGAAGAAATCGCCCGTATCCTGGCCTTGTTGCAAAACCAGGCGGCTGAAGTTCTGGCCTGATTTCGCGGCTTAGTCAAAAAAGCCCGAACCTTATGCGGTTCGGGCTTTTTATTTGCGTTTTCGCCTTCACATACTGTTCTCTACAAAACGAGTTTGCATGGAAAATCCCAAGACCCTGGCTGACTGGCTGACCCGACTCGAAGCGCTGCATCCGAAAGCCATCGATATGGGGCTGGATCGCGTACGCGAGGTCAAGCAGGCGATGGATGTGCAGTTCGCGTGCCCGGTGATTATCGTCGGCGGTACCAATGGCAAGGGTTCAACTTGCGCCATGCTGGAATCGATACTGTTGCGTGCCGGTTATCGCGTCGGCTTGTACACGTCGCCGCACTTGCTGCACTTCAATGAGCGTATGCGCGTCAACGGCGTTTCATGCACCGATCAGGAATTGATAGCAGCCTTTGACAAGCTGGAGGCAGTACGCGGCGATGTGTCCCTGTCATATTTCGAATTCACCACACTTGCGGCCATCCAATTGTTTGCAGATGCAAAGCTGGATGCAGTGATTTTTGAAGTCGGCCTGGGTGGTCGGCTGGATGCTGTCAATGTGCTGGATGCAGACGTCGCCATCGTCACCAGCGTTGATATCGACCACACCGAGTATCTGGGCGATACCCGCGAAAAAATCGGCTTTGAAAAAGCAGGTATTTTCCGTGCCGGAAAAACTGCGATTTGCGGCGATCCGGTACCTCCGGCGTCACTGGTCGAGCACGCCGAAAAGATAGGTGCAGACCTGTGGCTGTTCAACCGTGACTTCAACTATTCCGGCGACAAGCAACAATGGAATTTCAGCGGCCGTGGTCGCCGCCGCAATTCCCTCGGGTATCCGAGTTTACGCGGTGCTAATCAGTTATTGAATGCTTCATCCGTACTGGCGGCGCTGGAGGCCTTGCGCCTGCGCCTGCCGGTAGGGGCGCAGGAAGTACGTACCGGACTGGCTTTGGTCGATTTGCCAGGACGTTTTCAGGTGTTACCAGGGCAGCCGACGGTCATCCTGGATGTCGCGCATAACCCGCATGCGGCAGCCACACTGGCGCAAAACCTCGACAATATGAACTTTGCACCGTACACCTACGCGGTGTTCGGCGCGATGCAGGACAAGGACATAGACGGCGTTATCAGCCACCTGAAAGGTCGTGTCGACCACTGGTGCGTGACCGACTTGCCGTTGCCGCGTGCGGCCGGCGCGGCAGAGATCAGGGACAAGCTGATCCATGCTTATGGCGAAGTACCACCGGCTGGCGATAGCGAACGCAGCATACAAACCTTCACCTCACCTGCAGAAGCTTTTGCAAATGCACTCAGCCGAGCGGGGGAGAATGATAGAATTGCGGTTTTCGGATCGTTCCTGACAGTTGCTGGCGTCATGGAATTCCGTAATTCCGAACATCACTGACGAATTTCACATTACATCGTATGGGCTTGTTCTCGTTTCTTCGTAAAAATCAGCAAGAATCATCGGTCGGCAAGAGCGATTTTTATTCGCAGGCTGATGAGGAAAAGCCGGCTCGCGGCAAACGCAAGCAGGGCAACAGACGCGAAGAACCGGTTGATCCGGTCTTGCCAGAAAAGAAACGTGCGCGCCGCCGCCTGGTTGGCGCAATTGCACTGGTTTTGGCCGCGGTTATCGGTTTGCCGATGATCCTGGATTCCGAGCCTAGGCAGCTGCCCGACGATATCGATATCCAGATTCCATCCAAAGACACGCCGGCGCCGGCGGCACAAGCGAAGGCAGGCCTGGTGGCCAAGGCCGACACGAGCGCTGCGCGTAATGCACTGAGCGCCGAGGAAGAAATCGTCGAGCCGGAAGCACCGGCTCCAGTCGTCGCGCCCAAGGAAACACCGAAGGAAACGGTAAAAGCCGAGCCAAAACTGGCTGAAACGGAAAAAAAGGCACCGGTAGCCAGTGTCAAGCCTGAAGCCGCAGAACCAAAAGCCGCACCACATGCTCCAAGCGTAAGCAAGGCGGACGAGGCCGCACGGGCCCGCGCTATCCTGGAAGGGAAGACGGTCTCATCCGCCACTCCTCATGCATCCGGTAAGGTCGTACTGCAAGTCGCAGCACTGGCGTCACAGGACAAGGTCAATGAATTGCAGAAAAAGCTGCAGGCAGCAGGTTTGAAGTCATATACGCAAAAAGTGGCGACGGAGTCGGGTGAGCGCATCCGGGTTCGTGTCGGCCCGTTTGCCAATGAAGCGGAAGCCGAGAAAGCACGCGCGAAACTGACGAAGATAGGTTTGACCGGCAAGTCCGTCCCGGGCTGATGCGCAGTCAGGCATAAAGCAGACCGATAAGCAGGCCGATTGTGACGATTTTTGATTACCTGGTTTTATTCGTACTGATTTGCTCGGTAGTCATCAGCACCCTGCGCGGGCTGGTAAAAGAAATTTTGTCCCTGCTGAGCTGGATAGTGGCATTTTTCGTTGCCAATGCCTATGGTGAAACATTGGCGCAATGGTTGCCGGAAATGGTACCGGGCAAAACGGCACGCCTGATCGTGGCTTTCATCGTATTGTTCATCGGTGTGCGCATCCTGATGGGCTTGCTGACGATGGCGCTGGATGCAGTGATCAAGGCCTCCGGCCTGACACTGGCGGATCGCGGTCTGGGTGGCTTATTCGGTTTGGCGCGTGGTTTGTTGATTGTGCTGGCGGCGGTATTGTTATGCGGGATGACGGCGATTCCGCAGCAGCCGTTCTGGAAAAATGCACTGTTTAGCCCGCTGGCAGAAACTGCCGCGCATACGGTCAAACCTTTCCTGCCGGGCGAGTTTGCGCAGCACATAGAATTTTGATTCACCATAATATAAATAATTCTTAGTTTTAATTTTGCTTTAGTTGAGGAGTCCACCATGTGTGGCATTGTTGGCGTTGTTTCTCACACCCCTGTCAATCAATTGATTTATGACGCGTTGCTGCTGCTGCAGCACCGTGGTCAGGATGCTGCCGGTATCGCTACCGATAACGGCAATACATTCAGCATGCACAAGGCGAACGGCCTGGTACGGGATGTCTTCCGCACCCGCAATATGCGTTCGCTGTTCGGCAATTCCGGGGTCGGCCAGGTCCGTTACCCGACTGCCGGCTCTTCCAGTGCGGAAGAAGCGCAACCGTTCTACGTCAATGCACCGTTCGGCATCATCATGGCGCACAACGGCAACCTGACGAACTGGGAACAGCTCAAAATCGAGATGTTCAAGAATGACCGTCGTCACATCAACACCACTTCCGATTCGGAAGTCCTGTTGAACGTGTTGGCACATGAAATCCAGCAAGCGACAACGGGTTACTCGCTCGATCCTGCCGCGATTTTCAAGGCCGTGGCAATGGTTCACAAGCGTGTACGTGGTTCGTATGCGGTAACCGCACAAATCGCCGGTTACGGCTTGCTGGCTTTCCGCGATCCTTTCGGTATCCGTCCGCTGTGCATTGGTTTCAATGAAACCGAGAAAGGCACCGAATACCTGGTTGCCAGCGAATCCGTGGCACTTGAAGGCCTGGGTTTCCGTTTCCTGCGCGATGTATTGCCAGGCGAAGCGATCTTCATCGACATCGACGGCAAACTCTACAACCAGCAATGTGCTGAAAATCCAACGCTCAATCCATGTGCGTTTGAGTACGTTTATTTTGCCCGTCCTGATTCCATCATCGATGGTGCTTCGGTCTACGCGACCCGCCTGAAAATGGGTGAATACCTGGCAGAGAAAATCAAACAGGAAATCCCGCTCGGCGATATCGACGTGGTCATGCCTATTCCTGATTCGTCGCGTCCGGCGGCGATGGAACTGGCGCAAAAGCTGAACATCGAATACCGCGAAGGCTTCATCAAGAACCGTTACATCGGTCGTACCTTCCTGATGCCGGGACAGGCTATCCGCAGCAAGTCGGTGCGCCAGAAATTGAACGCTATCGGTTCCGAATTCAAGGGCAAGAATGTATTGCTGGTCGATGACTCCATCGTCCGTGGTACCACCAGCCGCGAAATCGTGCAGATGGCGCGTGAAGCCGGCGCGAAGAAAGTGATCTTCGCTTCTGCAGCACCACCGGTGAAATATCCGAACGTGTACGGCATCGATATGCCTACGCGTGCCGAATTGATCGCCTACGGTCGCAGCACCGAAGAAGTGTGCCGCGAAATCACAGCTGATGCGCTGATCTATCAGGATATCGAAGCCCTGAAGCGTTCGATTTCGGATGTGAATCCGGCATTGAAGAGCCTGGAAGCATCGTGCTTTGACGGCATCTACGTGACCGGCGACATTTCGCGTGACTATCTGGACCGTATCGAATTCGCCCGCAACAATCCGAAACCGGAAGTGGACGATGCGATTCGCTCGCAATTGAATTTGAATCTGGCACAGGTAGATTAAGTTTTAATTTAATCGACGTTACAGCCATGCCTGATTTGCACGCGCAAGTGTGCATTCAGGCATTTTTTTCTTGGCAATCATGACTGACTCCAAAAAATACGGTTTTACCACCACCACCTTGCACAGCGATCGCCAAAAGGCGATTGAGCATGGCTCCCTGCATAAACCTATCCATACCTCTGTCACCTTCGGTTATAACGATGCGCGTGAACTGGCAACCGTATTCCAGGGCAAGAAGCCTGGTTATCGCTATGGCCGCCAGGGCAATCCGACCGTCGCTGCGCTGGAAGACAAAGTGAACAAGATGGAAGAAGGTCTTTCCACCATCTGCTTTGCGACCGGCATGGCCGCGATCGGTGCGGTAGTGCAAGCCTTGTTGCGCGAAGGCGATCATGTCGTTTCGTCGGCGTTCCTGTTCGGCAATACCAATAGCCTGTGGCAAACCGTAGGCGGGCAGGGTGTGCAGATCGCCATGGTCGATGCGACCGATGTCAAAAATGTAGAGGCTGCGATCCAGCCGAACACCTGCATCGTCTTCGTTGAAACCATCGCCAACCCGCGTACCCAGGTCGCAGACCTGGCGCGCATTGGCAAGTTATGTGCTGAACGCGGCATCCTGTATGTGGTCGATAACACCATGACTTCGCCTTATCTGTTCCGTCCGAAAACAGTGGGTGCCAGCATCGTTATCAATGCATTGACCAAATCAATAGGCGGCCACGGCAATGCGCTGGGTGGCAGCCTGACTGATACCGGTTTGTATGATTGGGCGCGTTTCCCTAACATCCTGGAAACCTATAAGCGTTATCCGACCGCGCAATGGGGCATGGCGCAAATCCGGGCCAAGGCCTTGCGTGATTTTGGCGGTTCGCTGGGGCCGGAAGCGGCACATCACCTGGCAGTAGGTGCCGAAACCATGGCGCTGCGGCTGGACCGCGAATGTGCGAATGCGCTGGCTGTTGCGCAGATGCTGGAAGCCGATGAGCGGGTGGCGGCTGTGTATTACCCGGGCTTGAAGTCACACCCGCAGCATGCGATTTCGACAGAGCTGTTTCGTGCTTATGGCAGCCTGTTCAGCTTCGAATTGAAGGATGGTATCGATTGCTTCGATTACCTGAACCGCCTGCAGTTGGGTGTATCGGCCAGCAATCTGGGTGATACCCGCACCTTGGTGATCCCGGTCGCGCACACCATTTTTTATGAAATGGGTGCCGAGCGTCGCGCCAGCATGGGGATTGCAGAGTCGCTGATCCGCGTTTCGATAGGTATCGAAGACACCGCTGACCTGGTGGAAGACTTCCGCCAGGCGCTGGATGCCTGATTCGGGAAATAATTAGGGCAGTAGTGTTTTAGCTGCCAGCGCATCCAGCACCTTGGTGCTGGGTTGCGGTACAAAAGTCTGCAAACGTATCAAGAGTGCGCGTGCCGTTATTTCGTGCATCATCAATGAGGCTTGATTGTCTTTCACAAAACCTTGCGCCACCTGGTTTTGCAAGAAGGCGATCAGCCCGTCATAAAATCCATCGACATTGAGGACGCCGATCGGCTTTTGATGAAAGCCGAGCTGCGACCAGGTCAGGATTTCAAATAATTCCTCCAGCGTGCCTATCCCGCCCGGCATCGCAACGAAACCATCCGACAGCTCTGCCATCATGGCCTTGCGTTCGTGCATGTCCTTCACTACATGCAAATGCGTGAGTTCCCTGTGCCCGACTTCCTTATCCATCAAGGCCTGTGGAATCACGCCGGTGGCTTGGCCGCCGAGGCGCAGGATTTCATTGGCAATCACACCCATCAGGCCGACGTTGCCGCCGCCATAAACCAGCGAGATCTGATGATCGACCATTTCTTTTGCCAGCGCGCGCGCAGCTTCGGCGTACACCGGTTTGACTCCATAAGAAGAGCCGCAATAAACACAAAGAGATTTCATTTTCGAAGCGAGGAGTGGGGAAAGATATGTTGCTGAGGACAGGGTTTGCGTCAGGCGCAAACCCTGCGGTACTAATTATTAAGCAAGACTAAGCGGTTTTGGCTGCGGCTTTGCGCGCAGCGGGTTTTTTCGCTGCAGCCTTCTTGGCAGGTGCTTTCTTCGCCGGCGCTTTCTTTGCAGCCGGTTTGGCTACGGCCTTTTTCGCTACAGCTTTCTTTGCCACGGTTTTCTTGGCAGTGGTTTTTTTCGCTGCAGGTTTCTTCGTTGTCGCCTTCTTGCCGGCGACACCTGCAGAGCGGGTCAGTGTATCGATGCGTTTGTGCAGCGCTTCCAGTTCTTTTTTGGTGGAGACGCCAAAATGATTAAGGGAATTCGCAACGGTGTTTTCAATCAGCTGTTCCAGTTTGTCCCATGAGCTGGACGCCTGTTTGCCTACATTGTTGCTGAGTTTAAGCAAACCATCCGACACATCGGCTACTTTGCTTTCAGCGATTTTACGTGTGCGCTTTTGCAGGCTGCTGCCTTTTTTGGCGAGCTTGGCGAGTACTTTTTCACCCTCTTGCTGGGTCTTGGCAAAGGCTTCCAGACCGGCTTGCCAGATTTGCTGGGCGGACGCGTGCACGCCATCGCTCAGTTGTTTGCTTCCTGATTTCGTTGTTTTTTTCAGTTTCTTTACCATGTGACTTCTCCACTTTTTTTGTTAAACAAAAATGCCTGAGCAGGCATGACGCGTCAATCAAGATGGGTACTGAACTTACAGCTCATTGTAATTGACCGTAAGAAATCAACAAGATTCATTTTTGACTGCAAATAGGGAGGATGGGGCATCTCGACATCCAGCTTGAGATGTTGGAAAGACGATGGCCGGCAGGTGCAGGCTTATTTGATTTTGCTGAGCTGGACCAGCTTGGTGCCGGCGATGCGGTCATGCAGGAACTGGCGGCTCGGATGTATATAGGCAGCGAGCGCCCATGCTGCGATATTCGCACACACGATAGCCACCGACGTCCATGCCTTGGCATCCAGAGCCCAGGCTATCGCGAGGCCGGGCAGGAACCATAGCCAGGCGAGGAAATAACGCGCGACGGCGTGTTTGAAACTCAGGGTCTGGTCATCAACTGTAAGCAGACGGATGCGCCATGTTTTCATTGGCAGGGTCTGGCCGCTATGGATCCAGAACCAGACGAAATAAGCGCCGACGACAAAGAATAGCCAGTACTGCAGTGCATGGCGCAGATAGAGGGCGTGGCGTTGCTGGAAAATAGTGGAGAACAGCAGGGCGGCAATTGCGACGACGCCGAATAGCAGTACGCCTTCATACATCATTGTGGTCAGGCGGCGTTTGATCGTTGGCGTATCGGAGCTGTTCAATGACATAAGGCGAGGACGGTAGCAGTTTTACTGTGATTGTACCGTAGGCGGTGTCACCGGCACGGGTGCTGGTGGTGGCAATGATGGTTGAATTGCTTCCAGGCGCGGCACTGGTTGCTTGGCCGGCGTCGGTTTTACCGCAACTTTCGCCTGGGTTTGGCCATTCGTCTGGCCGTTGCTTAGCCGCGGCGGATTCACAATGCGTTTTTGTGGCGTGGCGGTTTCTGCCAGCTGTTTTTTCTTTTCGTCAGACAGCTGTTGATACTCTTCCCACTGTTTGGCCTTCTGTTCGGCATTCAGTTTTTTTGCGCGATTATAGTTTTCGCGCGCCAGCCGTCTTTGGTCCGGAGTCAGCTTGACCCAGTCGCGCATGCGTTCCTGCATGCGTTCCTGTTCAGGCGGCGTCATGCTCGTGAAGCGATTCGCCAGTTCCAGCCATTTTTCCTTGCGGAATGAATCCAGTTTGCCCCAGTCGGCAGCCAATGGTGCCAACGCTTGTTTTTGCGCCGGCGTGAGTTTGTTCCACTCGGATTTGTTCGTGGTTTTACTGGTGGGTGGTATCGCTTTTGCGATCGGTTTCGGGTTGGTAGCGGTGGCCGGTGTTGCGCTTGGAGCAAAAGTCGGCGCGCTACTCGGCACCGCTTGCGTTGCACCGGTATATGCAAGAGACAAGGCGAAGAGGGTAGTAGTGATTTTCCCGAGAGATTTTGTATTCAGGGAAAAAATCCATGCCTTCATGCCTATTTGTCCCCTTTTGCCAAAAATGCATCAAAACCGTGATCGAGATAAGCCGATATTGGCAAATCGTCAGTTAATACTTCAGCATCAATCGATGCGGAATCCATGATTTGCTGTTGTTGTTCAAACTGATAGGCGCCGACCAAACCAAAAACCAGGGCGGCCAGCGGTACCAGCAAGCCCATGCGACCCAACCAGGCCCAGCGGTGATCCGACGACGGTGCGCCACCATAGGATGCCAGCGCGGGCTGCGCCGCAAAAGCCGGGGCTGTAATGCCCTGTTTTTTGCGGGATAAGGCGATGTTGCGCGCAGATGCCAGGCGTTCGGCGGTATTTGCCGACACCTGATTGGCGCTTTCATCCAGCGCATGGCGCAGTTTGTATGCGAGGTCCAGTTCTTTGGTTTTCATAGGTAAATTCCTTTGGCTTTGAGCGCCTGAGCCAAGGCATGCGTTGCACGGGAACAGTGCGTTTTCACACTTCCTTCAGAGCATCCCATTACGGCGGCAGTTTCTGCCACGTTCAGATCCTGCCAATAACGCATCAGGAAGGCTTCTCGTTGACGTGATGGGAGATTTTGTACTTCATGTTCTATGAATTCGAGTACCTGCTTGCGTTCCAGCTTGACCAGCCCGGTCTCGGCGCCATAGCTGCCTTCCTCTGCCTCTATCATATCCATTGCATCGAAATTTTCCTGGTCTTCCTGTTTGTTGCCAAAACTGGAAAACAGGCTGATCCATGAAGTGCGGACTTTTTCACGCCGGAAGTAGTCGCGAATGGTATTTTGCAGGATGCGCTGGAACAGCATCGGTAGTTCGGGGGCGGGCTTGTCGCCGTATTTCTCAGCGAGCTTGATCATGGCGTCCTGGACGATGTCCAGAGCCGATTCTTCCTTGCGAACCGCGTACACCGCCTGTTTGAAGGCGCGGCGTTCGACATCTTCGAGAAAATCCGAAAGTTCTTTATCAGTTGCCATTGGATGCAGCGCATTCGAGTGAACGCTGCCTAGGGTGTTTCGGGATGAGATGTCTTAACAATTTGACGATCACGTTTTTAAACTGCACGCATGCTAGCAAAAAAGCCTCGTTTGCGGGTGTTTTTTGCGCAAAATCATTGATTCCACACAGCTTTCCAGCGATTTAGCTTGACCAATATTGTGCAACGCAGTAACGTATCGTTCCCCTTACCATCTCAAAGGGTACCCATGGTCTTTCCGCATATTGCGCATGATGCAATCTTGTTGAGAGACGCGCTTCAAACAATTTGAAAGCTGTTTGCTCTAACCCGTGCCACAAGCGCGAGAAATCCGTCATTGCCCCAGAACCTCTGGCTGAACGAGTCGCGTTAAGCGTCTTTTTGAAACACATTCACAGATGTGTGACGAATCGGCGTGACCGCACAAAAAAGGGACGCCTAAGCACTGGAGCATCAAGCGGTTTCATCAGGAGAGAGCATCCGATCAATTTCCAATGGACCTTGAAAGGACGTTAGCATGACCTCTGAAACAAGTACTAGCAGCAATAATAAAATCGGCGAAGAATTAACCGGCGCCGAAATCGTTGTCCGTTGCCTGGCCGAAGAAGGTGTTGAACATGTGTTCGGCTATCCTGGCGGCGCAGTGCTGTATATCTACGACGCGATCTTCAACCACAGCAAATTCCAGCATATCCTGGTGCGCCATGAACAGGCCGCCGTGCATGCTGCTGACGCATATTCCCGCAGCTCCAACAAAATCGGCGTTTGCCTGGTGACCTCTGGTCCTGGTGTGACGAATGCAGTTACCGGTTTGGCGACTGCGTATATGGATTCGATTCCGATGATCGTCATTTCCGGTCAGGTGCCTTCGCACGCGATCGGCCTGGATGCATTCCAGGAATGCGATACCGTCGGTATTACGCGTCCATGCGTGAAACACAATTTCCTCGTCAAGGATGTCAAGGATCTGGCAGCGACCATGAAGAAAGCTTTCTTCATCGCGACCACCGGCCGTCCAGGTCCGGTTTTGATCGACATCCCTAAAGACATCACGATGCACAAGTGCGTGTTCGAGTATCCGAAAGAAGTCGAAATGCGCTCGTACAAGCCGGTCGACAAAGGTCATTCCGGTCAAATTCGCAAAGCAGTACAGCTCTTGTTGCAAGCTGAACGGCCGATGATTTACACCGGTGGCGGTGTGATCCTGGCGAATGCGTCGGAAGAACTGAATCGACTGGTGGATCGTCTCGGCTATCCATGTACCAATACCCTGATGGGTCTCGGTGCATACAAAGCCTCGAGCGACAAATTCGTCGGTATGCCTGGTATGCACGGCACCTACGAAGCCAACATGGCGATGCAGCACTCGGACGTCATGATCGCTATCGGCGCGCGTTTCGATGACCGCGTGATCGGCAATCCAAAACATTTTTCCGCTACACCGCGCAAGATCATTCACATCGACATCGACCCATCGTCGATCTCGAAGCGCGTCAAGGTTGATATTCCTATCGTCGGCAACGTCAAGGAAGTGCTGGTTGAATTGCTGGCTCAACTGGATGCGGCAGATGCCAAACCGAACAGCGTTGCTTTGTCAGCCTGGTGGAAACAGATCAACGAATGGCGCAAGCGCGATTGCCTGAAGTTCACTGATTCGACCGAAGTCATCAAACCGCAATCGGTGATCCAGAAAGTCTGGGAAGTCACCAAGGGCGATGCATTCATCACCTCGGACGTTGGTCAGCATCAAATGTGGGCGGCGCAATACTATCCGTTCAACAAGCCACGTCGCTGGATCAACTCGGGCGGCCTCGGCACCATGGGCGTTGGCTTGCCATACGCAATGGGCGTGCAAAAGGCGAATCCTGATGCGACCGTCGCTTGTATTACCGGTGAAGCGTCGATCCAGATGTGTATCCAGGAACTGGCGACTTGCAAGCAATACCACCTGACACCAAAAATCATCCTGTTGAACAATCGCTTCCTCGGTATGGTTCGTCAGTGGCAACAGCTGGAATACGGTTCACGTTATTCCGAGTCCTACATGGATTCCCTGCCTGACTTTAACAAGCTGGTTGAGTCTTACGGTCACGTTGGTATGAAGATCGAAAATCCGGCTGATGTCGATGGCGCACTGAAAGAAGCGTTCGACATGAAAGACCGACTGGTATTCATGAATTTCATTACGGATCAAACCGAAAACGTCTGGCCTATGGTCAAGACAGGCAAGGGTTTGACTGAAATGCTGTTGGGTTCGGAGGATCTGTGATGCGCCATATCGTTTCTGTTTTACTGGAAAATGAAGCGGGTGCCTTGTCGCGTGTAGTGGGCTTGTTCTCTGCACGTGGTTACAACATTGAAACGTTGACCGTGGCCCCAACCGAAGATGCAACCTTGTCGCGGATGACAATTGTCACCAGCGGCTCGGACGATGTGATTGAGCAAATCACCAAGCATTTGAACCGTTTGATCGAAGTGGTGAAAGTAGTCGACTTGACCGAAGGTGCGTTTATCGAACGTGAGCTCATGCTCATCAAGATCCGTGCAGTCGGCAAGGAACGTGAAGAAATGAAACGTACGGCGGATATCTTCCGTGGTCGTATCATTGACGTCACGGACAAGACTTACACCATCGAGTTGACCGGTAACAAAACCAAGCTCGACGCGTTTATCGATTCGATCGATCGCACGGCGATTCTGGAAACTGTCCGTACGGGCGGCTCCGGTATCGGTCGCGGCGAACGCATTCTCAAAGTTTAAGTAGTTCATTCACACCAACAACACCATTTAGGAACATCATGAAAGTTTTCTACGATAAAGATTGTGATCTGTCGCTGATCAAAGGTAAAAACGTTGCCATCATCGGTTACGGTTCGCAAGGCCACGCGCACGCGCAAAACTTGAACGATTCCGGCGTCAAAGTGACAGTCGGTCTGCGTAAAGGCGGCGCATCCTGGGATAAAGTGAAGAACGCAGGTCTGAACGTTGCAGAAGTCAATGACGCGGTTAAAGCTGCTGACGTCATCATGATCTTGCTGCCAGATGAAAACATCGCTCAGGTCTACAACGAAAACGTTGCTCCTTACGCTAAACAAGGCGCAGTACTGGCATTCGCACACGGCTTCAACGTGCACTACGGCCAAGTCGTGCCACGCGCTGATCTGGACGTCATCATGATCGCGCCAAAAGCACCAGGCCACACTGTACGTGGTACTTACTCGCAAGGTGGCGGCGTGCCTCACCTGATCGCTGTGTACCAGGACAAATCCGGCGTCGCACGCGACATCGCTTTGTCGTATGCAATGGCTAACGGCGGTGGCCGTGCCGGCATCATCGAAACCAACTTCCGCGAAGAAACGGAAACAGATTTGTTCGGTGAACAAGCTGTTCTGTGCGGTGGCGCAGTTGAACTGATCAAAGCTGGTTTCGAAACCCTGACCGAAGCTGGTTACGCTCCGGAAATGGCTTACTTTGAATGCCTGCACGAACTGAAATTGATCGTTGATCTGATCTATGAAGGCGGTATCGCCAACATGAACTACTCGATCTCGAACAATGCAGAATACGGCGAATACGTGACCGGCCCTAAAGTCGTCACCGAAGACACCAAAAATGCAATGCGTCAATGCCTGAAAGACATCCAAACCGGCGAATACGCGAAGAGCTTCATCCTGGAAAACAAGGCTGGCGCGCCTACCCTGATTTCCCGTCGTCGTTTGACAGCTGAACACCAAATCGAAGAAGTTGGTGCAAAACTGCGTGCGATGATGCCTTGGATTGCTAAAAACAAACTGGTTGATCAAACCAAAAACTAAGATTCTTGGATCTTAAGCCGGGCATCATTCGGGATGTGCTTGAAAGCACATCCCGCGCTCGGACGAAAAGCCACGCACTAGCGTGGCTTTTTTTCGCCCTCACGTGCCTTGGATCGCTAAAAACAAATTACCGAATCTTGTAAAAAAGTGTGACGATTGCTGGTCAGAAAGAACTTAAGCAATAAGCTGGCTGTCGAATCGCAGCTTGCCTTTCTTTTACGTTTTTTTGGGAGATATCACATGTCACAATTCAAAACCCTGCTGGCCCTTGGTTGCGTAGCCGCGAGTGCGACTGCATTTGCACAGTCACCAGCGCCGGTACAAACGACGGGCACCCTGGTCATCGTTCCTGCTTACGGCGAAGTCAAACACGCGAATGACGAAGCGCGCCTGACCCTGATGGTCGAAGAGCAGGACAAGGACAAAGCGGCGGCAGCATCGCGCGTAAATCAAAAAATGAAGCAGGGTACCGAGATCGTGCGTAAAGCCGATCCACAAGCCGTGCTGAGTACACGTGGCTATTACACCTATGCGGTCTATCCGGAAGACCAGCCGCGCCAGTCCAATAAAGCGCGCCAGCCTACTGCATGGCGTGTCGGCCAGTATCTGGAAGTCAAAACCACCAATCTGAGTGCATTGCCTAAGACTGTCTCTGCAGCGCAGGGCGTGCTGGCACTGAACGGCCTGCAATTCGGCTTGACCGACGCGACTGCGAAGAAATTGGATGCAGAGCGTATCGATGCAACCTATAAAAACCTGACCGAACGTACCGCGGCGATTGCGCGTGCAATGGGGCGTAATCCGGCCGATGCAGTGATGGATACCGTGGATTTTGAGGGTTCCGGTAATTATGCGCAGGAAATGGCTGCTGCACCGAAGATGATGCGTGCTTCTATGGCAGCCGATGCGGCACCGGTTGAAGAACCCAGTTTTGAACCTGGTGAAACCACGCTGAATATGCGTGTCGTAGGCAAGGTCAAGTTCCGTTAAGACTGCGCGCCATATCGGGGCCGGGGCCTCGATATGGCACTGCAGCATAAAATCTGTTGATGGCCGCTGCCGCTGGTAGCGGCCATTGTCGTTTTTAGCGCATTCCTGTCCCTGTTGCAGGGCAAGAATTATGTGATGTTTATGGTGGCTGTCAGCCGGTTGCATTGCCCGTCTGATACACTACGCCTCCTGATCCTCCATCCATAGCGCTAGCTGAAAACAGGATACGCATGTCAAGTTTCAATCGTCGAAAAGCGAAAAATAGCAAAGTTCCTTACGCCAAGCCACGGCCGCTGGGCCGGCTTGCCCGGGGTAACCAAAGCTTGTCCGCCGAAACGCAGGATGTCGCCGCGCCGCGCCCGACCTTGCGCCGCCGTGGTATTTACCTACTGCCGAATGCATTTACGACAGCCGGACTGTTTTGCGGCTTTTATGCCATCGTGATGGCGATGAGCCAGAAGTTCGATTACGCGGCGATTGCGATTTTCGCGGCGATGGTGCTGGATGCGATCGATGGTCGCGTGGCACGCCTGACCAATACCCAAAGTGAATTCGGCGCGCAGTATGACAGCCTGGCCGATATGGTTTCCTTTGGTGCGGCGCCGGCACTGGTGGTCTACGTCTGGGCGTTGCAGGATATGGGCAAGCTTGGCTGGCTGGCAGCCTTCGTATATTGCGCCGGCGGTGCCTTGCGTCTGGCGCGCTTCAATACCAATATCGCCGTAGTCGACAAGCGTTACTTCCAAGGTTTGCCCAGCCCGGCGGCAGCGGCGCTGGTTGCCGGTTTCATCTGGTTGATGCAGGACCTCGGTTTTGCCGGTCCGGACCTGAGCTGGATCGCATGGGGCATTACCCTGTATGCGGGCCTGACCATGGTGACCAACGTTCCTTTTTACAGCTTCAAGGACATCAACTTCCGCAAGTCGGTGCCATTTATCGGGATCTTCTTGATCGTGCTGGCTTTCGTGGTGGTGTCCAGCGATCCTCCTAAGGTCTTGTTCGGCTTGTTCGTCCTGTATGGCTTGTCCGGATACTGCGTGTATTTCTGGCGCATGGCTAAAGGCAAGCCTGTCAGCAGTATCGTACAAACTGAACCCGAACCGCACGACGATCATTGATTTATCGTATAGCTTTCACCTTATAGCGCGATTGTTAAAGCGCAATTCCCAAGGATTAAACATGTCTGCCCAGCCATCCAACAAACTCATCATATTTGATACCACCCTGCGCGACGGTGAACAGTCACCCGGCGCATCGATGACCAAGGATGAAAAAATCCGCATCGCCCGCCAGCTGGAGCGTTTGAAGGTAGACATTATCGAAGCCGGTTTTGCTGCTGCTTCGCAGGGGGATTTTGAATCCATCCATGCGATTTCCGGCATCATCAAGGATGCAACGGTTTGCTCCTTGTCACGTGCCAACGACAAGGATATTGCACGCGCGGCGGAAGCGCTGGCACCGGCGGAACGCAAACGTATCCATACATTCCTCGCGACCTCACCATTGCATATGGAGAAGAAGTTGCGCATGACGCCTGACCAGGTATTCGAGCAGGCGAAGATGGCGGTGCGTTACGCACGCAACTTTACTGACGATATCGAATTCAGCCCGGAAGACGGCAGCCGTTCCGATATCGACTTCCTGTGTCGTGTGATTGAAGCGGTCATCAAGGAAGGCGCAACCACGATTAACTTTGCAGATACCGTCGGTTACGGCGTGCCTGGCCTGTACGGCAATATGCTCAAGACCCTGCGCGAACGTATCCCGAACTCTGATAAGGCAGTCTGGTCAGTCCACTGCCACAACGATCTCGGCATGGCGGTGGCTAATTCGCTGGCCGGTGTAATGATAGGCGGCGCACGGCAGGTCGAATGTACGATCAATGGCCTCGGTGAGCGTGCCGGTAATACGGCGCTGGAAGAAATCGTGATGGCAGTGCGTACGCGCAAGGATCACTTCAACCTCGAAGTCGGTATCGATACCACGCAGATCGTACCTACATCCAAGCTGGTGTCGCAGATCACCGGCTTCGCAGTGCAGCCGAATAAATCGGTGGTTGGGGCGAATGCCTTTGCGCATGCTTCGGGCATCCATCAGGATGGCGTGCTGAAAGCGCGTGACACCTATGAAATCATGCGCGCAGAAGATGTGGGCTGGACGACCAACAAGATTGTGCTGGGCAAATTGTCGGGCCGCAATGCGTTCAAGCAACGCCTGGAAGAATTGGGTATCACGCTGGATTCCGGCGCCGAGATGGATGCTGCATTTGTGCGTTTCAAGGAACTGGCTGATCGCAAATCCGATATCTTCGATGAAGACATCATGGCGCTGGTTTCGGATGAGCAGCAATCGCACGAAAAGGAATACTACAGCTTTGTCTCGCTGTCACAACAATCGTCTACCGGCTCCAAGCCGGCGGCGAATGTCGTCTTTTCGATCGATGGCAAGGAAGAAAGCTGCAAGGGCGAGGGCAATGGCCCGGTTGATGCAATCGTCAATGCGATTGAAGCCAAGGTCGGGAGTGGTGCGGAATTGCTGCTGTTTTCGGTCAATGCAATTACAACCGGTACCGAATCGCAAGGCGAAGTAACGATGCGCTTGTCGAAGGCCGGGCGCATCGTCAATGGTGTCGGTGCCGACCTGGATATCGTGGTCGCTTCAGCCAAAGCCTACATTTCTGCATTGAATAAATTGCATTCGAAGATAGAAAAACTGAACCCGCAATTGTAATTTTCCGAGGTGAATCAGAATAAAAAAGGCCTTGCTTCGCAGCAAGGCCTTTTTGTTTATGGCTGTAAACGAACGAGTCTCAGTTAAGTAACAGCTTAAGTGTGTCAGCGTACAGAATCCGTCAATAACTTCAATTTAGAATCGCCTCTCCAATCCATCGCTTAGGCAGGCTGGCCGTTGTGCAAGGGGAGGCTGTATGGATCAAGTAAATAACCCGCATATCTTCCGACTTTTTCTGGCGGCGCTGACACTGGTTTTGTTTACGATTGCTGCCGCAGTGATAATTGTTGCGTGGATATCGACGATACCGGAAGCCTTTGCCGTCGAGATGGGGCAAGGCCAAGTGATGACTCCTTACATGATGTGGCATCAGTCCTGGCACTACAGCGCATCACTGCACGATCCGCTGGCACTGGTCTACTGCCCCAAATAAAAATCAATGCTGGATTTGCAAACCTGGGCCGCCGATCGCGCCCGGCACGTGCAGGTTCAGTTGTACTGCCTTGAGTGCATTGATCGCTGCCATGAATTGTTCGGAAGCCATCGGATGACCCATGAAGTAACCTTGCAGCGTGTCGCAACCCAATGTGGTCAGATATTCTTGCTGCTTCTCGGTTTCGACACCTTCGGCCACGATACGCAAATTGAGCGAGCGGCCCAGCGCAACGATGGCGGAAACGATAGACGCATCGTCTGAACCGTGTGCCAGGTCGCGTATGAAGCCGCGATCTATTTTCAACTCGGTTGCCGGCAGGCGCTTCAGGTAGAGCAGGCTGGAATAACCGGTACCGAAATCGTCGATCGAAATTTCCACACCAAGGCTGACCAGTTGTTCCAGGATAGTCAGGCTGGCTTCCACATTATGCATTGCGGTTGATTCCGTGACTTCCAGCATCAGGCAAGTGGCCGGCAAGTTGTTGCGTGCCAGTGTTTCTTTCACCATCTCGACCAGATTGTCATTGCTGAACTGGACCGACGACAGGTTGACGGCAATTTTCCATTGCTGATAACCCTCGTCATACCATTTGCGCATCTGGCGGCAGGCTTCATCCAGTACCCATTCGCCGATAGGGACGATGAGGCCGGTTTTTTCCGCGAGGCTGATGAAATCAGCCGGCGCCACGATGCCACGGATCGGATGCTGCCAGCGCAACAACGCTTCAGCGCCGACCACCACGCCATCTGTAGTGTTGAACTTCGGCTGGTAATGCAGGCGAAACTCCTTGCGTTCCAGTGCCGTGCGCAAATCCTGTATTACCTGCAACTGGTTGTGCGCATTGATATTCATCGATGCTTCGAAGAAGTGATAGCCGTTACGGCCGGTACTCTTGGTGTGGTACATCGCCGCATCTGCATGGATCAGCAAATCGTGGCGCGTACTGCCATCTTCCGGATATACCGCAATGCCGATGCTGGCTGAAATGCCGAGGTTGTACTGCGCAATATCGAAGGGCTGGTTGAGGGTGGTGCACAGCTTGTCAGCGACCGACGCGGCATCTTCCGGCTCGTTGACTTCAATCAGCATAACGAATTCATCGCCACCGAGGCGGGCGGCGGTGTCTTGCGCGCGAATATTGTCGCGTATGCGTTTGGCGACATCGATCAGCAGCAAATCGCCGATGTGATGTCCAAGCGAGTCATTGATGGCCTTGAAGCCGTCGAGATCGATAAACATCAAGGCGAAGCGGCTTTGTTCGCGCACCGCCTTGTGCACCATCTGGTCCAGCCGGTCTTCCAGCAGGGTACGGTTAGGTAGTTTGGTCAGATTGTCTTGCAGTGCCTGTTTGGTCAATTCCTGGTTAGCGAGTGCGAGGGAACGCACCAGCTTGCCGGTTTGCGAATCGAGTCGCGCATCCAGTACCGAGGTCAGCAATGCAATCGCGAGTACGGCGAGGGTAGTCACGATCACCACAATGGCGAGCCAGCCCGGGCTGACACCTTCGACGGCTGCGCTACAGATACTGCCAAGCGGGAAGTTGGCGGCTGCCATGCCGGTGTAATGCATGCCGATGATGGCGGCACCCATCACTACCGCAGCCATGGCGCGCCAGCGCACGACATTCGGTGTGTTCTTGCGCAGGCGGAAAGCTATCCACAAGGCGGCCCCGGACGCGCTGATCGCTATCAGGATGGACAGTGCGAACAGTAAGGGATCGTACTCAATGCCCGGCGTCATGCGCATCGCTGCCATGCCGGTGTAATGCATGGCGGCGATCGCCACACCCATCAGGATCGCGCTGCCCAGCAATTGGAATAAAGGTAATTCAGCCTGGCTGATGCGCCATAAGGCAAAGCCGGAGGCGACGATGGCGATGACCAGCGAAAGTACGGTAATGCCCAGGTCATAGCCCAGCGGGATAGGCAGGTTGAATGACAACATGCCAATGAAATGCATGGACCAGATGCCTATGCCCATTGCCACCGCACCGCCAGCCAGCCACAGGATGCTGCCCCTGACGCTGGCGGAATTGATCCTGCCAGCCATATCCAGCGCCGTGTAGGAGGCGAGGATGGCGACCAGTAATGAGATCAATACCAGTAGCGAGTCGTAATGTGCGGTCAGCATAGAAAGGCTTTATTCATTTTAAAAGACAAACTGTTTTGATACGAAATTCGCAAGCTTCCTTGGTATTTCTTTCAGCACGACTCTTGGCAGAAAAGCGCAGGCGCTTCTGTCCTTTATGCTCGTTTGGCTAAATGAAGATTGACTTGATATTTCGGCAACTTCTGCGGTGTTTAGGCAGCAAGAATGAAGTGGAATAACGCGGATACTACGATTCCAATCGATGGCTCAGAATGCCCTAACGCATCGAACATTGTACCTTGCCTGTCAGAAATATGGATTTAGCGGCAACAAGAATCCATTTTCAATGCAATTGCAGATGTGCGGGCGAATATAACTGACATGGGAATAATACTTCCTTGTCATATGTACGCTGCCGAACAGAACCAGGCGCGGCTTTGCTTCATATTGATTTTTACTGCCATCCCATAGCGATTTGAATTCATCGCTATCTTCCACCGTCGGAAACACGCTTTAAAAATTTCCACCTATGCGCGGATCGGTAGTGGCAATTCACGGTCGAAGTGATACGGACAGACTCTTCTACGGCTCTCAGATGAAAAACATGAGGGTCGTAGTCTATGTTTTCTGAAAGGAAGAATAATGAGAGACGATGTGCTGGCAACCCTCAATGAATTGATTGAGGCGTGCAGGGATGGTGAAGCAGGTTTCAAAACATGCGCGGAAGATATACGGGACGGCCAGTTGAAACAGCCTTTCCTGAACCTGGCGCATGGTTGCAATGATGCGGCGCAGGAATTGAGTGCCTTGTTGGTGTCGCGTGGCGGCAATCCCGAGCAGCGGCATAGCCTGGGCGGAACCCTGCACCGTCGCTGGATAGATATCAAATCATCGCTGATGGGAAAAGACGATGACGCCATCATGAAGGAATGTGAGCGCGGGGAAGATATGGCGCTGAAAAGTTATCGTCGTGCGCTGGAGAAGGATTTGCCGCTTGATGTGCGTGCGGTAGTGGAACGTCAGTATCAGGGCGTAATCCAAAACTATGAGCTGATGAAGAACTTGCGTCATCGTGCTCATTTGTCGATGAGTTGATAGCCTGGTCCTGCAGCCGCAAGCAGGGCGTTATTCGTACCGCTGACAGGCGGAACATTGATGCAACTTTTAGGAGAAAAAGATGATGGAATCCAAAGTAGATGATATTTCCAAAGACCTCAAGGCTTTGTCCAGGGATACGAAGGATCTGGCGCGTGAAGCCAAATCCCAGGCGATAGAGAAGACCGGTGAACTGAGCAAGAAGTATGTTGAGTTTCTGGATTCCGCCATCGCCGCAGCGAAAGAAATCCCTACTGTTGCCGTGAAAAAAACCAAGGAAGTTGCGACTACGACAGATGATTATGTCACGCATAATCCATGGCGTGCGGTGACTATCTCGGCCGGTCTCGGCCTAGTACTTGGTTTCCTGTTTTCGCGTAAGTAAAGCGCAGGGCAGGACACTTCGCCGGAAAAAAGCCAGCCAAGATAGACCTGGCTGGCTTTTTTAATGGGACTAACTTCTTCAGCGAAACGATTTATTTGCTACCAGGCGGCGGATAGAAAGGCGTCTTCGGATGCAGGGCGCTGCCTTGCACATAGCCTATGCCTATGCCACGCAGTTTATTTAGTATGGCCTCGCTGTCGACATTCGGCGCGATGGTCTTGATACCCATCACATTGCTGATGTGTTGAATCGCTTCAATCTTGGCGCAATCGACCGGATCGCTTTCCATGCCCTGGATATAACCGCCGTCTATTTTCAGGAAGTCGACGTCCAGGTGTTTCAGGTAGGCAAAGGAAGACATGCCGCTACCGAAGTCATCCAGCGCAAAACGGCAACCCAGCGGTTTCAGCGTATCAATGAAACTCAATGCGCGCGTCAGGTTAGTAATGGCAGTGGTTTCTGCAATCGCGAAACAGATGGAGTCGTAAGGCAGCGCAAAGTGGATGAATTGTTCGCGTACAAACTCGATGAAGGTTTCATCATCCAGCGAACTGCCGGATATCTTGACCAGCATGACCTGCAAGCGCTGATCCGATGACTTGAGCAATGCCGCCGCCTGCTGTGCGAAGACGGTACGTATCACCCAGCGATCTATGGTTGGCATGTAGTGGTAACGCTCGGCTGCCGGGATAAAGGCGGTGGTCGGGATCAGGCGGCCGGCATCGTCAGTCATATAGAGGCGCAACTCGGCAAAGCGGAAGCTGCCGCTTTCAGGCCGGATATTGACAATCTCTTGCGAGTACAGGCAGAAGCCATCGGTCTCAAAGGCTTTTTGTATCCGCTCATTCCATTTGATCTCGCCCTGGTTCTGTGCCAGCTGATGGTCTTCGGCACGATAGATATGCACGCGGTTGCGGCCGGTATCTTTGGCCACATAGCAGGCGGCATCGGCTGCGCTCAGCAAGTCCGGGAGCGACAGCGCATCGCTGTTGAAGTTGACCAGGCCGATACTGACGCCGATAGGGAAGATTTTGTCTTGCCATACAAAATGGAAATCACAAATTGTCTGGCGCAATTTTTCTGCAATGCGAACCGCCGAGTCGGGTGTGCAATTCTCCAGGAAGGCACCAAACTCATCACCGCCGAGACGGGCCAGCGTATCGCTGTCACGTACCAATGGTTGCAGCAAGGCGGTGATCTGGCGCAGCAATTCATCACCCGCACTGTGACCGCAAGTATCGTTGACGATCTTGAATTGATCCAGATCCAGATACAGCAAAGCATGCTGTTTCGATTGCAGTGCCAGCGTGTCTATCGCCACCTCGAGCCGGCGTTCGAATTCGCGACGGTTAAACAAGCCTGTCAGAGGATCGTGCGCAGCCTGATGCGAGAGCTGGATCGCGAGCTTGCGCGAATCGCTGACATCATGGAACACCAGGACCACGCCTATGATTTTTCCATCGCGATCGCGTATCGGCGCCGCTGAATCTTCGACTGCATATTCATTGCCGTTGCGACTCAGCAGGACAGTGTCCTTGATTAGTTCGACATTGCTTTGCTGTTCGAATACGAGTTCCACCGGATTCGGTACCGGCTCACGGGTATGGCCATTAATGATTTTGAATACGCGGGTCGATGGCAATCCTTCCGCTTCGGCCTTGCTCCAGCCGGTCAGGTTTTCCGCCACCGGATTCATGTATTCGATATTGCCCAGCTTGTCGGTGGTGATGACTGCATCGGCGATCGATTCCAGCGTCACTTGCGCGCGTTCTTTTTCAGCAAACAGAATCGCCTTCGATTGCTCGCGTTCTGTTTCGTGCTGTTGCAGCGAGCTGGCCATGCTGTCGAAGGCACGCGCCAGCTGGCTGATTTCTTCCTTGCCGTATTTGATGCCGGTACGTGCTTTCAGGTTACCGCCGGCAAGCTGGTCGGCTGTGTGTACCAGTGCCTTGACCCGGCGCAGGATGATGACATCACCAACAAACCATGCCGCGATCAGCGCCAGCAGGGCAATCACGGCCAGCGTGGTGAGTTCCATCATTTGCAAATGATTGGCGGGTGCCACGATGTCGTCCATCGGGATGCCGATGCTGACCTTGAAATTGGAAATATTATTGGTGCCCACCGGTGCGAACGCATGCAGGCGTGTCACGCCATCCGCATCGGTCAGGGCCGAAGTGCCGAAGCCGACCTTGATCATGACGTCGAACAGTGACTGCGGCGTGCGCGTGCCTATCCATTGCTCGGGATTCGGGCGTCTGGCAATGATGGTGCCATTGCTGTCTGCGGTGACGAGGACCGCACCGGCCGGCAGTTCGATATCGCTGACAAAGCGATCGAGCACACTTAAATCAAGTGCGGCAAAAATCACTGCCTGCACTTCGCCGTTATTGCCGAAGATGGGATAAGTCAGGTTGATGGTGTGCTTGCGTACCGTGCGACCCATGACATAGTCGCCGGCGGCAAAGGTTTTATCCTGCACTGCGCGTTTGAAATGTGGCCGGTCGCCGAGATTGACCTTGCCCGTCAGCGGCAGTGCACTGCAAGTGACATCGCCATTCAACTGGATCAAGCCGAAGTTGACATAGCCTTCATTCTTTTTGAGGATGGTGCCGAGGAACTGGCTGCAGGTTTTTGAGTCGCCGCGCAGTTCCGGAATCACCGAGAGTACGGTAAGCAGCTGGCGTGCACCTTCGATCGACCGCGCTTCACTGGTTGCCGCCAGTTGCGTCAATTGTTGCAGATTGTCTTCCGCCATCCGGATCGCTTGCTGACGTTCTTTCCATGCGCCATACACGGTCAGGATTACCGGTGGCACAATCGCGAGCAATACGAGTACCAGCAAGCGCACGCGCAAGCTGTCGAAGTTAAAGCGGGAGGACAGAGTTTTTTTCAATGCATGGTCTTTTCAAATTGCGACGGACTGCGCGAAATGCCGTAGTCAAATGCCGCAGTCGCTGAAAAGATGGTTTGATGAAGGTTTTCAGCGACTGCCGGCTACCTTGCGGTAGTGGTCTTTATTAAGAATTTTCCCGCTTGGTTAGAAGCTAACGGCTAGGGATAGCTTTCGTCAAGCAGGGCGGGCAAATAAGTCGACGCTTGTAAATTTTTCAAACTGCGCTGCGCATTTTTTTAATCGTATAGTCTTTGACTTCCTTGGCGGGTTTGACCAGTTTGACAATGGCCAGCGTGCAATTGTCCGCCTTGCTGCCGGCTGCACGTTTACGTGCATTCGTGATCAGCATCTCGGACGCTTTGCGCGGCGAGTTCACCGCGATGGCCGCGCCCAGTTCGGCATCGCTGAAATAAGACCACAAGCCATCGGTACAGAGCAGGAAAGAGTCGCCGGCCTTCAGGCCGTCGCGACGGTTCAGCGTAATGTCGAAATCATTGCTACTGCTGCCCAGTACATTGACCAGCAGATTGGCCAGCAAGGGATCCTTGGCTTTTGCCTCATCCAGCTTGTTTTCGGCTTTCAGTTGTTCGAGATAGGTATGGTCTATCGTGCGCTTGATGCAATTCGGGCCATCGAAGTAATACAGGCGGGAATCGCCTACATGCGCCCAGATTGCACTATTTTGTGGCGTGAGGATCAGCAGGACCACTGTGCTGTGCGGTTTTTTGTCCGACGACATGGCCGATAGCTTGATGACGGTATCGGCTTCGCCGGCGATCGTGTGCAGGATGGCTTCCGGATTATCGGTAAGCGGCGAAAAACGCTCGAAAACCTGTTGCGCGGTACGCACGACTTGCTCTGCCGCCAGGGCTCCGCCGGATAAACCTCCCATGCCGTCGGCAATGACGGCTAACATATAGCCAGGCGCTTTCGGGGCGGCAAACAAGGCGACGCGGTCTTGTTGTTCGCTACGGTCGCCAATGTGTTGGCCGGTTCCTGCTTCTATCTCGTATTGGCGCATTAGTGTTAGTGGATTAAACTTATGGCTGGGAATAATTGCGTTTGATTATTGCATGCAGAGTCCGCCGGAAGTAAATGCGGGGCTTTTAAAATTGTAAGAATTTTTTACAATTGAATGACGGTAGTTGGCCCGGCTTGTTCCTGGTATTTGATGCACGGGAGCGGCCAGGAGCCGGTAGACCGGGGCTGTACCGGACCTCTTGTGGCTACCTTAATATTTGAATTGTTTCATCGACAAGAAGACAGGCAATATGACTATGAACACTTCGCACGCTCTTCTGCACCAACGTATTGTCGAACTGGAAGTCGAACATCGGGATCTGGATGCCGTGATTGAGACCCTGGTTAGCGACGGACGCCATGAGGAGTTACAATTGCGCCGTTTGAAAAAGCGGAAATTGCAGCTGAAAGACAATATCACCTTGCTTAAAATGCAATTGATCCCTGATATTCCAGCCTGAGATCGTTCACGTTTTCGCCTGCCGTGCCGGCGGAATGATGTGGCGCATAGATTTTCTTTATCCCAAGTGCTTTAAACCCAAGACTTTATTTTGACCGACGAACCTTCTGCATTGCCTGTAGCCGCCACACACGATGCCGAAATCGATCAGTTGTTTGGTGTTGATAGCCCGCTGGGTCATGCGGTCGGCTCTTTTCGTCCGCGTCAGTCGCAAACTGAAATGGCCAAGGCCATTGCGCATGCAATTTCCAATCAAAGCACGCTGATCGCCGAAGCCGGCACCGGTACCGGTAAAACCTTTGCCTATCTGGTACCTGCGCTGCTGTGGGGCGGTAAGGTGATCGTTTCGACCGGCACCAAGAACTTGCAGGACCAGCTCTTCCTGCGCGACATCCCCAGCGTACGCAAAGCCTTGAACGCACCGGTTTCGGTAGCGCTGCTGAAAGGCCGTGCCAATTATGTGTGCCATTTCCATTTGGAACGTACGCTGCAAAACGGTCGCCTGACTTCGCGCGACGACGTCGGTTACCTGCGTGAAATTTCGCGCTTCATGAAAACCACCGGTTCGGGCGACAAGGCTGAATTGTCGAAAGTGCCGGAAACCGCTTCAATCTGGAACCTGGTGACATCAACGCGCGATACCTGCATGGGCGCCGAGTGCCAGTACTACCAGGATTGCTTCGTGATGAAGGCGCGCAAGGAAGCGCAGCAAGCCGACGTGGTGGTGGTCAATCACCATTTATTTTTCGCCGATGTGGCATTGAAAGACACCGGCGTGGCGGAATTGCTACCATCGGCGAATACGATTATTTTCGACGAAGCACATCAGTTGCCGGATACCGCGACGCTGTTCTTCGGTGAAACCATTTCAACCTCGCAAGTGCTGGAACTGTGTCGCGATGTGCTGGCCGAAGGTTTGTCGCACGCACGTGACGGTGCCGACTGGGCCGGCACGGTGACGCCTGTGGAGCGTGCGGCGCGCGATTTGCGCCTGACTTTCCCGCAGGATATCGTGCGCCTGGCGGTCAACCAGATCGCGCCTTCGAGTGCCTTCTTCCCGGCGCTGGAAACCCTCAAAGAACAGCTCGACAATATGATCGCCGTCCTGCAAAAGCAGGCCGAGCGCGCCGAGACCATTGAGCAATGCCGGGTGCGGGCGCTGGAGCTGGCGATGCGCCTCGATGCCTGGAATAAACCAAAGACCACAGAAGTGATCATCGGCCAGGAGAGTGTGCTGTGGGTGGAGGCTTACTCCACCTCATTGCAATTGCATCAGACACCGTTATCAATTGCACCCATCTTCAACAAGCAGCGTGAAGGCACGCCGCGCACCTGGATTTTTACGTCGGCCACGCTGGCGGTCAAAAATGATTTCAATCATTACAGTGCGCAAATGGGCTTATGGGATGAGCCGGCCAAATCCTGGCCCAGCCCGTTTGAATACGGTGAGCAGGGTTTGCTCTATGTGCCGACCAGTTTGCCGCAACCGAATTCGCCCGAGTACACCGATGCCGTGATCGATGCCGCCTTGCCGGTGATCGAGGCGGCTGGCGGCGGTGCCTTCCTGTTATGCACGACGATACGCGCGGTGAACCGTGCCGCCGAACGCCTGCGTGAAGAATTTGAACGGCGCAAATTACCTTTCCCGCTGATGGTGCAGGGCGAAGCCGGGCGTACCGAATTGCTTGACCGCTTCCGCGCCGCCGGTAATGCCGTGTTGATAGGCAGCCAGAGTTTTTGGGAAGGTGTGGACGTGCGCGGCGATGCCTTATCGGTCGTGATTATCGACAAGCTGCCGTTTTCTCCACCGGATGATCCGGTCTTGGCGGCACGCATCGAAGCGCTGGAGCGCAAGGGGATGAACGGTTTCATGCATCACCAGTTACCGGCCGCCATTATCAATTTGAAGCAGGGTGCCGGACGCCTGATCCGCGATGAGCGTGACAAGGGGGTGTTGATGATTTGCGATCCGCGCCTGATTTCCAAACCTTATGGCAAACGCATCTGGCAAAGCCTGCCGCCATTCAAACGCACGCGTGAGCTGGCTGTAGTGCAGGATTTTTTTGCGACGATAGACGCGGTTGCCACTGGCACCGAATAGATTTTTGCACCGTCACGGCGCAGTGGCAGGCGCTTGGCGGGCAGGCAGAATTTATCTGGATTGACTTGCAAGCTTATGCGGCAGAGACGCTTGCTTCAGGTAAAATTCAGGGATGAAAATCCTTATCAGTAACGATGACGGCTACCTAGCGCCGGGGCTGATCGCCCTGGCCGATGCGATGGCAGCAATTGCCGATATCGTAGTGGTGGCACCAGACAGCAATCGCTCAGGCAGTTCCAACTCCCTTACGCTTGATCGCCCCTTGTCCGTCTATCAGGCTGCGAACGGATTTTATTTCATCAACGGCACACCATCGGATTGCGTGCATATCGCGCTGACCGGAATTATGTCGGAACCGCCGGATCTGATCGTCTCCGGCATCAACCAGGGCCAGAATATGGGGGACGATACCCTGTATTCCGGGACCGTGGCCGCCGCCACCGAGGGCTTCCTGTTCGGTATTCCGGCGATTGCGTTTTCACAAGTCAACAAAGGCTGGGGCCAGATCGATGCTGCGGCCCGGGTCGCACGCGATATCGTCGAGCGTCGCTTCGACACCTATGGCAAACCCTTCCTGCTGAACGTCAATATCCCAAACCTGCCGTATGAACAAATGAAGTCGCCGGTGGCAACCCGGCTCGGCAAGCGACACCAGTCGGAAGCGGTAATCAAGGCACAGGATCCGCATGGCCGTGATATCTACTGGATAGGTCCGTGCGGCGGACAAAAGGATGCCGGCGAGGGCACTGATTTCCATGCCACCGCGCTGGGTCATGTATCGATTACCCCGCTGCAAATCGATTTGACGCATACAGCGCAACTGGAAGCCCTGAAGAAGGTTTTGGTATGACAGAGAAAAAGCGTTTCCCGCTCTCGCTGTCATCGATTGCAGAGAAAGCCCCGCGCAGTGGTGCCCGGACCGAAGTAAACCGCAGTAGCACTTCCGGCAAAGTGGCAACCCCACAAACAGCCACCCAGAATGCTTCGCAACACGGCAAACGCACGATTACGCCGGCGCGTCCGGCAGAAGTGCCGCGCAAGGCAGCCGCCGCGCCGTCTTCCAACGAGCGCGCCACGCCTTTGGTATCCGAGGCGGTGCGCAAGGCAATGACCGCCCGGGTCGCAAAACAAGGGGTAAAAGACAGCAAGGTATTGGCGGCGATGGATGCCGTGCCACGTCATTTATTCATGGAGCCGGCACTGGCGAGCCAGGCTTATATCGATGCTTCGTTGCCAATTGGTTATCATCAAACCATCTCGCAGCCATACATCGTTGCCAGAATGATTGAAGTCATGCGGAACAATCAGCAGGGTGGCGTACTCAATCGGGTGCTGGAAATCGGAACCGGCTGCGGTTATCAGGCTGCAGTCTTGTCGCTGGTGGCCAAGGAAGTCTATTCCATCGAACGGATCAAGGGCTTGCATGAATTGGCAAAAGCCAATTTGCGGCCGATGCGGGTTGCAAATATCCGCTTGCATTACGGAGATGGTATGCTTGGCTTACCCCAGGCAGCACCGTTCGACGGCATCATTTTGGCTGCCGCCGGACTGGAAGTGCCGCAGGCTCTGCTGGAACAAATGACAATAGGTGGGCGCCTGGTCGCCCCGGTTGGCGAACGTCATCAGGTATTGCAACTGATAGAACGCGTCAGCAAATTTGAATGGAAAAGTTCGACGCTGGAGGATTGCCATTTTGTGCCACTCCGTCCAGGTACCGTGACTTAGTTTCCAACGCATCAACACTGCTAAAGAATAATTGAACGTAATGAGAATAAACACAACTCGACAGATATTTTTGATATCGCTGGTCGGCTTACTCAGCGCCTGTAGTTCTACCCAGAATTCGGCCCCGGTCAGTGAGCGCAGGATCAGTGGCACGACCCCGCCGAAAGCGGCGGTGGAAGACCGTACAACGTATACCGTGCGGAAGGGCGACACCCTGTATCGGATCGCGCTGGATTTCGGCCAGAGTTATAGCGAAATCGTGGCGTGGAATAACCTGGCGAATCCGAACGATATCAAGGTCGGACAAGTGTTGCGGGTAGCACCGCCGGACGCGCCGGTCGCGCGTAGTGGTGGAGCGCAAACCGGAGCAATCGCCAGTTCGTCGGTAGTGGAAAGCCGTCCTTTGGGCGCGCCGTCGAGTACGACAGTCAGTGCCAGTGCAACGAATAAAACCAGCCCGCGTGGCGAGAAGCGGCCATACTCGGATGCGACTCTGGCAGAGATGCAAAAACCGGACAGCACACCGGTAGTTGCCGCTGCCCCGGCTGCGACCCCGGCCACCGCTACAGCAGCCAAGCCGGCAACTCCAGCCGAGGCTGCCGCACCGGTTGCTTTGGCGGCCGACGACGACAGTGTGTCGTGGATCTGGCCGGCCGAGGGCAAGGTGGTCGGTACATTTGATGACGGCCGTAAAGGGCTGGATATCGCCGGCAAGTCAGGGCAGGCCGTGCTCGCCGCCGGTGCCGGCAAGGTCATGTATGCCGGCAGCGGCATACGCGGTTATGGCAACCTGGTCATTGTGAAGCACACCAGCAATTTGTTGTCCGCTTACGCACATAACAAGGCTATCCTTGTAAAAGAAGGACAAAATGTCAATAAAGGGCAGAAAATTGCGGAAATGGGTGATTCCGATTCCGATTCCGTTAAATTGCATTTTGAAATCCGCCAGCAAGGCAAACCGGTCGATCCATCGAAGTTTTTACCTAGCCGCTAAACGCTAATGACACGCAACCGTGACGTACACGCAGAAGATGATGAAAACTCGGATGCATTGTCGTCCGAGCTCTCATTGCAAGCTGACGATGATGCGGAGAAATCCGACATTACCGACGACGACGGCGATGCTGTCGAGTTGGCGGAGCGTGTTGCGCCGGTAGAGGTGGCCGGTATCGATGAACTGAAAAAAGTCCTGGCGACCGAGCTCTCGACCGATGCGACCCAGCATTACCTGAATCAGATCGGTACGCGTCCTTTGTTGACAGTGCCGGAAGAGGTGCATTTCGCAACGCTGGCCAAGCAAGGTAACTTTGCTGCGCGCCAGAAAATGATAGAACACAATCTGCGCCTGGTTGTCTCTATCGCCAAGCATTACATCAATCGCGGTGTCATCCTGCTGGACCTGATCGAAGAGGGCAACCTCGGCTTGATGCGCGCGATCGACAAATTCGAACCTGAACGCGGTTTCCGTTTTTCGACTTACGCCACCTGGTGGATACGCCAGAGCATAGAGCGCGCGATCATGAACCAGGCGCGTACTGTACGCTTGCCGGTGCATGTGGTGCGTGAACTGAATCAGACCCTGCGCGCCAAATTCCACCTCGAAGCACAACATCACGATGGCAAGGATGCGACGGCGGAAGATATCGCGCATCTGGTGGATCGCAGTGTTGAAGACGTGCAGGACATCCTGGCGCTATCCGAGCATGCGACGTCGTTGGACGCACCACTGGATGGCGATCCGCAATCAAGCCTGATGGATTTATTGCAGGGCGACCATGCGAACGATCCGGACGCACTGGCCGAGCACAATGAAATGACGGTGCTGGTGCATGACTGGCTGGAAAAATTACCCGATAAGCAGCGCCTGGTGATTACGCGTCGCTTTGGTCTGGATAATGATGATCCGGCCACACTGGAAGCGCTGGCGGCAGAAATGCACGTCACGCGCGAACGGGTACGGCAAATCCAGCAGGAAGCATTGGTCAAGCTGAAACGCTCGCTGATGCGGACCGGGGTCGGCAAGGACTCTCTGCTCTAGCATTGCCCAAATACGCGACAAAATGAGTGGAATACGGCGCTAAAGCGCCGCAGTTTGATATCATCCGCCTTCACTTTCCTTATCCCATTTAACGCAAGTCGCTTATGCGCTTGATTCTGAATTAGTCCCTATGCAGCAAACCATTATTGATATCGAGTCCCTCGACATGGAAGCACGCGGTGTCGGCCATTTGCAAAATGAAGATGGCACGCCGGGCAAAGTAGTCTTCGTCGAGGGTGCCTTGCCGAAAGAGCGCGTCGTCTATTCTTCCTATCGCAAGAAAGCGAACTGGGAAGCGGCAAAAATGATGTCGCTGATCAAGGAGTCATCGCTGCGCACCAAGCCAAAGTGCGTGTATTTCGGGATTTGCGGCGGCTGTTCGATGCAGCATCTGGAGCCGAGCGCACAGGTCGCACTCAAGCAACGCATCCTCGAAGATAACCTGAAGCACATAGGCAAGGTCAAGGCGGAAACCATGTTGCGTCCTATCCATGGACCGACCTGGGGCTATCGTTATCGCGCCCGTATTTCGGTGCGGAATGTGCCGAAAAAAGGTGGTGTACTGGTCGGTTTCCATGAGCGCAAATCGTCCTTCATCACCGATATGAAGACTTGCGAAATCCTGCCGCCGAATGTGTCGGCAATGCTGGTGCCTTTGCGCGAATTGATCGCTTCGCTATCCGTCATCGACCATTTGCCGCAGATCGAACTGGCGATCGGGCAGGGCGCGCAGGAAAAAGTCACGGCCATGGTTTTACGCATCATGACCGAGCTTTCGGCCGACGACGAAGTGAAGCTGAAGGCATTCGCCGATTTGCATCAGGTGCAATGGTGGTTGCAACCGGCCGGGCCTGACAGCGCCTACCAGTTTTACCCGACAGAAAACAATCTGCACTACGCGCTGCCTGAATTCAACGTGAAGATGCCGTTCAAGCCTACCGATTTCACACAGGTCAATCATCAGATCAATCGTGTATTGGTAGCGCGCGCCTTGCGTTTGCTGGACGCGCAGCCGACCGATCGTATTGCCGACCTGTTTTGCGGCTTGGGTAACTTCACTCTACCGATTGCGACGCAAGCGCGCGAAGTTGTCGGTATAGAAGGCAGCACTACGTTGACTGAACGTTCGCTGGAAAACGCTGTTGCGAATGGCCTGGCGGATAAAACGTCGTTCTATTGCCGCAACCTGTTTGAAGCGAAAGCAGAAGACTTTGTTGAATTGGGCAAATTTGACCGCATGCTGATCGATCCGCCACGCGATGGCGCATTGGCAGTATGCGAAGCCTTGTCCGAACTGGGCAAGAGCCAGCCGGATCTGCTGCCGAGCCGCATTGTCTATGTGTCCTGCAATCCGTCCACGCTGGCGCGCGATGCGGCAGTGTTGGTAAATGAAGGCTTGTACGACTTAAAAAATGCCGGCGTCATCAATATGTTTCCGCATACCTCGCACGTCGAATCGATGGCGGTATTCGAGTTGCGCCAGGATTTGAAGCCGGCTGCTTAAGCAGTTGAAAGCATAAAAAAAGCCGACTGAACAGTCGGCTTTTTCATTGCTGCGGCGGGAATTGATCAGTCGCGTTCGCCACCGAAGATGCCGAGCAGTGCCAACAAATTCGAGAAAATGTTGTAGACGCTCAGGTAAATGCCCAGGGTAGCGGTCACGTAGTTGGTTTCACCGCCATTGATGATGCGTTGTACATCATACAAGATGAAGGCGGAGAAAATACCGATCGCCACGACCGAGATCGTCAGTTGCAAGGCTGGCAATTGCAGCCAGATATTGGCGATTGCGGCTACGATGATTACCAGCACGCCCATGAACAGCCATTTGCCCAAGCCGCTGAAATCACGCTTGGAAACGGTTGCTACTGTTGCCATTGTCGCAAGGATCGCAGCTGTGCCGCCAAAAGCCGTCATGATCAGCGACGTACCGTTGGCAAAGCCGAGGATATGTCCGATCAGGCGCGACAGCATCAAGCCCATGAAGAAGGTGAAGCCCAACAGCAGGGCGACGCCCAGGCCGGAATTCTTGGTCTTTTCGATTGCATAGAAGAAACCAAATGCAATTGCCAAAAAGATAATCATGCCCATGAATGGGCTGCCGGCGAAGAAGGCAAATTTGAACTGTACGCCTATCCAGGCGCCCAGTACGGTAGGGATCATGGAAAGGGCGAGCAGCCAGTATGTATTGCGCAAGACGCGATGGCGTACCGCCGTGGTGTCATAAGTAGACCCAAAGGCCTGCTGCTGTAAATTGCTCATGTTTTCTCCAGGTTAATATCAAGCTCGAGTTGTTGCCAAGCAGGTTCTCGACATGACCATAGTATAAACGGTTCTGTTCTTAACGCTATCTTCACATTTAAAAGCTCTTGTTTCTGCTTCAAGTAGATGGGGCTTTCATGGTAGAATTAAAGGTTAGTTGAAATATCAGAATTTTGTCTTAACCCTTTCATTTTATTGGAGTTTTTCAGATGGCAATCGAACGCACACTGTCGATTATTAAACCGGATGCAGTAGCAAAAAACGTAATCGGTCAGATTTATAGCCGTTTCGAAGGCGCAGGCCTGAAAATCGTCGCTGCTCGCATGACGCAATTGTCGCGTGCTGAAGCCGAAGGTTTCTATGCTGTTCACAGCGCACGTCCTTTCTTCAAAGACCTGGTCGACTTCATGATTTCCGGTCCTGTCATCATCCAAGTGCTCGAAGGCGAAAACGCAATCATCAAGCACCGTGACCTGATGGGCGCTACTGATCCGAAAAAAGCAGACAAAGGCACCATCCGTGCTGATTTCGCTGATTCGATCGATGCAAATGCTGTACACGGTTCCGATGCAGAAGAAACAGCGAAAGTTGAAATCGCTTACTACTTCCCAGCACTGAACGTTTATTCGCGTTAATTTGAATTCCTGTCCGTCGCCGGCGTCGTGCCTGAGCGACAGGCAGATTCAAGAAATGTTTTTATGACGACTCTCACCAACCTGCTGGATCTGGATCCTGCGCAACTCATCGCTTACTGCGGCGAGTTGGGTGAGAAGCCGTTCCGCGCCAAGCAATTGCAACGCTGGATACACCAATTCGGCGCCAGCGATTTTGACGCGATGACCGATTTGGCCAAATCGCTGCGTGACAAGCTCGCTACGCGCGCGATCATTGCTGCACCCGCTGTGATCTCGGATCACACCTCTGCCGACGGCACACGCAAGTGGCTGGTCGATGTAGGGCAGGGCAATGCAGTTGAAACAGTATTTATTCCCGAAGAAAACCGCGGCACGCTGTGTATTTCGACACAAGCCGGATGCGCGGTGAATTGCCGTTTCTGTTCGACCGGCAAACAGGGCTTTAACCGCAATCTTTCAGTCGGCGAAGTCATCGGCCAACTGTGGATGGCTGAGTTTGAATTACGTCGGACCAAAGGCATAGAGCCGGGCCCTAAAGGCGAACGCCAGATCACCAATGTGGTGATGATGGGCATGGGCGAGCCTTTGTTGAATTACGAACCAACCGTCACGGCACTCAAACTGATGCTGGACGATAACGCTTACGGCCTGTCGCGTCGTCGCGTGACCTTGTCTACCAGCGGCGTGGTGCCGATGATAGACAAGCTGTCGCAGGATTGTGCAGTGGCACTGGCGGTATCGCTGCATGCGTCGAACGATGCCTTGCGTGATGGCCTGGTACCACTGAACAAGAAATACCCGTTGGTCGAACTGATGGCTGCCTGCAAGCGCTATCTGGAATTCGCACCGCGTGATTTTGTGACCTTCGAATACTGCATGCTGGATGGCGTCAATGACAGCGACCAGCATGCGCGTGAATTGATTGCACTGGTGCGTCAGGCTGATGTGCCATGCAAATTCAATTTGATTCCGTTCAATCCTTTCCCTGAATCGGGTTTGACGCGCTCACACAATCCACGCATCAAAGCGTTTGCGCAAGTGTTGATGGATGCAGGTATCGTGACCACCGTGCGCAAGACGCGCGGCGATGACATCGATGCGGCTTGCGGACAGCTGGCAGGTGAAGTGCAGGACCGTACGCGGGTACAAGACCGCATGAAAAAGATGGCGGAGTACCAGGAAAAGTTTGGCAAGAATTTCGGTCGTATTGTGGAGATTTCATCTTGATGACAGCACGTCGATTGGCTTGGTTGGGAATATCCCTGTTGTCTGCAACCCTGCTCCTGGGTTGCGCCGCCAGACCTGCTGTAGCACCGGATAGTGAATTGTCGACCAGCTTCGATAAGACGGATAATCAAAAGCGTGCGCGCATCCGTTTGCAACTGGCGATCGGTTATTACCAGCAAGGCCAGTTGAATGTGGCGCTGGATGAAGTCAAACTGGCTTTGCAGACCGATCCGAATTTTGCCGATGCATACAGCATGGCAGCCTTGATCTATATGGATCAGGGCGAAACCCGGATGGCGGAAGAAAATTTCCAGCGCGCCTTGCGGCTGGCGCCGAATGATCCGGATCTGAGCAATAACTATGGTTGGTTCCTGTGCCAGAACGGACGCGCGAATCAATCGATCCCGTATTTTGAAGCGGCCTTGCGTAGCAAGACTTACCAGTCGCCTGCCAAGGCACTGAATAACGCCGGTGCCTGCAGCCTGATCCTGAAGGATACAGTCGCGGCAGAGCGTTACTTCAACGAAGCATTTCGCCATGATCCCGGCAATCTGACGACCGCTACCAATCTGGCGCGTCTGAACTATGAGCGTGGGGATCTGGAGCGAGCACGGTTTTATATTAATCGCGTGACTAAAGCAGATGTGCTGAGCGCGGAAGTGTTGTGGTTAGCAATAAAAATTGAACGCAAGGTGGGCGATCGCGCCGCAGAGAACAGCCTTGCGACGCAATTG